>JBKBHF010000009.1:0-96650 GCA_046297695.1 Permianibacter sp. | reverse complement strand
GGTTTTCCGGGCCGGCGGCAAATGTGGCCGCTTTGTCGCTGAGCTAAGGCACAATTTCTGGGGGAAAACCGTGCCGATCGCCTGGGCTGGGGGGCCGCGTCGGCGATCGGCACGGGGTGGGGCTTACTTCTTGTCGTAGGCGTAGACGATCGGGCCGACTTTGGCGCTCGGGTGTTGCTTGAGTTCCACCTCGCGCTCCAGCACCAGGCCGCCAGTCACTTCGACGTTGGCGCCCAGTTCGATTACCGGCTTGTCCTCATCGCAGTCGAACCAGCACCAGCCGCCTTTCGGCTTGCGGACGATGATCTTGCCGCTGACGATGCTGCCATCGAGCAGGTGGATGTCACCGTTGACGGTTTCGATGTCCTTGGCGACCGCCGTACCGGTCAGTTTGACCGTGCCGTTGACCGTATCGAGGCCGCCGTCGATGCGGCTGCCGGCGTCGAAGCCAATACCGCCGTTGATGGTGTCGATATCGCCGCCGATGACCACATTGCGGCCGCCCTTGATTTTGCCGTTGACCGAATCGGCACCGCCGGCTTTGACGCCATCAGCCAGGGCGATATCGCCGTTCACGGTATCGATGTCGCCGACCTTGCTGTTGGTGCCAACCTCGATGTCACCGTTGACGCTGTCCAGGTCGCCGGCTTCAGCATCACGGCCAATATCGATATTGGCATTGACGGTATCGATACCGCGGCCTTTCTGGCCATCACCAACGTCATGGGCCATGACAGCCGGAACAGCACAGAGGCCGATCAGGCCGGCGAGCAACAGGGCGGTGGAGGTCAGGCGCATGGTGTTCTCCTTGTTTTACCGCTGTGGCCGGGTGGGCACAGCGGCGGTGGGCGATTTAGCCGGTACCGGCATCTAAGCAGCCGGTGTGCCATGTCCGATAAGACGCTGATTGGCCAGGGAAAGGTTTAAGGGGGCTGCAAATAAATTGGTCAAATCGACCAAGCGAGTATCAAAAGTCACCACCCGGGAGTTCACCGTCGGTCAGCTTCGGCTTGACAGTGTGATATCAAAATAATATCAATATGCGCATGCCGGGCTGGAACCCGCTTCCCCGCAAGGGGCTTACAGGAGAAAGACACCATGACCCAAGAAATCACCCGCACCTGCCGCTCGGGCTACGGCATGCTGGCGCTGTTGTTCGTGTTGCAGATCGCCACAATCGCCGCTGTCGTGCTGATGCCGCCGATCGTCAAGATCCCGGCCGGGCTGTTGGCCATTCTGGTGTTCATCAGTTGGTTCGGCTTCTTCATGGTCAATCCGAACGAAGGCAAGGTGCTGCAGCTGTTCGGTTCCTACGTCGGTACCTGCCGTGATCCGGGCCTGCGCTGGGCCAATCCGTTCTACAGTAAGCATGCGATCAGCCTGCGAGTACGCAACTTCGAAAGCGGCAAGCTGAAAGTCAATGATGCCGACGGCAACCCGATTGAAATCGCTTCGGTCGTGGTCTGGCGCGTGGTCGATACCGCCGAAGCGATGTTCATGGTCGATGACTATGAAAACTTCGTCAGCATCCAGAGCGAGGCGGCGCTACGCAATCTGGCGACCAGCTATCCCTATGATCAACATGAAGAAGGTGTGATCGCGCTGCGTAGTCACTCCGGCGAAATCGCCGACGAGCTGCGCAAGGAAATCCACGCCCGCCTGTCGAAAGCCGGGGTCGAAGTGATCGAGGCGCGCATCTCGCACCTGGCCTACGCCCCGGAAATCGCCAGCGCGATGCTGCGCCGCCAGCAAGCAACGGCCGTCATTGCCGCGCGGCAGAAAGTCGTCGAAGGCGCGGTCGGCATGGTGCGCCTGGCGCTGGAGCAGCTGAAGAACCAGGGCGTGGTCGAACTCGATGACGAGCGCAAAGCCGCGATGGTCAGCAATCTGCTGGTGGTGCTGTGTTCCGAGCAGAACACCCAACCGGTGGTGAATACCGGTTCGCTGTATAGCTGAGGCCGGTAAGGACAATGAAGGCCGCGGTTATGACACGAGGCGAACTGACTCATTCAGCCAAGCGCATACGTTATTTTTCTGCAAAGGGCTTGCAGGGCGCATTGCCATTACTGGTCTGTCTGTTTTTTGTTGGCGCCATGGAGCTTCAGCGAATATTGCAAGGTTTGCCATTCCAGCCGATTTCGCTCTCGATTGGCTTGCTGGTGAGTCTGGCAGGGCATGGCATCAGCGGTTACTGGACGCGTTATGGCGTTTCCGCCCAGCACCTGCTGTTCTTCAAAGGATTAAAGAAGCGCGGTATTCCGGTGGCTGCGATTGGCCACCTGCAGCGCAGCGAGCGTGGCTGGATTGAGGTGCACTACCAACAGAATGGAACTCCGCAGTGTTATCGCATTCGGCCGGCGGCACCACAGGATTTGCTGGCCGAACTTCGGAAACACAATCCGGAAATTGGCTGGCGCTAATCAGACGCCAGTTGCCGGGATCAAGGAGCACGCGATGCGTTATTACCAACCAAAACGGGATACCTGGCTGTTGCTGGTTTTTCTGTCGGCACCAGTCGTCGTGTTCGCGGCAGCCTGGCCTCTGCTGCAATCCGGTCGGCTGTTCAGTACGGTCGATGGCTGGATACTGCTGGCAACAAATGCCTCGGTGATCGGCCTGCTCAGTTGGCTCTGGTTTGGTACCAGTTACGTGTTGGATGGCAGCGAACTGCGCGTGCGTTGCGGTCCGATGCGTAAGCGCATTCCACTTAACCGCATTCGTTATGTGCGGCCGGCTTGGTCGCTGCAGAGTGCGCCGGCGCTGTCGCTGCGGCGGCTGCATTTAGGTATCGAAGACGGTCGGGCTGTCGCTGAGTTGCCGATAGCGCCAGCGGAGCCCAAGCGCTTCATTGCAGAGTTGCAGCAGCGTTGTCCCAACCTGGTTGTGCATGGAGGGAGCCAATGAGATTTCACATGGTAGTGGTCGCTGCCGCCTTGAGTTTGGCATCAACCGTTTCGGCCATCGAGTTCCGCAGCCAGCTGCTGGAATTGAAGCTGCCTGACGTCACGCTGCGCGGTACCTTGGAACAGCCGCTGACAACCGAGAGGGTCCCTGTGGCTCTCATCGTCGCCGGTTCCGGTCCGACCGATCGGGACGGCAACAGCAAACTCCTGCCCGGCGCCAACAACAGCCTGAAAATGTTGGCGCAGCAGCTGGCAAGCAATGGTATCGCCAGCCTGCGCTATGACAAACGCGGCGTCGGCGAAAGTACGTGGTTGCAGCCGGATGAAAGCAAGTTGCGCATCGATAGTTTTGTCAACGATGCAGATGCCTGGGCTGCCGAGCTGGAGCGGCGTGGTTTTGCCAAGCCGGTGCTGATCGGTCACAGCGAGGGGGCGCTGCTGGTCACTTTGCTGGCTCAGCGCCGTGCCGTCGCGGGCGTTGTCCTGATTGCGGGGGCGGGCCGTTCGGCGGACGTGTTGTTGCAAGAGCAGTTGCAGAAGCAGGCGCCCCATTTGCTCGCGGACAGCGCCCGCATCCTTGCTGAGCTGAAGGCTGGCCGCCTGGTGGCCGACGTGCCACCGTCGTTGGCGGCGCTGTATCGCCCGAGCGTGCAGCCGTATATGCAGTCCTGGCTGCGCCGCGACCCAGCGGTGGAGCTCGGAAAGCTCAAGGTGCCGGTTCTGACCGTGGCAGGCGGCGCCGATATCCAGGTCAGCGCCGCCGATGCCGGCGCGCTTGCGGCGGTAGCATCGGTACAGGCGCTGCGCATTGCCAACATGAACCACGTCCTGAAGGCGGTGGCCGTGGGGGACAGCGTGATGCAACAGCGCAGCTACGGCGATCCGGCGCTGCCGTTGGCGCCGGAGCTGGTCCCGGCCGTGGTCAGTTTTGTCCGGAGCCTGCCGTGAGCAAAAAAGCGTTCGCGCTGCGAGTGGATGCCCAGATCCTCGATGCCATGCAGCGTTGGGCCGACGATGATTTGCGCAGTTTGAACGCCCAGATCGAGTGGGCGCTGCGGGATGCGCTGCGGCGAGCGGGGCGGGTGAAAGCAGTGACCGCTGAACCGGAAGAGCTGCCGCCACCGACCGATGGCAGCAGCCGCTGAAAGGGAATGTCACTTAAACAGGAGTAAGTCGCGATGCGTAATTGGTGGGTTCTGTTGCTGATGTTGATGGCGCCCTTGCTGGCGTCAGCTGATGAAACCGAGGCCGCAGTCAGTGCAGGCATTCACTGGTTGCGGAAAGTCGATGCCGCCGAGCATCAGCAGGCTTATGCCGAGTCCAGCAATCTGATGCGTTCCGCTGTCAACTTCGAGACCTGGCAAAAAGCGATCAGCGAGGCTCGTGGCCCATTGGGTGTGGTCAGCAAGCGTGAGCTGGTGTTCCGGTCGTTGGAACTCAGCATGCCGGGCTTGCCCGGTGGCGAATATGCGAAGCTGCGTTTTCGTACCGATTTTGCTGGTCGTTCCGCGGTAACCGAGCATGTCACGATGATGCGGGAGGCCGACGGTAGCTGGCGGGTCATTGGCTACTTCATACAGTAGACGCTGGTCCAGTCAGGCTTATGACTTCCGCTCATGGTCATCAAATTGTGGCTTGACGGCCCGATGTCGGCTCGGGTAGTTTCGCCAACATGAAAGCACGCACTCACATCAACAAGGTCTGGCGCTGGTGGTGGCAACACCCTCAGGCGGGCCTGCGTGCGCGTTGATTGCCGGTTTTCTACCGCAACTGACGTGTAAAGTTTGCAAAAGGCCCGCTCCAAGCGGGCCTTTTTGTTTTGCCCCGCAGGGATGCGGGGCATGCCGGAAATTGTCTGGAACAATTTCGGCGCGGCGTATTCATCTGAAGGTAGATAACGAAACTATGAATCTGACAACCCTCCGCTTCAACAACCTGCGCGGCTGGCGCTGGTGGTGGCATGTCCGCACGCGGGCAGAGGGCGTCATGCGCTGAAAAAAGCGTTTGCAGTCACCTGAAAAGGCCCGCGTACCCCGCGGGCCTTTTTGTTTGGCGAAAAAGTCATTTCCACGATTGAACCGAACCACCAACTATCGAGAAAAGGAGTCACACCATGATCGTTGTCCTGAAACCGGAAGCCTCGGAGGCCGATGCCTTCCGCCTGATGCAGCAAATCGAAGCGCGCGGCCTCAAGCCGCTGTACATGCCCGGGGTCGAGCGGGTCGTGCTCGGTGCGCTCGGTGATGAGCGGGTATTGAACGAGCTGAATCTGGAAGGCGACCCGCTGGTCGAGTCGGTCAAGCCGATTCTGACGCCGTACAAGCTGGTCAGCCGTGATATGCGCGGCCACGACACCGTGGTCAATATCGGCAACATCGCGATTGGTGGCGAGCGTCTGGTGATTGTCGGCGGGCCGTGCGCGGTCGAAAGCGAAGATCAGCTGCGCGAAACTGCGGCGGCGGTAAAGGACGCTGGCGCCCGCGCCCTGCGTGGCGGTGCCTACAAGCCGCGCAGCTCGCCGTACAGCTTTCAGGGCCACGGTGAAGAAGGGCTCAACCTGCTGAAAAAAATCTCGGGTGAAACCGGCCTGCCGACCGTCTCGGAAGTGATGGACACCGGCGATGTCGAGTTGTTTGTCGAGAAGATCGATGCGCTGCAGATCGGCGCCCGCAACATGCAGAACTTCCGCTTGCTGCGCGCGGTTGGCGAAACCAAAAAGCCGGTGGTGCTGAAGCGCGGCCTGTCGGCGACCATCGAGGAGCTGCTGCTGGCGGCGGAATACATTGTCGCGGCCGGCAACCCGAATGTGATCCTGTGCGAGCGCGGCATCCGCACCTTTGAAACGGCCACCCGCAACACGCTTGATCTGAACGCCGTTGCCTATCTCAAGCAGAAAACCCATCTGCCGGTCATGGTCGATCCGTCGCACGGCACCGGCATTCGCGAGCTGGTCGCGCCGTTGTCGAAAGCAGCGCTGGCCTGCGGCGCCGACGGTTTGCTGATCGAAGTGCACCGCAATCCGGCGCAGGCACTGTCCGATGGCAAGCAGTCGCTGACGCCGCCGCAATTCGCCCAGTTGATGAAAGAACTCAAACTCATCGCCGAAGCCGTTGGGAGAACGCTGTAATGGCAGCCGTGCCTGTCCAATCTGCCAATGCCGCAGCCGCCAACGTGCGTGCTGATTA
Source organism: Permianibacter sp. (assembly GCA_046297695.1). Lineage (GTDB taxonomy): Bacteria > Pseudomonadota > Gammaproteobacteria > Enterobacterales > Permianibacteraceae > Permianibacter. Next base: position 90,562 of record JBKBHF010000009.1, on the reverse strand, counting down.
CCGGGTGCTTAGCCGGCAGTTCACATTGTCGGCCGCGCCGGTCGATCTGTTTGCCAGCCAAACCGACGACGGGCGCGCCGAAGGACATTTCCTGCTGGAAACGGTCGATAACGTGGTGCCCGCCTATGGCGCCCCGACGACGCAGGCAGGCAAGAGCCTGTTGCTGTTGTCACCGTGTCTGAAGCTGCATGGCAAGGGCCGGCACGTCACGCTGACCGCGCTGACGGTCAATGGCCGTGCGCTGCTAAAAAAACTCATCGCGGCGTTGCTTGCCGCATCTGCAGTGCAAACACAAAGCCAGCGTGACGAGCAAGTGACGCTGCGCTTTCCGCGACCGGAAGCGGGTGTGGATGAGCTGGCGCGGCTGCGGGCGGCGTCACCGTTCGACGTATTGCGCGCGGTGCTGACGGCGCTGATGCCGAGCAGCGCCGATGTCAGCAAGGCTTTGCTGCTCACCGGTGTGTTCCCGTTTGAATCGATAGAACTCTTCGAGCAGTTCGCACCCTTTGCTGACGGCACCGACAGCGACAGCTTCACGCTCTATGTGCCGGAAATTCTGGTGCAGGTGCCGCGAGATGGTCATCCGGCGCAGGCGACGGCGCTGGTGATCGACGGCGAGCAGTCTGAGCGGGTCGAAAACGAATTGAGCCGGCGCCTGGCCTTGCTGGCCGAGCAGGCCGGCAAACTCAAAACCGTACAGGCGCCAGCACCGGTTGCTGCGCTTGAGCCGGTCACCACAAACGTCAGCGACAGCGCGTTCTGTGCGCAGGTTCGCCAGGTGCAGGAACATCTGCGGGCCGGTGACGCGTTCCAGATTGTGATCTCGCGTCGATTCCAGTTGCCGTGCCATGCACCGCTTACGGCCTACCGGGCGCTGCGTCAGGAAAATCCGAGTCCGTACCTGTTTTACGGGGCCACCGATGCGTTCACGCTGTTCGGCGCTTCGCCCGAATCGGCGGTGAAAGTCGATGGTGCAAGCCGTGTGCTGGAGGTCTGTCCGATTGCTGGCACCCGGCCGCGTGGCCGCGACAAGAATGGCGCGCTCGATTTGGATCGCGATGCCCGCATCGAAGCCGAATTGCGCGCCGATGGCAAGGAAGTGGCCGAGCACATGATGCTGGTCGATCTGGCGCGCAACGATGTTGCCCGCATCTGTCAGCCCGGCAGCCGCCGGATCAAGCAGTTGCTGACCGTCGAGCGCTATGCCCGGGTCATGCACTTGGTGTCGCGCGTCAATGGCGTGCTGAAGCCGGAGCTCGATGCGCTGCACGCGTTCGCGGCGTCGATGCCGATGGGCACGCTGTCCGGTGCGCCGAAGATCCGTGCCATCCAGATTATCCGGGCTATCGAACGGGCGCCACGCGGCTGTTACGGCGGTGCGGTCGGCTATCTCGATGCCGCCGGCAACATGGATACCGCCATCGTGATCCGCGCTGCCGTCGTGCGCGATGGTGTCGCCACCGTGCAGGCCGGTGCCGGCATTGTGCTCGGCTCCGAGCCGCAGGCTGAGGCCGACGAAACCCGGCGCAAGGCCGAGAGCGTGCTGCGCGCGATTGCCAGCGCAAATGTCAGTGAAAAGGGAGCGTAGAGCGATGGCTAGCGAATACGTTCGCGATGTGTTGCTGATCGATAACTACGACTCGTTCAGCTACAACCTGGTCGAAGAGTTTTCCTGCCTCGGTTGCAAGGTCACGGTGCTGCGCAACGACGTGCCGCTCGCCGATGTGCTGCAGCGACTGGCGACGATGCAGGAACCGCTGCTGGTGCTGTCGCCGGGGCCGGGCACGCCGGAGCAGGCCGGTATTTGCATCGAGCTCATCAAGGCGGTGGCCGGCCGCTATCCGATGCTCGGTGTCTGTCTCGGTCATCAGGCGATGACCGTCGCGTTCGGCGGCGTGGTCGGCCGGGCACCGCAGCCGCTGCATGGCGAACGCTGCACCATCCAGTGCGAAGTGCATCCGCTGTTTGCCGGCTTGCCGCGCCAGCTGATGGTCGGTCGCTATCACTCATTGGCTGCGATCGAAGTGCCGGAGTCGATGCAGATCATTGCCGAAGCTTTCGATGCCGACGCGTTCCGGCCGGTGGTGATGGCGATGATGCACAAACACCATGCTATCGCCGGCTTGCAGTTCCATCCGGAATCGATTCTGACGACTTACGGCCGCGATCTGCTGGCCAATGTGGTGCATTTCCTGAAAGAACCCGAGCAGAAGGAGCGTGCGGCATGAACCCGGTATTGGAGCGCGTTGTGGCTGGCGCAAATCTGAGTGTCAGCGATGCCGAGCAGGCATTTGCCCGCATCGTGCGCGGCGAAGCCGATGTGATTGAAATCAGCGCATTGCTGATTGCGCTGCGGACCAAAGGCGAGACGGCCGAAGAGGTCGCTGGTGCCGCCCACGCTTTGCTGGCCGCAGCGCTGCCGTTCCCTACGCCAGCTTATGACGTCATCGATTGCTGCGGCACCGGCGGCGATGGCATGGGTACGCTGAATGTCTCAAGCGCAGTTGCGTTCACGCTGGCGAGTCTCGGCGTGCCGGTGGCCAAACATGGCAATCGCGCGGTCAGTTCACAAAGCGGCTCGACTGATGTACTGAAGGCGCTCGGCATCCAGTGTGAACAAACGCCGGAGCGCGCGCGCGCCTTGCTCGATCAGTATCAGCTCTGCTTCCTGCACGCGCCGCAATACCATCCGGGCGTGCGCCATGCGATGCCGGTTCGGCAGGCGCTGAAGTTGCGTACGCTGTTCAATCTGCTGGGGCCGATCATCAACCCGGCCCGTGCCAACCTGCGGCTGATGGGCGTGTATGATTCAAAGTACCTGATGCTGGTTGCGGAAACGCTGCGTGCAATCGGCGTCAAGCGCGCCATTGTCGTCAACGGTGGTGTTGACGAATTCGCTGTGCACGGGCCGAGTCAATATGTGGAATTGCGTGAAGGGGTTTTGACGCAGGACACACTGACGCCGGAGCAGGTCGGGCTGCAGCGATTCCCGATCGAAGCGCTGCGTGGCGGTGATGCAGTGGCCAACGCGGCGGAAATCGAAGCGGTGCTGGCCGGTGCCGGTCGCCCGGCCTTTCATGCCGCCATTGCCCTCAATGCCGGTGCCGGGCTTTATGTCGCCGGCAAGGTCGGCACCATTGCGGCCGGCGTCGAACAAGCCTCGGCGGCGCTGCGCGATGGCGTGCCGCTGGCGCGGCTGCGGGATCTGCAACGGGAGTCTGCTTATGTCGGTTAATGTCGTTTCGGCCAGTGCACTCAGCACCGCGCATGAGCAAAACGCTCCAGTGCGCAATGTGCTGGCCGAGATCGTGGCCAACAAACGGCTGGAGCTCGCGCAGGCCAAACTGGCGCGGCCGCAGTTGCAGCGACCGGTTGAATTCGGCCCGGTCCGTGATTTTGCCGCCGCACTGCGCGCGCCCGGCAAACGCTTCATCATGGAATGCAAGCGCGCGTCGCCGTCGCAGGGCGTGATCCGCCGTCAGTTCACCCTGGCCGAGATCGCCAGCGCATACCACGGCATCGCCGATGTGATTTCGGTGTTGACCGATGAGACCTATTTTGGCGGTCACCTCGATCACCTCGCGGAAGTACGCGCCATCACCCGGGCGCCGATTCTGCGCAAGGATTTCACGCTGGAGCCGTATCAGGTGCGCGAAGCCTGGGCTTTCGGCGCCGATGCGGTGCTGCTGATGCTGTCGGTGCTCGATGATGTCGGCTATCGCGTTTGTGCTGCCGAAGCCAGGTCGCTCGGCCTCGGCGTGTTGACCGAAGTGCACGATGCCGCTGAGCTCAACCGGGCGCTCGCGCTCGGTGCCGAGATCATTGGCATCAACAACCGCGATTTGCGCACGCTGAAAATTGATCTTGCCGTTACCGAGCAACTGGCGCCACAAGTGCCGGCGGACCGCCTTGTCGTCAGCGAATCGGGCATCGGCAGCCATGCCGATGTCGCCCGGCTGGCCACCCATGCCAAGGCCTTTCTGGTCGGCTCCAGTCTGATGAAATCCGAGCGGGTCGATCTGGCCGCGCGTGAGCTCGCGTTTGGCGCGGTGAAGATCTGCGGTCTGACCCGCATCGAAGATGCCAGAGCGGCCTATGGTCTTGGCGCCAGTTTCGGTGGCCTCATTTTTGCGCCGGAATCGCCGCGCCGGATCACGCTGCCGCAGGCAAAAGCGATCCAGCAGGCAGCGCCGCTGCGCTATGTCGGGGTGTTCACCAGCAACGATATCGATGAAATCGTTGCAACCGCGCGCGAGTTGCAATTGTTTGCGGTGCAGCTGCACGGCGTGCACAGCGAGACCGATATCGTCACCGTCAAGGCCCTGCTGCCCGGTGTCGAGGTCTGGAAAGTGGAACGGGTCAGCCAATCAGCGGAAGTGAACACAGCGGACAGCAGCGCGACGGCAGCTGACCGCGTCCTGTTTGATAGCGGTCATGGTCAGGCCCGCGGCGGTAACGGCACGGTGTTTGACTGGCAGGCGCTGCCGCCGACATTGGCACGGGCCCGCATCGTGCTCGCCGGCGGCCTGGCACCCGACAATATTCGGGCAGCGCGGGCCACTGGTGTCGGCGTGCTGGATGTCAATTCCGGGGTCGAGTCGGCGCCGGGGATAAAGGATGCCCAGAAGTTGACTGCGCTTTTTACTTCACTGCGCAGTTGGTTTTTCTGTTGAAGCGGCTTCAAACATATTACGAATACAGAGAGAAAATGATGAGTATTGCTGCGGAAGACATCACCCGGTTCGGCCCCTATGGTGGCCAGTATGTGCCGGAGATCCTGTTGCCGGCGCTGGATCAGCTGGCAGCTGCGTTTCACGAGGCCCAGCGCGACCCGGCTTTTCATCAGCAGCTCAATAAACTGCTGAGTGATTACGCCGGGCGGCCGACGCCGCTGTACGAATGCCGCAATTTCCTGCGCGATACGCCGCTGCGGGTGTTCCTGAAGCGCGAGGATCTGTTGCATGGTGGCGCGCACAAAACCAATCAGGTACTGGCCCAGGCACTGCTGAGCCAGCGCATGGGCAAGAAGCGGGTGATCGCCGAAACAGGCGCCGGTCAGCATGGGGTCGCGACGGCGTTGGCCTGCGCGCTGCTCGGGCTGGAATGCGTCATTTACATGGGCGCGAAAGACATCCAGCGCCAGCAGATGAACGTGTTTCGCATGGAACTGTTCGGTGCCAAGGTGGTGCCAGTCGAGGCCGGCAGTGCCTCGCTCAAGGATGCGGTCAACGAAGCACTGCGCGATTGGGCGGCGAGTTTCGAAACCACCCACTATCTGCTCGGCACGGCTGCAGGTCCGTATCCCTTTCCGCTGTTGGTGCGGGAATTCCAGCGCGTCATCGGCAGGGAAGCGCGCGCGCAGATACTGGAGCAAATCGGCACGTTGCCGGATGCCGTGATTGCCTGCGTTGGCGGCGGCTCCAATGCCATTGGCATATTCAGTGACTTTGTTGCAGACGCGTCGGTGAAACTGATCGGTGTTGAACCTGGTGGTCATGGCATCACCAGCGGCAAGCACGGCGCGACGCTGTGCGCCGGCACGCCTGGCATCCTGCACGGCGCCTACACCTATGTGATGCAGAATGCCGATGGCCAGATCGAGGAGTCACATTCGGTGTCGGCGGGACTGGATTATCCCGCAGTCGGCCCAGAGCACGCCTATCTGCAGTCCATCGGCCGTGCGCAGTATGTGGCGGTCAACGACGAGCCGGCGCTGACAGCATTTCAGCGGCTCGCGAAAGAGGAGGGTATCATTCCGGCACTGGAATCCGCGCATGCACTCGCCTACGCCGAGCAGCTCGCGCAGTCGATTACCGAACCGATGAATGTCATCGTCAACCTGTCCGGTCGCGGTGACAAGGATCTGAACCATGTTCGCAGCGTGATTGCGGCCGGTTCGGCACACTGAGGAGGCAGACATGAACCGCTATCAAGATATGTTTGCCCGCCTGCGCGATCGCAAGGAAGGCGCGTTGATCCCATTTCTGATGCTCGGCGATCCGGACCCGGAAACCTCCTTCGCGCAGATCTGTGCGGTGGTCGAAGCCGGCGCCGATGCGCTCGAGCTCGGCATTCCGTACAGCGACCCGGTTGCTGATGGCCCAACCATCGTCGCGGCAGCCAATCGTGCGCTCGCTGCCGGGGTGACGCCGCCGGCGGCGTTGGCGATCGTTGCGCGGGTACGGGACCGGTTTCCGCAGTTGCCGATCGGTTTGCTGGTTTACGGCAACTTGGTCTATGGCGCCGGTGTCGAGCATTTCTTTGCCGCGACAAAAGCCGCCGGTGTCGATTCAATATTGGTGCCTGATGTACCGGTGCGTGAGTCGGCACTGATCCGCGCGGCGGGTGCCAAGGCCGGCATCGACAACGTCTTCATCCTGCCACCGAATGCGAATGCACGAACCCAGGCCGATGTTGCGCGCTTGTCACAAGGCTATGTTTACTTGTTGTCGCGCGCCGGCGTCACCGGCTCGGAAACGGCGGCCAACATGCCGCTGGAGCATTTGCTGGCGGCGCTGCGCAAGCACCATGCGGCACCAGCGATTCTTGGCTTTGGCATTTCTTCCCCGGAGCATGTGCGCGGTGCGCTCGATGCCGGCGCCGCCGGTGTCATCGTCGGTTCGGCGCTGGTGCAGCGGCTGGCGGCGAATGCGAACGGCCTTACCAATGTGCAGCGCTATGTGACGGAGCTGAAAACAGCGACCAAGCGCTAACTCGCTTGTCGGGTCGTCTCGCTTTTTTGCCCAGTCAGCCGTTTTGCCCAACCACCGCTTTCCACAACAGACAAGGCCCGCCGCGTGCGGGCCTTGTCTGTTGTGGCCGCCCGGCACCGGCCGAGACTTGCCGTGGCTGCACGCTTGTCCTATGGTTGCCGGGCATGTGCCGCTGCAAGGGCGGTGTCAGGTTCGTTTTCCGAGGCAGAGGAAGGTAAGGAGCGGCAGCTGGCCTTATCGGTGCATATCGTTTTTTGGGCGTAGAACAAGGACGGCAACATGACCGCACATCAATGGCAATTCTTTCGTTCTGGTGGCTTCGATCAGGTTCGTCTCGACCGCATATCCGACTGGCAAGCGCTGGCCGAACTGGATCAGAAATTGTGGGCTGCGCTGGCCTGTCCGACCCAGGGGCTCGAGTTTGATGCCCGCACCTTGGCCTATATCGATGCCGATGGTGATGGCCGTGTGCGGGTGCCGGAAGTGCTGGCAGCGGTCAAATGGGCGCTGTCGGTTCTCAAGCAACCGGAAGTGTTGCTGAGTGGTGATGCCTTGCCGCTTGCCGCGATCAACGAGCAGCATCCCGAGGGCGCCAAGCTGCTGGCGTCGGCGCGCGAGATCGTCGCCAATCTGGGCAAGACTTCGCACCAGCTTTCAGTGGACGACACCGCCGATCTCGGCAAGATCTTTCCGGCGAACCGACCGAATGGCGATGGCATCGTACCGGCCGAACTCAGTGACAACGCCGAGGTCAAGCAGTTGATTGCTGATGTGATTGCCACGCTGGGCGGCGAAACCGACCGCAGTGGTGTCGCCGGTGTTTCACAGGCCAAGCTCGATGCCTTTGTCGCGGCCGCCAAAGCGTTTGTCGATTGGCAACGTGCCGGCGGCGGTGCCGAGTTGCCGTTCGGTGGTGACACGGCCGGTCATGCCGCCGCACTGGCGCATCTGCGCGCCAAAATCGATGACTATTTCGTCCGCTGCGATCTGGCCAGTTACGATGCGCGCGCCGTGACAGCATTGAATGGCAGCGACGCCGATCTCGCTGCAATCGGTACCCAGTTGCTCAATACCGACAGTGCCGCCTCGGAAGGTTTGCCGCTGGCCCGCATCGAGGCTGGGCGCGCGCTGCCGCTCAACGCCGGCATCAATCCGGCGTGGCAAGCGGAACTCGATGCATTGAAGCCCTTGCTTGAAGCTGTGCTCGGCAAATCCGACAGTCTGAGCAAAGCAGGCTGGGAGGCCGTGAAAGCCAAGTTGGCGCCATACCAAACCTGGCAGGCAAACAAGCCGGAGAGTCCGGTCAATGCACTCGGCGGCGAGCGCCTGAGTGCGATCCTTTCCAGCACCTGCGCAGCCGATTTGGCGGCGCTGATTATTTATGATCGGGATCACGCTGATGAAGCGGCTGAGATTGTGTCGGTCGACAAGCTGGTGCGCTATCAGCGTTACCTGCGTGTGCTGCTGAACAACTTCGTAAACTTTCGCGATTTCTTTGCCCGCAAGGACAAGGCGGTTTTCCAGAACGGCACGCTGTTTATCGATGGCCGCAGCTGCGATCTGGTGGTACGGGTCAACGATGCCGGCAAGCACGGCGCGTTGGCCGGGCTTTCGCGGGCATATCTATTGTATTGCGATTGCGTGCGCAAAAAGACCGGCGAGAAAATCACTATTGTCGCTGCGGTTACGGCGGGTGACGCCGGCAACCTGATGGTCGGCCGAAATGGCATTTATTACGACCGCGCCGGTAATGACTGGGATGCGACTGTCAGCAAGATCGTGGAAAACCCAATCAGCGTGCGCGAGGCGTTCTTCACTCCGTATCGGCGCATTGCCCGGATGATTTCTGAGCAGGCCCAGAAGTTCGCTGCCTCGAAAGACAAAGCCATTGAAGAGAAATCGGCCGCCGGTGTCACCGATGCTACCGGCAAGGTCACCTCCGGGGAAAAACCGGCGCCAGCCGCGCCATTTGATGTCGCCAAATTCGCCGGTATCTTCGCGGCGATCGGCCTGGCGATCGGTGCCATCGGTACCGCGCTGGCGGCAGTCGTCAGCGGCTTCCTGGCGCTGGAGTGGTGGCAGATGCCGCTTGCGCTGGTCGGTGGGCTGCTGCTGGTTTCCGGTCCGTCGATGATCATGGCCTGGTTCAAGCTGCGTCAGCGCAATCTCGGCCCGATTCTCGACGCCAACGGCTGGGCGGTGAACTCCATGGTAAAAATCAATATTCCGTTTGGTACCGCACTGACCAGCATCGCGGCATTGCCGGCGGGCTCGGAGCGCGCGCTGACAGATCCTTATGCTGAAAAGCGCTCGCGCTGGCCTTGGCTGGTGCTTTTGTTGGTCCTGAGTGCGGCGGGTGTGCTCTGGTACAAGGGTATTCTGCAGGGCTGGCTTGGCATCGCAGCCTGATGGCAGTGGTGATAACGTCGTGATGGGGCAGCCAGTTCAGTTACGTGACATGCAGCATGGCGATGCCAATGCGGTGCTCGCCATTTTTGCTGAAGGTATCGCTTCAGGTATCGCCACGTTTGAAACCCAATGCCCCGATTGGACCGGCTTCAATCAGCGGTTCTTGTCGGCACCACGGCTGGTGGCGGAACAGGCGGGTCAGGTGCTCGGCTGGGCGGTGTTGTCGGCGATTTCCGCACGTGCCTGTTACCGCGGCGTCGCCGAGTTGAGTGTTTACGTCGCCAGCGCAGCGCAAGGGAAGGGCATTGGCCGGCAGCTGCTGCTGGCCTTGATCGAGGCTTCGGAGGCGGCAGGCTTCTGGACGCTGCAGGGCACCATCAACCGGCGCAACACTGCCAGCATTGCCTTACATAAGGCTTGTGGCTTTCGTGAAGTCGGTTACCGCGAACGCATCGCCCAGCGCGACGGCGTCTGGCAGGACACGGTGTTGCTGGAGCGGCGGTCAAGTCGAGTCGGTCGGGATTGAGCGCCGTTTTGCTGGTGCTGCAAGTGGCGAAAGCTTGATCCAAATCAGCTGCAATGGCCCCAGATTGGGCGTACAAATTGACTAGGTTCGCGTGGCAGGGAGAGCAACACCATGTTCAAGCATATTCTGGTACCCATCGATGGTTCGGAGATGTCGCAATCGACCGTGCAACGCGTGCTGAGTTTTGCCCGCGAGGCCGGCGCGCGCGTCAGCTTCTACCATGCCCAGCCGGCATTCGTGCCACCAGTGATTGCCGGTGAGGGCGTGATCATCGATGCCGGCGCCCAGCAGATATTTGCCGACGTGCGGGCGCAGGAAGCCAAGCATTTGCTGGAAGGCGCAGCCAAGCTGGCGCAACAGGCGGGCGTCAACAGCGATGGCATGACTGACATCTGTGATGCGCCGTGGCAGGGCATCATCGCTGCCGCCAAGAAGCAGGGCTGCGATCTGATCTTCATGGCGTCGCATGGTCGGCGCGGTGTGTCGGCGCTGTTGCTGGGGTCCGAAACGCAGAAAGTGCTGACGCACTGCTCGATTCCGGTGTTGGTTTACCGGGAAGAGAAGAAGCACTAAACCCAGCTGTCGTGCTTTTGTAGGAGCGGCCTTGGCCGCGATTCATTCCCTACTCGAAATGAAGAATCATCGCGGCCAAGGCCGCTCCTACAGCAACGACTCCATCGCGGCTTGAAAGCTTGCAAGCTTAGGTGACGGTGGCATGTTGGCTTCCTCTCCCTTGAGGGGAGAGGGCTGGGGTGAGGGTGAGCCGGCAGCTCGAGAGGCTACTACGGATTGAACCTTCTTCACCCTCTCCCTAACCCTCCCCCATCAAGGGGGAGGGGATCTGTTGATGTGTTGTTCACACCATTTGCGCGCACACCACCAATCTGATCGCGCGTTCACGCTTTACTGCGCAAACGCAGACTCTCCGCGTGATGCACCAATCCTTCCGCATCCGCCAGCGCCGCTGCCGCTTGATAGAGCGGCAAGCCTTTGACAATCGTTTGCTGGGTCTGGATGCGCAGGAAATCCAGCACCGACAGGCCGCTGCTGCGCCGGGCGGCGCCAGCGGTGGGCAGCGTGTGGTTCGGGCCGGACAAGTAATCACCGAGCGCGACCGGACTGCGGGCGCCGATGAACAGGGCGCCGTAATGCTGCAATTGCGTTGGCGCAATCGCACTGTCGCAGAGCATCAGGTGCTCAGGGGCAAAATGGTTGCTGAATGCGGCGGCCTCATCGGCATCGCGGGCCAACACCAACTGGATCTGCTGGCGTGCCAACAGTGCCGCACCATCCGTGTTGGCATTCAGCGCACGCTCGGCCTGTTGCAGCCAGGCATCATTGCAACTGACGATCACCGCCAGTGCATCAGGTCCGTGTTCGCTTTGGGCAATGGCATCTTCGACAAGCCATGCCACCGGCGCCTCGGCATCGGCAAGAATCAGCACTTCACTCGGTCCGGCAACGGTGTCGATGCGCACGCGGGTTTGCAGCTGCGCCTTGGCTTCGGCGACATAGGCATTGCCGGGCCCGATGATCATGTCAACGGCCGGCGTCCATTGTGAACCGCAAGCAGCGGCGGCAATCGCCTGCGCGCCGCCGATGCGGACGAAGCGGGTGGCACCGGCAAGGCTCGCCGCGGCGAGCAGCGCCGGATTCACCGACGGCGACAGCGCAATGCGCTCGGTCACGCCGGCAACACGCGCCGGGAGCAAGGTCATCAACGCGGTAGAGATCAGCGGGTAGCGACCACCCGGAATGTAGGCCGCGATGCGTTCCAGCGGCACGGCGCGGTGCCCGTAAAGGCCGTACTCATCTTCGAACTCGATGTCGGTCAGTGCAGCACGCTGTGCCCGCGCAAAGCGTTCGATGCGGTGTGCGGCGGTGCGGATGGCGGCAGCGAGAGCCGGCGCTAGCTCGTAGCTTTCAAACGGCTGCAGCTCAATGACTTGCGGCGCAAAGCCATCGAATTTTTCCGACGCGGCGGTGATGGCGGCATCACCGTTGGCTTCGATGTCGCGCAGCAAGTCGCTGACGCGACGGCTGATGTCGCGGTTGTCAGCTAGCGCGGGGCGCTGCCAGTTTTGGGTGGTGTAAATCACGGTGGTTGATTCCGCTTGTTCTTAATGGGCTGGGGCGGCAATAACCCCCCACCCGGCCTCCCCCTTTGGCAGGGGGAGGAGAGATCGCTCCCTCACCTGTCAAAGGCGAGGGTTGGGGGAGTTGCCGCTCGCAAGGTACGGCAGAAACTTTCGCTGCTATTTCGCGCAACGCACGTTACGCATGTCTGCTGCGCAATTCATTCTCAATCTCCGCCAGTGACACGCCTTTTGCGCGTGCATTAACCAGCGCGAAATACAGCAAGTCAGCGGCTTCCCAGCGGACATGCTCCGGTGTCTCGGCTTCAATCAGCTCTTCGGTTTCTTCACGCAGTTTCTCAGCCCGCAGTGCGGCGCTGGCATACAGCTCGGCGGTATACGAGCCTGGCTTAGGCGCGGATTGCCGCGAGGCGAGCACGCTGTCGAGCGTGGCGAGACTGAACCGTTTGCGTTGCGCCGGAAAACAGCTCCAGCGGTTCAGGTGACAGGCCTGATCAGTTTGGCGCACGCGGAAAAGCAGGCTGTCGCCGTCGCAATCGAAATCGACCCGAACCAGTTGCTGGACATGACCGCTGGTTTCGCCCTTGCGCCACAGCGATTGCCGTGAGCGGCTCCAGTACACGCCAGCGCGTTCCTGCAAGGCGACGCGCAGCGAGTCGGCATTGCTGTAAGCGAGCATCAGCACTTCGTTGCTGGCTTCGTCTTGCACAATGGTGGGGATGAGCGGTTGCTTGCCAAAATCGATCGAGGCGAGCAGGGCATCGACCAGTGTGAACGTACCGGTGTAAATCGCCATGCCGATTTGGCCGTTGGCACCGAGTTCGCGCAGTAAGCGGATGTCGTCGAGCGTGGTGATACCACCGGCGACGGTGACCGGCACTGGCGATGCTTTCACCACGGTGCGCACGCGCGGTTCATCCAAGCCTTGCAACATGCCTTCTTTCTGCACCTGCGTGTACAGGAATTCGCTGCAGCGGCTGGCGAGCGTCGGAATGAGGTCCAACACTTTTTCGCCGGTGCCTTCGCGCCAGCCTTTGGTGACCCACTCATCGCCATTGGCATCGATGGCAAACACCAGGGCATCGCGCGGCAGTTTGTTGACCCAGTCGGCGCGTGCCGCGGTGCCGAGGATAAGCTTGCTGGCGCCGGCCTTCAGGTATTCGCGGGCCGTTTCCAGATCGCGGATGCCGCCGCCGACGCGGCACGGTGCGAGCTTCAGCAAATCCTTTATCAACGCCTTGTTGTCGCCCTCACCGAGCGCGGCGTTGAGGTCGATGAGCGCGACTTCGCCAAACAGCGCAAATTCGGCCAGCAGTTCACGGACGTCATCGCGCGCCAGCACTTTTTCTTTGCCCTGACGCCATTGCACGGCTTGGCCGTTGTAGAGATCGATGCTTGGAATCAACATGTTCTGTTCTCTCTAAAACCTGCTGTAGATCCCCTTCTTTCTAAGGAGGGGCCAGGGGTGGTTGCGGTGTTGGCTACGAGCACATATTCCGCCGGCAAGCGCGTTGCGCTTAACCACCCCCTAACCTCGCCCAGCCATGCGCAGAGCGCATGTCGCTTCGCGGGAGCACAGTGCATTTGCACTGTGCTTTTTCCCCGCTACGCCCTTGACAAGGAGGGGAGTAAAAACCTGTGATCACATTCGAACTGCAACATCCGCTGCACGCAGCGCCGCTTTCAATTCGGGAATCGGCAATTCGTTGCGGTGGAAAATGCCGGCGGCGAGTCCTGCATCGATGCCTTGTTCGAAGGCGTCGATGAAATGTGTCGCGGTGCGTGCGCCGCCCGAGGCAATGACTGGCACCGGCAGCGTCCGTGCCAGCTCGCCGGTCAGCGCCAATTCAAACCCTTCGCCGGTGCCATCCCGATCGATGCAGGTCAGCAGCAGCTCGCCGGCACCGCGGTTCACTGCTTCCTTTGCCCAGTCACGGGCATTGCGGCCGGTGCGGGTGCGGCCGCCGTGGCTGACCACTTCGTACAGCGCATCCGGCGCCAACAGAAAATCAATTGCCACCACGATGCACTGGCTACCGAACTGCTGGCTGGCGGCATCAATCAGCCCCGGGGCATTCAGCGCCGCCGAGTTGATGGAAACCTTGTCGGCACCGGCATCGAGCAGTGCCCAGATGTCATCCAATACGCGTGTGCCGCCACCCACCGTGAACGGAATCGACAGGTTTTGTGCGACCCGTTGAATCACGTCCAGCTGCGTTTTGCGGCCCTCCGGGCTGGCGCTGATGTCGAGCAGCACGATCTCGTCGGCGCCCTGCTGTTCATAACGCAGCGCCAATTCGACCGGGTCGCCGAGATCCTGCAACCCGACGAATTTCACGCCCTTGACGACACGGCCATCGCGCATGTCGAGGCAGGGCAGTATCCGCTTGCGCAAGGTGTTGTCCGCTTGTGTGCACATCATTTCAGCAACCACCGATCCAGCAGCATCGCGCCGTAAGCGCCGGATTTTTCCGGATGAAACTGACAGGCTGTCCAGGTGCCGGCGCGCACGACGGCGCAAAAGCGTTCGCCGTATTGGGTCCATGCAATGGCCTCCTTTGCTGCCGGTACGACAAAGCTGTTGACGAAGTAGGCATCGCCATTGGGTTCATTTGCCGCTTCATCGAACACCACCGGTGCCCAGCCCATCATCGGCTGCTTGGGGCTATTGAGTCGGCGCACTTCGCCACGCAGCAAACCCAGGCCACGAACGCCGGGGTCTTCCTCGCTGGCATCGAACAACACTTGCAGGCCGACGCATATGCCGAGCAGCGGTTGTTTGTTGTTGAACCAGTTGCGTAGGGCCGGCACCCATTGTCGGTCTTCCAGCGTTTGCATCACCGGACCGAAGCGACCCTGGCCGGGAATGATCAGTTGATCGATGCCGTCGAGCTGCGGCGTCTTCAGCCGCACCGCGACACGGCCGGCGCGCTCGACAGCGGCCTGCAGGCTGGCGAGATTGCCGGCACCGGTTTCGATGATGCCTATGCGTTGGTTACTGCTGCTCATCGCCGATTCTCTTGCCTACTTACAACACGCCTTTGGTGCTGGGGACCGCGCTGGTTTGCACGGTCAGTGCTTCTTTCAATGCCCGCGCCAGGGCTTTGAAACTGCCTTCGATCAGGTGGTGATGGTTGTCGAAGTATTCGGTTTTCAAGTGCAGCGCGAACTGGCCTTTGCTTGCCAGTGTCTTGAAAAAATGCGGCCACATTTCGGTGGCCAGGCCGCCAACTGTTTCGCGAGTAAACGGTAGGTTGACCACGGCGGCGGCACGGCCACTCAAATCGACGGCGCACAGCACCAAGGTTTCATCCATCGGCAGTAGCCGTTGGCCGTAGCGGGCAAGGCCAGGCCGGCTTTGTCGCAGCTGGTCCAGCGCCATGCCGAGCACGATGGCGACGTCTTCGATCAGGTGGTGATCGTCGATTTCGATATCGCCTTTGGCGCGCAGCTCCAGATCCCAGCCGGCGTGAAAGGCGAGCTGATCCAACAGGTGATTGAAAAACGGCAGACCGGTGTCGATGGTCACGTTACGCGCGCCATCAACGTTCAGGGTCAGGTGGATTTGCGTTTCTTTGGTGTTGCGTTCCAATACGATGGGTTCGAACGCCGCGCGTTCAGATGCGACTTGCGTCAGTGTGGTGGTCACAGCAGAGCCTCCAGTGCATTGATATCGGCAATCACCACATCGGCGCCGGCGGCGCGCAGTGCGTCGGCATTGTCGGTGCCGATGCCAATGGCGACCGCACCGGCGCCGACGGCGGCGCGCATGTCATCGACGCTGTCGCCCACCATCCAGACCCGGCCATTGCGGCTGAACGCTTGCTTGCAGGCGAGCACGCCTTCCGGGTCCGGCTTCAGCTTGGCCACGTCATCACGCGAGACGATGCGGTTCGGTTGCAATCCACACAACTGCACACCAGCTTCTGCTTCCGCGCGCGGCCGGCCGGTTACCACGGCATACGGTTGCCGTGAAAAGCGTGCAACGGTTTGTGCGGATGCAACAGCGCGTTCGCGTTGGCAAAGGCCCGGTGTCTTTTCGGTGCCGAGATAAAGTGCCTGAAAGGTTTCGACGACGCGCGCGTAGTCGATGTCCAGCCCTTGCTGTTTCAACAGCGCTTGGGCGAGTGCCCAGTCGTCATTGAAGCCGCCGCTGTTGCGCAGCGCCTGCAGCGCATTGAGGTCGGGCTCGCTGCCGCCCAGTGCGGTGACGGTTTGCTGCACGCAGGCGTCATAGCTCGCGCGGGTATCGATCAACACGCCGTCCATATCGAGGCAGAGCAGGTCCGGTTGCAGGGCTGTCAACAGTGCCTGCTGCAGGCGGCTGGCATCGACCGGGATGGTAATGCGCAGGCAACCATTCAGTTCGGCTTCGGTGAACCGGCGCACGCTGATGTTCGCGCGTGCCAGGAAATTTGCTACCAGTTCCGCGCGTACCGGTGCCAGCTGCAGCAACAGGAAATTGCCGCCGCTTGGCAATACCGTGATGCCAAGCGCGAGCAGTTCGTCGCGCAGCGCGTCGCGGCTGCTTGCCACGGCGCAGCAGTACGTTTGCATCTCGGTTTGCGCGGCACTGCTGCAAGCGGCCTGTGCCAATACCAGCGACGGCGTCGACAGGTTGAATGGCGGCGCCAGTGCACGCAAACGCGCAATCAGTTTCTCATCGGCAATCAGGCAGCCGACCCGCAGGCCGGCAAGGCCAAAGGCTTTCGAGAAACTGCGCAGCACGATCAGGTTGTCAAATTCGGCGATCAAATCCAGCACCGATTCGCCGCTGAATTCAGCGTAGGCTTCGTCCATCAGCACCGGGTTGCCGAAGGCGCGTGCTTGCAGCAGCAGTTGCCGCACCTTGTCGCGCGCCAGCACTTCACCGGTCGGGTTGTTCGGGCTGGTCAGGGTGAGGAGTTGACCCGTGGCCTGCAAGGGTTTGGTCAGCCCATCCAGATTGATGCGGCGATCCGGCAGGCCGTCGACGGTCACCACGCTGACATCGTTACGCGCCGCCGTGATCCGGTACATCGAGAAGGCCGGCAGCGGCAGCAACAGGTTGCGCCGTTCGCGCTTGGCCAGCCGCAGCACCAGATCAATGCCTTCATCGCCGCCATTGGTCGCCAGCACTTGTGCTGCGCCAACGCCGAACCGTTCGGCGATTTTCTGTTCCAGCGGCTGCCGGTCCGGATAGCGCCAGAGGCTGCTGAGATCCAGCGTGCTCATGGCCTGCGTCGCCCAGTACGGCGTGCCTTCACAGCGTTCGTTGAAATCGAGTTTGAGCATGATGCCGCCAGTTCCTGTGCTTACACCACTTTCCGGATTGGCATTTCCAGGATGTCGCTGGCGCCGGCAGCGATCAGTTCCGGCACCAGTTTCGCGACCTGTGCCGTCGGAATTGCTGCTTTCACCGAGAAGCCCGATTCGTTGTAGAGCTGGGCGACGGTGGGCGAGCGCATTGCCGGCAGCAGCTTGACGATGGTTTCGAGCCGGTCGGCCGGTACGTTCATTTCCAGCAGCACACGGCCACGGCCGTTGATCACGCCTTTCATCAGCAGCAGCAGGTTTTCGATCTGCTGGCGCTTGGCAACATCATCAAGCGCACGCGGATTGGCGAGGAAACGGGTGCTGCTTTCCAGTACGGTGCCAATCACTTTCAGCCGGTTGGCAATCAGCGTCGAACCGGTCGCCGAGTTGTCGACAATCAGGTCGGCATCTTCCGGCGGGAACACCTCGGTGGCGCCGTAGGAGCGGACGAAGGTGTAATCGAAGCCTTGGCTGTTCAGGAAGTTCCGAGTCAGTCGCTCGTATTCGGATACCGCGATGATGCGGCGTGTTTTGAGCGCGTCGACATCGGTGGTTTCCGGCACCGCGGCTACGATCTTGACCGGATCGAAACCGAGATCGAGCAGTTCGGTGACTTCGGCACCTTGCTCCAGCACCCAGTCGTATCCGGCAAAGCCGATGTCGTGCTGGTTCAGCGCCAGCAGCGGCGGAATGTTCTGGCTCTTCAGCAATTTCACTTCGATGCCGGCCACCGAAACCGATGGCCGGTAGCTGCGCTCGGCGCCAGTCAGTTTCACGCCGCACTCGGCGAGCAGCTCGGCCACTTTGTCGTAGATGCGGCCTTTCGGGACTACCAGACGCAATGCCATGTTGTTTTTCCTTGCGATGATTCAAATACCGGATAAACACAAACGCAACTGGATTGCGTTTGCGCGCCAGTCCGGCCCAAGGGCCGGAGTTGGCTCAGGGATGAGCCAAACAAAAACCCCGTTGGGGTCGCCAACGGGGTTTTTCGGAATTCGCTTTGCGCGCGCCGTTACCGCCGTGGTCCCCAAGGGAGCTCGGTGTGGTGATGATGGTGATGACGGGCGAAACGCAGCATGGTGATAGGGTCTTCTGCAAAACCGCTGACAACAGGTCAGCGCGATGGCGGAGATTTAAGCGCAGGCCGGGTCCGGCCGTCAACAAAAATCTATACAAGCACAAATAAGTGACTGTTATTGAATGCTTGATTACCTGTATATACGAGTGGGGCCGGGCGCCTGTTCTGTATATGCAGGCCCGTCATGGCGGCCGCAGCCAGCAAAGCGCTACCATGCCGGACCATTTTCGAAAAACCGGAAAATCCGGATGCAAGTCTTTGAAATCGTTCCCAATGGCCCGGTCAGCGGTCGGGTGCGGGTACCCGGGTCGAAGTACCAGGCCAACCGTGGCCTGATACTGGCGGCGTTGGCCGAAGGTGACAGCGAACTGTCGCCGGTGCCGGCCAATGACGATATCCGCCGGGTCCAGGATGGTATTGCCGTGCTCGGTGCGGGTGTGCGCGCCGAGGGTGATCGCGTGTTGGTGCACGGTGTTGGCGGCAGGCTGCGCGGTGGTCAGATCAACGTCAATGCCAGCGGCACCTTTGCCCGTTTTGTCTCGGCTCTGGCCGGGCTGTCGTCGGAGCCGGTGACCATCGACGGCAGCGCGCGCATGCGCGAACGGCCGATGGCGGATCTGTGCGCGGCGCTGCGTGCGCTGGGCGTCGGCGTGACCAGCGGCGATTCTTTTAAAGCAGTTACCGACGCGCTGCCGCTGACCATTCAAGGCCCGCTCAAAGGCGGTGTCTGTGAATTGCCTGGCCATGTCAGCAGCCAGTTTCTCAGTGCCTTGTTGCTCGTCGCGCCGTATGCCGAACGTGACGTGACCATCCGACTGACCACGCCGCTGGTGTCGCGGCCGTTTGTCGAGATGACGCTGGCGATGATGGCCGAGTCGGGGGTCGAGGTGGATGCGCACGGCGTGGCTGAATCAGGTGGCGAAACGTTCACCGTGCGCGCCGGCCAGCGTTATCGCGCCCGCCGGTTCGATCTGGAAGCGGACCCGTGCAGCGCCTCGTATTTTCTCGCTGCGGCGGCGTTGACCGGTGGTGAGATCACGGTCGAGGCGTTCAATATCGAATCCGTGCAGGGCGAGGCGCGCTTGCCGCTCTTGCTCGATAAAATGGGCTGTCTTATCAAGCGCACGCCGGATGGCTTGCGGCTGACCGGGCCGGCGCTCGGTTTGCGCGCCATCGATGCCGACATGGGCAATATGCCGGATGTGGTGCAGACCGTGGCGGTGCTGGCCGCGTTTGCCAATGGCGTTTCCCGTTTCCACAATATCGGCCATCTGGCGCACAAGGAGTCGAACCGGATTTTCGATACCGCGCTGGAGCTGAAGAAAATGGGCGTGAAGGTCGAAGCGACCGCCGATGCCTTGATTGTCGAGGGCGGGACTGGTTCACAAAGTCCGCATGGCGCGCTGATCGAAACGCACGAAGATCACCGGATGGCGATGAGCTTTGCCATCGCCGGCCTGGCAATTCCGGGCGTGAAGATTGCCCATCCAGACGTGGTCGGCAAATCGTTTCCGCAGTATTGGGATACGCTGCGTGGCTTGGGCGTGCAGGTCGTTGCGAGTTGAAAGGCGATGTGTTGGCTGGCGATGCGCTTCGTAGCCGGTTTCGCCCTCATCCAAACCTTCTCCCCTCAAGGGAGAAGGCTTTCAAAGCCGTGTTGCGTTTTGCACACTATTCAATGACGAGAGAGTTCCATGGCCGGTGACAGTTTCGGCACTTTGTTTCGCATCAGTACTTTCGGTGAATCGCACGGCCCCGGTGTCGGCGCGATTCTCGAAGGTTGCCCACCAGGCTTGCCGATTACCGCGGCCGAGATCCAATACGAGCTGGATCGGCGCCGGCCGGGGCAGAGCAAGATCTCGACCCAGCGCAAAGAACCAGATGTGGTCGAGATATTGTCCGGTGTGCTCAATGACACGACTACCGGCACACCGATTGCGCTATTGATCCGCAACACCGATCAGCGTTCGCACGATTACGATGAAATGGCTCAGCTTTATCGGCCGGGCCACGCCGATTTCACGTATCAACAGAAATACGGTATCCGCGATGTCTCCGGCGGTGGTCGCAGCTCCGCTCGCACGACGGCCGCGACTGTGGCCGCTGGTGCCATTGCCAAGAAGTTGCTGGCGGTGAAGTGGGGCGTGCAGATCCATGCCTGGGTCAAATCGGTCGGTGCGCTGCAATTGCAGACGCCAGCCGAAGCGGTCGATGTCAGCCAGATAGAAAAAAACGACGTGCGTTGCCCCGACGCGGCGCTGGCCGCGCAAATGCACGCGCTGATCGAGCAGACCCGCAAAGACGGCGATTCGCTCGGCGGTGTGGTCGAGTGCATCGCGCGTGGCGTGCCGGTCGGTTGGGGCGAGCCGATTTTTGATCGGCTGGAAGCGGATCTGGCCAAGGCCATGCTGGCGATCAATGCCAGCAAGGGTTTTGAAATCGGTTCCGGTTTTGGCGGTACCCATTTGACCGGGTCGCAGCACAATGATCCGTTTGTAAATGATGGCGGCGTCATCAAGACCATTGGCAATAACCACGGTGGTGTACTTGGCGGCATTTCCACCGGTATGCCAGTGGTGTTCCGGGTGGCGTTCAAACCGACCGCGACCATTGCCAAGTTGCAGCGGTCGGTTGATATCAACGGCAATGCCGTCGAGTTTCGCGGTCGCGGCCGACATGATCCCTGTGTGCTGCCGCGCGCGGTGCCGATAGTCGAGGCGATGGCGGCGCTGGTGCTGGCTGATCATGCCTTGCGGCAGCAGGCGACGTCGGTTCTACGACCATAAAAAAACGGCAACCGGATCGCTCCTGTTGCCGCCAACACATCAAGGTTTTCGCACTGCAGACTGCTTTTTGCCTCGGTTGTGCCGGCGAATACGCCGGTCGCCGTGGCCAATTCCTCCTCCGGAACCTGACCGAGCGGTCAGGAACCGCTCGTCAATGCCTTCACGTCCAGACGGTTTCGGCTATACCTTGAACCGCGATACCAGCGTGGTCAGCTGACCCACCACATCACGCAGCTGCTGCTCTGATTTGGCGGTGATTTCGGACGCTGCCAAGGTGTGCTCGTACGCGTTATGGATGCCGACCACGTTGCGATCAATCTCTTGCATTGTCGCTGTCTGTTCTTCCGTTGCCGTGGCGATTTGGGTGTTCATGTCGGCGATATGGCTGATCGATTCGCTGATGGTGGTGAACGAATTACCGGCCGCATTGGCGGTGCGCAGGCTCAGGTCGGCTCGTTCTCGGCCTTGTTGCATCGCTTGCACGGCGGAGCTGGCGCGCTGCTGCAGCTGCTCGATCATGTGCTGGATCTCACCGGTCGATTCCTGGGTGCGTTTGGCCAGTACCCGGACTTCATCGGCGACCACCGCAAAACCGCGGCCTTGATCACCGGCACGAGCGGCTTCGATCGCCGCGTTCAGGGCGAGCAGGTTGGTTTGCTCGGCGATATTGCGGATGACATCGAGAATGGCGCCGATGCTTTGGCTGTGTTGCTGCAGCTCGCTGATGACATCGCCGGCACGGCCCACTTCTTCGGCCAGCCGCTGGGTTGAGGCATTGGCCTCGCTGACGCGACCAAGACCGGCGGTGGCTTCGCGCTGGGTTTCCGAGACTTTGTGCGAGGCCTGCGCTGCACTTTGCGCGACGTGTTGACTGGTGGCAGTCATCTCGTTGAGCGCGGCGACCAAGCTGGTCAGTTCCTGTTCTTGCCGACTCAGCGGCTCGCGCAGATCGGTAAGCGCTTGCCCGGCCAGACTGGCGGATTCATTGAGCTGGCGGGTGGCGGCGACAACATCGGTAATGGTGGTGCGGATGCTGCCGATGAAATGGTTCATGGTACGGGCGAGGTCGCCCAGCTCGTCACTGGAGTCAAACTCCACCCGCCGGGTCAGATCGCCTTCGCCCTCGGCGATATCTTTCATCCGGGCGAGGATGGCATGAAGCGGCCGGGTCACCAGCTTGCCAATCAGGTAGCTGATGCCGAACTGCAACACGACCAGCATCACCACCATGCGGATCACGGTATTGAGTATGCCGGCGCGCAGTTCGCGTTGAATGCGGGAGTCATCGATATACAGCGTGGCGGTACCAACGGCATTTTTCTGGCCGTTTTCCTCCAGCTCCAACGGGATTTTCACCGTGATGAAATCACCGGCTGGGGCGACATTGATGTCGGTTGGTGGCTTGTTGTCTTTGCTTTCCAGCCCGAGTACCACCTGGCTGTTGCCGTCGTAAACCAGCACTGCGCGCAGATCCGGATTGGCCAGCTCGGCCACGACAAACTTGCGCGCCGTGTCGACGGCAAAGTCCCACAGCGGTTTCGGCAAGCTGGTTGCCAGACGGCCGCTGATTTGCTGGCTCTGGCTGTCGAGCTCGGCTTGCAGCCGGGTGCGTGTGCTGAGGAAGTCGATGATGCCGAACACCACCAGCACAACGGTAACCAGTGCGGCGGCGCCATAATTGATCTTACTGCGTAGAGATGCCATGGCCGGTTCGATCTGTCCTCTTTTGGGCAAAGCCTAGTCGGCCATGGAAATTTTGCCAGTCAGGCGGGTTGTGCCAACCGCGTTGCGGACTCAGCGCAACAAGCGTGCGGTGAAGGTGCTGCTGATGAACAGGCAAAGGCTGACCAGCAACTCGGCGAGCGCCCAGAGCCGTTCGCCCGGGCTTGCCATCAACGCTACGATGGCGTGGCAGAAGTACAGCAGTGACAGCACCGCCAGCGCCAGTATCGCGCCGCGTTTGCCGCGCAGCAGCCACGGTGCCGGGATCAGGATCGGCAGCAAAGCCAGACCGAGGCTCCAGAACGGTTGTGGCGTCGGCACTTTCTGATGCCAGACCAGCAACAGCGCAATCAGGGTCAACCAACTCAAGACCGTGATGCGGTGCCAGCGACGTGGCGTTGCGTGCGGCAAGGCAGCGGTGTCGGAGGCGGTGGGTGGTGGCGTGTCAGCGGTGGTCATGTCGGCAGCGGTCCTCGTTGCAATTGCCAGGCGGTGCGAGCCAATCGGGCGCCAAGGGCGCGGCAAAGCTCTTTCTCGTCGTCGCTGAGTGGTTGCTGGCCATCCTGCCCGGCCCAATGCGAGACCCCATACGGGGTGCCGCCGGTGCGGGTACGTGACAGGGCGGGTTCGGTGTACGGCAAGCCAAGTAGCAGCATGCCGTGGTGGAGCAGCGGCAACATCATCGACAGCAGGGTGGATTCCTGACCGCCATGCAAGGTGCCGGTCGAGGTGAACACGCAGGCCGGCTTGCCGGCGAGCGCGCCGG
The DNA here is from genome assembly GCA_046297695.1 of Permianibacter sp. Lineage (GTDB taxonomy): Bacteria > Pseudomonadota > Gammaproteobacteria > Enterobacterales > Permianibacteraceae > Permianibacter. The sequence goes on along the minus strand of JBKBHF010000009.1, from coordinate 67,168 downwards.
ACAACCAGAGCGCGCTGCTGCCATCGAGAAAACCTTTTAATGATGCGGCCATGTTGCCGAACCGGGTCGGGCTGCCGAGCGCGAGGCCATCGCAGCTGCGCAGTTCATCGAGGTTGACGTAAGGCGCGCCCTGTTCCGGCACGGCCGCTTCCGCGGCGGCAGTGGCCGGTGTCAACCGTGGCACGGTACGAAGCAAAGCCTCGCAGCCATCGACTGACTCGATGCCGCGCGCGATGTGGCGAGCCAACTCGGCGGTATGTCCGTGCACGGAGTAATACAGCACCAGCAGTTTCATGGGGCCTCCGACAACAGCGGCAACAGATTTTCCGGTGGCCGACCGATTACCGCACGGCGGCCGTTGCTGATGATCGGACGCTGCAGCAGCACCGGATGCTGCGCGATCGCAGCAAGCAGCTTGGCCTCGTCAGTCACCGATGCGAGCCCGAGCGTGAGGTAAGGCGGTTCATGATCACGCAGCAGTTGCCGCGCCGGTATCGCCAGTTGCCGCAGCAATGTGCTCAGGGTGTCGGCATCCGGAGGGTTGTCGAGGTAGTGGACGACGTTCGGTTCGATACCGTGTTGGCGCAATAACGCCAGGCTGTCGCGCGACTTGCTGCAGCGCGGGTTGTGATAAATGGTCCAGACCATCTGGTAGACTCCGCCAATTCGCCGGCATTCTAACAGTCCGTCGGCGGCAATCGCATCGGCACAGCAGGGCGGGCGCACGCGATGCGCGTCACCGCACGGGCATCGGACAGATCGGGAGCAGTACGGAGTCATGGCAGAACGCGCGCGCTGGTGGTGGGGCTTCCTGCGCTTTGTCCTGCGCCGCTATGTCCACGATCGCTGTCAGGCGGTCGCCGCCAATCTGACTTTGACCAGCTTGCTGGCGCTGGTGCCCCTGCTGACCGTGATGGTCAGCACGTTCAAATTGCTGCCGGGAATGAAAGGTGCCCGGCGCACGCTGGAAGATTTCCTGTTCGAGCATTTCGTGCCCGGCGCCGGCAGCGCGGTCAAAGCCCATGTGCTGGAGTTTGTCGGCCGGGCCGGACAACTGCAGCTGGCGGGCGCGGTCATACTGATCATCACCGCATTGATGTTGATGGGCTCGATCGACCGTGCGGTCAACGGCATTTGGGGCAGCCGGCCGACGCGCCGGCTCGGCAGCAAATGGCTGCTCTATTGGGCCATTCTGACCTTGGGGCCGTTGCTGATCGGCTTGAGCGTGGGCATTAGCTCGTACTTTTTCTCCTTGCCCTACATCAAGGAGGCGGCCGGCGCCGCCCGTTCATCGCTGACGTTTGTATTGCCGCTGACGCTGACCACGCTCGGCTTTTTTGTCCTGTACGCCTGGGTGCCGAACCGTTATGTCAAACCCCGGCATGCGATTTCTGCCGCTCTGGTGTCCGCCATTCTGTTTGAGCTCGCCAAGCGTGGTTTCGGTCTGTTTGTCACCGCCATGCCGACCTACAAGGCGATTTTCGGCGCGCTGGCCGCGCTGCCGATTCTCGTGATCTGGATGTATCTATCCTGGTCGATCATGTTGCTGGGCGCCGAGATCTGCCACGCACTCGGTCATTATCGGCCGAGCCATGGCCGCAGCCAGGATCCGTTCATTGTCGCGGTGCTGCTGCTGCAGGAAATATTGACCGGTCAGCGCCGCGGCGTGTTGCGCACCAGCGACGATGTGGTGCTGGCAATCGGCAGCGAAAATGCCGACGAAGTGCTGGCTGAGTTGGAGCGCCAGGGGTTTATCGGCCGGGTGCGGGAAAACGAACTGTGTTTTGCCCGCGATCCCGACAGTCTGACGCTATACCAGCTACAGGCACAGTTGCCCTGGCGGTTGCCGGCGGCAGCATTGGTGCGGCAGGCACTTGGCCCGCAGCATCCGCTGGCGGCGCAACTGGAAACGCTCGACGGTGTCGTGCAGCAGACCTTGGCGGTGCCGATGCGCGAGCTGTTGCGCTGAGCGTCTCACGGCGACAGCTGCTCACGGCGACAGCTGCATTTGGGCGACGCGCCGCTTGCCGTTGTCGAACAGCCGATAAAAAACCGACCGGATGGTCGGTTTTTTATCGGCCCGCAGCGCTTGTTCAGTGATCGCCCGGCAAGGGCACGTTGTCGAGCGTGATGCGCTCGTCATCTTCGGCGCTGCGTACCGGTTCCGGTTCCTCTTCATACACATAGACTTGGTAGAAGAAGCGCTCGATCAATGGCGTTGCTTCCACGCGCATGCGTGCGCGCACCGACAGCGACTCGACGCCGATGCTGAGCAGCAGCGGTCGGCCGTCCTGATACAGGCCGCGCTGGGCGACCACGGTCGGGCTCGACAAACCGTGCATTTCTTCGCCGGAGACCAGCAAGGCCGGCTGATCGCTGGTTTCAATCCGATTGCCTTTGCGGGCGCGGATCTGGATGGCCTGAATGTCGCCTTTGATGAACTGCAGCCCGAGCATGGTGCCTTTGCGCTTGTCGCCGCGCAGCCAGCGGACCACGCCGAGCTGCCAGCGCGGGCTCGGCTGACCATCCAGGTATTCCCGCATCGCCGCAAGCTGGCCGATACGCAGGTTATCGACCGAGTGATGGTGCTGGCCGATGCAGATGCCGCCGTCGGAGGCGTTGATGGCGTCCCAGCGCAGCGGCCCGGCCTTGTCGCCGAGCAGCCGACTCAGCTGATCCCGATCGGCGCGGCGGGCATCGGGATTGGCGTGTGGCGACAACGGATCCTGCCAGCTGAGCACCTGATGAATCGCCGGCAGGCCCCAGACCACATCCAGCTGATTGATGATGGGGAAGCGCGGGGTGTGGCGTTCAACCCGGAAGTCCCAGTGCGAGGACATCCGCTGCAACAGGTTCAGCGCCTCGTTGGCCGCGAGCCCCGGATAGAAGCCGGGGCTCGGCAGCTGGTGTTCCTGCTCCAGCTGCTCGATCATCCGGCTGATCTTCAGGGTCAGTTCGTGGGTGATCAGCAGTCGGATATTCGGGTCTTCGGTGTCTTCGAGCGCATTGACGCCATAGCGCGGTTTGCTCTCGCTGGCCAGATCAATGACGAAGCAGCTGCGCTTGCTGAAATCATCCGGGTTGTCGCTGATGTCGGCCAAGGCGCCCCAGTGCGCCAGAAACTTGTTCATTTCCCAGTGCTCGCCGCGATCCATCTGATAAGGATTGGCGAGTGCGATCAGGCAGGCGCGGACGTAACTGTCTTCGGCGGTGGCGAGACAGTGCTTGTAGTTTTCCGGCATGGCCTCGACTTGGTGCAACTTGTTCTTGGCGGCATAGGCATAGAGCATGTTGAGCTCGCGCCAGATATAGACCGGGACCGGGGAATAGGCCTCGTAGTGCTCAAGCAGGATGAGGCTCAGGTAGTGCAAGGCCAGGTTGATGGCGCGGGCCAGCGGCTTGTCCTTGCTCCAGAAGCTGCGCTTGCCGATGATGCCGACCACCAGCATCTTGTAGGCAAACGACATTTCCCGGGTCAGCAGCTGCAGCTCTTCGCTTTCGGCCCGGCCGGCAAACTGCTGGCCGCGTGGCCGCAGCACGATGCGCGGGCGGTAATAGTCGCTGATGAGTTCGTAGGTATGGTCGAACAGCTCGACCAGTTCGGCCCGCTTGTCGACCGCCATGTCGGTGCGGTTCAGGCTGGCGAGGGCTTGCGCCACTTGCGGAACGGTCCGCTTCATGTCGCCGTAGGGCAGGGCCTCCAGCCAGTGCTTCAGGGCATCCGGGCGGGTTTCCACCAGCAGGTGTTGGCCCTGCTGCTGGGTCGGAAAAGTCAGGCGCAAAGCGTCCATCGGTAATCAATTCACTCCGTTGACGTCATCCGTGACGGGCGGGCCGGGGTGGCGGTTGCAGGCGGCGATTCGGGAAAGTGCCAGCAGGCATTGACCGGCTGCGCTACTTTACGGACTGACCAAGCGATTTACAATGTGCCGAACTGCCATCATTAGGTTGACAAGTTTAGTATGTTCAAACGCTTAGCGTTGGTCTGCACCATTGCGATCGGTCTGCTCGGCTGTCCCGGCGAACCCGATTTCCGCCTGTTGGATGGCAGCGAGCATCGGCTGGCGGATTTTCGCGGGCGCTGGCTGGTGGTGAATTACTGGGCCGAGTGGTGCGAGCCGTGCCGGCGCGAGCTGCCGGAGCTGGCGCGCTTCGCTGCAGAACATGCAGATGAAGTGACAGTTTTGGGGGTCAATTTTGATGCCCCGGTGCTGGCCGAGTTGAAAGCGCAGGTCGAACGTTTGCAGGTGCCGATTCCGGTCATTGCCAGCGAGCCGGCGCCACAGTTACCGTTCAGTCGGCCGACCGGCTTGCCGGCTACCTGGCTGATCGATCCGGACGGTCAGGTGCACGGTCCGCTGCTGGGGCCGCAAACCGAAGCGAGCTTGCAGCTGGCGTTGCGCAAAATTGATCCAACGTTCTGATGGATACCCTGTCGTCGGTTTGTGACGCTCGCCCAGAAATTTGTGCGCCACGTCCAGCCAGCCGTGTCCACAAGCGGACATAATCCGCATACTGCACGGTGCCTGCGTCACAGTTGACGCAAGGGCCAAGGAGAGAAGGCGTGTTCGAAAGTGGTTTGCGGTTGACCGGCACCCGTGTGGCCGGCGTGGTTTTGGCCGTTATGGTGTTGTTCGGACTGATGGTGCCGGTCTCGGCCCAGGACAGTGCCGCCGCGACGGATGAGCTGGAAGCGCTGAAAAAAGAAGTGCTGCAGCTCAATCGTGATCTGTTCATCCTTGAAGAAGACCTGCTATTCCCTGCCTCGACCCAGGTTGCCGTATTTGTCTCGCTCGACGTCGGCCAGTTTTTCCGCCCGGATGCGGTCAAGCTCAGCATCGACGGTGATGAGCTCAGCCATTACCTCTATACCGAGCGTGATCTGGACGCGCTACGTCGCGGCGGTGTCCATCGCCTGTACGTCGGCAACCTGACCGCCGGCGAGCACGAACTGGTTGCGGTGTTTACCGGCTACGGCCCGGAACAGCGTGAGTTCACCCGCGCCACGTCACTGCGCTTCGTCAAGGAAACCGGGGCCAAGTTCGTCGAACTGCGCATCAGCGATGATGCGGCCAAACAGCAAGCCAACTTCACTGTTCGCGAATGGTAATGCGCGCCCTGTTTCCGCGCGGCTGGCTGGTCGGCGCGCTGATCGCCAGTTTGCCGTTGGCCGCCGAGGAGGCGGCCACGCCGGCGCCGGCTTTCGATTGGCGGGCACCGATGACCGTGCGTGCGTTGCCGTTCGGCAACGCGCTCTTTGAACACTACCGCCGCGATCAATTTGCCGCGCTGACTGCCCTGATGGTGGCGGAAAGCCGTCAGCAGCTCGGCGAACATGAGCAGGCTGGCAAGGCGCTGCTCGGCAGCCTGCAATTGCAGTACGGCATGCTCAACGAATCTGAGCAGGTGCTGACCGGCGCGCTCAAGGATGTGTTGCCCGCGGCCGTGCGCGAACAGGTTCTGGTCAACCTGGCCAAAGTGCGCTATCGCGCCAATGATCTCGACGGCAGCCTGCGCCGGCTCGATGCCCTGCCGCCGCTTGCCGACGGTGCTCTGCGCGATGAAGTCGCGCTGATGCGCGCCAATATTCTGCTGGCGCGCGGAGATGGCGTCGGTGCTGCCGCAGCGCTTGCAACCGTCGGCAGCGATGGCGACGGCGCCCGCTATGCGCTGTTCAATCTCGGTGTCGCCCAGCTGCAACAAAAGCAGCACGAGCTGGCGCAGCAAAGTTTCGCGACCCTGCTGGCAAAACCCGCGCGTGATCCGATCGCCCGCAGCCTGCGCGATCGCACTTATCTTGCTCTGGGTTACGATCAGCTACGGCAGCAGAACGCCGCAGCCGCGCGCGAGCAGTTGCTGCGGGTCCGTTTGGCCGGGCCATATGCCAATTCCGCTTTGCTTGGGCTCGGTTGGGCCTATGCCCAAAATGGTTTGTACGCGCAGGCGCTGACGCCTTGGCTAGAGCTCGTGTCGCGGCAACCGGCCGATTTGCCGGTGCAGGAAGCGCGTCTCGCGGTGCCGTTTGCCTACCAAAGTTTGAATGCCTTGCCGGATGCGCTTGCTGGCTATCAATCGGCGCTGCAAGCCTATGAAGCGGAGCTCGGCAAGGTCGACGCGGCCTTGCTCGCGATCGGCAACGGCGAGCTTGCCAGTCTGTTGCCGGCGCTCAGTGCCGATGCCGCCTTGAGCCAATTGCAAAGTCAGGGTCGCGGCGAAGCGCTGTATCTGGGCCGGTTGCTGAGCAGTCACGATTTCAGTGAAAGTTTGCGCCGTTATCGCGATCTGCTGCGCCTGCGCGAGGTGCTGGCGAACTGGCAGCGGGCATTGCCCATTTACGATGAAATGCTGCGCAACCATCAGCAGCGCTACAGCGAGCGGGCGCCCAACGTCGAGCAGATGCTCACCCAGCTGGACATGAGCGTTTACGAAGGCCGGCTGGCGTCGCTGCGCAGTGCCGTGGAAAACGCCCAGCAACTGGCGAACTGGTCGTTGTTGGCGACCGAAAAAGAACGCGCCCGGCTGCAGCGTTTGCAGCGCGTCGAAGCGAGCTTGGCGCGGTTGCAGGCCAAGCGGGGACCCATGCTCAAAGAGCAGGAACGGGTGCGGCTCGTCGCCGGGGTCCAGCTCTTCGACATCATTCACGACAGCGCGCCGCGGCAGTGGCAACAGCGGCGTGCGCTGCGCGAGGCCGAGCACGCGGTCGCCGAATTGACGCAGGGGCGGGCGCGGTTGTTGGCTGCCCGCGATGTCGCGGCCAATCGTTTTGCCACGTTTGGTGAGCGCATTGCCCGGCAACAAGGCGGCGCCGATGGCCTGCTCAAACGGGCGGAAACGCTGATGCAAAATGAAGCGCTGCGCCTGCAGCGTCAGGCCGAAAGTGAGCTCAAACGTTGGCGCCAGCAACTCGCCGAATACCGGCTGCAAGCCCAGTTGGCGTTGGCGCGTCTGCAAGACAAAGCCAGTCTGTCACCCGGGGGCGCATCGTGACCACGTGGCCTGCCATTCCCAGACGCCCGTTGCGGGCATCGGTGCTGTTGTGGGCGCTGGTTCTGACTGGCTGTGCCAGCCTGCCGGAAGAAGACGAAGGCCCGCAGGAGCCGACCCTGGCGTCATTGTCGACGGTCAAGCGTCTGCCGCCAGCGGCGCCGTTGCCGAAAGTGTCGTCTGATGAAGCCAAGGCCAGTTATCAGCGTTTGCTCGAGCAGCAGGCGCAAGGCAAGGTCAAGGCCGAAGCGCTGCGCCGCCTGGCCGATCTGACACTGCGTCAGGCAGAAGCAAAGGCGTTGGCAGAAGCCGATGGCGACATCAGTCAGCTCAGCGCTGGCGAGCGCGATGCGAGCTTCGACAAAGCCATCGTGTTGTACCGCCAGCTGTTGCGTGAATTTCCGGATTACGGTGACCGCGCCGGCGTCTATTACCAGCTCGCCAAGGCCCATGATCTGCAAGCGGAGCGCGATGCCTCGCTGGAAGCATTGGCCATGTTGGCAACGGAGTTTCCGCAGGACCCGCAGTCGGCCGAGGCGCAGTTCCGGCGCGGTGAAGCGGCTTTTGTTGCGCGCCAGTGGGCAGAGGCGGAGGCCGCCTATGGCGCCGTGCTCGATGCTGGCAATACCACCTATTTTGATCAGGCCCAGTACAAGCGCGGCTGGACCCGTTACAAGCGCAATAATTTCGATCTGGCGCTGGACGATTTCATCCCGCTGCTCGAGCGGCTGCGCCGCGCCAACGAGGGTGACGCCCAGCTGCGCGAGCTGCGCAGTGATACCTTGCGGGTGACGGCGCTGTCGTTTGCCAATCAGGATGGCCCGGCCAGTGTGCGCGAGTGGTTCGGCAAAGCCGGCGAAAAAACCTACGAGCCGGATGTTTATCGGGCCTTGGCCGATCTTTATCTGTCGCAGGAACGGTTCAAAGACGCGGCCGACACCTACCGCATGTTCGTCAGCGAACGGCCGCTGCACGACGAAGCGCCGGCATTTTCCTCCGCGATCATTGAAACTTACCAACGCGGCAATTTCCCGACGCTGGTTTTGCCGGCGAAAGAGGAGTTCGCGTCACGCTATGGCCGGCGCAGCGAATTCTGGGCGCGTGCCCGCGGTCCGGCGCGCGATGCCTTGCTGCCGCAGTTAAAAGGCCATATTCGTGACGTCGCCACCCACTATCACGCGGTGGCACAGAAGAGCAAATTGCCGGCAGATTTTCGCACCAGTGCCAATTGGTATCGCGAGTATCTCGACACCTTCCCGACCGAGCCGGAAGCGCCGGCCCTGCATTTCCTGCTGGCCGAAGCCTTGTTTGACGCCAAGGCGCCGGCGGAAGCCGCGATCGAATTCGAAAAAGTGGCCTATGACTATCCGGCGCATGGCAAGAGCGAGCCGGCTGGATACGCAGCGCTTGCCAGTTATTCATTGCTGCTGCGACAGGCGAGTGGTCTGGATTATGCCGGCAAGGCGATCAAGGGCCAGCAGCCCGATGCGGAAGCGATGAGCCGCTGGCAAAAAGAAGGCGTTCGCTCTGGTCTGCGCTATGCGACGGCATTTGCGGACAACAGCAAGGCACCAACCGTGTTGTCGCAAGTGATCAGCTGGCAGTTGGCCAGCAATGATCTGGCCGGCGCCGTCACCAGTGCCCGGCAAATGCTGGTGCTCGATCAATCGACCCCGGCGCAGCAACGTGAGGCGCGCACCGTGATCGCCAACGGTGAATTTGATTTGGGCCGTTATGTCGCGGCAGAGCAGGGCTACACCGATGCATTGCGGATGCCGGGTTTCGATGCCAAGACCATTGCCCAGTTCCGCGAGCGGCGCAGTCAAGCCATTTACAAGCAGGGCGAAGCGGCGATGAAGGCCGCCGCCACGCAGGCCGATCCGGCACTCGCCGCCAATGACAAGCGACAGGCGATCGAACATTTCCTGCGCCTGGGGCAGATCGAGCCGCAGTCGCCGGTTCGCGCCAATGCCGAATATGATGCGGCGGCGTTATTGCTGGAACTGGCCGACTGGGGCCGCGCGGTGAGCGTGCTGGAACAGTTCCGTCAGCAGTTCAGCAAGCATCCGCTTGCGGCCGGTGTTGCCGAAAAGCTGGCCTACGCCCACGAACAGGCGCAGAACTGGCCGGCAGCGGCAGCAGAGTATGTCGCGCTGAGCAAGAGCAGCAACGATCCGGAGTTTGCCCGGGCCGCGTTGTTGCGGGCCGCCGAATTTCAGCAGAAAGCCGGTAACGAAGCGGCGGCCATCGCCATCTGGCAGGATTACCTGAAGCGTTTCCCGCAGCCGTTTGCCGAAGCGCAAGAAGCGCGGGCGCGGCTCATCAGCTATTTCGACCGGGAAGGCAAAGCCGCTGAGCGCGATCGCTTGCGGCGTGAGCTCGTCAGCGCGCACGATGCCGATCGCAGCGAGAAAACGCCGCGTCAGCTCGCCCTGGTGGCGGAGGCTGCTTTTGCGCTCGCCGAGCCGAGCTTTGCCGAGTACGAAAAACTGGGCTTGAAGCTGCCACTGAAAAAGACGCTGGCGGCCAAACGACAAGCGTTGCAAACCGCGCTCAAAGCCTATGAGAAAGTCAATGCTTATGCGGTCGCGGAATACACGACTGCCGCGACCTATCGTATCGGCGAGCTGTATCGCTTGTTGGCGCGTGCACTGATGGAGTCGGAGCGGCCAAAAGGGCTCGACGCCGATGCGCTCGATGAGTACAACGTCTTGCTCGAAGAGCAGGCGCTGCCGTTCGAAGACACTGCCATCGAGTTTTTCACCGCCAACCTTGGCTACGTCAAAGAGGGTGTCTATAACAGCTGGACGGAGCGCAGCCTGACCGCATTGCGGCAACTGCAACCGGCGCGTTACGGGAAATCGGAATATGTTGAAGCGCAGTTCTGAACTGCTGTTGGTGCTGTTGCTCGCGGCTTGCGCCAACACACCGCCGACGGTCAGCGAACCGGCGCCGGAGCCGGCGGCAGTGACGACGGCACCGGCATCAACGTCAACATCAGCAGCGGCCGCTCCTGCCGCAGTCCTGCCGGCCTTGCCCGCTGCGTTGCAGCAACGGATGGACCAGGCTGCCGAACTGATGTTGGCCGGCAAGAAGGAACAGGCCCTGGCGCACTACGCGGCAGTCCAGCAGGCCATGCCCGGTCATGTTTCGGCCTGGCTCAATGCCGCGTTGATCAAGCGCGAGCAAAAAGATTTGCCGGCGGCGTTGGCGTTGATTGAACAAAGCCTGCAATACCGACCGAACGACGCGAGAGCGTTGACGCTGAAAGGCGTGGTGTTGCGCGAGCAGGGCAAAATGGCCGATGCCAAGGCCAGCTATCTGGCGGCGATTGCAGCGGACGAAGGCTATGCCCCGGCACACCGTAATCTGGCCGTGCTGGCCGATTTGTATCTGAACGAACCACAGCTTGCCTTGCAGCACATGGAACGCTATGCCGCGCTCGTTGGTGACGACAAGCAAGTGCAAGGCTGGGTGACGGAGCTGCGTCGCCGTGCGGGCAGCAATAAAGGGGCGGGTACGCCATGATGCATCTGCGCGGTGGGTTCATGTCGCTATTGGTGATGGCCTTGCTGGTTTGTGCGGCAGCGGTTGCCGAGGCCGCGGAGCCGAGTCGTACCGATGCCGCAATACCAGCAACTCGACCGGCTGAAACTGGCGCATCTGAAGCCGGTAAAGCGGCAGCGAAATCGCCGGCGGGCAAACCGGTCGTGACCGGCAGCCAGTCCGAGCTCGGCATGAGCGTTACCGGTACCCAGGAAGCACCAAAGGTGCTCTACATCGTGCCGTGGAAAACGCTCGATGCCGTGCCCGCTGAACCTTATGTCAGCGGCTTGCTGGACGAAGTGTTTTCACCCGTTGATCCGGTCGTGTTCGAGCGTTCGGTTCGGCACCATGAACAGCTTCAAGGCGCGGCGACTGCTGCCGAGCCACAACCTTAACCATTCCCTATTTACGCAGCGTATTACGAGGACAACAACATGGGCGTCTTGGTCAAGTTTTTTCAGGATGGCGGCTTCTGGATGTGGCCTATCGCGATTGTGATGGCGATTGGTATCGTGATTGCGCTGGAACGCTTCATTTATCTGTTCCGCGAACGCACCCGTAACCAGTCGGTCTGGCTGGCGCTGCAACCGGCGCTCAACGCCGGTGATTTCCGCAAGGCCCATGAAATTGCCAATCAGTCTGGCGCCGCGCTGGGCCGCATGGTGGCCTATGGTCTGCAACGTGTCGGCAGTGCTCGCCGCGCAGAAGATTTGGAAATGGCGCTGGAAGAAGGCTTGATGGAAATCATGCCGCGGCTGGAAAAGCGCACTGGCTATATTTCGATGTTCGCCAACGTGGCCACCTTGCTGGGTCTGCTCGGTACGATTATCGGCCTCATCGATGCGTTTGCTGCCATTGCCAACGCCAACCCGGCGGAAAAGGCCAATCTGCTGTCGTCGTCCATCGCGGTGGCGATGAACACCACGGCGTTCGGTCTGATGGCCGCGATCCCGCTGTTGATGATGTTCACCTATCTGCAGTCGCAAACCTCGGAGATCGTCGACAGCCTGGAAATGGCCGCGGTCAAATTCGCCAACCTGGTGCGCAAGGCGCAGACCGATCGGGAAGCGGCGGCCGCGCGTGCGCAAGCTGCCGCGCCGCGTGCCTGAGGGAGTCTAGCCATGCTCCATCGGCGTATCCGCCGCAGGACCAAAGCCAACTCCGATCTGGACATGACGTCGTTCATGAACCTGATGGTGGTGTTGGTGCCGTTCCTGCTGGCGACGGCGGTGTTCTCGCGCATCACGGTACTCGACATGTCGTTACCGGGTGGTGGCGAAGCACCGGCAGATGTACAGGTTCCGCCGCTTGTGCTGGAGATCAGCCTGCGTGCGGATCGGTTGGAGGTCGGCGATCGCAACAGTGGCGTGCTGAAAAGTTTTCCGCAGATTGATGGCAAGCACGATTACAAGGGCTTGAACGAATACCTGCAGCAGGTCAAGGCCCGTTTTCCGGACATGCTGGATGCCACACTGCTGGCGGAAGAAGACACGTCCTACGACGACATCGTGCAAACGATGGATGCCGTTCGCATGTATCAGGTCAAGCAAGGCAATGACTGGTTGCAGGCCGAGCTCTTTCCATTGATTTCGATGGGCAGCGCGACCTCCGTTGAGGCGAACGGAGGTGCGCCATGAAAGCTTCGCACCGGGCCAAGCGCATGCAGCGGCACCACAAGCGTTTTGCTGCGACATCGCTCAGCCTGACGTCGATGATGGATATCTTCACCATCCTGGTGTTCTTCCTGTTGGTGAACCAGGATATCGAGCAGCAATTGCCGGGCAACGATTCAATCACCTTGCCGGAGTCGCTCGCCGACAAGGTGCCGGCAGAAGCCCTGGTAGTGATGGTCAGCCGCGACGACATCATCGTGCAGGGTCGGCCGGTCATGAAAACAGCGATGGCAGAGCAGAGCACTGAAGATCTGTTGCCGGCACTGCGTGCCGAACTGGTGTTGCAACGGGACAACCGGGTGTTTGCCGATGGTGCAGCCAACGAAAACCCGGCGCTGGTGATGGGCGACAAGGCGATCCCGTATCGCCTGTTGAAAAAGATCATGTACACCCTGGCTGATGCGCAGTACACCGACATCTCGCTGGCCGTGCTGAAGAAGGAGTAAGCACATGGCTACGATGATGCGAATATCGCCATTATTGCCTTGGGATCGGGTACCCGAGGAGGAGAGTCGCTTCCGGCGTTTGCTGCTGATCGTGCTGGCCATCGTGCTGGTGCTCGGCACGGTGATTACCCTGATCAAACTGCCGCCGGCGCCACGGGTCATTCGGCCGGATGTGCCGGACCGGCTGGTCAAACTCGTGGTAGAGAAAAAACAATTGCCTCCGCCTCCACCGGTGGAACTGCCCAAGCCGGAAGAGAAGAAGCCGGAAGAAACCAAGGCGCCGGAACCGGAAAAACCGAAGCCGGAAGAAAAGCAGCCGGACAAACCGGTCAAGACCGCCAAGGAAGTCGCCAAGCAGCACATGGCGGTGTTCGATGCACTGGCCGATTTGCGCGCGGAAGCGGCGCCAGCTGCAAAAGCGGGCAAGCCGTTGACCGATGCCAGCGCTGCGGGTGCGGCGCCGAGTCTGAGCAATGAACGCTCGCTGATCAGTGATCGGGCCAAGGCTGGTAGCGGCGGCATTGTCACCGCCAAGGCCAGTGTCGATCGCGGCAGTGGCAGCGGTATCGCGGCGACCGGCAGCTCGCAAGTGGTGTCAAGCATTGCAACGGAAGCGACTGTGGCGGCAACTGCCGGCGAGAAAACCGGTAGCGGTGGCGGCAGCCGACGCTCTGATGAAAACATCCAGCGTGGATTTGACGATGCCAAGGCCGCCATTTTTGCGCTGTATAACCGGGCGCTGCGCAGCAATCCGGATCTGAAAGGCAAGGTGGTGTTTCGGCTGGAAATTCAGCCGGATGGTCGGGTCAGCAGTGCCGAGATCGTTTCCAGTGAACTGAATGATCCGGAATTGGAGCGTAAGCTGCTGGCGAAAGTCCGTCAGATCGATTTCGGTCCGGCCGGCTCGGTCTGGAAAGACACTTATCGGATGGACTTTTTCCCGACATGAGTTCATACGCGTTCCTCGACCGTACCCATGGCTTTGCACGACGCAACGCTGCCGCTCTGGCAGCGTTGCTGTTTGCGACCGGCGCGGGCGCCGAATGGTACAGCCATGATTACAACGTCATGGGCACGACGGCGAAAGTCGAGCTGTGGCACGAGGACGTGGTTGTCGGCAAGCAGCTGTTGCAGCTGGTTGAGGCGGACATGCGCCGCATCGACGAGGCGATGAGTCCGTACAAGGAAACCAGCGAGCTGTCGAAGGTCAATCGTGAAGCCGCCGCACATCCGGTGACTATCAGCCAGGAACTGTTCGATTTGCTGAAAACGTCGGTGCGCTTTTCCGAGCTGACCGATGGCGCGTTTGATATCACTTTTTCCAGCGTCGGTTATCTGTATGACTATCGCGCCGGCAAGCAGCCGGATGACAAGACCATTGCCGAACATTTGCCGGGCATCAATTACCGGCATCTGATTCTCGATGACAAGAACCGGACGGTGAAGTTTGCCCGACCCGGTGTGCGTATCGATCTCGGCGGGATCGGCAAAGGCCATGCGGTCGACAGTGCCATTGCGCTGCTGAAACGCCATGGTGTCGAACACGCGTTCGTCAATGCCGGCGGCGACAGCTTTGTGCTCGGTGATCGCGGTGGCCGGCCGTGGTTTATTGCCGTGCGCCATCCGCGCGATCGGCAACGGCAGTTGGTGTCTGTACCGCTGGTCGATCTCGCCATTTCGACCTCGGGCGATTATGAGCGCTTTTTCATCGATGAAAATGGCGTCCGGCAACACCACATCCTGAACCCGAAGACTGGCAAATCGGCAGTTGAGAGCCAGAGCGTCTCCGTCATTGCCAACAATTCGACCACGGCCGATGCGCTGACCAAGATCTTCTTCATCCGTGGCCCGGATGCGGGCATGGCGCTCATTAACCGCCTCGGTGACGTTTCGGCCATCGTGGTTGACAAGAATGGCCGGGTGCTTTACAGCAAGGATTTGGTTGATCCGAGTCAGCCATCGCCCTGATGGTTTGCATCTGGCTGTAAAGCTTGTGATAGGCTGAACGCGTGTCCTGATTCTTGGCCGTGCGTCCATGTCGAATGCCGATGATGCAGCGCTCGTGTCTGCTGCTCGCTTCGCCACTCCCTTGCATCCCCGCGCCGTGCTGCGGGGCAGCCTTCGTGTTGTGCTGGCCTATCTGGCGTTCGGCGTGTTGTGGATTTTACTGTCCGATCAACTGCTGGCCATGCTGGTGCCGGCTGCCGAATTGCCGTTTTGGCAAAGCCTCAAGGGCATCGTTTTCATTGCGGTAACGGCGCTGCTGCTGTTCCTGCTGGTACGCCGACAATTGCTGACCGTGGTCCTTGCCTTGCGCGCCAGTCGCGAGAGTGAGGCGCGTTTCCGGCGCATGTTTCATCGTGCCAATCTCGCGTTGATCGAGTTTGATGATCGGGAGCTGGAGGAGCTGTTGGATGGCTGGCAGCGTCAGGGCATTGTTGATCTGCGGCATGCGCTGCAAACTCAGCCGACATTGCATACCCAGGCGCTCAGCCGGTTACGACTGACCGCCATCAACCCGGAAGCCCGGCGCCTGCTGGGCATTCATGGCAGTGCCGATAACCTGAAACTCGCCAATCGGCTGTTTGGTCCGGAATCGACGCTGGTGCTGGCCGATCTGTTGCAGGCCATACGCGATCGCCAGCCGCGCTTCAGCTCGGAACTCGTTCTTCAACAAGCCGATGCCTCGCCGTTGGTGTTACAGCTGAACGTCGGCTTTCCGCACAGTGAAACCGGTGCTTTGGCGCTACTGAGTTTGACCGATATCAGCGCGCCACGGCGACTGACCGAGCGTCGGCAACTGCTGCAGTCCCTGACCCAGGACGTCAGCCTTTGTGCTGATGTGGACAGCGCGCTGTTGTTGATTCTCAAGCGGTTGTGCCATGCCGGGGAGTGGACGTTTGCGCAGATTTGGCAGCCCAGTGCCGAAGGCGACGTTCTGATCTGTCACGACTTGTTCTTCACGGAAGCGCCGGAACTCGCGGCGTTTCATCAGGCCAGCCGCGATTTTGCTTTCATGCGTGGCCGCGGCTTGCCCGGCCGGGTCTGGCAGAGCGGTCATTCGCACTGGCTGCGTGACGTCACGCTGGACAGTAATTTTCCGCGCGCGCCGGCTGCTGAGCGCTGCGGCTTGCGGACCGCGGCCGCCGTGCCATTGTTTCGGAACAACCAGCTGATGTTTGTCCTGGAGTTTTTTTGTCCCGATCATCGCCGGGAGGATCGCGCTCTGCTCGAACTGATGACGGCGGCGTGTGTACAACTGGAACTGGTGCTGGCAAGCAAGCAGCAGCTGCACGATCTGCAGCGAGCGCAACAGCACTTTCAGTTGGCGATGAATGCCGCCGAATTCGGTTTCTGGGAATGGCAGATCGCCTCGGGACGTGTGCAATGGTCCGGCAACGTCGAGCGTTTGTTTGGCCTTGGCGCCGGCAGTTTTGACGGTCGCATGGAAAGTTATCTGGCGTTACTGCCGACGCCCGAACGGGCAACGGTTGAGCAGGCCATCGCCGCCAGTTTGCGCGGCGATAGCGATGTGTTTTCGGTGCAACACCAAATGCGTTTGGGTGATGGACAGTTGCGCTGGCTGGAAGGCCGCGGCCGGGTTTTTCGCGACAGTGCGGGTCAGCCGAGCAGCATGGCTGGTACGGTGATGGATGTCACCGATCGGCAATTGGAGGCGCGCTTGCTGGCGGTATTGGAGCACGACGTCAATCAGGCGCTGCCGCCGCGACAGTTGCTCAGTCGTTTGGCGGAAGCGCTTGCTGCCGACGATGTGATGATCTTGTCGGTCGATGATCACGATGCATTGCAGATTCAACAGTATTGGCAGGCCGGCGCCTGGCTTGAACAACTGCCGCTGCCATTGTCATCGGGGCTGACACAACAGTTGCGGCGCAGCGCCAGTTTGCACTTGCCAGCGGTACACGCCCAGTTTCCGGATGACGCGTTGCTCGCGCGACGGGACGCACAGGAGCTGCTGGCACTGTGGCTGCAGCCGGATGATGCCGCTGCCGGCATGCTTTTGCTGCTGTTCAAACGGCCGTTGGTGCAAGCGACCCGGGTGCTGACCTTGCTGCAGTTTGCTTTGCCCGGTTTGACGCGCAGCAGCCTGGATCAGGTGGTGTAACGTTACGGCTATCCGCCGTGCGGTACTGTCCGTTTATCGCCGCCGTTTGCGCTCCAGCAGAATGTTTTGCACATGCTGGATGCGCGCCTGAATGCGAGTGCTGGCATACGGATCATCCGAGCGCGAGCGGCGGGCCAGCTCAAACTGTTGCAGTGCGCCGGCAAAGTCGCCCACCGCTTGCAGATACAGGCCCTGACTTTCATGCACTTCATCGGTTTTGCCGGCCTGGCTTTGCGCGGCGGCCAACAGGCGATAGACGTTCGGCTCCGTGTCCGGCAGCGAGATATACGCCAGCAAGCGCTCGCGGGCACGTTCGGCCTTGCCGAGCTCCAGCAGAACCTGGCTGTAAGCGATGGTCAGCGCGTGGTGGTTGGGGTGCAGCGCCAATGCCTGGCCGAGCAGTTTTTCGGCGTCGCCGTATTGTCCGGCCGCACGCTGCGCCTGGGTACGCAGCAGCAAATAACTCAGATTGCCGGGTTCGCTTTCCTGCAGCTGACTGGCAATTTTGCTGGCTGAGGCCGCATCACCTTTGCGCAGATCAAGCAAAGCGCGGGCATAGCGCACGACCGGGTCTTGCGGCGCCATTTTTTCTGCCTGCACTTGCTCGCGTTCGCGCTGGGCGAGATCGTCCTCGGTCAGGTCACGCAGTTTGGCTTGCATCAGCCGAAACCGCTGGGAATTGACGACGCGACGCGGCCGCAGTTCGGCCGCCCGCAGACGCGCGTCGGCCATGCGCTGCTCGCTGACCGGGTGGGTCAGCAGCACCGGTGGCGGCATTTGCAGATAGCGGGTTCTGGCGGCCATTTTTTCAAAGAAGCTGGCCATGCCATTCGGGTCGAGATCGACGTCGGCGAGGATTTGCATGCCGATGCGGTCGGCCTCGGCTTCATTCTCGCGGGTGTGGTTGATCACCAGCTGGGTCGCGCCGGCCTGGGCGGCCGTCATGGCGGCGATACCGGCCTGCGGGTTGTTGGCAGCCATAATCAAACCACCGATGATCGCCGCCAGGGTCGGCAGGCTGAGCTGCTGCTGGCGTTCTACCCGGCGGGCGAGGTGGCGTTGGATGACGTGCGCGGTTTCGTGTGCCATGACACCGGCGAGTTCGCTTTCGGTGTCGGCCATCAGCATCAATTGACTGTGGATACCGATGTAGCCGCCGGGTAGGGCAAAGGCGTTCAGTTCCGGATCGCGGATGACAAAGAAATAGAACTGGCGATCGGCTGCATCCGGCGCGCTCGCCACCAAACGAAAACCGATGTCATTGATGTACTCGACGATTTCCGGGTCATCGATAACCGGGGCGAACTGGCGGATCTGGCGCATGAAGTCGTCGCCAATCAGCTGTTCCTGTTGCAGTGACAGGGTCTTGCTGACGCTGCTACCCATATCTGGCAATTCCGATGCGGTTGCCGCACCGATGGTGCCGCTCAGCAGCAATGCCCCAAGCAAGGAATCAAATCGAAACTGCACAATAAACGCTCATGTCGAGAAAGGGTGAGGAGGCACCGGCGATCACTTACAATCCGCCATGAGCCGATTGTAGGGAGCCCGTCCGGGGCCGGCAATCGCCAGCGCGGCGGTGCCACCATGGGCGGGCGCCGCAGGACAACCATCTGAAGTCGACATGAACGAAAAGTTCCAGATACACCGGCAGCTGGACGCGCGCGGTCTGCGCTGTCCCTTGCCGTTGCTGCGGGCCAAACAGGCGTTGGCGGCGCTTGCCATTGGCGAAGTGCTGGAAGTGCTCGCCACCGATGCCGGTGCGGCCCGCGATATTCCGGCGTGGTGCCAGTTGGCCGGCCAGCAGCTCGTTGAGCAATCCACCGCTGTGGACGGTCATGCTGAGCTGCGCTTTGTCATCCGGCGACAACGCTGACAGTGACGTTGCCGCCGTCAGCGCAGTCAGCTGATCACAAGGTCAACGGGCTCACAGAATCAACGAGGCATGATCGGCCAGCCGCGAGCGTTCGCCGCGACGCAGGGTAATGTGGCCGCTGTGCTCCCAGTCTTTGAAGCGATCAACCACATAAGTCAAACCGGAGCTGGTTTCGGTCAAGTACGGTGTGTCGATCTGCGCGACGTTGCCGAGGCAGACCATCTTGGTGCCGGGACCGGCACGGGTCACCAGCGTTTTCATTTGCTTTGGTGTCAGGTTCTGCGCTTCGTCGAGGATGACGAATTTGTTCAGGAACGTTCGGCCGCGCATGAAGTTCAGCGAGCGGACTTTGACCCAGCGCTTGAGGACATCCTGCGTCGCCGCCTGGCCCCAGTCCGATTGTTCGTCCGACGGCGCCAGCACTTCGAGGTTGTCCATCAGCGCACCCATCCACGGTGTCATTTTTTCTTCCTCGGTACCGGGCAGGAAGCCGATGTCCTCACCAACCGGCACGGTCACCCGCGTCACCAGCACTTCCTTGTAATGGCCGCGCTCGATGGTTTGCTCCAGCGCCGCTGCCAGCGTGAGCAGCGTTTTGCCGGTGCCGGCCGAACCTTGCAGCGAAATGAAATCGATCTCCGGATCCATCAACAAGTTCAGGGCAAAACTCTGCTCCCGGTTGCGCGCAACGATGCCCCAGACATTGTGGCTCTTGTTGCGGTAGTCGGTCGCCGTTTCGAGGATGGCATACTTGCTGTCGACCTTGCGGACGATGGCTTCGAACTCGTCATCTTCCTTGTAGACGCAGGTGTTCGGGAACCATTGCTGGATCAGTGGGCCGCTGATGCGATAGAACGTCCGGCCTTTCTCCTGCCAGGAATCCATCTGCTTGGAATGCTTGTCCCAGAAATTGTCGGGCAGCTGGAACATGCCGGTATGCAGTTGCTCGATCTCATCGAGCACCCGGTCATTGAAATAATCCTCGGCATGAATGGCCAGGGTGGTGGCCTTGATGCGCAGGTTGATGTCCTTGGAGACCAGCGTTACCCGCACCGAGGGATTGCTCCGCGACTGCGCCATTGCGACGTTCAGAATGGTGTTGTCGGCTTTCGACCCGGGCAGGCTTTCCGGCAGCACATGCTCCATTTCCTTGGTCTGGAAATAGAGCCGGCCACCGCCGTTCTTGCACAGTTCGCCGCCCATCGGAATGGTGGTCAGCGGAATGCCGGCGGCGATATCGGCACCTTTCAGCTGGCCCATCAGGTCATCGAGAAAGCGGCTGACCTGACGGACGTTGCGCGCGGTTTCAGAAGTGCCTTTTTTGCCGGCGTCGAGTTCTTCCAGCACGATCATCGGAATGTAGACATCGTGTTCGGCGAACCGGAACAGCGCGGTCGGGTCGTGCATCAGCACGTTGGTGTCGAGCACGAACAGCCGTTTGCCCGAAATTTTTGCTCTTGCCATCAATCAGCTTCCCTATCCAATGATTGATCAGGGTGCGCACTGCGGCGCCGGGGAAATGCCGGCACCTGCAATTCAACTTTTGCTGAGGGCGGTGGCCGCAGCCAACACCTCATCGACATGGCCTGGCACTTTGACTTTGCGCCATTCCTGTCGCAGTACGCCGTTTTTGTCGATCAGGAAAGTGCTACGCTCAACGCCCATCACCTTCTTGCCGTACATGTTCTTTTCCTTGATGACATCGTAAGCAGTGCAGGCCGCTTCCTCCGTGTCGGATAGCAGATCAAAGTCGAAGCCCTCGCGGGCTTTGAAGTTTTCATGCGAGCGCAGGCTGTCGCGCGAGATGCCAATGATGATGGTGCCAATCTTGTCGAACTTTTTTTGCTGGTCGCGGAAGTTCTGTCCTTCCAGCGTGCAGCCGGGCGTGCTGTCTTTGGGGTAGAAGTAGAGGACGACTTGGTTGCCTTTGAGCGAGGAAAGGCGGAGGGTTTTGTCGCCGGTTGCCGGCAGTTCGAAATCAGGTGCTTTTTTGCCCACCACTGCGGTCATTCGCGTCTCCTGCGTTGGCCGAGCCGGCGTCCTGCCAGTCAGGACGCGGCGCAACGGGGTCGCGGGGCTTGCTGCACGGCAAGCCGCCGCGCTCTTTGCCTCACTTTAGACGCAGTGCCGATCGATTTTCCAGCGTCGCTGGAAAAAATTTTTGCCCAGCGAGAGGCGAACTGATGGCGAAGCCATCAGCCTTTGATGGGTTCGAGTATGCCGTCGAGATTCAGGTCATCACAGAGCAGTTGAAACTGATCGCGCAAGCCATTGATATGGACATCGCCGGGGATGTTGAGCGCGATGTTGATGACAATCATCGCCGCACCGGTTTGCGGCGCCGCGTAGGTGTTGGAGTAAATGTCCTGCAGCGTGACACCCTGATCCAGAAAAAACTGGCTGATGTCGCGGAGAATGCCCGGGGTGTCGAGTGCGACGATTTGCACCGAGTACGGCAGCGCCTGGCTGGGCTGTTCGCGGCCATTCGTGCGGCGCATGTTGACGGACAATTGCAGTCGCTGACTCAGCACCGGCAAGGCGTGTTCGAATTTGGCCAGCGCATTCCAGGTGCCGGCGAGCAGCAACAGCATGGCCGACTCGTTACCGAGCATGGTGATGCGGGCGTCGAGAATATTGCAATTGCAATCGGCGGCCAGCTTGGCGATATCGGTGGTGGCGGTCGGGACGTAAGGACCGAGGACGCTCACCGCAAGCAGATTCTGCATGGCGGACCTTTATGGTTTGTTGGCTGCAAGATGGCGCATATTTCCGGGGCTGACAAGCGTGCTTGTCAATAATCTGGCCCGGCGAGTACCATTGCCGCTCTTTTTTTGACCGGAATTTGCACATGCAGGGCAAGGGTCCGTTTCAGGGCAGCATCGTTGCGCTGGTAACGCCGATGTTTGACGACGGTTCTGTCGATGAGGCCAGTCTGCGGCGCTTGGTCGATTGGCATGTCGAGCAGGGCACGGATGCCATTGTCGCCATGGGTACGACCGGTGAATCCGGCACGCTGTCGGAAGATGAGCATTTGCGCGTTGTGCAAATTGTGGTCGAACAGGCGGCCGGGCGACTGCCGGTCATCGCCGGCACCGGCAGCAGCAGCACCGCCAAGGCGATCGCGCTGACCCAGGCCGTCGAAAAATTCGCCATCGCCGGTACCTTGTCGGTGACCCCGTATTACGTCCGTCCGAGCCAGGAAGGGCTGTACCAGCATTACCGCGCGATCGCGGCAGTCGCCACCAAGCCCATACTGCTGTACAACGTGCCGGGTCGCACCGGCTGTGACCTGTTGCCGGAGACCGTGATCCGGCTGGCGGCTGTCGCCGGCATTGCCGGCATCAAGGAGGCCACCGGCAAGCTTGAGCGCTTGCATGCCATCAAGGCCGGCGTGCCAACCAGCTTTGTCCTGTTGTCGGGTGACGATGCCAGCGCCTGCGAGTTCATGTTGCAGGGTGGTCATGGCGTCATTTCGGTCACCAGCAATGTGGCGCCGAAAGCGATGGCGGCCATGTGCCGACTCGCCATTGCCGGCCAGGCCGAGGCGGCCCGCCAGCAGGATGCCACTTTGCAAGGTCTGCATGAAACTCTGTTCAACGAACCCAATCCAACCCCGGCCAAATGGGCGGTGGCGCAGTTGCATGGCTGTTCCGCCCACCTCAGGCTTCCCTTGCTGCCGCTTACGGCAGCCAATCAACCCCGAGTGCGTGCTGCCATGGTGGCCGCCGGAGTGCTGTAAATGAAAGTGTTTGTTCGGGCCTTGCCCGTTTTGGCTGTCTTCACGTTGTCTGGTTGCGGTTGGTTGTACGGTAAAGATGGTCTGATTCGCGATACCGAACACGATTACCTCGACGCCAAGCAGGCGCCGGCGTTGAAAGTGCCGGCCGCTTACAGCGCCTTCCAGCCTCAGGATCAATT
This sequence comes from Permianibacter sp., assembly GCA_046297695.1. Classification (GTDB taxonomy): domain Bacteria; phylum Pseudomonadota; class Gammaproteobacteria; order Enterobacterales; family Permianibacteraceae; genus Permianibacter. Next base: position 44,599 of record JBKBHF010000009.1, on the reverse strand, counting down.
CCCGGTGCCGCCCTTGGGTCCGAAAGGCGCCTCCGCACCGGTCGGCGAGGCGCTCGATGTCAATCCTCCGGCCCTGGTGCTGTCGTCTGGTGACGGCGTGAACGGCATTCAGGATGCTGCCATTCCGCAAGCGCTGATCGTCGGTGAGAACCTTGAGCTGTGGCAGCGCCTGAACGGTTTTCTGAGCCTCAATGGCATTGCCGTCGAGCAAAGCGACGAAGCCACCGGGGAACTGGTGACCGGCTGGGTCCAGACCGAAGAAATCGGCTGGTTCCGTGACTGGATCATGGCTGAAGACATTGAATCCTATCGCTGGCAGTACCGCTTTCAGCTGAAGAACGGTGAGCGGCCCAATGAGCGTCTGCTGATTGCCGAAGCGATCAAGGCGGAAGCCTATGACGAGGACGATGGCTGGCAAAGCCTGCTACCGACCCGCCGCAACAGCGTTGACATGCTGAACCAGTTCCTTGGCTATTACGACGAGGAGCAGTCGCGGGCGGCCCGGGAACGGGTGCTGGCGGCGCGGGCCGGTATCCAGGTCGGGCTCTGGCAGAACGAGCAGAACCAGACCGGACTGCTGGCCCAGAGCGGTCTCAGCAACACCTGGGAAGCCACTCCGAGCGTGCTGGAAAAGCTGGGCTTCGTGCTGGAAGACAAGGACACCACCAAGTTCCTGTACTACTTCAAGCTTGAAGAAGGCGAAGAGGGCGGTTTCTGGGATTGGCTGTTTGGTGATGACCGTGACGATCAGGTTCGGTTGGAGCTGGAGCCGGGCGAATACCTGGTCCAACTCAGCAGCGAAGGCAACAACACCGGCCTGATTTTCAGCAAGGCCGATGGCGAAGCCCTGGATGCTGCGGTGATGACCAAGCTGTTCCCGGTGTTGTCCGAAGCGTTTGCTGAGCGCCGGCAAAACACCTTGCTGGACGCGCCCCGCCGGTAACCGGAAAGAGCGGCGATGCGCCTCGCCTGTCTCGGCAGCGGCAGCAAGGGCAATGGCCTGCTGGTCGCCCATGACGACCAGCAGCTGCTCATCGACTGCGGCTTCACCTTGGCCGAGACCGAAGCCCGGCTGGCCCGGTTTGGGGTCAGGCCAGAGACGCTCAGCGCCATTCTGGTGACCCACGAGCACAGTGACCATATCGGCGGTGTCGGCGCGCTGGCGCGCAAGTACGATTTGCCGGTCTGGATGAGCCGGGGTAGCCATCTCGCGGGCCGCTGTGGCACAATCCGCGCCCTTAAATTTCTGTCTGCGGAAGAACCCGTCCTCTTCGGGGGGATTCGGGTTTTTCCGTTTTCGGTTCCGCACGATGCGCGCGAGCCCTTGCAGTTTGTCTTCGAGACCTCGCAGGTGCGTTTCGCCCTGCTGACGGACGCCGGTTGCAGCACGCCGTTTCTGCTGCAGCAACTCGGTGGCTGTGATGCGCTGATGCTGGAGTGCAATCACGACGAAGCGATGCTGCACGGCGGCCGTTATCCGCCGGCACTGAAACGGCGGGTCGGCGGTGCTTACGGGCACCTCAGCAACCGACAGGCCGCCGAGATTCTGCGGCAAAGTGATCGCAGCCGTTTGCGCCACCTCATTGCGGCGCATTTGAGTGAAGAGAACAATCGACCTGAGCTGGCGCGTGCGGCGCTGGCAGAGGCCGTCGGTTGGTCACCCGAGCAGATTCGCGTGGCTGATCAGTACACCGGTTTTGAATGGCTGACGCTGGCGTAGCGCATCGCACACGCCGCGTTTTTTTTTTAACCAATGGTGAACACCATGCAGAAGTTGCAGGAACTCTACCGCGGCAAAGCCAAATCGGTGTACAGCTGCGAGCTGGCCGATCACGTGATCATGCATTACCGCAACGACACTTCGGCCTTCGACGGTCAGAAAGTGGCGCAGCTCGATCGCAAAGGCATGGTGAACAACAAGTTCAATGCCTTCATCATGACCAAGCTGGCCGCCGCCGGTATTCCGAGCCACTTCGTCAAACTGCTGAACGACACCGACAGCCTGGTCAAAAAGCTGACCATGGTGCCGGTCGAGTGCGTTGTCCGTAACGTTGCCGCCGGTTCGATCACCCGCCGTCTCGGCGTGCAGGAAGGCATGGAACTGAATCCGCCGACCTTTGAATTCTTCCTGAAGAACGACGAGCTGCACGACCCGATGGTCAACGAATACCACATTCGTTCCTTTGGTTGGGCCACCGACGCCGAAGTCGCCCGCATGAAAGAGCTGACCTTCAAGGTCAACGACGTGCTGAAGGCGATGTTCGACGAAGCCGGCATGATCCTGGTCGACTACAAACTGGAATTCGGTCGTCTGAACGGCGAGATCGTGCTCGGTGACGAGTTCTCGCCGGACGGCTGCCGGCTGTGGGACAAAGCCACCCGCAAGAAGCTGGACAAAGACCGCTTCCGTCAGGGCCTCGGCGGCGTCGTCGAAGCCTACGAAGAAGTCGCGCAGCGTCTCGGCGTTCCGCTCTGAGCATTGCCCGTATCCCTGACGATGCGTTCATGCGTCGTCAGGCTTTTCAAGTCAGAAAAAAATCCGCATAATGCGCGCCCCGCTCGGACCGGCCTGCCGGTTTACTTGGTGGGGCAATTTCCGGTCCAGCGTCCGCTGACAGCACCGGAACACAGCGTGGTGAGCGACCTGCATCACGCTGACAGCAGTACGTCACGGAGAGGTGGCAGAGTGGTCGAATGCGCCGGATTCGAAATCCGGTGTACCGGTCTCCGGTACCGTGGGTTCGAATCCCACCCTCTCCGCCATTTCCTCCGACGCAAATCCCTCCTTTTGTATCGAACGCCAATCATCCGAAGTCACTGAGGGTGGGTGAGAAGCCACGTCGGTTCGACAAATGCGCAGGAAAGCGCATTTGCGCGGCGTAGCCGCCCGTAGGGGCGGCGCACATGGATGTGCGCCGACGCATCCCACCCTCTCCGCCATTTCCTCCGACGCAAATCCCTCCTTTTGTATCGAACGCCAATCATCCGAAGTCACTGAGGGTGGGTGAGAAGCCACGTGGTTTCGACAAATGCGCAGGAAAGCGCATTTGCGCGGCGACGAATCCTGCCCTTCTCCGCCACTTCCATGACGCAGATTTCTCCGCCATTTTTCCGCTGATAATCCGCCGCGGAATTCCGGTCACTCGCCGTTGTTTTTTTCCTGCCTGCACGGCATCGTAGCGTCCCTTCTTTTGTTGCCTTCCTGACTGCGATGGACCTGCACAGTTATCTCGCCGGGTTGCCGGCTTTCCTGTCCTACTTTGCGCTGGCGGCCGCGCTGACGCTGGTGTTCTGTGTCGGTTACACCTGGCTGACGCCACACCATGAATGGACCTTGATCCGGCAAGGTGTGCCGGCTGCTTCGCTGGCGTTTTCCGGCAGTCTGCTCGGTTTTGTTCTGCCGCTGGCTAGCGCCATCGCCCATTCCGTCAACCTGCTCGACTGCCTGCTTTGGGGCGCTGTTGCGTTGCTGGTGCAGTGGCTCGTCTTTCTGGCACTGCGTCTGCTGCTGCGTGATTTGCCGACCCGGATCGCGAGTAACGATCTCGCCGCGGCAACGCTGGTGGCAACGATGTCGCTTGCGGCGGGCATTCTCAACGCGGCCTGCATGGTTTGGTGATGACGATGGCAGGCAAGCCCATGAAGCGCAGTCGCAAAGCCAGCCTGGTGATGATGGGAACGGTACCGTTCCTGCTCGCCGCATGTGAAAACAGCGAACGGGCCTTGGTCTATCGCACGGTGTCCGAGTGTCAGCGTGATCAGGTGTTGACCACGGAAGAGTGTGAGACGCGTTTTACCCGAGCCGGGTACGAAAGCGAACGGGTGGCACCACGCTATCGCAGCGAAAGCGATTGTGAGGCCGATTTTGGTCCGCAGCAGTGTCAGTCCAGCGGCCGCTATTTCATTCCCCTGATGCGTGGTGTGCTGGTCAAGGATCCGCGGCCGGCGCCGAATGAAGAAGAAGAGAGTGGTTCCGGTGGTGGCGGTGGCAGCTATTACCGCAGCGTTGCCCAGCCGTTGTACGAATCCCGCGACGACAAGGGCATGTTGCGGACACCGGACAATGACAAAGTGAGTCGTTTGTCGGGGCCGGTGGAAGTCAAAGAGTCGTACTTGCATGCCAAGCCCACCGCGCGCGTGGTCAGTCGTGGCGGCTTCGGTCGTGCCGCCGCGGCGCGCGCCGGAGGCTGAGCCATGCGTCGGATCCCGAGCCAGGAGCGACCGGGTTGGCGTCAATTGGCCGAACAACTCGGCTTTGGTTTTCACACCATGTATGGCGCGCCGTACTGGGATGAAACGGCGTACTACCAGTTCACGCTGGCGCAGATTGAAAACGATCTGGAGGCGCCGACCGAAGCGCTGCATCAGATGGCGCTGGCGCTGGTGGATGACGCCATCCGTGACGAAGCCTTGCTGATTCAGCTCGGTATTCCGGCCGCGCACTGGGATGTGCTGCGCGACAGTTGGCAACGGCGCGATCCGGCGATGTATGCGCGACTGGATCTGGCTTATGACGGTAACGGCCCGGCCAAACTGTACGAGCTCAATTACGACACGCCGACATCTCTCTACGAAAGCGCGTTCTTCCAGTGGGTATGGCTGGAGCAGATGCAAAGCGCTGGTGCCCTTCCACTGGCTGCAGATCAGTTCAACGCCATTCAGGATCGGCTCGAAGCGTTCTTTGCCAGCGCCGCCTTACGCCTGCCGGTGCATTTTGCGGCGATTGGTGACAACGAGGAAGATTGCGGCACCGTCGCCTACCTGCGCGATATCGCGACGCAGGCGCGTTGCCCGAATCGATTCCTGCCGATTGAACAGATTGGTGTCGACAGCGAAGGCCAGTTCGTTGATGAAGAAGGCGAGCCGATCGCGACCCTGTTCAAGCTGTACCCATGGGAAGACCTGTTGCAGGAACCGTTTGCGGCGTACCTGCGCCAATCGCAGACCCGTTTCATCGAGCCGCCGTGGAAACTCGTCTTGAGCAACAAGGCGGCGCTGGCCTTGCTGTGGCAGCGTCATCCCGGTCATCCCAATTTGCTGCCGGCTTACTTTGATGATGCCAGCACGACTTTACCGAGTGGTTGGGTGCGCAAGCCGTTTTTCTCGCGCGAAGGCGCCAATGTCCAGGCGCACTTGCCGGATGGTCGTTATCTGCAGGTCGATGGCCCATATGGCCATTACCCGTGCATTCGGCAGGCCTGGCATCCGGCGCCATGTTTTGATGGCAACTACACGGTGCTCGGCAGCTGGCTGGTGGGCGATGTCGCCTGCGGCATTGGCATTCGCGAGGATGCCTCGCACATCACCCAGGATCTGTCGCGGTTCCTGCCGCACATCATTCTGGATTGAGTGGGTGCTGGATAAAAAAAGCCAGCACGTGTGCTGGCTTTTTTATGAGCGGAACTTCGATTCAGTTCGCCATATAAAGCGGGTACAAATCCCGTTCTTCCCGTTCGATGCGCCGCAGCAGTGCTTCAGCGATCTCGTTCGATTCCTGGGCAAACTCCTGGATGGTCAGCGACGACATCGGATCATCCAGGTAACGGTTGCAGAAATGCACGACCGCCCGGCTGATCGAGTTCATCTCACGGCGAAAATCGCGGATCAGTTCCAGATTGGTTTCATCTTTTGCCAGCGACTGCTCGAGGTAGACGTAGAACTTGACGTTTTCCTTGATGATGTGGCCCTGAAACTCGGTTTTGAAGGCTTGCAGCCGCGAGCGAAAGTTGCGGACGTCGTGGTTGCGCAGCAGCGGCATCAGCGACGTGAATTGATTGACCAGCTGGACATGGTCCTGTTTCAGCATGGCAATCAGCTGACCATCGTACGGTATGCCGGCATCCGGCTTGGCCGTTACTAAAGTCGGTGTCGGCACCGGGTTCTCCGGTGTTGCCGGTTCGGTCAGTTTGCGTTCCCCAAACAGCGAAAATAATCGCGCCACAGCTGTCTCCTCGAGCGGCCGCCTTTGTGCGGCCGAATTTCTTTTGCTTGTTGGGCCTTTTGGTCGTTGGACCATTGGGTTGTTAGACGAGGAACGGTGGCTGGTGGCGTGTCTGTTCCCTCCACGGACGCGCTGCAGCCCGGTCATTCCCCTTGCGCGGCATCCTGCTGCGGGCACCCGAAATCCGTCTTGTCAGTAGGGTGCAATGCTGCCAGTATAATTAAAACACATGTACCAGTTTGTATCGCTTTGTACGAGCGTGCAGGGGTTCACATCCGGCGCGCAGGGTCATCGGATAACAAGCTGTCGCCGTGAGGGGAACATGGCCGACTTGAGTGCAGTGCGGGCGATGCCGAAGCTACCTCCAGAAAAAGTCGCGTGGCAGTCGCTGGCGGACGAGCTGAAAGCCTTGCAGCCGGTGCCGGCCGCTACCGTGCTGGCTGCGACTACCGCCGCCAGCGTGCTGGTGGTCGGCGCCGGCCCCAGTGCCCAAGCCCTGGTCCGGTTGTTGTCGCGGCGGGCACCGACGCGCGATGTGCTGATGCTCAATGGCGAGCGCTTTGTCCCGTACAATCGGGCCCAAATCAGTTCGACCCTGGCCGATGGCCGGCCGCTGCAGCGACTGGCGGCGTTTCCGCCGGCTGCGTCCGACCTGGCGCCCAAGGTGCTGCACGACGCTCGCGTCGTTGCGATTGACCGCACGGCCCGCGCCGTGCAGCTGCATGATGGTCGCGTGATCCGCTACGACACGCTGGTGCTTGCCACCGGCGCGCGCTCGCGACGGCTGCCGCCGCTGGATGTCGAGCATCCGCGTCTGCGCGATTTTCGCAGCCTTGATGATTTGCAGGTACTCACCGAGTTGATGCCGCGCCACGTCGTGGTGGTTGGCGGTGGTTTGCTCGGTATCGAAGCGGCCCGTGCCATGCAGTCACGTTGCCCGCAGGTAACGGTGCTGGAGCGGTTTCCGCATCTGCTGCCGCGGCAACTGGATCAGGAAGCGGCGATGCGTGTCGCCGAGCAATTGCAGGCGCAGGGCGTCACCGTGCTGTGTGAGCGCAAGATCGCGGCGCTCGATTGCCAGCCATCGATGCTGACCCTGACGCTGGACGATGGCACTGCACTGCGTGCCGATCTGGTGATTTCAGCAACCGGCGTCGAGCCCGAGGCCCGCCTGGCTGCGGCCGCCGGTTTGACGGTCGATCGCGGCGTGGTGGTCGATGCCAATTTTCGCAGCAGCGATGAACACATCTACGCCATTGGCGAATGCTGCGAGCAGGATGGGCAAACGTTCGGCAGCCTCGCGCCCTGTCTCACCCATGCCGAACACCTGAGTGCGCTGCTGGCCGGCGAGCCGCCGGTGCCGGCAGCGATCGGCAACGTGTTTCAGCTGAAACTGGCCGAGCGCACGATCGTCAGCATCGGCAATACCCGCGCGGTCGATCAGCGCGTCTGCGCATACAGCGGACCGGAGCGCGCTTATCGGCGTATTTTTCTGATCGAGCAGCGGGTGGTCGGCGCCATTCTTTATGACCGCGCCAACACCGACATTTCTGCGTTCACCTCGGCAGTGGCCGAGCAGCGCCTGTTGACACCCGATGCCGTGGCGGCGTTTGTCCAGTCGGGGCAATTGCCGGAAACCACCAGCAACGCGCAGCAACAAATCATCTGCTTCTGTGCCAATGTCAGCCGCGGTCGGCTGCTCGATTTGCAGCAGCAAGGATTGACCCGCGCTCGCATCATCGCCAGCACCGGCGCCAGCCAGCACTGCGGTTCCTGCGCCGGCCGGATCGAGCAGGTGCTGGGCGGCAAGGCCTCCACGTACAACGTGCGGATGACGGCCGTTGCGCTGGCATCGGTGCTGCTGCTGTGTGTCGTGTTGTTGCTCAGTTGGCAAACCCCGCTTGCTGACAGCTGGGCCTCAAGCTATCGGCAAATCGATTGGTTGTGGCGGGACCCCATCGCACGACAAATCACCGGCTATGTCTTGCTGCTGGTGGCCTTGCTCAGTTTTGCCTGGGGTTATTGGCGACGTGTACAGCGACTGCACGAACGGGCGCAGCGGGCACGGCTCGGCACGCATGCGTTGACGGCGGCCGCGGCGCTGCTGCTGTGGTTGGTGCACACCGGCGGCCGCATCGGTTACGGCCTCAATCGCTGGTTGCTACTGACGCTGCTGCTCGTTGCGATCACCGGCGCCTTGGCCGGTGCCGCCTGGTTGCAGGCTGCCCAGTCGCCGTGGCAGCGGCGGGCGGCGACCGGTCTGCGTGCGCTGCACTGGTTTGCCTTGCTGCCGGTGCCGGCGTTGCTGCTGTTTCACATCATCAAAACCTACTACTACTGATGCCGCCGATGCGATTTCTCTCCGTTGTGCTTTTTTCTCTGGCAACGCTGGCCGGCGGCGCCGTACTGGCCTGGCAGTTGCTCGGCGACGATCAGCGCGTGTTTCAGCCCGGCACGCTCAGCTACGCCCATCATCAACTGGAGCTTGCCTGCGCCAGTTGTCATGACGACGCGTTCTCGGGCAATGCCGCCATCGAGCAACGCTGTCTCGGCTGTCATCAGGCCGACATGAAAGCCATTGGTGATGCCCACGGTCCGAAAAAATTTGCCGATCCGCGCAACGCCAGCGAATTGCAGGTGCTCGATGCCTCGCGTTGCCTCAGTTGCCATCGCGAGCATGTGCCCGAGCAGACGCTGGCCATGCAGGTCACCCAGCCGAAAGATTTCTGCATGGCCTGTCATGGCGATATCGCCAGCATGCGGCCCAGTCACCAAGCGGTTGCCGGTGACAGCTGCACCAACTCCGGTTGCCACAACTATCACGACAACAGCACGCTGTACGAGGCATTCCTTAGCGCGCACCTGCATGAGCCGGCGCTGCTCGAACACCCGCAAAAGCGACCACGTCATGTCGCCATCGCACCGGCATTGACTGCGGACTGGTCGTCGCTGTGGTCGCAGCCCGACGATCTGCCGGCGATTGAAAACGCCGAACAGGCCTGGACGCAATCGGCACATGCCAAAGGCCATGCGAACTGCAGCGATTGTCACCGCAGCGACAATCCGGACGACGTGCCGATGACGGTATGTGCTGACTGCCACGAGGATGAATGGCAGGCGCTGCAGAAGGGGCATCACGGCATGCGGCTTGCCGCCGGTTTGGCGCCCATGACGGTGGCCGAAGCGAAACTGCCGATGCATGCCGATGCCGCTGACAGCGCCCTGACCTGCAACAGCTGTCATGCGCCACACCGGTATGACACGGTAACGGCAGCGGCGGAGAGCTGTCTCGGCTGCCATGCCGATGAACACAGCAATAATTGGCAACAGTCGGCGCATGGTCAGCGCTGGCAGCAGGATCCCGCTACCGGTGTCAGTTGCGCCGGCTGTCACATGCCACGCGAACCACATCCGGATAATTCCTCGCAATGGGTGCAGCACAACCAGAGCGCCAACTTGCGACCGAACGACAAAATGTTGAAGCAGGTTTGCATGCGTTGCCACGGCCTTGAATTTGCGTTGTCGGCGTTGGCAGATCGGGCCCTGATTGAACGCAATTTCACCGGCCGGGCATCCGGCCGGCATGACAGCATGGAGTGGCTGCGTCAGCAGGCCGGGCGAAACGCTGCACCGGCCATCACGCCAGCAGCGGAACAAAGGCAGCAGTAGGGCGCTGATCGCGGCGCGTGTTGATAACCGGCATGACGAAGGAGCAAACATGAAAAGCAAATGGGGATGGTCGTTGTTGGTGATACTGCTCGCTGGTTGCGGCAAGCCGCCGGAGCCGCAGGGGATCAGCCCGCAGCGAATGACCGATACCATACACACGATTCTGGAAGCCGACCGGACGGTGTACACGCAGCAAGTGGTCAACCGTCTGACGCTGGATGAGAAAGTGATCAAGGCCAGTGAGCACTGGCGTGAAGACAAGGCGCTGGTGCTGCCGGCGCAGATGTTCCGGATGGGCGCCGAATTGGTCAACGAGAAAGATCTCGGCATGTCTTATGCTCTGATCTCGGAATGGGCGATCAACAAGAAGAACCTGCCGCGCACCGACGGTGAACGCAACGGCATGCAGGCTTTGATTCAGAACCCCTCGCAGCCTTACTACACTGAAGAAGAACTGGGCGGGAAACGCTATTTCACCGCGGTCTATCCGGACAAGGCGGTTGCCGAGGCCTGTGTCCAGTGCCACAACGAGCACAAGGACTCGCCACGCAAGGATTTCAAGAAAGGCGAGGTGATGGGCGCAGTCGTCATTCGGCTGGCGCTGTAAGCAACAAAAAGCGACCCCGCTCTGGGGTCGCTTTTCGGTGTCGTGGCCGATCGCCACGGCTTGCTGCTGTTGTTGACAGTTTGGGCTGGCCAGCTCATTCAGCGAGCCAGATCGAAGCGATCCAGATTCATCACCTTGTGCCATGCCGCGACGAAGTCATGGACAAACTTTTCCTTGGCATCGTCGCTGGCATACACCTCGGCCAGTGCCCGCAGTTCCGAGTTCGAGCCGAACACCAGATCGGCACGGGTGCCGGTCCATTTCAGCTGGCCGCTGGCGCGGTCGCGTCCGTCATAAATGCCAGCCGTTGCCGACGGCTTCCACTCGGTTGCCATGTCGAGCAGGTTGACGAAGAAGTCATTGCTCAGCACGCCCGGCGTGTGAGTCAGGATGCCGTGCTTGCTGGCTCCGACCGTGACATGGAGCGCGCGCAGACCACCGATCAGTACTGTCATTTCCGGCGCCGTCAGCGTCAGCAGTTGTGCCTTGTCGAGCAGCAGTTGTTCCGCCGGCGCCTTGTTGTCGTCGCGCTGGTAATTGCGGAAACCGTCAGCCACCGGCTCCAGCACGGCAAACGATTCGACATCGGTTTGCGCTTGCGTGGCATCAGTACGGCCCGGCGAAAACGGCACCGTGACCGTGATGCCGGCTTTGCGCGCGGCGTCTTCCACGGCGGCCGCACCAGCCAGCACGATCAGATCCGCCAGCGAGATCTTTTTCTTGCCCGACTGGCTGCTGTTGAACGCTTCCTTGATCTGCTCCAGTTGCTGCAACACTTTTGCCAGTTCTGCCGGCTGGTTCACCGGCCAGTCTTTTTGCGGTGCCAGGCGGATGCGGGCACCATTGGCGCCGCCGCGCTTGTCGGAACCACGGAAAGTCGAGGCCGAGGCCCACGCGGTCGCGATCAGTTGCGTCGGGTTCAGGCCGGATGCCAGTACTTTCGCCTTCAGTGCGGCGATGTCCTCCGCGTTGACCAATTCGTGATCCACGGCCGGCACCGGGTCTTGCCAGATCAGTTCTTCGGCCGGCACTTCCGGACCCAGGTAGCGTGAGCGCGGCCCCATGTCGCGATGGGTGAGTTTGAACCAGGCACGGGCAAAGGCATCGGCAAAGGCTTGCGGGTCCTGGTGGAACCGGCGCGAGATTTTTTCGTAAGCCGGATCGAAGCGCAGCGACAGATCGGCAGTTGTCATCATCGGTGGATGCTTCTTGCTCGGATCATGCGCGTCCGGGATCAGGTGTTCCGGTTTGCAGTTTTTTGCCACCCATTGATGTGCGCCGGCCGGGCTCTTGATCAGTTCCCACTCGTAGCCGAACAGCATGGCGAAATAGCCGTTGTCCCATTTGGTCGGATTCGGTTTCCACGCGCCTTCGATACCGCTGGTGGTGGTGTGCACGCCCTTGCCACTGCCGAATTGATTGAGCCAGCCGAGCCCCATCGCTTCGAGCGGGGCAGCTTCCGGTTCCGGGCCTACCAGTTTCGGATCACCGGCGCCGTGCGCTTTGCCGAAGGTATGGCCGCCGGCGATCAGCGCGACGGTTTCTTCATCATTCATCGCCATTCGGGCAAAGGTTTCGCGGACATCGCGGCCGGATGCCACCGGATCCGGGTTGCCGTTTGGACCTTCCGGGTTCACGTAGATCAGGCCCATTTGCACCGCCGCCAAGGGATTTTCCAATTGGCGGTTGCCGCTGTAGCGTTTGTCACCGAGCCATTCGGATTCGGCGCCCCAGTAGATGTCGTCTTCCGGTTCCCAAATGTCTTCCCGGCCACCGCCGAAACCGAAGGTCTTGAAGCCCATCGATTCGAGCGCGACGTTGCCGGCCAGAATCATCAAATCGGCCCAGGACAGACGCTTGCCGTATTTTTTCTTGATTGGCCACAGCAGGCGCCGGGCCTTGTCGAGGTTGCCGTTGTCCGGCCAGCTGTTGATGGGAGCAAAGCGCTGGTTGCCGGTGCCGCCACCACCACGACCATCGGCAATGCGATAGGTGCCGGCGCTGTGCCAGGCCATGCGGATGAACAAACCACCGTAATGACCCCAGTCGGCCGGCCACCAGTCCTGCGAGCTCGTCATCAGGGCATGCAGGTCCTTTTTTACCGCGGCGAGATCGAGCTTCTTGAACTCTGCGGCGTAATTGAACTTGCCACCCATCGGGTCAGATTTGTCGGAGTGCTGGTGCAGTATCTTCAGATTGAGTCGCTGCGGCCACCAATCCTGATTCGATTGCGCGGCAACGGTGGTGCGGGCGCCGTGCACGGCCGCAAAAGGGCATTTTGCTTCGTTGCTCATGTTGTCTCCTTGCTGGTCTGTATCGCGATGGGCCAAGCCTATTGGTCGGTCTCCGTGTTGGCCAATTGATTTCACATCTGGATTCGATAGCCAATGCCACTCAGTCATGTTGATACAGGTGGTGACGGGTCGTGTCGCCCGAAAGAAAAAGATAGTCGCTGCTTCGGCTGTTGTGCCCGGATAATGCGCCTGCGGGTTCTTGTGTCCGGAACCTGTGTCCGGATCTGGCGTCCGGATGTTGCGCTGCAGTAGCGCATCGCAATTCACGATATCGCGAGCGTTTACGCCTGATCGGCGGCAAGGCAAGCCTGCCCATTGTTATGACTATCACATGGCAACAACGGTTCGGTTGATCAATGACAAGCAGGGCAAACGCTATCAGAACTGTGATCCTTTTCTTTATCGCGTTGCCCAAATCGGCTTGACGAACATGGCCCGCTGATCTTCAATAACAACGTCCTGTTGTGCGCCGTCAGTTGTCAGGGATGCGATAGATGTGCCGGCGCGCTGCCTCATCCCTTGTTTGCTGTTCCCTCCCAATGTTGTTCGCTGCCTCAGTAGCAGAGGCGGTGCGGGCGTTTTTGTCGATGGAGTTTGTCGCCTTCACCTCCGTATTGGATGGTGATGCGGAGAGCTTTTGTCTGCAGATTTTGCGCGCCGCGTGCGGAAGGGATTAACCGCGCCGGACGTTGCACGATGGCAGCGAGAAAGCATGTGCGGACCAAGGACATGAGGATGCAGCAGGGATGCTGGATGTCACGCTGAAATTTTTGCAGCAGCAGCTGAATGCCTACCTGCTGGTTCGGACCGGTAGTGATTTCGGTGCGGTCGAGATGTGCCAGCCGGTTGATGACACGGGCAAATGGGCGGTCAAAGAAGATGTGCTCGGGCTGTCGCTGATCAATATCGAAGAAGAGCGCATCCTGCGCTCGCAGCTGCCGGAATCCACCTATCTGAACGGCCAGAACATCCTGCTGCAGCCGCCGCTGCGGCTCAATCTGCACCTGCTGTTTCTCGCCCGGTTCAAGCAATACGATCAGGCCTTGCGGCAGCTTTCGCATGTGCTGACCTTCTTTCAAAGCCGCCTGTTGTTTACCCCGGAGCAGTATCCGGGGCTGGACCCGCGTATCGAAAAGCTGACCCTGGAATTGCAATCACCCAACTACGAGCAGCTGAATCAGATCTGGGCTTTTCTCGGCGGCAAACAGCTGCCATCCGTGCTGTACCGGGCACGTATGGTGCTGCTGCAAGATGCCGAAACGGCGGCCATCCTGCCGCCATTGACTGAAATCGATCTGGCGTTTCGGCAGCCATGAGTACCCGGTTCGCCACACTGTTGCAGCTCGCGATCCAGCACGAGTTTTACAACGGCAGTTGCCCGGATTTTGCCGTGGTGCTGCCAGCCGACAGCCAACGCTTGCTGCAGCGCGGCCGCTTGCTGCTCAAGCAGCGCGACCATCGCTGGCATCTGCTTTATGAGCAGGATAACGACGGCGAACCGCTGGCGTTGCTGGCTGACCAGACGCTTCGGATCGGGCTGCAGCTGCTGAACCCCTATTTCGACAATTTCACCAGTGAGAGTCTGGCGCTTGCCGGCGAGGTGCCGGTCTATCGCAACAGCGCAACGCCCGATGCCTTGGCCGCGCCGGTGCGTATGCCACTGTGCGCCGGGCTGTACCGGCATGTCATCAGCCAGCCGCAACGGCCGGTGACGCTGCAGTTGCGGCGGCCCGCGGCCGAGCTTCTGCACAGCACGACCATTACGCCCGATGACAATCGGCCATCGTTCGCTTTTGATCTACGTGAACTGCCGGCCGGTGAGTATTGGATTGAAGAGCATTACTCCGGCGACGTCGTCACCCAGACTGCGGTGTACGTCGATGCGGAGTTAAGTCAGCAGGCCGTGGCGGCTGTGCTGGAGCTCAGGCTCGAGGTCGCGTTCTACGAAACGGCACCGGTGCTGACGCTGCAGTTCGCGGCCAAGCAACAGGCGCTGCGTTTTTATCTGGTTGTGCGCAATTACAGTGATGCGGAGTTTGCCCAGCTCAGTGTCAGTGATCACGGGTTTGTCGAGGATGGTCGCAGCGAGATCCCGTTCCAGCGGATTGCTTCCGGCAGCTTTGGTGCCGAAGAAATTCCGGTTGCGTTGCTGGCGCGGCAGGGTGAGCGCGTGGTGCTGTTTCGATCACTGGCGGCGATCAGCCGGCAGGCGAAGCCACGACGCAAGCTGCAGCTGCGGCACAACGGCGACATTCTGATCGAGCACTTGCCGCAACCCGGTTCGGACAGCGCCAAGGCCGAGCAGATCGTGTTGGTTGGCAAGCCGGGATGAGTTTGCCGAGACCTGTTGTAGGAGAAACGTAACACGCGCGGCGTCGAGTCGCGTCATCAGCAGTTTGGTTTCAACAAGCCCAAGGAGCCGAGCAATGGCCACCTATAAAACACCGAACGTCTATGTCGAAGAGATCCCGGTATTCCCGCCGTCGGTGGCGGAGGTGGGGACGGCCATTCCGGCTTTCATCGGTTATACCCAGAAGGCGGCGCGCAATACCGCCAACGATCTGCATTTGAAACCGACCAAGATCTACTCGCTGAAGGAATACGAAGCGCTGTTCGGCTTGCCGAACGAAGAGGACCTGGCGATCAGCGTGACCGATCTGGGGGCCGGCGCCTACAGCGTCAACAGCGTGACCGTGCCCAGTCTGTCGTATCTGCTGTATTACAGCGTCAAGCTGTACTTCGATAACGGTGGCAGCCAGTGCTACATCGTTTCGGTTGGTTACTACCAATCCCCGGCGGTGGTCGATTTGACCGGCGACGGCACAACCGCGCCGGCTACCGGTTTCGGTTTGCAGGACGGGCTCGATGTGGTGGCGCTGGAAGACGAGCCGACCCTGCTGGTCATTCCCGAAGCGGTCAAGCTCGGCACCGCCGATTACACGACTCTGGTGCAGGCCATGCTGGGGCAGTGCGACAAGCTGCGCGATCGGTTCTGCATCTTCGACATCCGTGATGGTGGCATTGCCCTGGACAGTGCCGGCTTGTTGGCCAACCGCGGTTATTTTGGCAACAACTACCTCAAGTATGGCGCAGCCTACTATCCGTTCATCAAATCGACCTTGAACCATTACATCAACGCGGCTGAGGCCAACGTCGATGTCACGGTAGGGGCCAATGCACCGGCTGAACTGCAGTCGTTCAAAACCACCAACACGGCCTTGTACAACTTCGTCAAAACGGCGCTGAAGGAACACTTCATCGTGTTACCGCCGAGCGGCGCGGTGGCGGGCGTCTATGCGGCGACCGATGCCAATCGCGGCGTCTGGAAAGCGCCGGCCAATGTCAGTTTGGCTGACGTCATTGAGCCTGTGGTCCGGCTCGACAACCTGAAACAGGATGATCTGAACGTCGATGCCACCACCGGCAAATCGATCAATGCCGTCCGCGCGTTCGCGGGCAAGGGAACCTTGGTATGGGGCGCCCGCACCCTGGCCGGCAATGACAATGAGTGGCGCTATGTGTCGGTTCGGCGCTTCTTCAACATGGTGGAAGAGTCGATCAAGAAATCGACCTATTGGGCGGTATTCGAGAACAACGATTCGAATACCTGGGTCAAGGTCCGCGGCATGATCGAAAACTACCTGATCGACAAATGGCGTGAGGGCGCCTTGGCCGGGGCAACCCCGAAAGACGCGTTCTTCGTCAAGTGTGGCCTTGGCGTCACGATGAATGCCCAGGACATTCTCGAAGGTCGGATGAATGTCGAGATTGGCATGGCGGTGGTGCGACCGGCCGAATTCATCATCCTGAAATTCTCGCACAAACTGCAGACGTCCTGATGGTTGCGGTGCTGACGGAACACGAGTCTTCCATTCATTGATTCAGGAGGTTTTGCATCATGCCTACTCCCTATCCGCTGCCGACATTCCATTTCACTGTTGAGTGGGGTGGCAAACGGGTCGGTTTTTCTGAAGTGACCGGTCTGACCCAGGAAAACCAGGCCATCGAATACCGTGACGGGTCGTTTCCAGAGTATTCGTCGATCAAGATGCCGGGCCTGCGCAAGTTCAGCAATGTCACGTTGAAGCGCGGCATCATCAAAGGCGACAACGATTTCTTCAAATGGCTCAGCACCGTCAAGCTCAATACCGTCGAACGGCGCAATCTCGTGATCAGCCTGCTGAACGAAGAGCATCAGCCGGTCATGGTCTGGAAAGTGATGAATGCCTTCCCGGTCAAGGTCGAAGGCCCGGCGCTGAAGGCTTCCGCCAATGAAGTGGCAATCGAGTCGGTGGAGCTGGCGCACGAAGGTCTCGAACTGCAGAACGAGTAAGCGATGGCGAGTTACTACCCGCCGGTTGGCTTCCACTTCAAGGTGGAAGTGTCCGGTTTGCCAACCGACAGCAATGACATCCGGTTTTCGGAGGTCAGTGGCTTGGCGGTGGAGTTGGCAACCGAGGAGATTGCCGAGGGCGGTGAGAACCGCTTTTTGCAGAAGTACCCGACACGGGCCAAGTACCCGGAACTGGTGTTGAAACGCGGCTTGCTGCTGAAGTCGGATCTGTGGGACTGGATCCGAAACAATCTGGAAAAAGATGTGCTCGAGCCGCGCGACATGACCATCAAGCTGTTGAATGAGCAGCATGAGCCGCTGCTGACCTGGAATGTGGTCAAGGCCTATCCAACCAAATGGTCAGTCAGCGATCTCAGTGCCAGCAACAACAGCATCGTGGTCGAGAGTCTGCAGTTTTATTACCAGTATTTCAGCCAGATCCGCAGTTGATGTGGCGAGGGCGCCAGGCGGGGTAGGGCGGGAGGTAAGCGATGCCGATCATTGTTGATGAAGTGGTGATCTCGGTTGAAGTCAGCAATCAGGCCGCCGGCGGTGCCGCCAGTACGCCGGATGCGACCCAGGACAAGCAGGCCGTGATTGCCGAATGTGTTGAACGGGTGCTGGAAATTCTCGAACAACGACAAGAGCGCTGAATCATGTCAGAACGCGGTGAGCTGGAGAAAATCCGGATCAAGGCTTACGAACAGCCCGATTGCAGCGGCAGCGAGGTGGGCGAGTTCACGGCCTATGTGAACCCGAACGAGATCACCCTGGCGTATGAGATGGAGTACGACGCCGGTCAGGGCTCGGGTACCACCAATAGCCGAATGGAGTTCAAGAAAGTCAAACCGGGCGATATGTCGCTGACGTTCTTCATCGACGGCACCGGTGCCAATGGCGTCGTGGTTGATGTCCAGACCGAGGTCGACAAGTTCCAGACCGTGACCGGCTACAACGGCAACATCCACCGCCCCAATTACCTGAAAGTGGTGTGGGGCACGCTGCAGGTCAAGCGCTGCATTCTGAAGAGTGCGTCGATCGCCTACAAAATGTTCAGGCCTAATGGCGTGCCGCTGCGGGCGGTGATTACGGCGAGTTTCACCGACAGTGTTGATGATCAGACCCGGGTCGCACTGGCGCAGGACTCGTCACCGGATTTGACCCATGTGCGTCAGGTCAAGGCCGGCGACAACCTGCCGTCGCTCTGTTACCAGATTTATGGCGATCCGAGCTTGTTTCGGCAAGTTGCCGAAGCCAACGGCCTGGATCACTTTCGCGAACTGAAAGCGGGCAGCCGGATCTTTTTTCCGCCGCTGCAGAAATCGCTGTGACCGGGGCGGGGCCGTACGATGAGTGAAGCACGCACTTTGCCTGTTGCCGCCGAACACCGCGAATTCACCATCAAGGTCGCGGGTGAGGCGGTGGCGCGCGAACACCAGTTGCTGGCGGTGTCGGTGCGCAGTGCGGTCAATACCATCAGTGCTGCAAGGCTGGTATATCAGGATGGTGCCGCCAGCAGCAGTGATTTTCCGCTCAGCAACACCGCCTTGTTTGTGCCGGGTGCAGAAGTCGAGGTGCTGGCGGGTTCCAGCGGCGACCAGGCGTCGATTTTCAAGGGCATTGTGGTGCAGCAGTCGCTGAAGGTGCGTGAACAAAGTCCGCCGCAACTGGTGATCGAATGTCGGCACAAAGCCAGCAAGCTGACGGTTGGTCGGCGCAATGCCTGTTATTTTGATCAGAAGGACAGTGATGTGATCAGCGAACGCCTGTCGGCCGCCGGCATCAACGCCGATGTCGAGGCCACCGCGGTCAGTCATGAGCAGTTGGTGCAATACCGCGCAACCGACTGGGATTTTCTGCTGACCCGAGCCGAGGCCAACGGCAAGCTGGTGCTGACCGAAGGCGATAGCGTGAAAGTATTGGCGCCTGCGTTGGCTGGGCAACCGGTGTGCACACTGCAGTTCGGCGCGACCGTGCTCGAATTTGATGGCGAGATCGACAGTCGTTTGCAGTACGCCGCGGTGAAGAGCCAGAGCTGGGACCCTGCCCAGCAGGCTTTGCTTGAATGCGAAGCCGAAGCGCCTGCCGTCGATGGTCCCGGTAACTACCGCCACGATGATCTGGCTGCGGTGGCAGGCCTGGAGGCATGCCAGCTGCAACACACTGCGCTGAGCGAAGACGAGGCGCAGCACTGGGCCAATGCGCAATGGCAGAAAGCGCGGATCAGCAAAGTCAGCGGTCGCATCAAGTGCCAAGGCATTGGCACGGTCAAGCCGGGCCAGGTGGTGACGCTGGCCGGCGTCGGTGATCGCTTTAATGGCGACGTCTTTGTGACTGGCGTTCGTCATGATTTTGATCTGGTTCAGGGCTGGAAAACGCATGTCCAGTTCGGCAATTTGCAGCACAGCTTTGCCGAACAGAAGGCCGTGTCGGCCACCCCGGCGGCGGCGCTGTTGCCGGCGGCCAAGGGGCTGCAGATTGGCGTCGTCGTCAGCAATGAAGATCCGGAAGGTGAGCATAGGGTCAGGGTTCGGCTGCCGCTGGTCGATACCGATCAGGACGGTATCTGGGCGCGCGTGGCCAACCTCGACGCGGGCAATGAGCGCGGTTTTTTCTTCCGACCGGAAATCGGCGATGAAGTGGTGCTGGGTTTTCTCGAGGAAGACCCGCGCCAAGCCATTCTGCTTGGCATGCTGCACAGCAGCGCCCATCCAGCACCGCTTGAGGGCAGCGATGCCAACCCGGAGAAGCGCTTTCAAAGCCGGGAGAAGCTGGTGCTGTCATTCAACGACGAGAAAAAGGTGCTTCAACTGGAAACGCCCGCCGGCAATGTTCTGGCATTGGATGAAGACAAGCGAAAGGTCAGCCTGATCGATCAGCATGGCAACAAGATTGAGCTCAGCCAGGATGGCATCAGGATTGAAAGCATCAAGGCGATTGAGCTGAAAGCGGCGACCGAGTGCAAATTTGAGTCGGGCACCGGCTTTTCCGCCAAAGGCGGTACCGAGTTGAAACTGGAAGGCGCGGTCAGTGCCGAATTGTCGAGCGCTGCAACCACAACGATCAAGGGCGGCATTCTGCAATTGAACTGAAATCGGTTTTGTCGCAAAGGCGTGACCGGTAATCGCCGGTGTGGTGCGTGCGGTGTGTGCTTCCCGCCACACCGGATGGATAGCGCAGGAGAGGGCGGGTATGCCAGCAGCCGTTCGCGTAGGGGATGTCACCACACATGGTGGCACCGTGATTGGTCCGGGCATGCCGACGGTATTGATCGGCGGTATGCCGGCGGCGGTGCTCGGTGACATGCATGTGTGTTCGTTGCCGCCCAATGCCCATCAACCGACGGTCAGTCCGTTTCCGGCGGGCAGTGCAACGGTGTTGATCGGTGGCAAGCCAGCGCTACGCACCACCGATACCTGTATTTGTGGTGCGATGGCGATCGTTGGCGCACCGACTGTGATCATTGGCTAAGGGGGGGCAATGGCTGCGCCTACCGAACAACAATACCAATCCTTTCTCGGCACCGGCTGGAGTTTTCCGCCGCGCTTTGATCAGGCCAGCGGCAGCGTAGTGATGACGGCCGATGAAGAAGACATCGCCGCCAGCCTGCAGATTCTGTTTGGCACCCTGCGCGGCGAACGCTTTCTGAATCCGAAGTACGGGCTGAATCTGCGCGAGCTGCTGTTTGAACCCATGAGCACGACGATGACGACCTTCGTCAAGGACAACATCCGGACCAACATCCTGGTATACGAGTCGCGGATCGCCGTGGAGAACCTGGCGTTGGATACCAGCCGGCAATATGACGGTCGGATCAGCATTCTGCTTGAGTACCGGGTGCGAGCGACCAATTCGCGTTACAACCTGGTGTATCCGTTTTTCATCAGTGATGGCAGCGAGGTGAAATTGCCGGTGCCGCCGACAGTGTGAGCCGATGCAGTCGGCAGATCTGCTGGCCAATGAGCAGCGGCAGGGCGGAGTATTTGGCGAGACGCTTGGCGATTGGCAGGGCAATAGATTGAGCAATAGCTGAGGCAGCAGCGTTAGATCGGGCGAGCCATTGTGTCGTTGGCCGCAAGGATGGGGTGTCGTATCGGCACCAACAGACTGGCAAACAGGACCAGGTTATCAGGACCAGAAAAAGGACAACGACTACGTCATGGCTGAGCAAGATTTGATCGACCGGCAAATTTTCGCTGCCGGCCAGAGCCAGAATGAACGGCTGCCGCCGGAGTTGGCGGCGCAGTTTGTCGTGGCTGATGAGCGCAGCCCGGCAGACCTGTATCGTTTCCTGCAACGTCTCGCGCCACATATTCGTTTCTTTCAGGATGATCCGCAGGTAGCCGCAGGTACGTGGCAGAATTTTTTTGCCCACGATCTGGCCAGCATCCAGCGCTGGCTGGATGGCGATCATGGTGATGCACCGCCTCACCTTGGCCTGCTGCTGAGCTTTCTGAAGCTTTACCAGCAACCGCAGGCCTTACTGAACGAGACCACGGCCCGTCATCTTGCGTTCTACTACCGGGACGTGCTGCGCTTTGCTGTCAAACCAGCACAGCCTGACCATGCCCATCTGCTGCTCGAGCTGAAGAAAAACACGGCCCCCATGATGGTCGACCGTAATGCGGTGTTTTCGGCCGGCAAAGACGCCATTGGTGTTGAGCGTTTGTACCGGGCATTGACCGATACCGTGATCAATTGCAGTCAGGTTGTGGCGCTGCACAGTGTCTATCGTGACGATACCCTGCGCGGCAGCATTCGCTTCGCGGCCATTGCCAACTCGGCTGATGGTTTTGGCGCGGCATTGCCGGAGGCGGAGCCGAAGTGGCCGGCCTTTGGCCATGTCAATTTGCCACCCGCCCGGATCGGTTTCGCCATTGCGTCACCGGTGCTGCGTTTGGCCGAAGGCGAGCGCCAGATTGAACTGTTGCTGACGCTGTCCGGTATGGCGCAGCCAGCACCGAGCAGTGCGGTGCTATCAGCGGCATTTGAGCTGTACCTGACGGCGGACAAGCGCTGGTTGGGACCGATGCCGTACACCGCCAGTATCGTCAGCGGCGCGGTGTTGCGGGTCCAGGTGACGATACCGGCCACGGAAGCGGCCATCGTTGATTATGACAGTGCCGTGCACAGCGGCGCGTTTTCGGCAACGTCACCGGTATTGCAGCTTTTGCTCAAACCGGGCACTGCGCAGTTTGGTTATGAAGATTGTGCGGCGCTGGTTTTGCAACAGGTTCAGCTCAAGGTCAAGGTCGATGCCATCAGCACATTGGCGTTGGACAGCGATGCCGGCAAACTTGATCCGAAGAAAGCCTTTTTGCCGTTTGGTCCGCAGCCCGTGACCGGTTCGCGGTTCGTGATCGGTTGTCCGGAGGCGTTCAGCAAAAAGCTCACTGAGCTGAAACTGATCTTGCAATGGAAGGCCGCTCCCGGACAATTTTCCAGCCATTACCAGCACTACAACGCCGGCACGATCGACAACGGCAGTTTTACCTGTGGCGTGTCATTCCACGATGGTGGTCATTGGCATGTGCATCAGGATGGCGTGCGCCTGTTCGGCGCCGATGGCCGCACCGAGACCCATATCCGGTTTCAGCCGGGTAGCGAAGCGGTTACCAGCAGCCCGTCAACCGGCTATCAGATCTACGCGCTGGCAACGGCCGGCGCGGTCTGGAGCCAGCAGCAACTGCAGTACGCCATTTACCTGAACAATCCCTTGCAGTCCTATACGGCGACGCCGCCGGCACCACAACCCGGTGCGCTGGTGCTGGCGCTGGAGCGTGATTTTCTGCACGCGCAGTATCGCAAACGCACCATCGAAGAGGCTTACGCCACCGGCGACAAGGATGTGCTCAATGAGCCGTATTCGCCGACGCTGCAGTACCTGAAGTTGGCATACCAGGCGAGCACCGATGCGGTGGCGATCAACAGCAATAGCCTGGCGAGCTTTGCCCATCCGGATGTGCAGTTTTTCCATGTCGGTTGCTTCGGTGTGCGGCGCGAGCATCGCTACCAGCGCGAACAGCTGGCGTATGTCCACGAGAAATCGGTCAGCTTGCTGCCGTCGTTTCCGGACCAGGGCGAATGCCTGATCGGCATTGCCGAGGCAGAGGCGGGCGACAGCCTGAGTTTGTTGCTGCAAGTGGCCGAAGGCAGTGCTGATCCGGAATTGCCACGGCAGCCGGTGCGTTGGCAGGTGCTCTGCGACAACTACTGGAAGCCATTTGCCGACAGTGAGCTGGTGCAGGACAGTAGCAACGGGCTGCTGACCAGCGGTGTCGTCAAGCTGGTGCTTCCACGTGAGGCGACCCGGCACAACAGCTGGCTCAGTACCGACCGGATCTGGTTGCGCGCCAGCGTGCCGCAGCAGGTCAGTGCCGTGTCGGAGTTGCTGCAGATTGCGAGCAATGCGGTTGAAGTGGCATTTGTCGATCAAGGCAACGATCCCAATCATCTGCTGCAGGCCTTGCCGGCCAAGCAAATCAGCAAATTGAAAACGCCGCTTGCCGGCATCAAGTCGATTGTGCAGCCGTATGCCTCGTTCGGTGGCCGCGCCGCTGAGTCAGCCGATGCCCTGCATCAGCGTGCCGCCGAGCGGCTGCGGCACAAGCAACGTGCGATAACGGTCTGGGATTACGAGCGTCTGGTGCTCGAGCGTTTCCCGAATGTGTACCGGGTGAAATGCATTGCGCACGCCAAGCCGGACAATTTCCTCGCCCCGGGCCATTTGCTGGTGATCGTGGTGCCGGATCTGCGGCAGCGCAATGGCCGTGATCCCTTGCAGCCGAAAGTCGATGCCAATACCCTCAGCGAGATTCAAGCATTCCTTGCCAAACACAGTGCAATGCAGGTGCAGATCCAGGTGCGTAATCCGCGCTATCAGAAGCTGCGCCTGGAGTTTGCCGTGCGCTTCCATGCTGGCTACGAGTTCAACTTCTATCGCAATCAGCTGGAGCAGATGTTGATTGCCGAGCTGTCGCCGTGGGCCTTTGGCAGCGGCCGCTCGCTCCAGTTCGGTGGCCGCATTTACAAATCGGTATTGCTTGACCGGGTCGAGGCCGAACCCTACGTCGACTATCTGCAGGAGTTCAAGTTGTACAGTTGGAGCAGTGAGGGCCCGTGGCATCAGCAAAGCAATCTGCCGGATCGCAACGACGTCAGTCCAGACACCCCGGACAGCATTCTGGTTTCCGATGCCGGTCACGGCATTGTTGAGTTGGTGTGAGTGCGGACGATGCTGAGCCAACTGTCCATCAGTAAAGCGCCACCGGCTGCCGTCGGCCTGCACCAGCCGGGGCTCTATGCACTCGGCCTCAAGTATGTCCAGGCGTTGTCGCGACGGGTCTGGACCGATTACAACCTGCATGACCCCGGCATCACGATTCTGGAGCTGCTGAGCTACGCGCTGACCGATTTGGCGTATCGCACTCAGTTTCCGATGGCCGATCTGCTGGCCAGTCCTACCGACAATGCGGCCAATATGGCGAGCCAGTTCTTCACCGCCCGCCAGATTCTGCCGAACCGGCCATTGACTATCACCGATTATCGCAAGCTGTTGATCGATTTACCCGGCGTCAAGAACGCATGGTTGAGGCCACATGCGCAGACTTATTACGCCAACACCATCGAGGGTCACTTGCAACATCAGGATAACGGTGAGGTCGGCATTCGCCCGGTGTCCGTTCATGGCTTGTATGACGTGCTGATTGATGCGATGGATGACCAGAACACCATTGCCGAGCGCGCGGCCCTGCTTGAACAGGTCACCGCCACCTTGCATGCCAATCGTGGGCTGGCTGAGGATTTTGTCGAGATTGGCTTCGTCGACAGCGAGTCGTTCCGGCTGTGCGCCGAGTTGGATCTGAAGCCGGATGCCGACGTCGTGGCGGTTCATGCGGCGGTACTGTTCGCCGTGCAGAACTATCTGGCGCCACCGGTGTACAACTACAGCTTGGCTGAAATGCTGGCGCGCACGAAAGCAGACGGCAGCCACTACACGGCCGAGGAAATTTTTTGCGGGCCGCGCTTGCATTGTGGCTTCATTCCCGATGATGAGCTGGCCAAGGCCGAGCTCCGGACCGAGATCCGTTTGTCCGATGTCATCGGCCTCATCATGGACATCGACGGAGTCATTGCCGTACGCGATGTCGTGATCAACGTGGTTGGGGCGGAAACGGTCGACAACAAGTGGTTGCTGCCGATAACGGCCGGCAAAAAAGCGCTGTTGGATACCGTCGGCTCACGACTGGTTTGCTACAAGCGGCATATGCCGATGACCGCGCCATCGGCACAGGTGGCAACGCGCTTGCAGCAACTGCAGGACGCCGAACGACTGCGGCTGGAGACCGTAACGGACGAAGACTTGCCAATTCCGCTCGGCCGCTTCCGTCAGCCGGCCGAGTACCGCAGCTTCCAACAAGAGTTTCCGGCCTTGTACGGGCTGGGCGAAGAGGGCCTTGGCAGTGAGGCCGGTCCGGCGCGATTGGCCCAGGTTCAGCAACTGCGCGCTTACCTGCTGTTCTTTGATCAGGTCATGGCCGATTACCTGATGCAGTTGGCCAAGCTGCGTGAGCTGTTTTCGATGGATGCGACCGTGCTGCGCAGCTATTTCTATCAGGCCGTACAGCCGACAGCGGCGTTCAGTGCGCTGTATGGCGGAGCCGATCCAGTCGCCTTGATTGAACAGCACGCCGATGATCCGGCCGAGCAAATCCATCGCCGTCACCGTTTTCTCGATCATCTGATCAGCCGCTTTGCCGAGCAGTTTCATGACTATGCCGCCGTGATGTACGGTCAGTTTGCCCTGGCGCCCGAGCTGCTGGTGCCGGACAAGTGTGCGTTTCTGCAGGCCTATCCGGAAATCAGCGCCGATCGGGCGCTGGCCTACAACTATCGATTGGATACGCCTGAGGCAATCTGGAATACCGACAATGTCTCCGGTTTGGAGAAGCGCCTGGCCCGGTTGCTCGGTATTCGCAATCACTCGCGGCGCAACTTGAGCGAAGTGCCGTATGACATTTATGCCGAGCTCGACGAGACGCCGGACAATGAG
This sequence comes from Permianibacter sp., assembly GCA_046297695.1. Taxonomy (GTDB): domain Bacteria; phylum Pseudomonadota; class Gammaproteobacteria; order Enterobacterales; family Permianibacteraceae; genus Permianibacter. The sequence continues at coordinate 18,703 of JBKBHF010000009.1, read as the reverse complement.
TTTCGGTTCCGGGTGCGGCACCGGCTGACCCAGAAGATCGTGCTGAGCAGCAGCACCAAGTACGTCACCCAGGCGGATGCGCGCGCCGAGATGCAGCGCGCCATCGAGTTCGCCCAGTCGCCACTTGGCTACGAGCGCAAACAATCCGTCGACGGCAAGCACTACTTCAATGTGATCGATGACACTGGCGAAGTGCTGGCGCGGCGGATCGAGTACTTCGAAACCGAACAGCTGATGAATACGGCCATTGACGAGCTGATGCTGTATCTGCAACAGCATTACAGCGAAGAGGGAATGTATCTCATCGAGAACATCCTGCTGCGGCCCAAGCCGCCAGGCAATCCGCCGGAAGACCCGTTTCTGCCCATTTGTGTCGACCCCAATTGCGGTGACTGCGCCGATGGCGATCCGTACTCCTGGCGGCTGCACATCATCTTGCCGGCCTATGCCGGTCGCTTCGCCGACATGGATTTTCGCCGCTACGCCGAACAGCTGATCCGGCAGGAAGTGCCGGCGCATTTGCTGGCCAAGATCTGCTGGGTCAGTCGCGAGGATATGGCGGTGTTTGAAAGCCGGTATCGCGGCTGGCTGGAGTGGCAGGCCGGCGTCGGTACCGGCAATCGCCAGGTCGAACTGAGCGCCTTCATCAGTCAGTTGTATCAGCTGAAGAATGTTTACCCGACCGAGCGGCTGCACCTGTGTGGCGACGAGGACACCCGGCCGAACAAATTCATCCTCGGCCGTACGGCGCTGGGCAGCATGCCGGAACTGGATGATTGACAGTGCGCGCCGGCTGCCGCGCGTGGGCGCGGCCCGGCCAAGCAAAAGGCAGAGGAGACGCCGCCATGTTACAGCTCGTACGCAGCCTGGAAGCGATTGCAACCGGTTACAGCGTGTTCGAGAAAGATCAGGTGCTGACGCACGAGCAACTGAACAGTGTCAGTCAGTTTCTGGAGGATCAGGATCGGCTGAGCCGGGTGTTTCTGCTCGGCGTCGGTATCGTCTGCGGCCTGCGCGTACAGCTGCAGGGCAATGTCATCGCTGTGAGCAAAGGTGTTGGCGTCAGCACCGACGGTGACCTCTTGTTCCTCGGCGAAGACAGTCGCTTCGACCAATTCAAGGTTTACGACGAAAGCGCACCGGTCTATCCGCCATTTTATGACAACGAGACGATGCTGCCGGTCTATGAACTGCTGCGGGTTGGCAGTAGTGACCCACAGGCTTTGCCGCTCAGCCAGTTCAATGGTGAAACGGGTCACATGCTGACCAACATGGTGGCCGTGTTCCTGATGGAAAGCTATGTCAAAGACGAAGACATCTGCACCGGCACCGATTGTGACAACCTCGGCAAGGATTCCATTCACCGTGGCAAGTTGTTGCTGGTCCGGCGCAGTGACGTCAGCCGTTTGCAGGAAAGCCTGAGTACGCTCGATGGCAGCGCGCGGGCGCTGTCGGAAGTGATGATCGACCGACCGGTGATCGGTGCCGGTATCACCACCACGGCGCAGCTCGCGGCAGCCTATCGCAGTGCCTGCAACACCTTGCACGGGCGTTTGCAGGAGGCCTTTGCCGGTTTCTACCCGGCGGCGCGTCATTTTGTCCAAGCACGTCATCCCTCGGACCCGACGCCAGCCTGGCTGAGTCGCTTGAATGCACTGAACGCTGAATTCGCCAGCCGTACGCTTGGCATCCAGTATTACTACGATTTTCTGAAAGATGTGGCTGAAACCTGGAACGAACTGCTGGACGTGCTGTTCGGTGACAGCAGTCTGTGCTGCCCCGATATTCAGGCATTTGCCAAGCATTTGCTGCTCGGTGATGTTCAGACGGGGGAGCCAGGCAGTGTTCGCCGTACCGGGTATTACCCTTCACTCGCGATCGGCCAGGGCCGGACGCATTGGCAACATGCGTTGTTCCTGGTGACGAAGCTTGATACCTTGATCGATAGCTTCAGTATTCCGACCAACAGCGAACTGCGCATCACACCAAGCCGGTACGATGACGTTGCGCTGGAGCAACGGGCGGTGCCGTACTACTACCGCAGTGACAGGGCCCGCGAGCTGTTCATGCAGTGGAATCATCGGCTCAGCGACAGTGGGCGCTGGGCCATGAACTACGGTTACCACGCCGTTGCCGCTGGCGCGCGCGGTGCCGCTGCCAATCCGTTGGCGGCGCATCTGGGTCCCTACATGCTGTTTCGTGTCGAAGGCCATCTCGGCCGACCGGTACGGGACGTGCAGCCGCAGCTGGAAAACCAGATCCGCAGCCGCAACCTGCCGATCAGCGTGCAGGCGGTCATGCTCAGCAGCCAGCGTCGGGATTTGTTCATCAAGCCGAAGTTCCGCTACACCGATTTGCACCGGTTCAGTTACTTGTTGCGTCAGGATCTGGCGCTGCAGCTGGACGATGCCATCAGCTTCGGTGACAAGTTCAAAGCGGAAGTGGATGTCGCCGTCGATCAACGAGTTGTGGTGGACGACCCGAACAGCGATGAGGGCCGCACGCTGAAGGCCACCGCGGCAACGAAACAGGGTGTGCTCAAGGAGCGTGCCACCGGCTTGAAAGCCAAATTGCAGCAACCTTACACGAACTATCAGCAGGATAACTCGTGGAGGAGCGATATGCGTGACACGCTGACCGTGGCCGGCGAATTCAAGTACGACCTCGGCAAAGTGGTGAAAACCGAATTCACGACGCCGTTCGACGGCTTGATCAGCGGCAGCAGCCACATGCTGTGGGTCGATTGGCTGGACCAGCTCATCATCAAAAAAGACGAGAAAGCCCAGGACCGCGTGTTGTTCTCCCAGTTCAGCCGTTTGCACCCTGGCCTTGAGCATGCCGCTGGGGTGTTGCGTGGCGGCACGTTTGTCCTGGTCTACGACAGCAGCGGGAATGTTGTCGCCGACTTCATGCTGCCGTATCGCATCGAGGAGGAAGACGATGATGAAGTGGATGAACCGGTATTGCCACGGCCGCCAATCCGGCCAGACTGGGTGATAACGGGCGGCATCAAGCTGCTGCCACCGAGCAGCAAAGTGGTCAAGGATTGGTTCAAGGTCGATATCGAGCCGAACTGGAATGAAAAGCTGACCCGTCACACCGGCTATTTCGATGTCTTCAAAGACACCATCAACACCATGGGCGATGTGTTCGGCAATCTGGACCGCAACAAGATCGCCGGTATTGAAGACATCAAGGTCAAAGATGCCTATCTCAACTACAAGCTGCAGGAAACCGAGTTGCAGCGCAAGCAGATCGATCTGCTCCGTGAGCAATTGCTGGATACGTCACTGCCGGAACGTGAGCGCACCAAGGTGGAAGAGGAGCTCGGAAAAGTCGAGCTGGAGTTTGCCAACAAACTGGAAGACACCACCCGCTATGTGGCCGATGGCAATCTCGATATCAACAAAGGTGGCGACGGCTATCAAGCATTGCTGAAAGTGCAAACCCATGCCAATACCCTGAAATCGCCAGGCGCCATCGACAAGTTCAATACCGGCATCGGTCAGTTGCAGCAGGATGTCGGTAGCCGCAATCCGGCGCTTGGCGGCATGCTCGGCAAGTTCAGGCGCTAATCGGTATGGCCAGCCTGCATCGCATTCAACGCCAACGCTGGCAAGTACGTGCCAGCGATCAGGCCGAGGCGATGCGCTGGCGCCAATCGCTGCGTGAAGAGGGCCAGCAGCAATTGCTGGCGGCGATGGCGACGGTATTCGATGCATTCGACCAACCGGATCGAGCCTGGTATGTGCCGCGTCTGCAACTGCAGCTGAAAGTCAGCTCGCTGGCCCAGCTGCGTGAGCAATTGCCGCAGGCGCTTGCTGACGCATTGCGTGATGAGCGGCGGCAGCTGGAGATCGCCGCGCCGACACGGCAAACCGCTGATGTCAGCACCGGCGAGAGGAGCCGGAGAGCGGCACAGCATTACCTGTCGACCGGGCAGCTGTACTGGCAGGATGCTCACGGCGACCGCGAGCTCCGGCAACAAAAGCTGAATGTGGCGCCAGCGGTCTGGCGTCAGTTACTGCGCGAACAGTTGCCGTCGGCCGCGGACGAGTCCGCGCAATGGCTGATGATCTGGCGCTGGCTGCAAACGCTGCCAGCGGCTGCGCGCCAGACCGACGTGCGGGTGCTGTTTACCGAGCTTGCGCCCGACGCCGCTTACCAGGCTCAGCTTACCCGGTTGCTGGATTGCCTGACTGAACCGACTGGCGCGACCGCTTTTCAGCAATTGCAGTGGCTGAGCCTGTTGGTGCTGCGCGTGTGGCAGTACCGGCAGCGGCAATGGCAACTGCCGGCGTCACTGTTTGGGGTTGATCGCCCATCCGCCAGCAGCGAAATGGCTGCTCCGTCGCAGGCGCAGGCCCGTTTGGCGCCACTGCAACAGTGGTTGCAACAACCGCCATTGTTGCAACCGTCCATGGCAAGTCACGCTTCAGTAAATGCCACGGCGGCAGCGATGCCGACCGCGAAGCCTCCCAGCGCTTTGTTACATCAGGACTTCTGCGAACCGTTTCAGCAACGGCTTGCCATGGCTGCGGCGTCGGTGCCGGTGCTGCCACTTGCGACGGGGGCCTCCGAATCGCCGTCAGTTGCTGTGCTGCATGCCGGGCTGGTTCTGTTGCATCCGTTCCTGCCGCAGTTGTTCCGTACCTGTGAGTTTTGGCAAGCCGGTGACAAGCAGTTGTCGATGTGGGTACTGCCGCGAGCGGCGGCATTGCTGCATTTTCTGGCGACCGGTGTCGAAACCATTGCTGAGCATGAATGTGGCGCCATCAAGCTACTGCTTGGCTTGGCGGTTGATGCGCCATTGCCGGTTGCCGAGGGGCTGTTGACGGAAACCGACCGGCAGGAAGCCGACGCCTTGCTCGCGGCGGTGATTGGACACTGGGCCGCGCTGAAGCAAACCTCAGCCAGCGGCTTGCGCTTGTCGTTTCTGCAACGGCCGGGTTTGTTGCGTGCCGAAGCCGATGGCTGGCGCCTGCACATCGAACGCGAGGCGTTTGACGTACTGCTCGATTTTCTGCCCTGGGGCATTGGAGTGATCAAACTGCCATGGATGACCGACGCTATCCACACGGCGTGGTGAGTTCGCTCGCCACCGACAACGCCCGCGACCTGGAGCGCGAGCTGGCGTGGTTCGCGCAAATTTTGCAGGCGCGGCTGAGCCACTACTTTGCCGCCGAACAACTGGATGACCCGTTGCTGAGCGTCGAGCCGCCGGATCTTGCCGCCAGCCAATCGCGTTACGCGGATCTGCTGCGCGAATGGGCGCTGACCATACCGGAGCGCCTGCTGTTGCTGTTGACGCTGGTGCCCGTGCTGCGGCCGCAGTTGCTCGATGTCTTGTTCAGCAAGAACGACGCAACCCAGCGCGGCTTCACGGAATTCGGCGGTATGCAAGCCAGCGGTCATGGTGGTTTTGTTCCTACTGTCGAAACGGCGCTGTTTTTGTTGGCGGGCGAGGACCTGGCCGCGCGTTTCACGATGCTGGCGCTGTTTGAACCGGATGGCATATTGCGCAAAGCCGAGTTGTTGCAGCTCGGACCGGTACCGGTTGGGGAACCGCCACATTGCGCACCGCTACTGCTGTCACGCGAGGCGTTGCAGCAGCTGACAACCGGGCAAGCAAAGGCCTTGGGGTTCAGTCTGGAATTTCCGGCCCGACGTATCGAGACCACGTTGCATTGGCAGGATCTGGTGTTGCCGGCACAGACCCGCGAGCAACTCGATGCGATTCAACATTGGCTGCAATACAGCGATACCTTGCTGCAGCAGTGGGGCATGGCCAGCCGTCTACGCCCCGGGTTTACCTGTTTGTTTCATGGCCCGCCGGGAACCGGCAAGACGCTGACGGCCTGCCTGATTGGCAAGCACTGCGGCTGCGATGTTTACAAGATCGATCTGAGCTTGATTGTCTCCAAATACATCGGCGAGACCGAGAAGAATCTGGCTCGGGTTTTCGACCTGGCCGAAAACCGTGGCTGGATCTTGTTTTTCGATGAGGCCGATGCCCTGTTCGGCAAGCGCACCAAGGTGGACGATGCCCACGATCGTTATGCCAACCAGGAAGTGAGCTTCCTGCTGCAACGGATTGAGGAATTTCATGGCGTGGTGATTCTGGCATCCAACTTCAAGACCAATATCGATGATGCCTTTTTGCGCCGGTTCCAATCGGTCGTGGCGTTTCCGATGCCGAAACCGCCGGAGCGTTTGCGGCTCTGGCAGGAAGCCTTCCCGGCGCAAGTGCAGCTGGCAGCCGATGTTGACCTGCCGCGTGTAGCAGAACGCTATGAGTTGTCGGGCGGCACCATCATGAATGTGGTGCGGCATGCATTGTTGATGAGTTTGAGTCGCAACGAAAGCCTGGTGCGACGCGAAGATCTGGAGGAAGGGGTACGGCGTGAACTGTTGAAAGAGGGCCGGGCGTTGTAGCCCGCCCAACCGGTTGAATCTGGCATGCAAACGAGCAAGCAGAAAACCAGTCAACCCAGCCGGGCGCCGACCGTGAGTCGCAGCCCGGTCGCGCGCATGGTGGCGCTGTCCGCGCCGGTGAGCGTGCAAGCCAGCGCGCTGAAAGTCTCGTCGCCGCAAGACGCCGCAGAAAAGGAAGCAGACCGTACGGCGCGCCAAGTCATGCGGATGCCGGCGCCGGTGACGGCACTGGCTACCAGTGATGTCGAGAAGGAAAAGCCAGCCGCTGGCAACAAATCCGGTGTGCTGCAACGCGCCCCAACCAACAACGACGACGACAAGAAAAAAGGCGCGCCAGCAGCAAGCACGCCGCGGGTGCAGCGAAAGGCGGGACCGGCGAACGAAAAAGAACTGCAGCGACAGGCGGTGCTGCCGGAGAAAGACAAGGAACCGGTGAAGAAAACGGTGGCCGGGGCTGCGATGATGGCGCCCGGCACGGTTGCCCGTTCTGTTGCCATCGTGATGCCAAAGGCCGATGGCCAGCCGAATGTCGCCAGCAACGTGGCCGCGGAAATCCAGAACAGCATGGCCGCGGGCGCTGAGTTGCCGCTCAGCGTCCGCCGCTTTATGGAACCGCGCTTCCGCGCCGATTTCAGTGCGGTCAAAGTGCACACCGGCGATAAAGCCGCCAAGCTGAACCGCCAGCTCAGTGCCCAAGCCTTTACCATCGGCAATCATATTTTCTTTGGCCGCAACAAGTTTCAACCGGACAGTGGCGAAGGCCGGGAGCTACTGGCGCATGAACTGACCCACACCATTCAGCAAGGTGCGGTCGCGCAACAACCGGCCCCATCGTCACCTTCCCGTCAACAGCCGGCGACAGCGAAGCCGGCCATGCCGCCAGCCAAAACACCGGCCAGAGCGCCAGTGCCGGTGCGCGCGGTCGGCGCCATTGCGCGCCGCGAGGTCGCGTTTCAGCGCAGTGAGGACACCACCGTCAGTCAGCGCGCACCGACCCTGGCACAGCGGCTCGGCATCAGCGATGCACTCGACTACTTTGCCGACAAAGCCCACAACATCCCCGGCTATCGCATGTTCACCATCGTGCTCGGGGTCAACCCGATCAACATGAGCCGGGTCGACCGCAGCGCCGCGAATATCCTGCGGGCAATTGTCGAATTTATTCCGGGCGGCAATCTGGTGACCCAGGCACTCGACAATCACGGCGTGTTCGACAAAGTCGGCAACTGGGTCGAGCAGCAGATTCGTTCGCTCGGCATGACCGGTGCGGCAATCAAGCAGGCAGTGACGGATTTTCTCGATTCGCTCAGCTGGCGCGACATTTTCGACCTGGGTGGCGTGTGGCAGCGCGCCAAACGGATTTTCACCGAACCCATCGACCAGATCATCAGCTTCGCCAAAGGCCTTATCACCGGCATCATCCAGTTCATCAAGGATGCCATTCTGCGCCCGCTCGCCCGACTGGCTGAGGGCACGCAGGGCTATGACTTGCTGAAGGCGGTGTTGGGGCAGGACCCCATCACCGGCGATCCGGTGCCGCGCACTGCCGATACCCTGATTGGCGGCTTCATGAAGCTGATCGGTCAGGAAGAAGTCTGGAACAACATCAAGAAAGGCAATGCCGTGGCGCGGGCCTGGGCCTGGTTCCAGGGCGCGCTCGGCGAGCTGATGGGCTTTGTCCGGGAGATTCCTTCACTGTTTGTGCGGGCCTTCAACTCGCTCGAGTTGGCCGATATCGTCCTGCTGCCCAACGCATTCGCCAAAGTGGGCAAGGTGTTCGGTGGTTTCATCGGCCGCTTCACCAGCTGGGCGTTCAGCAAGGTCGTCAGCCTGCTGGAAATTTTGTTCTCGGTGGTGGCCCCGGGGGCCATGCCGTACATCAAGAAAGCGGCGGGTGCATTCCAGACGATCTTGCGCAACCCGATTGGCTTTGTCGGCAACCTGGTGCGGGCCGGCAAGCTCGGTTTCCAGCAGTTTGCCCGCAATATCGGCCAGCATTTGCGCACCAGCCTGATTCAGTGGCTGACCGGCACCATGGCGGGCGCCGGAGTTTACGTGCCGCAGTCATTTGATTTGCGCGAGATCATCAAGTTTGTGCTGTCCGTCCTGGGGCTGACCTGGCAGAACATCCGCCAGAAACTGGTGCGGGTGGTCGGTGAAGGCCCGGTGCGCGCCATGGAGACCGGTTTTGATCTGGTGGTGACTTTGGTAACGCAGGGCCCTGCAGCAGCGTGGAACCAGATCCGCGAAGGCATCAGCAATTTACGTGAGATGGTGATTGAGCAGGTGATGAGTTTTGTCGTCACCCGGATTGTTCAGAGCGTCATCACCAAGCTGGTCACCAGTCTGAATCCGGCCGGCGCCGTGATCCAGGCCATTATCGCGATTTACAACACCATCATGTTCTTTATCGAGCGGATTCGGCAGATCGCTGCGGTGGCGGCTTCGTTCATCAACTCGATATCGGCGATTGCCAGCGGCGCCATTGGTGCGGCAGCGAATCGTGTTGAGCAAACGATGGCTGGATTGCTGACGTTGGTGATCAGCTTCCTGGCGCGCATTGGCGGTTTGGGTCGGGTCTCCGATGCCGTGATGAATATCGTCCGGCGTATTCGCGCACCGATTGATCGGGCGTTGGATCGGGTGGTGAACTGGATTGTCACGATGGCGCGGCGATTGGGCCGGTTTGTTGCGCAGGCAGGTGTACCGCAAGACCCGGCCACCCGTGTCCGTTTGGCTTCGCAAGCCGCCGTCGCGGCCGCTCGCCGTTTGACGGGGACTGTCACTGAGGGCTTGCTGAATCCGATTTTTGTCGGCATCCGGACACGTTACGGTTTGCAGAGTATCAATGCGTTTCAGCGTGGCGGCAGCTGGTGGGTGCGGGTCGTTGTCAACCCTACGGCAGAACAGGATTTGGGCTTGCCGATCGGTGCACCCGGCTCCGCCGCAGGTACGGTGAACATCCCGCCGATCGTTGCCAAACTCGATCAGGCCACGGCTATGTTCCGGATATTCCAATCGCGCGGTAGCAGTCGCGTTGCAACGCAGATGTTGGCCGAGCTGGCCAGCGCGAAAACGGAAGCGCAAGGCATCGATCAGGCGCAACGCCAGCGCTTGCCGGCGGCTCGCCTCGAACCGCTCAAGCAGGCGCTGTCGCGGCGCTTGCAGGCCATCCAGAATCTGGATCCCGGCTATACGCTGTTCTCGATTGGTGCGTTGTCGGTCACCATTACCCAAGCGCAACGGCAGTTGCCGACGGTGACGCCGACACCATGGGATGTAGCCGATCCGGCGCTGCGACCGGAATATGTTCGTCAGTTGCAGGATCAGGAAAACGGCATCAACGCGATGACGGCGGAGCAGTGGTATCAAAACCGGGATCGCTTTGTCACCCACGGTCGCTCAAGCACCGAGCGCAATATGCGCGCTACGTTCAGACGCCGTACCGGCCAGATCTCGGGTACCGCTGCGCCGCACAATGCGGATCAGGTCGCCGGTGGCTTTGAGGACCCGACCGGAATCCCGGCCAATGCCCGCGTGAACAGTCACATCGGCTCGCAGTGGCCGGCGCGGGTCGGCGTCATTCAGACCGCGGTCAATGCGCTGAGTGCGGTCGCGAGATTGGTCACCCAAATGAGTGTGCGCTTGCGGCCACGCTAACGGGAGTCGTTCATGTTTGAATCGTTTGTGGCGCGATTTGGCCAAGCTGAGCCCGGGACGGCGCCTGGCTTGCAAGCATTTGCGGTCGCAAATGATGAACTGCGGCGGTTCGAGCATGAGGCAGGCACTGGCCGGTTTGCGGAAGGCTGGGTTTCGGTGTGTTCACAGCGCGAGCTTTGCGCTGATTATGGTGGCTGGGAGCGCCATCTACCGGCCGGCGCCCGACTGATCGCGAGCAGTGCGTTCGGCTTCCTGCTATGGTGGGCTGACAACAGTGTTTGGTTGATTGACACCCAGCACGGTCAGGTGATGGCCTCTGACTTGAGTCTTTCAGAGGCCATACTCCGTTTCGCTGAACCTGGGTTTGTTGCGTCCTTTCTCCAGCCGGTGCTTTGGCAGGCCTGGCGTGAGCAAAGCGAGCTGCCGCTGGCGGCGGCGGCAGTATTGTGTCCGGTGCCGGCGCTGGCCTTGGGGGGCTCGTGGCCACCGAAACGGTGGGCTCAGATGACCATGCCGGTTTACCTTTCGTTTACCTACCAACTGTTCGCCGATCAGTATCACTCGGTGGTCCAGCTGCACGCCCAGTGATCGGTGGGGCGCCGATTTCGCAGCAGTGTGTGAGCGTTTAACCCGATCTGCGCGCCGACCTGGCGGTTTGCGCCGCAGTGTATCACCGAGCAATGGCTCTATCTATCTGATTTAAAAGGGATATTTTCATTTGTTGAATGCTTGACCGAGGTGGGTGGAGCGAGCGCAGGCGTTTGGCAAGGCGGAAGGCTCGTACACTGGCGCCCGTGGACAGGACGTTCACAACGGAAGCAAATGGCAGGATGCCGTGCAGGGAAGCGGGCAGGGAGCCTGAACGCCTGAGGGAATGGGCGCTGTCGCACAGCAAGAGGGGGTGGTCCAGGGGCCACCCCCTTTTCTGTTTGCCCGGCCGGATGGCCTCAGCGCGGCGGCAGGGTTTGCTATAGTGGCGCGCCCGAACCTGGTTGCTTTCCCCTGGCTACGATGAATCCCAAATTGACGGTGCTTCGCAACAACCTGCTGGTCGGCGTCGCAGTGATGCTGCCGATCACGATTGTGCTGATGTTCCTGCGCTGGCTGTATGTGGCCACCACCGACATGATTCAGCCGATGACAGCCTATGTCGTCGAATGGTCAGGCTTGGGCCCCTGGCTGGCAGACTTTATTGTTATCGCATTGATTTTATTGATTTTATTTATTATTGGACTGGTCGTTCGGACCCGTATCGGCGGCTATCTGCTGGAGCTGATTGAGGCCGGCCTGTTCAAGAATCTGCCGTTCTACAAGCTGGTCAAGGAGACGGTGAGCCAGTTTGTTGGCACTGACCGCCCCAGTCCGTTCTCGAAGGTGGCCCTGGTGCGCCTGTTCGGTGACGAGGTGGCGACTACTGCGTTTGTCACCGCAGAGCATGAACACGGTTACTACACCGTGTTTGTCCCGACCGGCCCCAACCCCACCAGTGGCCTGATGTTCCATGTGCCGGCGAATCGCGTGCAGATCGTGGAGGGGATTTCCGTCGAGACGGCGATGCGTACCGTGATCGGTTGTGGTGTCGGCGCTCAACCGATCCTGAAGGCCGGTTTGGCACAGCAAGGCGCTGCAGCAGGCGAAATACCTCGCTGATTTCGCAGGAATTCATCAGATTGCGATGGTGGCGGCGCAGAAATGTAAAAAATAATTGCGTTGCCGGTTGTTTTTACGCTTGACCGACTAGTACTATTTCGCGCGCTACACCCTTTCCCTTTGTGGCACCAAATTACTCGAGGCAAAAACCATGAACTCCCTGAAGATTCTCGCTCTGGCTGCTACCGTTGCTGCTCTGGCTGCTTGCAACAACCAACCGGCTGAAGAAGCTGCTCCGGCTGCTGAAGCTGCCCCGGCTGTTGAAGCTGCTCCGGCGGCTGAAGCTGCCCCGGCTGTTGAAGCTGCCCCGGCGGCTGAAGCCGCTCCGGCTGAAGCCGCTCCGGCTGAAGCCGCTCCGGCTGAAGCTGCTCCGGCTGAAGCTGCTCCGGCTGAAGCTGCTCCGGCTGAAGCCGCTCCGAGCCAGGAGTAATCCTCTCGGTGTGATGGGCTGCTGACTCAGCCGCGCTCACAGCAAAAGGCCACCGCAAGGTGGCCTTTTTGTTTGCGCCGGATTTGTCCGGTGCTGCTTCCCGTCGCCAGCTGGCTTGGCACGAGCGCAACTGTCGGCAAATTCATTTGAACAAAACGAATTTGCCGTAATGCGGTTTACTTCATGGTCGGCATGACGAACTCGGCGCCGCCACGGATGCCGGTCGGCCAGCGCGAGGTGATGGTCTTCATCCGGGTGTAGAAGCGCACGCCTTCCGGGCCGTGCATGTGGTGATCGCCGAACAGCGATTTCTTCCAGCCGCCGAACGAGTGGAACGCCATCGGCACCGGGATCGGCACATTGATGCCGACCATGCCGACCTGGATCGCATGGGCGAACTGGCGGGCACAATCGCCATCGCGGGTGAAGATGGCGGTGCCGTTGCCGTACTCGTGATCATTGATGAGTTTGACCGCTTCATCAAACGTGTTGACCCGGACGATACAGAGCACCGGGCCGAAAATTTCTTCCCGGTAAATCTTCATTTGCGGCGTGACGTGATCGAACAGCGAGCCGCCGAGGAAATACCCTTGCTCATGGCCCGCCACTTTATGGTGGCGGCCATCGACCACCAGCGTGGCGCCTTCGGCAACACCACTGTCGATATAGCCACGCACCTTGTCGCGGTGCTGGGCGGTCACCAGCGGCCCCATTTCGCAATCGACCATCGTGCCGGCACCGATTTTCAGCGCGCGCACTTTCGGCGCCAGCGCCGCGACCAGTTTGTCGGCGATGTCGCCCACCGCAACCGCGACCGAGATCGCCATGCAGCGTTCACCGGCCGAACCGTAGCCAGCGCCCATCAGCGCGTTGACGGTCTGATCGAGATCGGCATCCGGCATCACCACCATGTGGTTCTTGGCGCCGCCGAGTGCCTGCACGCGTTTGCCGTGCGCCGTGCCGGTGGCGTAGATGTATTGCGCGATCGGCGTCGAGCCGACAAACGACACCGCCTGAACGCGCGGGTCGGTGAGCAATGTGTCGACCGCTTCCTTGTCACCGTTGACGATGTTGAAAACGCCATCAGGCAGCCCCGCCTGCTTGAGCAATTGCGCAAGCAGGCGGGGCGCTGACGGGTCACGCTCGGAAGGTTTCAACACAAAGGTGTTGCCGCAGGCGATGGCGACCGGGAACATCCACATCGGCACCATGGTCGGGAAGTTGAATGGCGTGATACCGGCGACGACGCCGAGCGGTTGCCGCAGCGACCACGAGTCGATGTCGCGGCCGACATTCTCGGTGAATTCACCTTTCAACAATTGCGGAATGCCGCAGGCAAACTCGACCACTTCAAGACCGCGGGTCAGTTCGCCTTTGGCGTCGGACAGCACTTTGCCGTGCTCGGCGGTGATCAACGCGGCCAGTTCATCGGCATGCTGTTCAATCAACTCCTTGAATTTGAACATCACTCGCGCGCGAACCAGCGGTGGAGTTGCCGCCCAGCCCGGAAAGGCTTTTTCTGCGGCAGTAATGGCGGTTTCCACATCGGCCTTGCTGGCCAGCAGCAGCTCCCCGGTTTGTTCGCCGGTAGCAGGGTTGAACACGGGAGACGTGCGAGTGCTGGTCAACGCGTGATCCTGGCCGTTGAGCCAGTGCGGAATGGTTTTCATGTCATCAACCTCGAATGTGGGCACACTCGCTTTCTCTCATCGGAGAGCTTGGGCAGGAGCCACACGAGTGCCCCGTAACAGTCTGGCGACTGTCTCCAGCCCGGTTTCACGACGCACGTCCTGTGCGTTCTCTTGTCTCGTCATTCCCGCGTAGGCGGGAATCCAGAAATGCCCAAGAGTTGAGCGACAACTGGATCCCCGCCTACGCGGGGATGACGAGCTTTTTAAATATTGTGCTTCAACACATCCCGGATGATGCCGAACAGATCATCGATATGTTTCTTTTCGATGATCAGTGGCGGGCTCAGCGCGATGATGTCGCCGGTGACGCGGATCAGCGCACCTTTCTGGAAGGCATTCACAAACGCGTTGTAGGCGCGCTTGCCGGGGCTGCCGGCGATCGGTTCCAGCTCGATGGCGCCGATCAGGCCATAGTTGCGGATATCGGCAATGTTCGGCAGATCACGCAGGCTGTGCAGGGCATCTTCCCAATACTGACCGAGCTCGATGGCCTTGTTGAACAGACCTTCTTTTTCGTAAATGTCGATCGCGGCAATACCGGCAGCGCAGGCAACCGGGTGACCGGAGTAAGTGTAGCCATGGAAAAGTTCGATGGCGCCTTCCGGCCCATTCATGAAGGTGTCGTGGATGTGCTTGCGCACCAGCACGGCGCCCATCGGGATCGCGCCGTTGGTCAGGCCCTTGGCGCAGGTGATGATGTCCGGCTGCACACCGAAACGCTGGGCGGCAAACGGTTGGCCGATGCGACCAAAGCCGGTGATCACCTCGTCGAAAATCAGCAGGATGCCGTACTTGTCGCAGATCTCGCGCAGCCGCTTCAGATAACCCTCGGGCGGCAGAATGACGCCGGCCGAACCGGAGATCGGCTCGACAATGACCGCGGCAACGGTGCTGGCATCGTGCAGCGCAATGATGCGTTCGAGTTCGTCGGCGAGTTCGGCGCCGTGCTTGGGCAGGCCGCGCGAAAAGTTGTTCGCTTTCAGCAGCGTGTGCGGCAGGTGATCGACGCCGTTCAGCAGCGAGCCAAAAAATTTCCGGTTGTTGACCAGACCACCGACCGAGATGCCGCCGAAGCCGACACCGTGATAGCCCTTCTCGCGGCCGATGAGGCGCTGACGCGCGCCTTCACCACGGACGCGGTGATAGGCGAGGGCGATTTTCAGCGCGGTGTCGACCGATTCGGAGCCCGAGTTGGTGAAGAAGACATGGCTCATGTCGCCCGGCAGGTGCGGCCGCAGCCGGTTGGCAAACTCAAACGGCAGCGGATGCCCCATCTGGAAGGTTGGGGCATAATCCAGCTCCTCGATCTGGTGCTGGACTGCCTTGGTAATGGCGTCGCGACCGTGGCCGGCGTTGCAGCACCAGAGGCCGGCGGTGCCGTCCAGGATCTGGCGGCCATCGACGTCGGTGTAATACATGCCCTTGGCGCTTTTCAGCAGCCGCGGTGCCGACTTGAACTGGCGGTTGGCGGTAAATGGCATCCAGAAGGCGTCGAGCTGGTCGCGGTCCTTCGGGTTCAATGCGGCGTGGTCGAGGCTCATATATAGGTATCCGGTCAGGCGAGCTGCCCGGCATCTTACCCGATTAAAAAATTAAACAACAAGACCGGAATTGGGCTATATTCGCCCCTGACTGGTCCCTTAGTGGCTGTTGTTACTAAACACGGACGGCTAAACCGCCGGGTTTGGACAGCAGGAATGCAACAGTGGTTACTGACGAGGGCTGTGAAGAGCATGAGCGAGGATATCGGCGAGCGTTTGAAGGCGGTCCGCCAGAAGCATGATCTGTCCCAGCGGGCCTTGGCCAAGCGGGCCGGGGTCACCAACGGGCTGATTTCACTGATTGAACAGAACCGCGTCAGCCCGTCCATCGCCTCGCTGAAAAAGGTATTGGACGGTATTCCGATCTCGCTGGCCGAGTTTTTCACGGCCGAAGTCACCGACCAGCACAAAACGTTTTACCAGGCCGGTGAGTTGCCGGACTTGGGCAAGGAGGGCATCTCGTACCGGCTGGTCGGTTATGACCGGCATGGCCGTCAGATGTCGATCCTGCGGGAAGTGTATGAACCGGGTACTGACACCGGCGCCGACATGCTCACCCATGAAGGCGAAGAAGGCGGCGTGATTGTGCGGGGGCAGATCGAGTTGACCGTGGGTAATGAAGTTCGCGTGCTCGGTCCCGGCGACTCGTATTACTTCGAATCGAAGATCCCGCACCGCTTCCGCAATGTCGGTGATGAACCGTGTGAGATAGTGTCGGCCAACTCGCCGCCGTCATTCTGATTTCCTGTTTGTGATCGTTGTGGGAGCGGGCTTGCCCGCGATGGTTTGGTTGGATGACATCGCGAGCACGCTCGCTCCCACCATCGAGAATCACTAGCCGGAAATCGTTCCGGTGTGCTGTTGTTGGTCACGCTGTTCACGCCTGTTTTCCGAGACTGCCCGAACATGGCTTGCATGCCGTTCGGTACAAAACGAGAAAAGGCCATCATGAGCAACAGCCTGAGCAAAGCGCAGTGGCAAGAAAAAGCCCGCACCCTGTCCTTCCGTAACCAAGCCCTGATTGACGGCAAGTTCGCTGCCGCGCTGTCCGGCAAGACCTTTGCCAGCATCAGCCCGCTCAATGGCCGGGAATTGACCCAGGTCGCGGAATGCGATGCGCCCGATGCCGAGGCGGCGGTCAAGGTGGCGCGGCGCACGTTCGAAGCCGGCGTCTGGAGCCGTAAGAGTCCGCGTCAGCGCAAGCAAGTTATGGTGCGCTGGGCTGAGCTGATGCTGCAGCATGCGGAAGAGCTGGCGCTGCTCGAAACGCTCGACATGGGCAAGCCGATCACCGATTCGCTCAATGTCGATGTGCGCAGTTCGGCCAACTGCATACGCTGGTTCGGCGAAGCCATCGACAAGATTTACGACGAAGTGTCGCCAACCGGGGAAGATGAAATCGGTTTGACCACGCGGGAACCGGTTGGCGTGGTCGCCTGTATCGTGCCGTGGAATTTTCCGCTGCTGATGACCAGTTGGAAACTCGGGCCGGCACTTGCCGCCGGCAACAGCGTCGTCCTGAAACCCTCGGAAAAATCGCCACTGTCGGCGCTGCGTTTGGCTGAACTCGCGCTCGAAGCCGGCTTGCCGCCCGGCGTGCTGAACGTATTGCCGGGCTATGGCCACACCGTCGGCAGAGCGCTGGCGTTGCACATGGATGTCGATTGCATCGCGTTCACCGGCTCCACCGGCGTTGGCAAACAGATCATGCAGATGGCGGGGCAGAGCAACCTCAAGCGCGCCTGGCTCGAATGCGGCGGCAAAAGCCCGCACATCATTTTCGCCGATTGTCCGAACATGGACGCCGCCGCCGAAGCGGCTGCTTATGGCATTTTCTACAACCAGGGCGAAATGTGCTCGGCCGGCTCGCGCTTGCTGGTCGAGCAATCGATTGCCGATGAATTTGTCCAGCGCGTGCTGGAAAAAGCCAAAGGCTGGCAACCGGGCGATCCGCTCGATCCCGCCACCAAAGTCGGTGCGCTGGTCGATGACAAACAACTGGCAACCGTGCTCGGCTTCATCAACAAAGCCAACGAGGAAGGCTGCAAGCTGCTGCTCGGCGGCAAGCAAACGCTTAAGGAAACAGGGGGCTACTTTGTCGAGTCGACGGTGTACAGCTGCGTCGAGCCGCATCACACCATCGCTCGCGAGGAGATCTTCGGCCCGGTGCTGTCGGTGCTGAGCTTCAAGGATGCCGAAGAGGCGGTGCGCATCGCCAATGACACCCATTATGGGTTGGCGGCGGCGCTGTGGACCCGCGACATCAGCAAGGCCCACAAAACCGCCAAGGCCATTCGCGCTGGCTCGGTCTGGGTCAACTGCTACGACGGCGGCGACATCACCACGCCATTCGGTGGTTACAAACAATCGGGCAATGGCCGCGACAAGTCGCTGCACGCGCTCGACAAGTACACCGAGTTGAAGGCCACCTGGATCAACTTGAACCCGTAAGCAACGCCAAGCCTGACCAGGCTTCTATACCCTTCGTGATAAAAAAGCCGCACCCGGCAACGGGGCGGCTTTTGTTTTTCCGGCTTCGCCGTAGAATGCAGGGCGCCGCGCCAGCGCTCGTCCGGTTCGTGAGGGCAGGGCGGTAGCTGGTTCTTTCTTCCAGCGCTGCCATCTGCCGTGGCCCAATTGGAATCACATCATGCTCATTCGCATCTACATCGTACTCGGTATCATCGGCGCCATTGTCATGGCCGTGTGGGCCAAGCGCCGCGGCAAAGAACCCCTGCCGTACATCCTGATGGGGGCTCTGGCTGGCCCGTTGGTGCTGGCGCTCTATCTTTTCCTGCGCAAGCCGGTGGACAAAAGCCAGGACAAGCAGCCGTAATCTCCCCAGACACGAACCTGCGCACATCTCTGAAAGATTGAAGTAAGGATTGAAGTCATGACCCAGGCCATTTTGTATCCCCTGCTGGTGATGGTGTTCATCACCTTTGCCGTGCTGCTGCGGCTCGGCTATCTGCGCGTGAGTTATCTGCAGAAAGAGCGCATCCACCCGCAGAACGTCGCCGATCGCAAAGGCGCTGCCGACGTCTTCAAACCCATCAATCCGCTGGCCGATCACTTCCAGAACCTGTTGGAACTGCCGGTGCTGTTTTACCTGCTGGTCGTGCTGCTGCTCGTGCTGGCCAAGGTGGATATGTCCTATGTGGTGATGGCGTGGGTGTGATCTTGCCCCCTAGATGTGGACACCTCGATAAGAGAGTAACTTGGTCAGAGGTGAACCATGAAGGAAGCAGGCATGAGCAAGAAGGTGGTAAGCAAGCGGGCGCGGTATTCGGAAGAGT
>JBKBHF010000008.1:58417-100795 GCA_046297695.1 Permianibacter sp. | reverse complement strand
CGGACGAGCATTCGGCAACTGATGGAGGATGTTCGTTGCTTCCTGGCAAACTGCCAACCCTTTCCCGGCAGCTCTCCGGCGCTGGCGAGACTGTAGGGGATTTCGGATCAGTTATTTAGCCTGCGACAATTTGCCGCAGCCGGTTTTGCCATTTCGCAAGCCGGAGCGGCGTAAAATCGGTATCCGCGTTGATCCGGGGCAAAACGTGCCGGACAACCGGCAGCGAAGCAAAAGGCTTCGCCGCCCCCTGACGCGGAGTCCACCCTCATGGACGCAGTCCTGCTTTCCCGCCTGCAGATGGCGTTTACGCTGTCGTATCACATCCTGTTTCCGACCCTGACGATAGGCCTTGCCTGGCTCCTGGTCTGGCTGGAGGCGCGCTGGCTGCGCAGCCGGCGACCGGAGTTGCTGACGCTGTACCGGTTCTGGAGCAAGATCTTCGCGCTCAGTTTCGGCATGGGCGTGGTCAGCGGCGTGGTGCTGAGCTACGAGTTCGGCAGCAACTTCGCGCCGTTCTCCGCCAGCACCGGCAACGTCATCGGACCGTTGATGAGTTACGCGGGTAAAAGGGGTCAGAGCCCTTTTCTATCACTTGCTTGCACAGATTTGGGCCGACCCCGTGCTGCGTAGCCCACTCGTACACCAAGTTTGGCCTCGATTCTTTCTTTGAATCGTTCGTTACCGAGCTTAGGCCGGTGCCCACATGTTGCCCCGCATCATTTTTTCGGGCTTGGCAGCCTAGATCCCTTCGTTCGCTCCTGGGCGCTAGCGGGCGCCGATCCGATTGCAAAACGAGAAAATCGCCACCAAAGGTATCTTTCGCTAACGAGGTGATATTCATGGAAAAGGCCCTTTCGGGCCTTTTCTGTTTGGACGTCTATTCTGACTTTCTGTGAGAATTCGAACGTCTTTTGTGAGATCCCACACCTTTTTCAAACGTCTAGGTTGGCCACCGCCAGCGCATTGCTCTCAATGAACTCCCGTCTCGGTTCCACGTTGTCGCCCATCAGTGTGGTGAACAGCTGGTCGGCGGCGACGGCGTCTTCGATGGTGACTTTGAGCATGCGGCGGACGTTGGGGTCCATGGTGGTTTCCCAGAGTTGTTCCGGGTTCATCTCACCGAGGCCTTTGTAGCGCTGGATACCGAGGCCGCGTTTGGATTGTTCCATCAGCCAGATCAGCGCGTCACGGAAGCGGGTGATTTCCTGTTTTCGCTCGCCGCGCTGAATGTAAGCGCCCACTTCCAACAGGTTGCGCATGGTGTCGCCGACCGTGATGATCTTGCGGTAGTCATTGGAGCTGAAGAAGTCCTTGTCGAAGCGGTAGACCTGGTCAACACCATGGTGGCGGATGTGCACCTCTGGCAGGTACAGATGGCGTTCGCTGTCTTCGGCACTGACCACTTCATAACGGGTCGCGGCGCCGGCCGGAGTTTCCAGACGCTCGTTCAGCAGTTTGGCCCAGGCGTCGACTGCGGCTTTCTCGGCCAGTTGTTCGACGGTCAAGGCCGGCAGTTCGATGAAGTGCTCCATGACCTCGGCCGGGTAAATGCGGGACAGACGTTCCACAACCGCCTGGGCACCGCGGTAATCCTTGACCAAGGTTTCGAGACCGGCGCCGGTGATGGCCGGGGCCTGCGGATGGACATACAGGGCCGCGTCTTCCAGTGCCATGTTGGTCAGGAAGTCTTCCAGCGCCTTCTCATCTTTCAGGTACTGCTCCTGCTTGCCCTTCTTGACCTTGTAGAGCGGCGGTTGGGCGATATACAGGTAGCCGCGTTCAATCAGCTCCGGCATTTGCCGGTAGAAGAAGGTCAGCAGCAGGGTCCGGATGTGGGCACCGTCGACGTCGGCGTCGGTCATGATAATGATGCTGTGGTAGCGGGCCTTGTCCGGGTTGTAGTCCTCGCGGCCAATGCCGGTGCCGAGCGCGGTGATCAGCGTGCCGACTTCCTGCGAGCTCAGCATCTTGTCGAAGCGGGCCTTTTCAACGTTCAGGATCTTGCCTTTTAGCGGCAAGATCGCCTGATTTTTGCGGTTTCGGCCCTGTTTTGCCGAACCACCCGCCGAATCACCCTCGACGATGTAGAGTTCGGACAGCGCCGGATCGCGTTCCTGGCAATCGGCCAGTTTGCCCGGCAGGCCGGCGATGTCGAGCGCGCCTTTGCGGCGGGTCATTTCACGGGCCTTGCGCGCGGCTTCGCGGGCACGGGCGGCTTCGATCATCTTGCTGCAGATGGCCTTGGCTTCGTTCGGTTGTTCGAGCAGGAAGGTTTCCAGCGCGGCGAACATGGCTGTTTCGACTGCCGGCTTCACTTCCGACGAGACCAGTTTGTCCTTGGTCTGGCTGGAGAATTTCGGGTCCGGCACTTTGACCGAGACCACGGCGGTCAGGCCTTCGCGGGCGTCATCGCCACTGGTCTGGATCTTGGCCTTGGCCAGCATCCCTTCCTTTTCCATGTACTGGTTCAGGCCGCGGGTCAGCGCGGCGCGGAAGCCGGCCAAGTGGGTGCCACCGTCGCGCTGCGGGATGTTGTTGGTGAAGCAGAACACGTTTTCCTGGTAACCGTCATTCCACTGCATCGCCACTTCGACCGTGACCGGCGGGTTGCCCGGCACTTCAGTGCTGAAATGGAACACGGCCGGGTGCACCAGGGTCTTGTTCTTGTTCAGGTACTCGACGAAGGCCCTGATACCACCTTCGTAGCAGAAATGATCTTCCTTGCCACTGCGTTCATCGACCAGACGAATGGAAACGCCGGAGTTCAGGAAAGACAGTTCGCGCAGACGCTTGGCCAGAATGTCGTAGTGGATCTCGGTCTGACTGAAAATTTGCGGGCTCGGCTTGAAGCGAACCGTGGTGCCCGTGCTGTTGGCATCGCCGGTCGGCGCGATCGGGGCCTGTGGTACGCCGAGCTTGTAGTGCTGCTCCCAGATCTTGCCTTGGCGGCGGATGGTCAGGAACAGATCATCCGATAGTGCGTTGACCACCGAGACACCGACGCCATGCAGGCCGCCGGAGACCTTGTAGCTGTTCTGATTGAATTTGCCGCCGGCGTGCAGCACGGTCATGACCACCTCAGCAGCGGACACGCCCTCTTCCGGGTGGATATCAACTGGAATACCGCGACCGTTGTCGGAGACCGAAACCGAATTGTCGGTATGAATGGTGACGACGATGTCAGTACAGTAACCAGCCAGTGCTTCATCGATGGAGTTGTCGACCACCTCGAACACCATGTGGTGCAGGCCGGTACCATCATCGGTGTCGCCGATGTACATGCCGGGGCGCTTGCGGACCGCGTCCAGGCCTTTGAGGACGGAAATACTGGAGGAATCGTAGCCGCCGTTTTCGGTGTTCTCAGTGGTCATGCTTTTCTGTCCAGCTCGCAAAACAAGGACCGCGGCCAGTCTCGGCCGCGGTCGGAATGAGTCGAGTTGCCCCCGGCGAGCCCGCCGTTGGGGCGTTTGCCATCAGGCCGTGGTCTTGGGCGGATCCAGCAGCTGGACCACACCATGTTCCACGTGAAACGTAGCTGCATTATACCGCGCCAGCAGGTCTTCCGGCCCGTTTTGTGTTGCCGTGACAAACACTTGCCAGCCCGGCAAGGCCAGCACCGAAGCCAGCAGTGCTTGTTGACGGTCGCGGTCGAGCTCGCTGCTGATATCGTCCAGCAGCAACACGCCACCATGCCGGTTGCGCGCCGACACCTGCTGCAGTTGAGCCAGATGCAGCGCCTGCACGACCAGCTTGCTTTGCCCGCGCGACAGCTTCTCGGCCGCCGACACCCGCCCTACCCGTATCCGCAAATCGGCCTTGTGCGGACCATAGCCGGTAGCGCCGGCCTGACGGTCCCGCTCCAAACCACTGCTAAGCAGTGCAGCGAGCTCACCCTCAGGCCAGCCGCGGTACCAATCAAAGCCAATCCCAGCTTGAGGCAGAAACCCGTTCACGGCGGCCTCAACCGCGGGCGCCAGGCATTGCCAGTACCGCAGGCGGTAGTTATGCAAACTATCAGCGGCGACCAACAGTTGTTCGGTCCATGGCGCCAGCTCTTTGGCAGGTGCATTGGCCTTCAGCAGGGCATTGCGTTGTTGCAGCAGGCGGGCGTAGCGCTGAGCGACAGCCGCGAAACCATGTTCCACGTGGAACACGCCCCAATCGAGGAAGCGCCGTCGCTCGCGCGGACTGCCGGCAAGCAGGCCATAGCTGTCAGGTGTCAGCACCTGCACCGGCAACAACGTCGCGACCGTCGAAAGCTTGCGCTCGTCCTGGCCGTCGATGCGCAGCGCAAAGCCACCCTGACGGTCACGCCGGACACCAATCCGGTGCTCGACCTGCCCTTCCCGCCAACAACCAAACAGGGTCAACTCCGGCTTGCCGTCCTGAATCACCCGTTCGATCTGGCTGGTACGGAACGAGCGGCCGGTACCAAGCAGGCAGATGGCTTCCAGCAATGAGGTCTTGCCGGCGCCGTTGCTGCCGAACACCCAATTGAGATGGGGCGCCGGTAAGAGCGCCCCATCGACAAGGTTACGGACCTGCTGGAATCGGAGTTCGGTCAGCACGGATGCAATTCAGTCCCACCGGCTCAAGCCAGGAACGGCGTGGCTTACAGCCGCATCGGCATAACCAGGTACAGGGTGCCGGAACCGCCCTGCTCCTCGGCCAGCGCCGGCGACGCGGCATCACTGAACATGAAGCGGAGTTTGTCCCATTTGACCGCGTTGACGATGTCCATGAGGTAGTTGACGTTGAAACCAACCTCCAGCTCGCTGCTGCCGTAATCGACATCGACTTCAATCTCGGCTTCTTCCTGTTCCGGGTTGTTCGCGACCAGGGTCAGTTGACCGGTCTTCAGGTTCAACCGAACGCCGCGGAACTTCTCGTTGCACAAGATAGCAGCCCGACCGAGCGCTTCCTTGAGCACATCACGGTTAATGACCATGATCTTGTCACCACTGCGGGGAATGACCTTCTCGTACTCCGGAAACTTGCCATCGACCAGCTTGGAAACGAAGTGATAGCTGTCGGTTTGGATACGGATGTGGTTGGTGCCGACGGTCACTTTGACGTTCTGATCCGACGGTTCCAGCAGCCGCAGCAGCTCCATGATGCCTTTGCGTGGCACGATGACGCCGAAATCGCCGCTGGCATCGACCGGATTGCGGGCCTCGGCCAGTGCCAGCCGGTGGCCATCGGTCGCGACGGCGCGCAAGCGACCGGATTTGAGCTCAAGGAACAGTCCGTTCATGTAGTAGCGGACATCGCCCTGGGCAATGGCAAACTGGGTCCGCTCGAACAACGAGCGCAGTTCTACCTGCGGCAGGTCAAACGACACCGCGCCCGGGCCCTCCTCCAGTGACGGAAACTCCGAAGCCGGCAGCGTGGTCAACGTGAAGCGGTTACTGCCCGAACGCACGGTCACGCGGCCATCGCCGAGCTGAAAGGTCACTGGCTGTTTGTCCGGCAAGGCTTTGACGATGTCGAGAAACTTGCGCGCCGGCACCGTGATATCGCCCGGCTCCCCCTTCTCCAGCGGTACTTCCGCGCGCAGTTCCACTTCCAGATCGGTGCCGGTCAGGCTGAGTCGCTCCTCCTCTATGCTGACCAGTACGTTGGCCAGAATCGGCAGGTTATTGCGGCGTTCGACGGCACCGCAGACCATGTTCAGGGCCGGCAGCAGGTTCTCGCGTGCGATCGTGAATTTCATGTTGGACCTTGGATCCCAAAATGTAGTGGTTATGTTTCACGTGGAACACATTAGGGCCGATCTGCGCCCCAACGAACAACGGTTTTAACTGGACAGCGTCCGCAGCAGGTTGGCGTAGTCCTCTTCCATGCTGCGATCACTTTCCTTCAGTTCCTTGACCTTGCGGCAGGCATGCAAGACCGTCGTATGGTCCTTGCCGCCGAACGCTTCGCCGATCTCCGGCAAGGAGTGGTTGGTCAGCTCCTTGGACAGCGCCATCGCCACCTGCCGAGGCCGTGCCACAGAGCGAGACCGTCGCTTCGACAACAGATCCGAAAGTTTGATGCGGTAGTACTCCGCCACCACTTTCTGGATATTCTCGATAGTAACCATTTTCTCTTGCGCAGCAATGAGATCCCGCAAGGCTTCGCGCACCATGTCGACCGAAATCTGCCGGCCAGTGAAGTGGGCATAGGCAATGACCTTGGTCAGCGCCCCTTCCAGCTCGCGGACATTGGACCGAATCCGCTTGGCGATGAAAAACGCCACTTCCTGCGCCAGCTCTACGTTGGCGTTATCGGCTTTGGCCATCAAGATCGCGACGCGGGTTTCCAGGTCCGGTGGCTCAATTGCCACGGTCAGACCCCAACCAAAGCGCGACTTGAGCCGGTCTTCCAGGCCTTCGACTTCCTTCGGATAGCGATCACAGGTGATGACGATCTGCCGGTTGGTCTCGAACAGGGTGTTGAAATTATGGAAGAACTCTTCCTGCGACCGATCCTTGCCGGCAAAGAACTGGATATCGTCGATCAACAAGGCGTCGAGCGAGCGGTAATAGCGCTTCCACTGCTCGATGCTGTTGGTCTGCAGCGCCTTGACCATGTCCTGGACATAGCGCTCCGAGCGGACATAGACCACCTTGGCGCCCGGCTTTTGTTGCTCGATAAGGTTGCCCACAGCATGCATCAGGTGGGTTTTGCCCAACCCGGTTGCACCATAGATAAACAAGGGGTTGTAGGCCTTGCCGGCGTTGAGCGCAGCCTGTAGTGCGGCCGCCTTAGCGACCTGGTTGGATTTGCCCTCGACAAAATTATCGAAAACAAAACTGGGATTCAGATTGCTGCGATGGCTGGGTACAGCCACGACCGTTGGACCCGGTTCTTCCGGTCGACGCTCCACGACCGCTTCCACCCGAGCCGGACTGGTCACACTTGGCGCGATCTGCTTGATCGCTTCCGCCGCGCGGCGCTCGCCGATGCCAAGCAGAACGGTCGGAGCCCGGTCGCCGGCCAGTTCGGTCAAAAAGTCTCGGATGCGTGGCAGATACCGATCACGAACCCATTCGAGCACAAACCGGTTCGGGGCCAACAGGCGGATATCCTGCGCTGTTTCCAAGGCCTGCAACGGCCGAATCCACATACTGAACTCGTCCGGTTTCAGTTCGTCTTGCAAACGGGCTTGGCAGTGCGGCCAATACGATCCCTGACTCATGCTCTGGCTGGTTTCTGGAACGGGTTTACTGAGCGAGCGGGTGAGTCTAAGGATCTCCCCAAAAATAATCCACAAGGCAAGCTCAAATTTGTTTTCCTTGACAAGCAATGATCGGATCGGATCTTGCAAAACTGCCTGCTTCACTGTTCGATCTGGATAAAATCCAAGCAAATCTGTGCATATCTATACCAATGTGAACAATATTTTGATTTTATCAACAGATACGAATTAACTATACCGATGATAAGGTTTGCTTTCCAACAGCTTATCAATTACATATTTTTATTTATTTTCAATAACTTAATTAAGTTAATAACAGTTTTTTTCTCGCTAGTAGTTAATAACAGTATGAAAAGATCTTTTCACACAAAAGAAGATTATTAGCGTCTACGCGGTCGATACTGGCCGGTGAAACAGCCGGAAAAGCCCTTGATCCCGGCATCCAAGATCGGATATGTGGATAATTTTGCCGGCTCTGAGACGTTCAAAAGTTATACACAAAATACCGTCCCGACCGGCTAAAAAATGGTTCGTGATCACAACATGTAGTGGTTGATCAAGATTTGATCACCGATGGGTTGTGACCCAACCGGTACTGCTGCTGCTAAGTTGCCGATTTTCCTTGGGTTTTCCCCCGTTTTTCTTGAACAGAGCAATTGACCCGAACAAAAGCTGCGCAGTAGAATGCGCGCCCTTTTCCGACCCGGCGGCGAGCGTTGAGCAGCCATCGGGTTTATGCCCAAACGGGCCAGTAACGCAGGTGTGTCATGAAACGTACTTTCCAACCCAGCAACCTGAAGAAAAAGCGTGACCACGGCTTCCGCGCCCGTATGGCCACCAAAAACGGCCGTCTGGTGCTGAAGCGCCGTCGCGCCAAGGGCCGCAAGCGTCTGACGGTCGTCTAAGACCGTTTGCAGCACGCTGTGCCGGTGGCGGGGTTTGCCTTTACCCGGGCACTCCGCCTTACCGATCCGGCGGAGTTCCAGCAGGTCTTTGCCGAAAACGAGCGTTTCCACGCGACCGGCCTGACCCTGCTGGCCCGACCGAACCCGCTGGGCCATGCCCGGCTGGGTCTGGCGATAGCCAAAAAGCACGTCCGTCTTGCCTCGAACCGCAACGCGATCAAGCGAGCCGTTCGTGAAGCCTTCCGGTTGGCACAACCCCAGTTGCCCGCCCGTGACGTGATCGTACTGGCCAAGCCCGGTGTCGACCGGCTTGCGCCGCCAGAACTCCGCCGTCAGGTCCAGCTGTTGATGACCCGGCTGGCGCGTTCTCCCTCTCTCGCTGTTTCACCCGATCGCACTCAAGGCTGATCTTTCATGCTCGAATCGCAACGCGGTTTTTTGTTGGCGGCATTTGCCGGTGTCAGCTTTCTGCTCTATCTCAGCTGGGAACAGGATCAGCAGGCCAAAATCCAGGCCGCGATGCGCCCGGCGGCTGAACAAAGCGCGCCGGTGCTGGTGGATGCCGGTGCTGATATCGCGGCCAGCAGCTCGTCAGGTACCGATGTTCCGGTCAGTCCGACGGCAGCCGAGCCGGCTGCGGTCAACGATGCTGACCGCTTTGTCGTTGCCAAGAGTGACGTCCTGCGCGTGGTGATCGATCGGGTCGGTGGTGATGTGGTCGAGGCCGACCTGCTCAGGTATCCGAAGACCCTGGATGCCGGCAGCGAGCCGACCCGCTTGCTGCACTACCGCAATCAACGCACTTTCGTTGCCCAGAACGGGGTGACCGGTGCCGGTGGCCCGGATGCCGGCAGCGCCCGGGCCACCTATTCTGTTCAGAGCAGTGCTACCGAGCTGGCCGCCGATGCCAATGCCCTGACCATCGCCCTGGTCTGGCAAAACCCGGACGGCCTCAGCGTCAGCAAGCGTTACACGCTCGAGCGTGGCAGCCACAACATCAAGCTGGATGTGGACGTGAACAACGCCAGTGCGGCGCCGTTCACCGGCCGCTTCTTCACCCAGCTCAAGCGAGACCGCTTCACCGAGAACGCCGGCAACGCCTTTGCCCTGTCCGCCTACACTGGCGCGGCCTACAACACCGCCGAGCAGCGTTACGAGAAATACGACTTCGACGAGATGGACGAAGCCAAGCTGGACATCAATACCAGTGGCGGCTGGGTGGCCTACCTACAGCATTACTTTGTCGCCGCCTGGGTACCGGGCGACAAGACGGCCAACAACATCTACTCCTCGGTCCGTCCGGACAAGCAATCCATTGTCGGCATCCAGCAAGCGCCGTTCACCCTGGCGGCTGGCGAAGCGAAGACCCTGTCGGCCAGCCTGTACCTTGGCCCCAAGATCCAGGACGATCTCGCCAAGATCGCCGACGGTCTCGACCTGACGGTCGATTACGGCTTCCTCTGGTGGATTGGCCAGCCGCTGTTCTGGGCACTGACCGCCATCTACTCGGTGGTGGGCAACTGGGGTGTCGCGATCATTCTCGTCACCATCCTGGTCAAGCTGCTGCTCTACCCGCTTGCCAACGCCCAGTACCGCAGCTTTGCCAAGATGCGCATGCTGACCCCGAAGCTGCAGGCGCTGAAGGAACGCTACGGCGATGACCGTCAGGCCTTCTCGCAGGCGATGATGGAGCTATATAAGAAGGAAAAGGTCAATCCGCTCGGTGGCTGCCTGCCGCTCTTGCTGACCATGCCGATCTTCATCGCGCTGTACTGGGTGCTGATGGAGTCGGTCGAGCTGCGTCACGCCGGTTTCGTGCTGTGGATCAAGGACCTGTCGGTCATGGACCCCTACTTCGTGCTGCCGATCCTGATGGGCCTCTCGATGTGGGTCATGCAGAAGATGCAGCCGGTCAGCCCGACCATGGACCCGATGCAGCAGAAGATCATGCAGTACCTGCCGGTGATCATGAGCGTATTCTTCCTGTGGTTCCCGGCCGGCCTCGTGCTGTACTGGCTGGTCAACAACCTGCTGTCGATTGCCCAGCAGGCCTATATCACCAAGAAAATCGAAGTGGAAGTGGCGCAGAAGAAGTAAGCGCAAGCCGACATGTGCCGACTCGGCCCCGTCGCAGGCTTCCGTTAAGATGGCGGCCGGGCGGGGCCGAGTCGTTTCTGCCGCGGCAAAAATTTTTTTCGGCTTCGCTACGCACAGCCGCTCGCAGATGAACAGTCACCGATGAAAGCCAGCACCGATACCATCGCCGCCATCGCCACTGCCGCCGGACGTGCGGGGGTCGGTGTCATCCGCATTTCTGGCGACCAGGTGCCGACCATCGCGACTGCCCTGCTCGGCAAACTGCCATCACCACGTCTGGCGGTGCGTGCGTTATTCCGTGATGCCGATGGCAGCGCCATCGATGACGGCCTCGCGCTGTATTTCGCCGCGCCGAAGTCCTTCACCGGCGAAGCGGTGCTCGAATTGCAAGGCCACGGTGGCCCGGTCGTGCTCGATCGCCTGCTGCGCCGCTGCCTCGAGCTTGGCGCCCGGATGGCGCGACCAGGTGAATTTTCCGAACGGGCCTTTCTCAACGACAAGCTCGATCTGGCGCAAGCCGAAGCGATCGCCGATTTGATCGATGCGAGCTCGGAAACGGCGGCGCGTTTGGCGATGCGTTCGCTTAGCGGTGAGTTTTCCAAGCGCGTGCATGCGCTGGTCGAGCAACTGATTCATCTGCGCATGTATGTCGAAGCGGCGATCGATTTTCCGGAAGAGGAAATCGACTTTCTGTCCGATGGCAAAGTCGCTGCCGAGGTCGCGGCGCTGGAAAAAAATCTGGCCGAACTGCTGTCAGCGTCTCGTCAGGGCCAGGTCCTGCGCGAAGGCATCAAGGTCGTGATTGCCGGCAAACCGAACGCCGGCAAATCGTCCTTGCTGAATGCCCTGTCCGGCAAGGACAGCGCCATCGTCACCCACATACCGGGCACGACCCGCGATGTGCTGCGTGAACTCATCACCGTCGACGGCTTGCCGATACACCTGATCGACACCGCCGGCCTGCGCGACAGCGAGGACCCGGTTGAACAGATCGGTATCCAGCGCGCACGCGCCGAACTGAAAGATGCCGACGCGTTGCTGCTGGTCGTCGACAGTCATGACAGCCAGGAAACCGATCCGGAAAAGCTGTGGCCGCTGCCGGAACCGCTGCCGGTACCGGCGGAACGGATCACGGTGGTGCACAACAAATGTGATCTCAGCGGCGTCGCCGCCGGTGCCCATCCGGAACACGGCGCCACCGTGATCGCGCTGTCGGCACAGACCGGCGCCGGCCTCGGTTTGCTGCGACAGCGACTGAAGCAACTGGCCGGTGTGGTGGCGCCGGAAGAAAGCCTGTTCATGGCGCGTCGCCGCCATCTCGATGCGCTGGTCCGGGCCCAGGCGTTGATTCGTCACGGCGCCGAACAGTTGCAAACGGCGCGTGCCGGCGAACTGCTGGCTGAGGATCTGCGGCTTGCGCAGCAACAGCTCAACAGCATCACCGGTGAATTCAGCGCCGATGATTTGCTCGGCAAGATTTTCAGCTCGTTCTGCATCGGCAAATAGACCCGCGCGGAGATCATGATGGCCCTGAACAAAGTGCTGTTGGTGGAAGACGACAATGATCAGCTTCATGCGTTGAAAGTGCTGATGTCGGCGCTGCTGCCGGAGGCGAACATCCTGGCGGTGCCCGATGGTTTCAACGCGCTGGCGATGGGGCCGAGCTTTCAACCGGATTTGATCATCACCGATCTGGCGATGCCGCAGGCCGATGGCCTCACTTTTCTGCATGCATTGCTACCGCTGCTGAATCAGCGACCGAGAATGCTGGTGCTGACCGCGTATGACCGGATGCAACTGCAGCGTTTCGGGCCGTTGCCGGACGAGGCTCGCTTCCTGCAGAAACCGATCAACCTCGACAGCCTGCAGGCAACGCTGGCTGACTGGCTGTAAACGGATGTTGTCTTCGACACCGACTGGCATGCTGGCCGCGCTGGCGGCGATTCTGTTGTGGTCGATCCTGGCGGCCCTGAGCGCCCAGCTGTCGGCGTTGCCGCCATTCTTGCTGACCGGTTTGTCGCTGCTGCTCGGCGCCACGGTGACGCTGCCGAAGTGGCGCGACTGGCGGGTGCCGTGGCGAACCTTCCTGATCGGCAGCGGTGCGCTGTTCAGCTACCACTTGTTGCTGTTCTCGGCGCTGCGACTGGCGCCGCCGGTCGCGGCCAATCTGATCAACTATCTATGGCCGTTGTTCATCGTGCTGCTGTCGCCACTGTTCGACCGGCAACTGCGTCTGAGCGTGCGTCTGATCGTCGCCGCGCTGCTCGGCTTTGCCGGTGCCGCGACCGTGATCGCCAGCCAGCCGCTGCAGGCCGCCGGTGCCTACGCCGGACTTGGCTTTGCCTTGGCGCTGCTGGCCGCACTGATCTGGGCCGCTTACTCGCAGCAACTGCGGCGACTGCCACGGTTCTCCAGCTGGGCGGTCGGTGGCTTTGCCAGTGCCGCCGGGCTCGCATCCTTGTTGATTCACTGGTGGTTCGAACCGGTCACCGGCATCGCCAACGCCGACTGGCCGTGGTTGCTGCTGCTGGGCCTTGGCCCGATGGGGATCGCGTTTGTCTGCTGGGATTTGGCGATGAAGCGGGCCGACCCGCGCCGGATCGGCGTGCTCGCCTACGCGACGCCGGTGCTGTCGACGGCCTGGCTGCTGCAAGTGACCGGACAAGCCTGGACCTGGAGCGTGGCACTGGCGACGCTGCTCGTGGTCGGTGGTGCCTTGCTGACGCTGTCGCCAGCGGCGGCGCGCGGGAACCGACCGCAAAGCGATAACGCCTGTTAGAATCCGGCGCTCGTGCCGGCGTTGCGCCGCCGCGAATGCCAACCAAACCAGTTTCAAGGGAGCAAAACGCAAATGAACAAGTGGATTCCGGCTGCCATCGGTGCCGCCGTTGTGGTGGCGCTGTCCGCGGGCGCCTGGTACAGCGGCCTTCGCGCGGAACAGGCGTTCACCGAAGAGCTGGCCAAGGTCAACGCCGGCCCTGCCCTGAAGCTGGAACTGGGCAGCTATGACCGCGGCTGGTTCCGCTCGCACGGCACCGTGAAAGTGAGCTTGTCGGATCCGTCGTTTGCCGGTGAAAACGACGGCGCGCCGGTACTGTTCGAGCAACCGTTCACCGTGGTGCACGGGCCGATCCTCTGGGACAGCGCATTCGCATTCCGGCCGGCGGCGTTCGGCATCAAGAGCGTGCTCGATGCCCAGCCGGACTGGCCGCAGGATTTCAAAACCATTCTGGCTGACGAGCGTGTCCGCCTGACCGCGCATGTCGGTTTTGGCGGCAGCACCAGCACCCGTCTGCGCATCGCCGAGGGCGATCTGCAACTGTCGAATGGCAAGCTGGATCTGCAGCGTGGCGACATGGTCGTCGACTACGATCCGAGCGACAAGGCGATGTCGGCCAATTTCGCCTGGCCGGGTTTTGTTTTCACCAGCGAAATGGGTGAACTCAAGGTTGAAGACATGGGCTTTGACTGGGCCGGGACTTACTACAGCCAGAATGTCCAGATTGGTGAAGGCAGCTATCACATCAATCGCATCAGCGCGAAGCAGGGTGAGATGGAAGCGTTCGTGATGAATGCGATGAAAATCACCGGCAAGCAAAACCTCGACAGCAGCGGCGAAAAAGTCAGCAGCGCGGTCGACATGAGCCTGGATCAGGTCAATTTCCTCGGTCAGGAAATGGTCAAGAACGGCAGCCTGCACCTCGAACTGAACAACCTGTCGATGGCAGCGCTGCAAAAGCTGGATCAACTGAATCCGGCCGCGATGACGCCGGAACAGATGGAAACGGTGTTTGCCGATGTCATGGCCCTGTCCCAGCACGGAGCCGAACTGCGCATCGATCCGCTGAAAGCCGACATCCAGGGTCAGCCGTTCTCGCTGCAGCTGGTGGCGAAATTGCCGCAGCAGGCCGCCGATGCCGTGGTCGATCCGATGCAGCTGTTTGCCCAGGCCGAAGCCGATCTGAACATCAGCGTGTCGCCGCAGCTGATCGCCGCGTGGGCGCCGGCTGAGTTTGCCGGTTTCGCCGATGACCAGGGCAAGGTCGTGGTGCAGCTGCGTCAGGGCCAGATCCTGGTCAACGGTCAGCCGTACACGCCGGGCAGTGAAGACAGCGCCTACTCCGGGGACGAAACCGAGTCGCTCGACTGGGCCGAACAGGAAGTGCTGGAAGCCGAAGCCGCCGGTTACCAAACCGACGAAGCGATCTGAGTGATCAGGGCCCGGTTGTCGCCGGGCCCTCTTGTAGAGGTTCCGGCGCCAGTGCCGTGCGGCAGGCGCCGGCTGAGCAGGATGTCGGTATGCGTGGAACCACTCGCCGTTTGCTGCACTGGGCCGGTCGCAGCCTGATCGTTTTCTGTGCCAGCCTGGCGACAACCATCAATGCCGACGAGCTGGCGCAACAGCTCTATGCCGCGCACAAGGATGCGGTCTACCGCATCGAAGTGATCAGCCCCGGCACCGACAAAAAATCCTCGCTCGGCACCGGTTTTGTCATCGCGCGCGAAGACATTCTGGCCAGCAATTTCCACGTCGTCGCCAATGCCGTGCATGAGCCTGAACGCTATCGGCTGGAGTGGCAAAGCGTCAGTGGTGAGCGCGGCCCGCTTTCGGTCATTGCGGTCGATGTCATACACGATCTCGCCTTGCTGAAAGCCGACCAACCGCTCGGCCGGCCGCATGTCAGCACGACGCTGCCGCAAAAAGGCACCGCGCTGTTTGCCATGGGCCACCCGCTCGGTCTGGATCTGGCGATCGTGCCCGGCAGCGCCAACGGCCTGCTCGAAAAAGCGCTGTACGACAAAATCCATTTCAGCGGCAACATCAACCCCGGCATGAGCGGCGGGCCGGCGCTCGATGCCCAAGGCCGCGTGGTCGGCATCAATGTCGCAACCGCCGGTGAAGCGGTTGGTTTTCTGGTGCCGGCGCATTTTCTCGATGTGCTGGTGCAGCGCGCCAGCGAACGCGGATTTACCGTCGCCGGCGATCTGCGGCAAGGCATCACCGAACAGCTGACCGCCAATCAGGATCAGCTGATGGCCGATTTTTTTGCCAAGCCGTGGCCAATCCAGCAAGTCGGGCAATTCACGGTGCCCGGCGAGATCTCGCACCGGCTCGACTGCTGGGGCGAAACCGAGCCGGCGACCGAGAAAAAGCCTTACCTGGAAATCGCCACCAACTGCAGCGGTCAGGATGATGTTTACCTGTCCGAACGGCAACGCGCCGGTAGCGTTGCCTATCAGTATTTCTGGCTGGAAAGCGATCGCCTGAGTCCGCGTGCGTTCTACCGCGAATACCAGCAGCGGCATAACAGCTTCTTTCAATCCGATGCCGATGAGACCGATGTCGGCAACTTTGCCTGCAGCGTCAAATTTGTCGAAGTCTCCGGCCAGTCGTTCAAGGCCAATGTCTGCGCCCGCCCCTACAAGCGCTACCCGGGCTTGACCGATTTCATGGTGCTGATGGCGATGACCGGCCATGATCGGCAAGCATTGCTGTTCACGCTCGATCTGTCGTCGGTGACACTCGACAACGGCATGAAGCTGCTGCAACAGTTTCTGGAGAATTTCCAATGGCAGCCGCGCTGATTCTGGAAATCATCACCCGCGGTCGCGGCCAGCCGCAGTACCGCCGGGTCCGGCAGTTTCCGTATCGGATC
This sequence comes from Permianibacter sp., assembly GCA_046297695.1. Classification (GTDB taxonomy): domain Bacteria; phylum Pseudomonadota; class Gammaproteobacteria; order Enterobacterales; family Permianibacteraceae; genus Permianibacter. The sequence continues at coordinate 84,953 of JBKBHF010000008.1, read as the reverse complement.
GGCCGTGGCTATGACAATGATCTGATCCTGCCGGACGACACGGTGTCGGCGCATCATGTCCAGCTCGAGCGTGATGTCGATGGCGCGCTGCGCGTGCGCAACCTGTCGCATGAAAATGGTACCCGACTCGGCAGCCGCAAGCTTGGCTATGTGCCGGAGTTGCTCGCCACGCCGGCAACCCTGCAGCTCGGCCACACCCAGATCCGCGTGCTGACCGCCGATGTCGCCGTGGCGCCGGCGCGCCGGCCGCAAGCGGTGCCGGGTTCGCTGGCGCTGGTCGAACGGCTGCCGTTTGCGCTCGCGCTGTTGGCGCTGCTGTTCGTGCTGGAAGTGATGTTCGCGCTCTTGCATCAGGTCGAGCCGCAGCCGCTGAAAACCGTGCTGCTGAACAAGGCGCCGGAATTGCTGGCGCCGCTGTTCACGGCGGTGGTGACCGGTTTCATCAGTCGCCTGCTGCTGCACCGCTGGCGTTTTGGTTTGCAACTGACCATCGCCTGTGTCGGCTTTATTGCTGCGCAATTGACCATCGAATTGCTGCAACGGGTCAGTTACTACTATTCCAGCAATGAGATTGCCTCGGTGCTGAATGTGGTGCTCGCCGCGACCCTGTTCACCGGGCTGTTCGCCTGGCAACTGCGCGCATTCAGCACGCTCAGCCGCAAACGTTCGGTGATCACTGCGCTGGCCATCGCCTGGCCGTTGTTGGCGCTGTTCGGCGTGCAAAGCATCGTCCGCGAACCGGATTTTCGTTCACAACCGCCGCTGCACCTGCAGCTGCATGTCCAGGATGTCCGGCAGCAGCCGACGCTGACGCTGGACGCGTTTCTCGCTGAAAGCCGCAGCGAGCTGGCGGAACAGATGGCCGCTGAACAAGCGGAATCTTCGACCAATTGACATGTCGGCAACGCCGGGGCGGTCGGTTGCGGAACCGGCTGCCATGGTCGCCATTTTTGCACAGGGAGAGCGTAATGCGCCGAGGCAATTTCATCACCGGTAGCCGCTGGCTGTTGGCCACGATCGTGACGCTGGCCGGTTTGCTCGGTTGCGGTGGCAAGGACGGCGAGCCGGCCGACAGCCAGACACCGGTCACGATCAAGAACGATCCGAAATGGCCGGAGTATCTGGCCGAACACAGCAGCGGACTCATCTCGCGCAGCGACCAGATCCGGCTGCGTTTCGTCAACGATGTGGTCAGTGAAGCCGAGGTCGGCAAACCGTTCCCGGAGCTGGTGCAAATCACGCCCACGGTGGCGGCGGCAGCGGTGTTCAACAATCCGCGCGAACTGCTGCTGGTGCCGAACGAGCCACTGTCGTCCGGCCAGCGTTACGAAATCACGCTCAAAGGCGGCAAGCTGACTGCATTGCCGCCGGCGCTGGGTGATTACCGGTTTGTGGTCGATGTGATCCCGCAAGGAGTCGATGTCCAGGTCGACAGCGTGTCAATTGATCCCGATGACAACCAGCAGCTGGTGGTCAAGTTCCGGATCGAAACCGCCGATCTGGCCGATGCCGATGCGGTCGAGCGGATGATCACGGCGCGCTATCTCGATGACCCGGTCCAGCTGCAATGGAGCCACGCCGCCGATGGCAAGTTGCACAGCGTCAGCACCGAACCGTTGCGCCGGCAGGATGCCGAAGCGGCGCTGACACTGCGCTGGGATGCCGCGATCATTGGTGCCAGCGGCAATGGCACCACCGGCGAGCTGCAGCAGGCGATACCGGCCCGCGGCGTGTTCAGCGTCAGCCGGATCGAACCGCAAACCGGCGATACCGCGACCATCCAGATCGATTTCTCCGACTTGCTCGACCGCCGCCAGCAACTGGCCGGTTTGATCCAACTTTCCAGCGGTGACTTCAGCAGCCGTGTCGATGGCAACCGCATCACCCTGACGCCGAACGAGCCGCCGTCCGGTGACGTGACGGTGACGCTCGACGCCGCGATCCGCGCCGCCGATGGCCGCACCCTCGGTCAGGAGCGCAAGCAGACCGTCGCGTTTGCGACCGAACAGCCGGCGGTGCGTTTTGTCGGCAAAGGCAGCATCCTGCCGGATGCCGAGCAGTTGTCGGTGCCGTTTGAGGCGATGAACGTCGCCTCGGTGCAAGTCACCGCGTTCCGTATTTACGACAACAACCTCGGCCAGTTTCTGCAGGTCAATCCGCTCGGTGGCAGTTATGAGCTGAAGCGGGTCGGTCGTTATCTGTGGCGCAAGACCATCACTCTCGGTGCCGGGCCGATGAACCAGTGGCGCCGGTTTGCGATCGATGTTGACGAGCTGATCAAGCAGGACCCGGGCGGTATGTACCGGCTCAGCCTGAGCATCAATCGCGGTAACAGTCTCTATGGTTGTTCCGATGCCGACAAGGCGGTGCCGGTGCCTGCCGACAAGATCCCGGACAACGGCGATGAATTCAGCGAAACCGATCCGTCCGGCTGGGATTACGCCAACGATTACGAAGGCGGTTACTACGACGACAACTGGTGGCGCGACCGCAACAACCCGTGCAAAGACGCGTACTACAAGCACAACCAGAACGCGAAATCGGAACGCAACCTGCTTGCGGCCAATATCGGCCTCATCGCCAAAGCCGGTACCGATGGCAAGCTCGCGCTGGTCGCCACCAACCTGCGTACCGGCGAGCCGATCTCCGGTGCCGAGTTGACGCTGTTCAATTACCAGAACCAGACCATCCTGCGTGAAACCACCAATGCCGACGGCATGGTCACGGTGCAGCCGGAGGTGCGGCCGTTTTACATCAAGGCCGAAAAAAACCAGCAACGTGGTTACCTGAAGCTCGGTGACGGTATTGCACTGCCGGTGTCACATTTCGATGTCGGCGGCGTCAAGGTCGATCGTGGCATCAAGGGCACGATTTACGGTGAGCGCGGTGTCTGGCGGCCTGGCGATACCTTGCACTTGACCTTCGTTTTGCAGGACCCGCTGAATGCGATTCCTGATGGCCACCCGGCAACCATTGAGCTCATCAATCCGCAGGGGCAAACCGTGCACAGTCAGACGCTGACCAAACCGGTCGGCGATTTCTACGCCTTTGCCGTCAACACCCGTGAAGACGATCAGACCGGCAACTGGCGCGCCGTGGTCAAGCTCGGTGGCCGCAGCTTTGAACGCACCGTCAAAATCGAAACGGTGATGCCGAACCGGCTCAAGATCGAGCTCGACACCGGCGACACCCTGAAGAAAGACGACAGCGCCGAGTTGAAATTGTTCAGCCAGTGGCTGCACGGCGCCAGTGCCGCGAACCTGCAGGCCGATATCGCGGTCAAGCTGAAACCGCGGCCGACCCGTTTCAGCCGCGCCGCCGATTTCCATTTCGAAGATCCAACCCGCCGTTACAGCGGCGATGAGCAGCAGCTCTGGGAAGGCAAGCTGGACGCCGAAGGTCGCGCCCGCATCAACGCCAACATCGTTGCCGACGACACCGCCGCCGGTTTCCTGACCGCCGAATTCACGACCCGCGTGTTCGAACCGGGCGGTGCGTTCAGCATTGCCAGCCAGACCGCGGCGTTTCATCCGTACCAGCATTACGTCGGCATCAAGCTGCCGAAAGGCGACATCGCCCGCAACATGCTGCTGACCGATCAGAAACATCTGGTGCAGATCGCGACACTCGATGCCGACGGCAAACCGGTGTCGCTGGCCGAGCTCGAGGTGGCGATCTACAAACTGGAATGGCGCTGGTGGTGGGAACAAGGTGGCGATGGCCTCGCCAATTTCGCCAGCAGTCACAGCCACACGCCATTGCAATCGGAAACGATCCGCAGTCAGGACGGCAGCGCCCAGTGGCAGTTTGAAATCAAATACCCGGATTGGGGCCGCTATCTGATCCGTGCCTGCGACCGCGCCGGCGGTCATTGTGCCGCGCAGATTGTTTACATCGATTGGCCGGGTTGGGCCGGCCGCGCCAGTGAACAGAGCGGGCCGGGTGCCAATGCGCTGATGCTGGCAACCGACAAACCGAATTATCAGGTTGGTGAAACGGCAGTGCTGCAGCTGCCGCCGGCGAGCCAGGGTCGCGCGCTGCTGTCGATTGAAAACGGCAGCAGCATCCTGTCGCAGCAATGGCTGCAACTGGACGGCAAGCGCGAGACGGTCGAGATCCCGATCACCGCCAACATGGCGCCGAATGTCTATGTCAGCGTCACGCTGCTGCAACCGCACGAAAACAAAACCAACGATCGGCCAATCCGCTTGTATGGCGTGGTGCCGCTGCTGGTCAGCGATCCGGCCACGCACCTGAAACCGGAGCTGACGGTCGCCGACGAAGTGCGGCCGGAAACGACGATGACCGTTGCCGTGCGTGAAGCCAGCGGCAAGGCCATGACCTACACGCTCGCCGTGGTCGACGAAGGCCTGCTCGGTCTCACCAATTACAAAACGCCGAACCTGCACGGCGAGTTCTACCAGCGTGAAGCGCTCGGTGTGAAAACCTGGGACATGTTCGACGAGGTCATCGGTGCCTACGGTGGCGCGCTCGAACGCTTGCTGGCGCTCGGCGGTTCCGATGGTGCGCTCAACAACGATGCCAACAAGGAGCGCAAACGCTTCCCGCCGGTGGTGCGGTTCATCGGCCCTTTTGCGCTCGACGCCGGCAAGAGTGGCAGCCACGAAATCCGCATGCCGCCCTACGTTGGTGCCGTGCGGGTGATGGTGGTCGCCGGCCAGCAAGGCGCGTACGGCAGCAGCGAAAAATCCGTGACTGTGCGGCAACCGGTGATGGTGCAGACCACCTTGCCGCGCGTGCTCGGCCCCGGCGAAGAACTGCAGATGCCGGTGTCGGTGTTTGTGCTCGACGACAAGATCAAGTCGGTTGAGCTCAGTGCCAAAGTCGAAGCACCGCTGACCATCATCGGCGACAGCCGGCAAACGATCAGCTTCGAGCGCACGGGCGACAAGCTCGGTTTCATCCGGCTCAAAGTCGGCGACACGCTCGGCAAAACCCGCGTGATGGTCACTGCCAAGGCCGGTCAAGAATCGGCAGAACAACGCATCGACATCGACGTGCGGGCGCCGAATCCGGCCAGCAACCTCGTCCAGAAAAAGATTCTGCAACCGGGCGAAAGCTGGGACACCACATTGAGTCCGCATGGTCTTGCCGGCAGCAATGCCGCGACGCTGGAAGCCTCGGTGGTGCCGGCGCTGAACCTGAGTGATCGGTTGCAATACCTGATGCAGTATCCGCACGGCTGCGTCGAGCAAACCACGTCGGCGGCGTTCCCGCAGCTGTACCTGAACAAGCTGCTGAAACTGCAACCGGCCGAACAGCAACGGGTGCAGCAGAATGTCAGCGCCGGCATCGAACGCTTGCGCCAGTACCAACAAAGCGGTGGCGGTTTCGGTTACTGGCCCGGCGCCAATGACTGGAACAGCTGGAGCACGTCCTACGTCGGCCATTTCCTGCTGGAGGCGCAGAAAGCCGGCTACAGCGTGCCGGCCAACATGTTGTCATCGTGGAAAGCGTTCCAGAAATCGCGGGCGCAAGTCTGGGCGCCGGGCAACAACGAACAGGCGCTCGATCAAGCGTATCGGCTGTACACACTGGCGCTGGCCGGCACGGCCGAACTCGGTGCGATGAACCGGTTGCGCGAGCAGGCGAAACTGCCGAACACCGCGCGCTGGTTGCTGGCGGCGGCCTACAGCCAGGCTGGGCTCAGCGACGTCGCAAAAGCGCTGACTGCGAATGCCGATCTGGCGGTCAACCCGTATGAACGTGAAGGCCTGACTTTTGGTTCGGTGCTGCGTGACCGCGCCGTGCTGCTGGAGAGTCTGGTCAAGCTGAACGACAGCTTCCGCGCCAAGGATCTGGCCGACGCGATCGCCGACGAATTGTCCGGCATCGGGTGGTACAGCACCCATTCGGTGGCGTGGTCGCTGCTGTCACTGGCGCACTTTGTCGGTGACAACGCCCAAGGCGGCTTCACGCTCGATTACGCACTCGCCGAGCAAGGGTTTGAGCAGCACAAGAGTGACGCGCCGCTGTTGCAGTTGCCGCTTGCGATCGGTGACAAGCCGACCCGGGTCCGGGTCAACAACCGTGGCCAGAAACCCTTGTACCTGAACCTGGTCAATCGTGGCGTGCCGCCCGCCGGCAGCGAAACCGCCGGCAGCGATTCGCTCGCCCTCAGCGTCCACTTCAGCGACGGTGCCGGCAACAGCGTGGACCCGAGCCGCATTCGCCAAGGCCAGGATTTCCGCGCCAAGGTGACGGTGCGCAACACTGCACTGCGCGAACTGCAGAACATCGCGTTGAGCCAAATCGTGCCCGGCGGTTGGGAGATCATCAACACCCGCACGGCCGCGGTGGCCGCGCCGGTGGAAGAGTCGGCGTTTGATTACCGCGATGTCCGCGATGACCGTGTCCACACCTACTTCAGCTTGAAGAGCGGTGAGTCACGCAGCTTCGTGCTGGTGTTCAACGCGGCGTATCCGGGCCGCTACTATTTGCCCGGCTGGCATGTCGAAGCAATGTATGACGCCAAACGCTATGCCCGCAATGCCGGTCAGTGGGTGGAAGTGGTGGCCGAGTAAATGCACGTGTTGAACGGAAGATGTCGCGTCGTCCAGCGCGGTGCGACAACTGCCTCGCCGCAACCCTCCCCTGCACAGGGGAGGAAACACGCTCGCGCCTCGTCCTGCCAAAGGCGAGGTCGCGAAGCGGGTGATAGCCGAACGTCGCGTGTTGCACCAAGCGCGCTGCAATATCACGCTTAGTTCAATGTCAGCCGCGATTGTCGGTAATTCGCTGTGGACTTCGCTCCGCCGCGGTCGTCGCCTGCAGGTCGTGCTGGCCGCACTGTTCGTCTTGCTGATCGGGTTCTGGCAGGTGCTGCCGGATCAACTGTTCAACGCGCCCTACTCGCCGGTGCTGTTCGCGCGCGACGGCGAGCTGCTCGGTGCGCGTCTGGCTGCTGACAAGCAATGGCGGTTTCCGCTCAGCGCTGACGTGCCCGAGCGTTTTGCCAGCGCTCTCATCGCCTTTGAAGACAAGCGTTTTCGCTCGCACCCCGGTGTCGATCCGCTGGCTTTGTTGCGGGCCCTGCGCACGCAGTTTGCCGACGCTGCCGTCAAAAGTGGTGGCAGCACGCTGACGATGCAAGTGATCCGGCTGTCACGCCAAAACCCGCCGCGCACGATCGCCGAAAAGCTGTATGAGATCGTGTTGGCGCTACGGCTGGAGTTTTCCTACAGCAAGTCGGAGATTCTGGCGCTGTACGCCCAGCATGCACCGTTCGGTGGCAATCTGGTTGGCCTGGAAACGGCGGCGTGGCGCTATTTCGGTCGGCCGCCGCGCGAACTCAGCTGGGCCGAGGCCGCGACGCTGGCGGTGCTGCCGAATGCGCCGGCGCTGATCCATCCGGGCCGCTCGCGGGCGCAGTTGCAAGCCAAGCGCGATCGCTTGCTGCGGCGCCTGCACGCGGATCAACAACTGAGCGATCTGGATCTGCGCCTGGCGTTGGCCGAGCCGCTGCCGGAGGCGGCGCAGCCACTGCCGCGGTTGGCGCCGCATCTGCTCGACACCCTGCTGGCCAATCCGGCGCAGCTGCATCTTCCGGCGACACCCGGCCCGGTGCTGCACAGCACGCTCGATGCCGACTGGCAACGCGAACTCGGTGCCGTGCTGCAACGCGAGTCGGCGCTGCTGCGTGAACAAGGCGTCGGCCATGCGGCGGCGATTGTCATCGACAATGCCAGCGGTGAGGTGCGCGCCTACCTCGGCAACAGTCTGTCCGCCAACTCCGGTCTCGATGCCCACGCCGTCGATCTGCTGCAGCAACCGCGCTCCAGCGGCAGCATCCTGAAACCGCTGCTGTATACGCTGATGCTGCAACACGGCTTGCTGACACCGACGATGCTGGTGCCGGATGTGCCGACCCAGGTGAACGGTTATGTGCCGGAAAATTTCGACCGGCAATACCGTGGCGCGGTGCCGGCCAACGAGGCGCTGGCGTTGTCACTGAACATTCCGGCCGTGCGTCTGCTGCGCGAGTTCGGGGTGGCGCGCTTTCACGCGGCGCTCAAGCGGCTCGGTTTGCGGACGCTGTTCCGCTCGCCCGATGACTACGGCCTGACGTTGATTCTCGGTGGCGCCGAAACCACGCTGTGGGACATCGCCGGGGTCTATGCCAATCTCGCCGCGGTCGCGCAGCAGCCGGAGGCGCAAAGTGCCGTTCTGCAGCAGCGGCGTTTGCGCGTCCTGCAAGCCGCCGAAACCGCTGCTACAGCGCGATCAACGCCGCCGTCGGCGAACGCCAGCGCCGACTACGGTCCGGGAGCTGCCTGGCTGACGCTGACCGCGATGCAGGAGGTCAACCGGCCCGGTGCCGAGCTGCATTGGCGCAGCTTCACTAGCGCCCGGCCGCTGGCCTGGAAAACCGGCACCAGTTTTGGCTTGCGCGATGCCTGGGCGGTAGGCAGCACCCCGGCCTACACCATCGCGGTCTGGGCTGGCAACGCCAGCGGCGCTGGCGTCGCCGGCCTGAGCGGCACCCAGACCGCGGCGCCGCTGCTGTTTGCGTTGCTGAACCGGTTGCCGGACAGCGGCTGGTTCGGCGAACCGACCGCCGATCTGAAACTGATCGAGGTCTGCGCCCAAGACGGTCTGCTGCCGCAACAGGATTGCCAGCGCCGGCATGAACGGGTGCCGCAGGCGGCCAGCTTCAGCAAGGTATCACCGTGGCACCGGCGCCTCGCGCTCGACCCCGTCAGCCGGTTGCGCGTGCATGCCGGCTGCGCCAACGTCGCTGACATGCAGCTGCACAGCTGGTTCGTGCTGCCGGCGACGATGGAACATTTCTACCGGCGCCAGCATCCCGAGTACCGGCCATTGCCCAGCTGGCGACCCGACTGTGCCGGCAACGCGCCAGAACAGGACGAACAGGCCATCGGCCTGCTTTATCCACAAGACGGCAGCCAGATCTACATTCCGGTCGATCTCGATGGCGAGCGCAGCCAGATCATCTTTGAAGCCGTCCATCGCCGCGCCAATGCCACGCTCTACTGGCACCTCGACGAGCACTACCTCGGCGCGACCCGCTACTTCCATCAGTGGCCTTTGCAAACGAGCGCCGGTGAACACCGACTGACGCTGGTAGATGATCAGGGCCAGCGGCTGGTACGCCGTTTCCGGGTACTGGCCAAGCATTGACACAAAGCACCGGCGTGTCGCGATGACGACAAACCTTCATGCCAATGCCAGCAAACAAAAACCCGCCAACGGCGGGTTTTTGTTTGCTGGGCGTGTCGCCAATCACTTGCGGCGCAACAGACGGGTCGCGCCAAGCAATAGCATCACCGACCAGGCGAAGCTGCCACCGCCACCACCGCCGCCGCCACCGGAACCGCCGCCGGTCGAGCCGGATGTCACGGTTACCGAGTCGCTGACCGTCTTGGCGACGCCGTTGCTGTCGGTGACGGTGAGCGTAACCGTGTAAGTGCCGGCCGCACTGTAAGTATGCGACGGGCTCGCTTCGGTGCTGGTGCTGTTGTCACCGAAATTCCACAGATAGCTCAGGCTGCCGCTACCGCCGCTGGCGCTGCTGGTGAAATTCACCGCCAGGTTTTGCACCGACTTGCTGATGCTGGCGGTCAGCTCTGCTACGGCAGGATTTGCGCTGAGATAGATGCGTGCGGTGCTGCTGTTACCCGCCTGTTCGACAACGGACATCACCAGCTTGTGTTCCGGCAGAACCAGACCTGACTGGGGTGACTCCGGACTGCTGTAGTCATAACGATCGTCAAACGAGAATATCGCTGCCAGATGATTGTCATTTGCCTTGGCGGTTTGCGTCATGCGCCGGAATGCGGCATCGCGAACCTGCAAACTCGACTCCAATTTGCGGCTTCCCGACCGCATCAAGACCTGATCGGCATCGACCACGCCAAGGAAGCCGTGGCCCGGATGGGTTTCGACATTGTTGTCGTTGTAATTCGGATCGGCGAACCAGAGCACCACGCCATCGTCGTAGGACTCAGCCGCCAGGCCGGCATCGACGCCGCTGTGGTTGCGCAACTGCACATAGTATTGTTGCGGCAGACCTTCGCGTTGGGCGCCTACGCGGCTGAAGCCATTCAATGTCACCTGGCCATCGCTCTCGGCATCCGCGCTGAAAGCCGTGTTGCCGCCACCGGTAACGGTGAGCGCGTCGATCACCATGCCGTAATCACCAACGGCCTGATCGGTTACGTACTCAAACTCAATGGTGACGGTTTGACCTTTGTAAGCGGCAAGCGAGAACGTCTGCAAGGCCCAGCTGGCGCTGCGATTACCGGTCAGGTAATGCGTTACGCCAGCATGGTGCGGGTTGACGCTGGCAATGGTGTTATTGCCGGCAATGGCAGTGCCATTGACCAAGACGCGGACATAGTCGTAATCGTCTTCGATGTTCCACTTCGCCTGGAATTGCAGTTGCGCATCGTCGGCGTTGGGCACGGTGACGTTGAAGCTCATCCGGTTGTCGAGCATATCGCCCTGTCCGGACCAGAACTGGAAACTCCCGGCGTACGGTTGCTGGAACGCCACGACCGGGCCGGGCAGATCAATACGAACCTGATTGATGGTGCCGGCGTCGTGATTGACGGCCGCGACCAGATCGAGTTGCCGCGTTTCCGTCTGCAATGTGCTCAGATCGAGCACGGTCTGGTTGACCCAGTTGCCGCCGTACCACTGCTGGAACAAGTCACGCGCGTAAGGACTGAAACCCACCGGTGCAGTGCCGGCAATGGCACCGGCCCAGCTGCCGCCGGACATCACCGACCACATGCCGATCGGTTCACCCATCGCGGAGTTGTCGGTGTCGTACTCATCCGGCAGGCCCAGATCATGGCCGAATTCGTGCACGACGACGCCGGCCGCGGCATCGATGGGCTGAATGGTGTAACCGTAGAGTTTGTAGCTGGTACCCGGAATCGTATAGGGCTGGCCAACGGTCCAGCGATGCGACCAGATCGCGTCATCGCCGAGCACGCCACCACCGGCCTCTTCGCCGACGCTGGAATGGAACACCATGACGTGGTCGATCATGCCGTCCGGCTCATTCAGATTGCCATCACCGTCAATGTCGTACTGATCTTCGACGTCGTAGTCGGCCAGATCGAAATCCGGATTGCTGGCGTTGGCGGCGACGGTCTTGGCTACCGCTTCCCGGATCAATTCGCGGGCGGCGCGATCATTTTCTTCTTCACCTTCATTACCACCGTAATGGGCCGCGTCATTGTCCGCCCGTACCCAGTCATAAACATCGCCGGTGAAATGCAGGCTGCCACCGGACTCGGCCTGGTAGTACTGATAGCCCGACATCAGGTTCTGGCCACTCGGACCGGCATAGCCCGTGGTCGAGAACATCAGATCGCGGTAATGGGCGACGTTGTAGTCGGCGTAGTACATGTCGGTGTCTTGGCGGGTCAGCCGGTTGTTGTCATGCGGCAGATCCGGGAAATCGATCAGCACGGTCAGAACCTTGACCGTTTTTTCCTCAAATGCCTTGCTGTGCCGCAGCGCTTTTGCCTGCTTGCTGCTGCGGGCTTTTTCCAGCGCTTTCGCCATCGGTGCCGACAGGTGATTCACCGCCTTGGCATGCTTCAGGTATTTCGTCAGATATGCGTGCTTGGCTTCTTCGGACGCATCCGCGGGCAATTCGCCGCGCTTCCGTGCCCAATACAGAATCCGCTCCTTGTTGATGACGCCAGGGTCCTTCGGTGTACCTTGCGTAGCGGCCGGTGCTGCTACAGCGTCAACCGCGGTCAGGGTCAAGGCACCGGCCACGGCCAGCGCCAACAGCGACAGTTTATTCAGGTTCATATGCTTCACTTCTTCACTTGGCAGTCTTTCAGGAAACGTTCGTTTTTGGCCTGGATGTACTCACGGATGGCCTGTTCACGCTGTTCGCGTGGCATCTCGGCCGTGATCTTGCCCTGCTCGATCAGCAGCGGTTCCAGCTTCCAGATATCCGGAATCGGCGGTGGTGCGCTGCAGACCGGTTTGGGCTGGAGCACCGGCTTTGGGGTGGCGGAACTGGCTGGTTCGCTGGCACAGGCAGACAGCGCAGCCAGCGCGGCGGCCAGCGCCAACAGCCGCAGCGACGGGGGGGAACACACATCGGACAACGGGGTCATCAGCCCTCCTCGGGTGTGGTGTATCAAGTCGGAGCGCGAAGCTAGCAGCCGACCGGTCAGGCTTCCGTTTCGTTTTGTAGTTTTGCCGACTGCATATTGTTACAAATGATTGCGCTGAGCAAATTTTGACCATTCCCGAGCGGGCCGCTACAATGCGCGCCCCATTCCGTCCGTACCGCTAACGCCATGATTTTCCCGCAAGAATTCGATGTCATCGTCGTCGGTGGCGGCCATGCCGGGACCGAGGCCGCGCTGGCGGCTGCCCGCATGGGTGTCCGGACGTTGTTAATAAGTCACAACATCGAAACGCTGGGCGCCATGAGCTGCAACCCGGCCATCGGCGGTATTGGCAAAGGCCATCTGGTCAAAGAGATCGATGCCTTGGGTGGGGTCATGGCCCGCGGCGCCGACCATGCCGGCATCCAGTTCCGGACCCTGAACGCCTCGAAAGGCCCGGCGGTACGGGCAACCCGCGCCCAGGCCGACCGCTTGCTCTACAAGGCCTACATCCGCGAGGCGCTGGAGAACCAGCCGAACCTGTGGCTGTTCCAGCAGCCGGTCGAGGATCTGTTGCTGGCCGGCGATCAGGTCACCGGCGTCGTTACCAAGATGCAGCTGAGCTTCAAGGCCCGGCAGGTCGTGCTGACGGTCGGCACCTTTTTGCAGGGCCTCATCCATATCGGTGAGCAGCACTATTCCGGCGGTCGTGCCGGTGATGCGCCGTCAATCGGGCTGGCCAACCGCTTGCGCGAACTGCCGTTCAAGTTCGGCCGGCTGAAGACCGGTACGCCGCCGCGCATCGATGGCCGCTCGATCAATTACGCCGGCCTGCAGGAACAACCGGGCGACAACCCGACCCCGGTTTTCTCGTTCCTCGGCTCGCGCGCCGACCACCCGAAACAGATCAGCTGCTGGATCACCCACACCACCGCCAAGACCGCTGAGGTGATCCGTGCCAACCTGCACCGCTCGCCGATGTACAGCGGCAAGATTGAAGGCATCGGCCCGCGCTATTGCCCGAGCATCGAAGACAAGATCGTCCGCTTTGCCGACAAGGAAACGCACCAGATCTTCATCGAGCCGGAGGGTTTGACGACCAACGAGGTCTATCCGAACGGCATCTCGACCTCGCTGCCGTTTGATGTCCAGATGCAGATCGTGCAGTCGATCACCGGCTTCGAGAACGCCTACATCCTGCGGCCCGGTTACGCCATCGAATACGATTATTTCGATCCGCGGGAACTGAAAACGACGCTCGAAAGCAAGCATGTGAACGGCCTGTTTTTCGCCGGCCAGATCAACGGCACCACCGGCTACGAAGAAGCGGCCGCGCAAGGCCTGCTCGCCGGCCTCAACGCCGCCCGCCGCGCGCAGGAAAAAGATCTGTGGGTGCCGCGCCGTGATGAAGCTTATCTCGGCGTGCTGGTCGATGATCTCACCACCAACGGCACCCAGGAACCGTACCGGATGTTCACTTCGCGCGCCGAATACCGCTTGCTGCTGCGCGAAGACAATGCCGATCTGCGCCTGACCGAAAAAGGCCGCGAACTCGGCCTCATCACCGACGCGCATTGGGATGCGTTCTGCCGCAAGCGCGATGCGATAGCCGCTGAGCATGACCGGCTGCATCGCACGTTTGTTCAGCCGAATTCGGCGGCCGCCGCGCACCTGAACCAGCATTTCGAAAAGCCGCTGACCCGCGAATACCGCCTGCTGGAACTGCTGCGCCGGCCCGAGCTCGATTACGCCAAGCTGACCGCGGCGCCGGATCTCGCCGCCGATGGCATCGACCCGCTGGTCGCGGAACAAGTGGAAATCCAGGTCAAATACGCCGGCTACATCGAGCGCCAGGCGGAAGAAATCGAAAGCAGCCAGCGCTACGAAAATACCAAGCTGCCGCTGTCGCTCGACTACAGCACGGTAACGGGCCTGTCAGCCGAAGTGATGCAGAAACTGAACCGGGTCAAACCGGAAACGGTCGGTCAGGCGGCGCGTATCAGTGGCGTGACGCCGGCAGCGATTTCGCTGCTGCTGGTGCATCTGAAAAAAGGCAATTTGCTGAAAGCCTCGGCGTAAGCGATACCCAAAAAATGGCCGCTTTCGCGGCCCTTTTTTTTCAAGTGATGGGTTACTCCGGTTTCGGAAACTCTTTCCTGAGCCAATCCTTCAACATCCGCTCGTCATGTTCGAGCGCGTTACGGCTGGCAAAGCTGCTGTCCATCAGGTAGCTCAGGTTACGCAATTCCCGCTCGCCTTCGCTGAGCACTTTTCCATCGCCCCCCTGCAGCGCGAACTGCAGCTTGATGCGCGGCGGATAGATATCCTTCAGCACCCGCACATCCTGAAAGCTCGGGCCGTTCCAGGGTTCGAAATCACCGGCCAGATCAATATCGAGTATCCGCAAGCGCAGCGTCTGGCCATCGGCAATGTGTTTGGCGCCTTCTTTCTCCAGCCAGCTTTTCAAGTTCTTCAGGTGGGCGTTCTTCTCCGGCGCCGTCTGGAATTGCCGCTCTTTGACGTCGGTGAATTTCTCCGGCTGGATGTAGTCGACGGTAATGGTGCCGGCGGCCAAGACCGGCCCGGTGGCGAGTGTCAGCAGCGCCGCCGCAAGCAACGGTGTTTTCATCGTCATTCTCCCGACAGGTTTGTGCCCGTTTAGTCCGCGCCGGCGTGGCGATGGTTCCGTGGTCATCGCTACAATGGCAGCGCCATCACCGCACCAGAGATCATGATGTCCGAGCCCCTGCTTGTTCGTTTGCATGCTGCCTGCCAAAGCTGGGCTCAGTCCATTAGCGACAGCCAAGCCGACAAGCTGCTGAGTCTGCTCGACAATCTGCTGCGCTGGAACCAGGCCTATAACCTGACGGCGATCCGCGACCGCGAGGAGGCGTTCACGCTGCACATCCTCGATTCGCTGTCGCTGCTGCCCTATCTGACCGGCCCGACCCTGCTTGATGTCGGCACCGGCCCCGGTTTTCCGGCGTTGCCGCTGGCGATTGTGCGGCCGGATCTCGCCATCACCGCGCTCGACTCGAACGGCAAGAAAATCCGCTTTGTCCGCCAGATGGTGCACGAGCTCGGCCTAACCAATGTCACGTCAGTGCAGGCGCGAGTCGAGGCGCATCAGGGTCAGTACCAGCAAATCACCAGTCGGGCCTTTGCCGAACTCAAGCTTTTTCACGATCTGACCCGCCACCTGCTGGCGCCCGACGGCGAATGGCTGGCGATGAAAAGCCAGAGCGCCAGCGCCGAGCTGGCCGCCATGCCGGCCGGACTGAATGCCGATGTTCTGCCGCTGACGGTGCCGGGCCTGCCAGCCGAGCGCTGTGTCGTCCGGTTACGCAGTTAATGGCCTTTCCGCGGCCGTGGCGGGCGGGTGAGCCCTCAGGAGCATGTCCATGCTGAAGCCAACCCCGCTACGCCAGCTGAATATCGTCGATGCGGCCGGTCGGTCCGGGGCCCTCAGCGCCGCCAGCGGGCTGGTTTGCATCGGCGATTTTCTGCATGTGATCGCCGACGATGAGCTGGGGATCGCATCATTTCGGCGCTCGATGCCGGATCAAGCCGGGCAGTTGCAGACGTTGTTGCCGGGCTTGCTGCCGGCGGAAAAAGTCGCTCGCAAGCGTCTGAAGCCGGACTGGGAAGCGCTGTTGCTGGTGCCGGCGAGTGCCGACTATCCGCATGGCTCGCTGCTGGCATTCGGGTCCGGTTCGACGCCTGCCCGGCGGCGAGCGGTGCGGCTTGGCCTGCGGCAGGACGGGTCGCTCGCCGGCGATGTCAGCACTTACTCGCTCGAGCGGTTCTATGCCGCCATTGCTCGCAAGCTCGACCAAATCAATGTGGAAGCGGTGTTCCTGCGCGCCGACCGTATCCATTTTGTCAGCCGCGGTAACCGCGTTCATCCGATCAGCACCGTGGTGAGTTGCCTCCTGGTTGACTGGCTGGTGGCGTTGACTGAGCCGGAGCAGCCGTTGCCGGCGCTGACCCTGACCGCGGTGACCCTTCCGAGCCTGCGCGATGTGGTCGCCAGCGTCAGCGACGCCGTCGCGCTGGCCGATGGCTGGCTGGCCACCGCCATCGCCGAAGCGACTGACGACACCTATCATGACGGGCCCTGTGTCGGTGCCGCCCTCGCCCGCTTCGACGACCGGCACCGGCTGGTCGGCTGGTGGCCGCTGGCCGAGCCAATCAAGCTGGAAGGTTTGGTCATCGCTGGTGACGAGCTGCTGCTGGTCAATGATCCGGACGATGCTGCCATCCCGGCCCAGCTGTTCAGCTGCCGATTTCCGCGCTGAGCTGAGCCGGGCGACAGCCGTGGGCAATGAGGCGGCCAAGTCGTCGCCGAGTGCTGCTGAGTCGTCAAGCCGCCGGAAATGTGGGCGAAATCGTTCTTTTACCTGCTTATCCACAGGCATTGCACCGATCTGTGCCGTGGAACCGCGTTCCACAGATCCGTTAACCTAACGCCCCGGTTTTGAACACCGGTCTTTCGCTCGGGAGCCTTCCGTGGGTCGCATCATCGCAGTTGCCAATCAGAAGGGTGGTGTCGGCAAGACCACCACCAGCATCAACCTCGCTGCCAGCCTCGCCGCCACCCATCGTCGGGTGCTGCTGATCGATCTGGACCCGCAGGGCAACGCGACCATGGGCAGCGGCGTCAACAAGCATGGCCTCGAAGCGACTGTTTATGATGTGCTGATGGGTGATATCGATGCCCGCGGTGCCATCATCAAGGCCGCCAACGCCGGTTACGACCTGATCCCGGCCAACCAGGAACTGACCGCCGCCGAAGTGCACCTGCTCGAAATCGAGCAGAAAGAGCACCGACTCGAACTGGCGTTGGCGCCTATCCTCGGCCAGTACGACTACATCTATATCGATTGCCCGCCCAGCCTGAACATGCTGACGGTCAATGCGCTGGTCGCCGCCGATTCGGTGCTGATCCCGATGCAGTGCGAGTACTACGCGCTGGAAGGCATCTCGGCGCTGATGAACACGGTCGAGCAGATCAAATCGGCGCTGAATCCGCAGCTGCATATCGAAGGCGTGCTGCGCACGATGTTCGATCCGCGCAGCAACCTGTCGACCGATGTTGCGGCCCAATTGCAGGAACATTTCGGCGAGCGCCTGTACAACACCGTCATTCCGCGCAATGTCCGTCTGGCGGAAGCGCCGTCGCACGGCGTGCCGGCGCTGGTCTACGACAAACTGTCGGCGGGAGCGAAAGCCTATCTGACGCTGGCCGGCGAGGTCCTGCGGCGCGACAACGTGCCGTTCTCGGAAATGTCCGTGCAATAAAAAATGATCTCGCGCGCTCAGGTCGAGCGCGCGCTTCGGTGTGGTCACGCCAGCGTGGCGCACCGGTTTCGCTGCCAGCGCAGCGAGCATCCGAATCACATTGGGGACGACAACAATGGCAGTAAAAAAACGCGGCCTCGGCACCGGTCTGTCGGCGCTGATTGGCGCCAACACCGCGCAAGCACTCAGCACCGGCAAAGCGCTGGCGGAAACCGACGGTGAACTGAAACCGTTACCAGTCGAGTACTTGCAGCCGGGTCGCTATCAGCCGCGTCGGGTGATGACCGAAGACGCACTCAACGAGCTGGCCGAGTCGATCAAGGCGCAAGGTCTGATCCAGCCGATCGTCGTCCGTCGAATCGGTGACAACAAATACGAGATCATCGCCGGCGAACGGCGTTGGCGCGCCTCGCAGAAAGCCGGACTGATGCAGGTGCCCTGCCTGGTCAAGGAAGTGTCCGAGCACGGCGCGGCCGCGATGGCGCTGATCGAGAACATCCAGCGCGAAGATCTGAACTGCATCGAAGAAGCGATGGGCCTGCAACGGCTGATTCACGACTTCCAGCTGACCCAGGAACAAGTGGCAACCGCGGTCGGCAAGTCGCGGGTCTCGGTGACCAACCTGCTGCGCCTGTTGCATCTGCACGCCGATGTCAAAACCCTGCTTGAGCGTGGCGATATCGAGATGGGCCATGCCCGCGCGCTGTTGTCGCTGGAGCCTAAACAACAGGTGGAAGCCGCGCGCGAAGTCGCTGCCAAGCAATTGACGGTACGCGACACCGAGAAACTGGTGCGCCGCTTGCTGCAACCGGTGGCAGAAAAAGCTGCCAAGCCGGAACAAGGCGCCAGCGATGTTGCCCGCCTCGAACGCCAGCTCGCCGAAATGCTCGGCACGCCGGTGCGGTTCGAGCAGTCGAGCAAGCACGCCGGCAAACTCGTCATTGCCTACAGCTCGCTTGAGCAACTCGATGGCGTGCTCGCCAAACTGGGTATCGTCGGCGAGGACTGAGTCTTGGCGGAACAGAGCGGCGCTGCCGCTCTTTCTTCACCCACTGACCGCACTCCGCACCGAGTTGCGCCAACAACGACAGGGATTCCCCACGCATGAAAGCCAGTCGCCTGACGCTCTACATCATCATCGGTCTGTTGCTTGGTTTGTTGGCCGGTTATGTCGTCAACGGCTTCTATGAGCCGAGCATTGCCGGCTTCGCCGATGCCATGAGCCTGATCACGACGATTTTCCTGCGCCTGATCAAGATGATCATCGCGCCATTGGTGTTCGCCACGCTCGTGGTCGGTGTCGCCAAGATGGGCGATCTGGCTGCGGTTGGCCGGGTTGGCGGCAAGGCGCTGCTGTGGTTCATTTTTGCTTCGATCATTTCACTGACGCTCGGCCTCATCATGGTCAACCTGTTCCGCCCGGGCGATGCGCTGGTTGGCAAGGTCGTGCTCGATGCCACTGCCAGCAGCGGCATCAGTGGCGCGTCGCTGACACTGAAGGAATTCATCACCCACTTGGTGCCGGCCTCGGTGATCGATGGCATGGCCAAAAATGAGATCTTGCAGATCGTCGTGTTCTCGCTGTTCTTTGGTACCGGCCTGGCAGCAATGGGTGAGCGTGGCAAAGCGCTGATCGAAGTGATCGACATCACTGCCCATGTCATGCTGAAAGTCACCGGCTATGTCATGTGGTTGGCGCCGATCGCGGTGTTCGCCGCGGTCGCCGGTGTCATTGCCAAGAGCGGTTTCGGCATCATCGCCGACTTCGCCTGGTTCATGGGCGAGTTCTACCTGAGCATTCTGATCCTGTGGCTGGTGCTGATGGCGCTGGGCGGTATCTTCCTTGGCCGTCGGGTTATCGAGTTAATCAAGTCGGTGCGCGAGCCGCTGATTCTGTCGTTCTCGACTGCATCGAGTGAAGCGGCCTATCCGAAAACGCTGGCGCAGCTGGAGAAATTCGGTTGCAGCAATCGCATTGCTTCGTTCGTGCTGCCGGTCGGTTATTCGTTCAACCTCGACGGTTCGATGATGTACTGCACCTTCGCGACCGTGTTCATCGCCCAAGCCTATGGTATCGAGCTGTCGCTCGGTACCCAGATCACGATGTTGCTCATTCTGATGCTGACCTCGAAAGGCATGGCCGGTGTGCCGCGTGCCTCGCTGGTGGTGATCGCCGCCACGCTGTCGCAGTTCAACATTCCGGAAGCCGGTTTGCTGTTGATCCTCGGTGTCGATCATTTCCTCGACATGGCGCGTTCGGCGACCAACGTCGTCGGCAACTCGGTCGCAACGGCGGTCGTCGCGAAATGGGAAGGCGAACTGACCGGGCCGGTGCCGGACAGCGAAGACAAGGCCTGAGCGAAAACAGACATGAAAGCGGAGGATTTGGCCAGCATGCGTCGCGATCAGCAAGCGATGCTGGCCAATATTGACGAGATCGAACAGGCCTATGTTGCCCGACCGGACGATGTGCCGGCCGACCCGGAACTGGAGCGATGGCTTGCGGACACCCGTCAGATAATTGCCGAGCAGCAAGAATGGTTGTCGCGCCTCCAACAGGACGCCATCGAACGTCAGGTGGAGAGACGCAAAGCGCTGTTGGCTATCATCGTTATGATCATCGTATTGATCGGCATCGTTGCTTTTTCCTGAAGCCATTGTGCGATCGGAAGCCACAAGGAACCTGCTGCAATGGCCGTGACGCTGGACGGAAAATTGGTGGTCGCGGTGTCCTCACGGGCACTGTTCGATTTCGAAGAAGAAAATCGCTTGTTCGAATCGAGCGACGACCGTGCCTACATGCAGCTGCAGCTTGAGCGGCTGGAGCAACCGGCACGCGCCGGGGTTGCCTTTCCGCTGGTGCAGAAACTGCTCGCTTTCAACCGCAACGGTCAACACCGGGTCGAAGTCGTCATCCTGTCGCGCAACGATCCGGTTTCTGGTCTACGGGTGTTCCGTTCCGCCAGCAATGCCGGTCTCGAACTGCAGCGCGGCGTGTTCACCCGCGGCGCGCCGCCCTATCGTTACCTGCATGCCTTGCGCGCCAACCTGTTCCTGTCGGTCAACGAAGAAGATGTCCGTTCGGCGCTGAACAGCGGGTTCCCGGCTGCGCGTGTTTACCCGCAATCGGTCAAGGCCGCTGAACAATACCCGGAAGAGATTCGCATTGCCTTCGACGGCGACGCAGTGCTGTTCTCGGACGAAGCCGAGCGGGTGTTCCAGCGTGATGGTCTGCCCGAATTCCAGCGCCACGAGCACGACCACAAGGCGCGGCCGTTGCCGCCGGGCCCGTTCCAGCCCTTGCTGAAGGCCTTGCATGAACTGCAGCAAGCCAGCAGTGACGCGCCGATGCGTATCCGCACTGCGCTGGTCACCGCCCGCAGCGCGCCGGCACATGAACGCGCCATTCGGACCTTGATGGACTGGAATATCGTGGTCGACGAGGCGATGTTCCTCGGCGGTCTCGACAAGGCGGCCTTTCTGCGCGAGTTCGCGCCGGATTTCTTCTTTGATGACCAGACCCGGCACTGCGACTCGGCGGCAAGTGTGGTGCCGACCGGCCATGTCAGCGCAGGCATCGCCAACGATCAGCAGTGAAATCATTCGCGGGTAGAAATGAACCGATGAAAACGTCGCGCTGGGATGGTATGGGGTTGGCTCTAACGATCGTGTTTGCGATTTTTGTCATTGGGTCAATTTCGTATACGAGTTGGAAAACTTACCAAAGAGGCGGTTCTCTTTGGGCTACGGCGGTACTGGGTATTACGGCGCTGGCGGTTGCGCTTGTTGCCTACCGTGGTCTTTCATGGCAACAGAGGCATCGACAGGAAACAGAAGCGATGCTCCGATCTGCCGGAAGTGGTCGCGAAGCAATGATTCGTATGCGGGAGATGTCGTTGTCTCCGGCTGCGCCACGAGTTTTGAAGCAGGGGCTGCCGACCAAACTGGAGCTACGACGAAAAAAAACAGGTCGTCGGTTGATTGGTGGTTTGCTGTGTTTCGCGTGTGTGTCAGTGTTGCTGGCTGGACTGAACTCCGGCAAGTTGGGCGTGATGTTGTTTGGCCTTGCACCGCTAGCGCTATTTGGGCTGTTTCAGACACGCAAGTTTCCAAAGCAACTGGTTGCTGACCCAATGGGGCTGTGGATAGATGATTTGTATAAGCCGTGGACCGAGGTCACCGGCATTCGAGAGCAATTCGGCAGACATGGATCGACTTTTCTGTTGCACGTCGTATGGTCGGCCAAGGACCTGCCCAAGCTTAGCTGGTCACCGCTGACAGCGGGTGGCTTGCGCTTGGATCTTGGTGGTTATGCGGGCCGTCGCCGCTATTGTGAAGAGGCTTTCGCTTGCATGGCCATTTGGCATTACCGGGCTGAACGTAGTGCCAAAGATGCCAAAATGCAGGCAGAAGTTCGTGCCAAGTTCGACCGAATCGACGAACTGTTCAAAACCGACCCAGCTGCAGCCGAGCGGGCGATGGAACAGGACATTGCCGAAATGGAATCCAAAATGCGTGCGCTAGGCATAACGCCGCCGGGAAAGGACTCGGCCAAACGATAGTCAGTCGGTCTGCTAGCTGTTTGTGGCCGCGGAAGCCACTATATATAGTGTTCAGTTTCGGTATCGACGCACACATAAGCGCTTGAACTGGCAGTACTTATGGCGTGAATAACGCATTGTAAAAGCCCCCTGCCGCCCTTATAATGCCGCGCGTCGCCGGCAGGCCAGATGAGACTTATTCTCATTTGACCGCCAAACTCCCAAAACTCCTATTTCCAAAGCGAGATCCGGCTCATGACGCAGCATCCGGTAGAGCGCGGTCGTGCGTTCGTCACCCGGGTGCACGGGCTCATGGCCTTGCTGGCTGTGGTGTTGGCAGCTGCCATCGCCGTTTTTGTCGGGGTTCCCGAAGCCCTTGCCACCCTGACCGGTGGCGCCGCGGTGGTGCTACCGCAGAATTTTGTTGCCCGTCGGTTGCTGCAGCCGGTGGGGGCACGTAATGCCGACCGGTTTGTGCTGCGGCTCTGGATGTTCCAGGCCGTCAAATGGGGTGCCAGTGCGCTGCTGCTTGCTGCTGCCATTGGTTACTTCAAAGCCCAGGCCGGTTATGTGTTGACTGGATTTATCGTCATCTTCCAAGGGTTGTGGATCATTCCTTTGATCCTGGCCCGAACAGGTAAGTCATGAGCGCAGAGATGAGCGAGCAAGCGACCGAAAAAGGCCAAACGGCTGCTGAGTACATCAGTCACCACCTGCATCACCTGCAAAGCGCCCATCAGGAAGCGCAGGTCGATTTCTCGGTGTTCAACCTCGACACCATTTTCTGGGCCTGGGTTGCCGGCGTGCTGGCCCTGTTCGTGCTCTGGAAAGCCACCCGCAAAGCGACCACCGGTGTCCCGGGCCGGCTGCAGTGCGCCATCGAGATGCTGGTCGAGATGGTCGAAGACCAGTCCAAGTCGATTGTGCACGGTGATCGCTCGTTCATCGCTCCGCTGGCGCTGACCATTTTCATGTGGATCATCTTCATGAACTCGCTCGACCTTATCCCGGTCGACTGGTTCCCGGCGCTCGCCCATGCGATGGGTTTCGAGTACATGCGCGTCGTCCCGACCGCCGACATCAATGCCACCTTGGGCATGTCGTTCGCGGTGCTGCTGCTGTCGCTGTACTACGGCATCAAGATCAAGGGCGTTGGCGGTTTCACCCACGAGCTGGTTGCCGCTCCGTTTGGCGGTGCCTGGTATCTGGCGCCGGTCAACTTCGCGATGCAGCTGATCGAATACGCCGCCAAGACCCTCAGCCTGGGCCTGCGGTTGTACGGCAACATGTACGCCGGCGAACTGCTGTTCATGCTGATAGCCCTGCTCGGCGCGCTGGCCTTCCCGTGGGAAAGCAGCGCTGGCCTGCTCGGCTTCATCGGCAGCTTCATTGCACAACTGGCCTGGGCGATCTTCCACATCCTGATCGTCGTGCTGCAGGCGTACATTTTCATGATGCTGACCCTGGTTTATCTGGGTCAGGCCCATGACGCGCACTAAGCGCGAGCTTTAACCGGTTTTGGTAGTACCTGTTTTATTTCTGTAGTTTGTTTTAACTCAACACCTTAGCGAGGAAATACAAATGGATATCGGTCTGCTGGCTCTGGCATGCGGCATCATCATCGGTCTGGGCGCCATCGGTGCTTGTATCGGTATCGCCCTGATGGGCTCGAAGTTCCTGGAAAGCTCGGCTCGCCAGCCGGAGCTGATGGGTCAGCTGCAAACCAAGATGTTCCTGCTGGCTGGTCTGATCGACGCCCCGTTCATTATCGGTGTGGGTCTGGCCCTGTACTTCGTCGGCAACCCGTTCGGCGGCTAATACGCGTCCTTTCCGGGCATTTGAAGCTCGACAACTGCTGAGGAAGCATCAACCGTGAATCTGAATGCAACCCTGCTAGTGCAGACAGTCACGTTCCTGGTGTTCGCGTGGTTCACGATGAAGTTCGTGTGGCCACCGATCATGAAAGCGATCGACGAGCGTCGGCAGAAAATCGCCGACGGCCTCGCCGCTGCGGAACGTGGCAAGCACGACATCGAGATTGCCCAGAAGGAAGCGACCAAGATCATTCGCGACGCGCGTGAACAGGCTGCCGAGATCGTCGAAAAGGCGAATCGCAAGCATGCTGAAATCGTTGACGCCGCCGCCGGTGACGCCCGCAAAGAAGCCGAGCGTATCATCACCAGCGCGAAAGCCGATGTCGATCAACAAGTCCAGCAGGCGAAAGAAGCCCTGCGCGGTCAGGTTGCTGCATTGGCTGTCGCTGGTGCCGAGAAGATTCTCGTGCGCTCGATCGATGCCAAGGCGCATGCCGATCTGGTGAACCAGCTGGCGCAAGAACTGTAATGTCGTCCTCTGACCGCTTCGTTGTGAGGCGGTCGGAATTGAAGCTGTTTTTATTGAGACCTGCACACCGTCATGAGCGAATTGACCACTGTTGCGCGTCCGTACGCCAAAGCCGCTTTCGAGCACGCACTCAGCGTGAAAGCGCTCGGGCCGTGGGCGGAATTTCTGCAGTTTGCGGCGCTTGCCGTCGCTGACAAGGAAATGCATGCCCTGCTCGACAATCCGCGCGTGCCCAAGGAGACCCGTCTCGCGGCGCTCCTCGCCGTCTGCGAAGGCAGACTCCCTGACGGCGGCAAGGCGTTTATCGAACTGCTTTCGGACAACGATCGTCTGAATGCGCTGCCTTCAATCTGCGCGCTGTTCCTGGTGGAAAAAGCACGTCATGAAAAGACGGCAGAAGTGGTCATCACCTCGGCGGCTGTACTCGCCGATGCCGAGCGCAAGGCGTTGACCGATGCGCTGGCGAAGAAATGGAACAAGACCATCGTCGCGTCCTACGCTGTCGATGCCTCGCTGATTGGTGGCGTGGTGATTCGCGGCAACGATGTCGTGATCGATGGTTCTGTTCGCGGCAAATTGAATCGTCTGGCCGAGACCCTGCGGGCCTAATCAGGAAACCGAAGCATGAGCATGCAACTCAATCCTTCAGAAGTTAGCGAGCTGATCAAGAGCCGCATTGCCCAGTTCAAGGTGCAATCGGAAGCCCGCAACGAAGGCACCGTAGTATCGGTGTCGGACGGTATCGTCCGTATCCACGGTCTCGCCGACGCGATGTACGGCGAAATGATCGAACTGCCGGGCAGCAAGTACGCGCTGGCATTGAACCTCGAGCGTGACTCGGTTGGCGCCGTTATTCTCGGCGACTACAGCGGTGTCGCTGAAGGCCAGACCGCCAAGTGCACCGGCCGCATTCTGCAGGTGCCGGTGGGTGAAGCGCTGCTGGGCCGCGTTGTCGACGCGCTCGGCAACCCGATCGACGGCAAAGGCCCGATCGCCCAGGACCGCTACGAGCCGATCGAAAAGGTTGCGCCGGGCGTGATTTGGCGTAAGTCGGTCGACCAGCCGGTGCAAACCGGTTACAAGTCGATTGACGCGATGATCCCGATCGGTCGTGGCCAGCGCGAGCTGATCATCGGCGACCGTCAGACCGGTAAAACCGCGATGGCGATCGACGCGATCATCAACCAGAAAGGCACCGGCATTAAGTGCATTTACGTTGCGATCGGTCAGAAAGCCTCGACCATCGCCAACATCGTCCGCAAGCTCGAAGAGCATGGCGCGCTGGCTCATACCATCGTTGTCGCTGCCTCGGCTTCGGAATCCGCTTCGATGCAGTTCCTGGCACCGTTCGCCGGCTGCACCATGGGCGAATATTTCCGTGACAAGGGTCAGGATGCGCTGATCGTTTATGACGATCTGACCAAGCAAGCTTGGGCCTACCGTCAAATCTCGCTGCTGCTGAAGCGTCCGCCGGGCCGTGAAGCCTACCCGGGCGACGTGTTCTACCTGCACTCGCGTCTGCTGGAACGTGCCGCTCGCGTCAGCGCCGAATATGTCGAGAAAGAAACCAAGGGCGCCGTCAAGGGCCAGACCGGTTCGCTGACCGCACTGCCGATCATCGAAACCCAGGCCGGTGACGTGTCCGCATTCGTTCCGACCAACGTGATCTCGATCACCGACGGCCAGATCTTCCTGGAAACCGATTTGTTCAACGCCGGTATCCGTCCGGCCGTCAACGCCGGTATCTCGGTATCGCGCGTCGGTGGTGCGGCCCAGACCAAGATCATCAAGAAGCTGGGCGGCGGTATTCGTCTGGCACTGGCCCAGTACCGTGAACTGGCCGCGTTCTCGCAGTTCGCTTCGGATCTGGACGAAGCCACCCGCGCTCAGCTCGAGCACGGTCAGCGCGTCACCGAACTGATGAAGCAGCTGCAGTACGCGCCGATGTCGGTTGCCGACATGGCCATCTCGCTGTTCGCCGCTGAGTTCGGCTTCCTGAAGGATGTCGAGCTGGCCAAGATCGGCAGCTTCGAGAAGAACCTGCTGGCCTTCATGAAGAGCGATTACAAAGCATTGGTCGATGACATCAATGCCCGTTGTGACTACAACAAGGACATCGAGAAAGCGTTGTCCGAAGCCATCACCAAGTTCAAGCAAACCGCAACTTGGTGACAGGCAGCGCCAGGTAATTGCTGGCGCCGTTGTAGCGGTGTTGGGGGGGGTGCG
>JBKBHF010000008.1:0-58407 GCA_046297695.1 Permianibacter sp. | reverse complement strand
TTGCGCGCAATGCGCTCATCACCACGCGATAAGCAAGATTCGGTAAGCAGTTCGTTAGAACGCAAGCTTTCCTCGGAAAACGTAAATGGCCGGCGCAAGAGAAATTCGCACCAAGATCGCCAGCGTGAAAAACACGCAGAAGATCACCAAAGCGATGGAAATGGTCGCAGCCTCGAAAATGCGCAAAGCGCAGGATCGGATGGCCGCTACCCGCCCCTACGCGCGCAAAATCCGCAAGGTGATCGGGCATCTGGTGCATGCGAATCTGGAATACCAGCATCCGTATGTCGTGCCGCGCGACGCCAAGCGCGTGGGCTACATCATTGTCTCCACCGATCGCGGTCTGTGCGGCGGTTTGAACGTCAACCTGTTCAAGCGCGCGCTGAGCGATATCAAGGCCTGGACCGACAAAGGTGTGGAAGTTGAACTGTGCCTGATCGGCAGCAAAGCGACCCAGCTGTTCCGCCGTATCGGTGGCAACGTGGTGTCGCAAGTGTCGCAGCTCGGTGACAAGCCGGCGCTGACCGATCTGATCGGCACCGTCAAAGTGATGCTGGACGGTTTTGATCAAGGCCGTTTGGACCGGGTCTTCCTGGTCAACAACACCTTCGTCAACACGATGACCCAGTCGCCGACCATCGAGCAGCTGGTGCCGGTGCAGGCCAATGCTGAAGATGCGAAGCCGGATCACAGCTGGGACTACATTTACGAGCCGGAAGCCAAGCCGCTGCTGGACATGCTGTTCAAGCGCTACATTGAATCGCAGGTCTATCAGGGCGTGGTCGAGAACATCGCTTGCGAAATGGCAGCGCGGATGGTGGCAATGAAGGCCGCTACCGACAACGCCGGCAACCTGATCAACGAATTGCAGTTGATTTACAACAAGGCCCGTCAGGCGGCGATCACTCAGGAAATTTCCGAGATCGTCAGCGGCGCGGCCGCGGTGTAACGCGGAATACCAAGTTTGAATTCAGAGGAAAACCAGATGAGCCACGGTATCATCGTTCAAATCATCGGCGCCGTTATCGACGTCGAATTCCCGCGCGACGCCGTACCGCAAGTGTATGACGCGCTGCTGGTCGAAGAGTCGGGTCTGACCCTGGAAGTGCAACAGCAGATGGGTGACGGCGTGGTCCGTACCATTGCGATGGGCTCGTCCGACGGTCTGAAGCGCGGCATCAAGGTCAGCAACACCGGCAAGCCGGTGTCGGTGCCGGTCGGCAAAGAAACCCTCGGCCGCATCATGGACGTGCTCGGCAATCCAATCGACGAAGCCGGTCCGATTGGCGAGAAAATCCGTCTGCCGATTCACCGCAAGGCCCCGACTTATGCCGAACAGTCGAACGCCAACGAGCTGCTCGAAACCGGTATCAAGGTTATCGATCTGCTCTGCCCGTTCGCGAAAGGCGGCAAGGTCGGTCTGTTCGGCGGCGCCGGTGTCGGCAAGACCGTCAACATGATGGAGCTCATCAACAACATCGCCAAAGAACATTCGGGTCTGTCGGTGTTCGCCGGTGTGGGTGAGCGTACCCGTGAAGGTAATGACTTCTACCACGAAATGAAGGATTCGGGCGTTCTGGACAAGGTCGCCCTGGTGTACGGCCAGATGAACGAGCCGCCGGGCAACCGTCTGCGCGTCGCGTTGACCGGCCTGACCATGGCCGAGCATTTCCGCGACGAGAAAGACGCTTCGGGCAAAGGTAAGGACGTTCTGCTGTTCGTCGACAACATCTACCGTTACACCCTGGCCGGTACCGAAGTCTCGGCGCTGCTCGGCCGTATGCCGTCGGCGGTGGGTTACCAGCCGACGCTGGCGGAAGAAATGGGCGTGCTGCAAGAGCGCATCACGTCGACCAAGTGGGGCTCGATCACCTCGATCCAGGCCGTGTACGTTCCGGCCGACGACTTGACCGACCCGAGCCCGGCGACCACCTTCTCGCACTTGGACGCCACCGTCGTTCTGAGCCGTCAAATCGCCGCACTGGGTATCTACCCGGCCGTGGACCCGCTCGACTCGACTTCGCGTCAGCTGGATCCGCTGGTGATCGGGGAAGAGCACTACAACACCGCCCGTGGCGTGCAGGCTGTGCTGCAGCGTTACAAGGAACTGAAAGACATCATCGCGATTCTGGGTATGGACGAACTGTCGGCCGAAGACAAACTGGTCGTACAACGCGCCCGTAAAATCCAGCGCTTCCTGTCGCAACCGTTCCACGTTGCCGAAGTGTTCACCGGTTCGCCGGGCAAGTACGTGGCATTGAAAGAAACCATTCGCGGCTTCAAGGGCATTCTCAGCGGCGAATACGATCACCTGCCCGAGCAGGCGTTCTACATGGTCGGCTCGATCGACGAAGCGGTCGAGAAAGCCAAGACCCTGGCCAAGTAATCGGCCACGACCAAGCCGGAACGGCGTGCGCAATGCGCGTGCCGCTCCGGTCAGTATGAATGACACCCAGCAAGGGGTAAGGTGATGTCAGCTGTGAGTATTCATCTGGACATCGTCAGCGCGGAAGGCCAGCTCTTTTCCGGGCTGGTCGAGCTGATTGTGGCGAACGGTTCGCAGGGCGAACTCGGCATTCTCTACAATCACGCACCGCTGCTGACCGCGCTCAAGCCGGGCACGGTCAAGATTGTCCGTCAGGGCGGCGAAGAAGACTTCTTCTACGTCTCCGGCGGCATGCTGGAAGTGCAGCCGAGCCTGGTCACGATTTTCGCTGACACGGCCGTGCGTGCCCATGATCTGGACGAAGCCTCGGCGGTTCAGGCACAAGAGCGTGCCCGGGTTGCGCTGGAAAACCGTACCGGCGAAATCGAGTACGGCAAAGCCGCCTCGGAACTTGCCGAAGCCGCCGCGCAAATAGCTGCGATTCAGAAGCTGCGCAAGCAGGCCAAGCGCTAAGGCGTGGTCAAATCAGTATCAACAAAGGCAGCCCGTGGGTTGCCTTTGTTGTTTGTGGTACTTCCTTCGCGATGAGTGCAGACAATCGCGCAGGCATGAGAGCGGGAATCGCAATTCGGCGAGGCGGACAGCCATCGTCGACATCGCCTCCGTACCCGCACACCCACCCGTCCAAGCGCGTCCACGTCTGTTCACACAGTCAACGTTGACATATCACGGCCATGTAGCGTCTTGCCGCGATGGAATTTTCCTCTCAGCCTGCTGCAAGCGCCGGCTTTGCCGGTCGCAGCATTGGTTACGGCGCTGTTCCGGTGACCGTCAGTGAAGTGACAGCAGCGGGTAAATGAACGGGACAGTTAGCGACTCGACGCCGTAGTCGGTGTCGAGTCGCTTGATCAACGTGGCACGCCAACGCCTTGTGCAATCGGCACAACGGCTAGGCACCTGCAATGCACCCTTACCGCACAACCATGAAGGACGCGCACCCACGCACATTTACTCAGCTACCGCCATCACAAAGCCCGTGCTTTTGAACAAAATCGTTTTGCCGCCAACCGGAAATGCCAAGAACTGAATGGGCCTCGCACCGTAAGGTTCGCGCTTTCAAGTGCCGCCGCTGTTTCGTATCCGGTAATGCAATGCCGAACGAATCGCGACGCTCTCTCAACGCGAGGACTTTCGGATGAACAAAACGATCTTGGCAAGCGCACTGGCGGTGCTGGCCGGCTCCAGTGTGCCGTTACTGGTTGCGGCTGCCGACGCCATTCCGGCGAACCGCGCACACGGCCATGAGCACCGGGTGATCTCGGCGCTGCGGCAGCCGCGCCAGACAGCTGCGCTGGATATCGAGGCCCGCAAACAGCAGCAGACACTGAAGCGTCTGCCGAAAGCGGCCTGTAAGAACGCGGATTTTGCCAACGCCAGCGGTGATGCGCTGATCACGCTGATCAAGGCCGCCGATATTGAAGACTGCCTTTACGATCTTTATGCGCTGACCGGCACAGCGGCAGCCGGCACCTTTGCCGAAAGCAAGATGATCGCGGTTGCCAACGCCATGGCCAGTGGTGCGGCAAGCTATCCGGGCGACAATACGACCCAGCTGTTGAATCTGGTGGTCTTTCTGCGTGCGGGTTACTACGTGCAGTATTACCACGCCGATGCGGTGGGGGTTTACGGCAGTCACTTGCAAACGGCAATCCGCAGGGCACTTGACGCGTTCTTTGCTGCGCCGCCGGCGTTCACCGTTTCCGACGACAACGGCCGGGTGCTCAGTGAAGTGATCACGCTGGTCGACTCCGCCACCGAAAATGCCCGCTATGCCAATCTGCTGGCAGACTTTCTGGCCAGTGCCGACAACAGCATGCTGGCCAGCTGGTACATGCGCAATGCCATCAACAGCGTGTTCACGGTCGCGTTCCGCGGCCACCAGAATGAAGATTTCCAGGCCTTGGTCCAGACCGACAATGCGTTCTTCGATGCGCTCTATCAGTTCCAGCAAAACTGGCGCAGCCTGCTGGGCACTGACAACGCCTATCTGCTGCTGAATGCCGCCCGCGAAAGCGCCCGTTTCCTGCGTTACGAGGGCGCCGTCAAGGAGCTGGCGCGCAGCCGCACCAAGGCGATGCTTGATTCGGCGCCGGCGAGCGGTGCGACCCTGCCGCTGTGGGCCGCGCTGGCGGATCTGGTTGCCTATTTCGACGGCGACAATTGCAGCTACTACAACACCTGCAACTGGGAGAGCCAGCTGGCCGACAGCGTGCTGCCGGTCAGTCACACCTGCTCGGCCAGCATCAAGCTGCGTGCCCAGCACATGGCCGCGCCGGAGCTGAACGATACCTGCACCAAGCTGACTGCGCAGGAACGCTATTTTCATCAGCGTTTGGAAACCAACCAGATCCCGGTGCCCGGTGACAAGAACGCCAACCTGGAAGTCGTCGTGTTCAACAGTTCCGACGATTATGAGAGTTACGCCGGTACCCTGTTCGGTATCGACACCAACAACGGCGGCATGTATCTCGAAGGCAATCCGGATCAGGACGGCAACCAGGCCCGCTTCATTGCCTATGAGCGGACCTGGCGTTTGCCCGGTGAAAGTACCCTGCCGTTTGCGATCTGGAATCTCGAACACGAATACGTGCATTACCTCGACGGTCGCTTCATTGCCAAAGGTGGATTCAGCGACAGCCAGCGCGCCAAAACGGTTTGGTGGGGCGAAGGTCTGGCCCAATACATCGCACTGAAAGATCAGTACCCCGATGCGCTGGAGCTGGCTGGCGCCAGCAATCCGTTGGCGTTGTCGACCATATTCCAGAACGATTACAACAGCGGTTCCGAGCGCGTCTACACATGGGGCTATCTCGGCGTTCGCTTCATGTTTGAAAAACACATGGACGACGTCAGAACGATCATCGGCCATTTTCGCAACGGCGCTTACACCAGCGATTACACCGACTTCATGAATGGCCTCAGCAACCGTTACGACAGCGAGTTTCGCAGCTGGCTCAGCAGCCTGGCGAGCGGCGGCGAAAACGGCGCGCCACGCGTCAATGCCGGTGTCGATCAATTGGTGGCCAGCGCGGCGACGGTCACCCTGCAAGCCAGCGCCAGCGATCCGGATGGTGATGTGCTGAGCTATCGCTGGCGGCAACTGAGCGGCCCGAACGTGAGCTTGAACGCTGCCGGCGCTGCCCGCACAACGTTCGCAGCGCCGACGGTGAGCGTCGAAACCGTGCTCGAGTTTGAATTGACGGTAACCGACAGCAAGGGTCTCAGCGCCAGTGATCGGATCCGCGTCAGCGTGCAGCCGGCAAGCAGCGGCAATGCCCCGGTGGTCAGCGCCGGCAGCGACCAGGATGTCAGCAGTGCCAGCTGGGTGACGCTGGCCGGCACCGCCAACGATGCCGACGGTGATGCGCTCACTTACGCCTGGCGTCAGCTCAGCGGCAGCGCCGTGACGCTGGAAACGGCGAACGCCGCCAGCAGTCGCTTTCTGGCGCCGACCGTCAGCGCCGACACCGAGCTGCAATTCGAATTGACCGTGACCGATGCCACCGGACGCAGCGCCAGCGATCAGATCCGCGTGCGTGTGCAGGCAGCGACGACAGGCAGCGCGCCCATCGTCAATGCCGGTGCCGATCAATCCGTGGTCAGCGCCGACACGGTCTGGTTGCGTGGTAGCGCCAGCGACGCCGACAGCAGTGCGCTCAGCTATCGCTGGCGCCAGACCAGCGGTGCGACCGTGACGCTCAGCCATAGCGAGCAAGCCGAGGCCAGCTTCAGCGCGCCCACGGTCAGCACCGAAACGGTTTATGAGTTTGCGCTGACCGTCACCGACAATACCGGTCTCAGCGCCGAAGATCGTATTCGCATTACCGTCAAGCCGGCGGCGTCAGCTGATGATGACGACGACAGCAGTGGTGGGGGTGCGACCGGTTTGCTGATGTTGGCGTTGCTGGCTTGTCTGGGTTACCGCCCGCGACGTCAACATCGGTAATCGTTCTGCAGGAAGAACGTCCGCATCGCTAGCGGCTGTCGCGGACGTTCTCAGCATGGATGCTGGCCGTGCCGGTTGCCGAGCAAGCGTTGTTTGCTCCGGCACCGGTTTCGGCAATGGCACTCGGTTTTCACTGATCATTCCGCGCGCCGAACGGTTGTCGATTTGCCGCGCCGCCGTCCTCGATGCCTTCGATGCGTTCGCAATGCCGCTCGTGATACCGCTCGCGCGATCGTTCGCTGATTTTCCACGGTCGCAGCGCTGTCTGGTTTGCCTGCGTCAGGCCGCGACGTCGGCGCGACGCTGGCGGGCGCAGTGCCGGTAGGCGCGTGGGCTGAAACCGGTGTATTGGCGCAGCTGTCGGGTCAGTGCACTTTGATCGCAATAGCCGCAGGCCCGTGCGATGTCGGCGATGGGTGCATCGGTCAGCGCCAGCGCCCGGCAGGCCGCATCGACCCGCAGTTTGATCAGGTAATGAGTGGTCGACAGCTGGAAAATGCGCCGCATGCGCCGTTCAAACTGGGCCGGCGACAGGCCGGCACGCAGCGACAGTTCCTCGACCGTCAGCGATTGATCGAAATGCTGGTGCAGGTAATCGACCGCCGCGGCAAAGCCCGGATCAACAAAGCCTTCGCGGCTCGGTTCGGTCAAATCCTTGGACAGGCAGGCCAGCCCTATCAATTCGCCCTGCCGATCGAACAGCGGCTGCTTGCTGGTCAGGCACCAGCCCCGGCTGCCATCGGGAAACAGGGTCAGATCGAGGTTGTCGTTGATGGCGTGGCCGGTGCGGAACACCAACTCATCCTGGGCGGCGTAGCGGCTGGCCATTTCGGACGGAAACAGCTCGTGGACGGTTTTGCCGAGCGCGTCCTGTTTGCTGTGCAGGCCGCAGCGGCGAACACAGGCTTCACTGATGGCGACATAACGGCCGCCGCGATCCTTGATGGCAAAAACGATGTCCGGCAGACGGTCAAACATGGCCTCGAGAAACAGGCCATCGGTCAGGGCCGACAGGAACTGCTGCCGGTTGGGTTTCATATGCGTCATGGTGCTGGCCTCGGAAAGAACGGATGTGGTTGCGTTCCTGCCGGGCGGCCCGGTCACGACGTCGAAACCGTACCTGGCCCGTCGGCACGCCACCGTCATCCTGGCGGTGGGGTCGGCCACCGGCGTTGCCGAAGCCCGATGCAACACCGCAAACAGGCGTGGCCATCAGCGCCGGTGCGACCCGGCGGCCATGATGACCAAGCAGCGGTGCCCGGTTTTGTCCGCCAGCGACCGGTTCTTGACCGGCAGCGACCACCGGCGCCGGCCTGTGCGGCAGTGCACGCAAACCGTGTGACGGGTTCGGCAAGGCAAACCACGCGAGAGCCGAGGTTGATGCCGACAGAACGCCTGAGCGATCAGCGCCGGAACTGGCCCGGCGCGACACCGTAACGGGCTTTGAAACAGCGGCTGAAATGGGCCGCCGAGACGAACCCGACCGCTTCGGCGACCCGGCCTGGCGGCAGGCCGGTTTGCAGTAGTGTGGCCGCACGTTCGAGCCGGAACAGCTTGAGGTATTCGAGCGGGCTCAGGTTCAGCAAGGCCTGTAGCTTGCGTTGCAGCTGCCGTTCACTCATCGCCAGTGCCGCCGCCATGCGTTGCAGGTCCAACTCACTGTCGCCGTGGTGCTGGCTCAGGAACGTCTGCAAGCGGGCCAGCAGGCGCTGGTCCTTGTCGCTGATCGCCGGCTCGCAGGTCGTCAGCGGCGGGCTGGCGGTTGGACCCCGCTGCGAGCCGATCGCGGCCGTCAGCAACTGCTGGCCATAGCGTTGGCGCAGCAGCGTGCGCAACTCAAGCAGGTTGGCGAGGCGCTGGCGCAGCTCGGCAGCGTCGAATGGCTTGGCGAGGTAGTCATCGGCCAGTTCGCGCAGGCCCCGTAGCCGGCTGTCCGGGTCGGCATGGGCGGTCAGGAAGACAAACGGGATATGGCAGCAGCGCTCGTCCTCCTTAATCAGCCGGGCCAGGACGAAGCCGTCACGACCGGGCAGCGCGACGTCGCAGAGAATCAGATCGGGCACCCAGTCCTGGGCCAGCTGCAGGCCGGCGTCGCCATCGGCGGCTTCCAGGCAGTGATAGTCCCGGCCCAGCAGCTGGACCAGGTAGCGGCGCAGTTCGCCATTGTCTTCGATGATCAGCAAACTCGGCCGATTGTCGCCTGCTGGCAGCGCGACCGGCGCTGCCGTGGTGGCCAGGTCTGGCCACAGAACCTCGTGTGCGCTACGGATATCGCCGCAGTCGGATTGCCGGCAGCAGCCGGGGAGCTCGATTTTGATGTGAGTGCCCACTCCCGGCTGGCTGTCCAGAAACAGCATTCCGCCATGGCTGTCGACCAGCTCCTTGACCAAGGCCAGGCCCAGCCCGGCGCCCGGGATGGTTTCGGTAGGCGCGGTCTCGGCCCGGTAGAACCGCTGGAACAACTGGCCTTGCTGGCTTGGATCAATGCCGATGCCGGTATCGCGAACACTGAGCTGGAGCTGGCCGGCGTGTTCGGCAACCGTCAGTGATACTTCGCCGCCGTTAGCGGTGTATTTGCAGGCGTTCGACAATAGATTAAGCAGGATTTGCTCGCCGGCGTCAGCAAGCCCGGACCAGCAAAGGCCGGGTTCGATGGCGGCGTTGAAACGCAAACCCTTGCTGCGGGCCAAATGCTGGAACGACTCGGCGATAGCACTGGCCTGGGCGCTGATCGGCTGCCACTCCGGCGGCGGATTGGCGCCGGCTTGCAGGCGGGCGAGCTGGATCAGCTGCTCGACCATGCGCAGCAACCGCTGGGCGTTGCGCTGGATGGTCAGCAGCCAGGCCTGACTGGCCGGGTCGCCGCACTGCCCAAGCAATTGCTCGGTCGGGCCGAGGATCAGGGTCAGCGGGGTCCGGAACTCGTGCGAAATATTGGCAAACAGCAACTCGCGCAGCCGCAGCAGTTCCTGCATGCGCTCAGCCTGTTCAGTGAGTACTTGCTTCTGCTGTTCGATCTGCTGGGTCCGGTCGTTGACGGTGCGTTCGAGCTCGATGGCGCGAACACGTAAATCCCGGGTGCGCCAGGCCAGCAACAGCAGCATGACGGCGACCAGACTCGCCGCATAGCCGGCATAGGCCCAGTGGCTGCGCCACCATGGCGGACTGATGCTCAGGCTCAGGCTGACCGGCTCGCTCCAGACGCCGTCGCCGTTGGCGGCCCTCGCCTGCAGCCGGTAATCGCCCCAAGGCAGATTGCGCAGCGTGAACCGGTTGGCGTTGCCAAGCTCGACCCAGTCCGGATCCAGCCCGTCCAGCCGGTAGGCAAAACGGGTTTTGGCGGCATCGGCAAAATGCAGCGCGGCCAGTTCGAAACCAAGCACGCTGTCCCGGTAGTCGAATTGCAAATGCTCGCGGGCGGCCAGCGCCGGCTGCAGCGGCACCGGCTGGTCGAAACGGCGCAGGCCGGTGAACACCACCGTCGGCGGTTGCGGGTCCGGCGTCAACTCGGCCGGCTGGAACACGTTCAGGCCATTGACGCCACCAAAGAACAATTCGCCGCGCTCGTTGCGAAACACCGAACCACCGTTGAATTCATTGCCCTGCAGGCCATCGCGTTGGTCGAACTGGCGCAGTTGGTCGGTATCGACATCGAGCTCGGCCAGGCCGCTGTTGCTGCTGAGCCACAGCTTGCGGCCGTCGTTGCTGGTCAGCAGGCCCCAGATCATGGTGTTGGTGAGGCCGTCCCGTTCATCGTAGTGACGGACCTCGGTCAGGCTGTCGTCAGCGTCGAAACTGAGCCGGTCAAGCCCGCGCTGAGTGCCGACCCATAGCCGGCCGCGATAATCCTCGGCAATCGCCTGAACCACGGAATAGCCAAGCCCGGCGGTGGTTTCGCTGGCAACCCCGATGACCAGTGGCTGGCCGGCGTCGGCCGACCAGCGCTCCACGCCATTTTCGTGGCCGGCCCAGATCCGGCCGCGGCGGTCGGCAAACAGGGCATAAATCAACTGGCCGCGACTGCCACGGCTGGCATCGAGCGCGTGCAGCTGGTTGGTGTCGGGCTGCCAGCGGAACAGGCCGCCGCCATAGGTGCCAAGCCAGACGGCTCCGTCATGACCTTCCAACACGTTGATGATGCTGTTCTGGTGCGTTGCCGGCAGTGCCTGCAGTTGCTGTCGCATTGGCAGCAACCGGTTTTTTTCCGGGTCGTAACGGAACAAGCCCTTTTCGCTGCCGACCCAGAAGCCGCCACGCCGGTGAGGGGCCAGCGCGTGCACCATATCGGCCGGTCCGGCTTCGGTACGGCTGGCAACCGGGCCAACGGCCGGCAGCGGGTGGTGACGCGCCTTGCCGTCGGTGCCTGGATCGACCTGGTACAACCCGGTCGGCGTGCCCAGCCACAGGCGGTGCTTGCGGTCCTCCAGAACGGCCCGGATGTTGTCGTCATCGAGCCCATGGCTCAGCTGGCCGTAGTGTCGAAAACGGGCACCGGCCACCCGGGCAAAACTGACCCCATCACCTTCGGTACCTGCCCAGAGCAGCGCTTCGCGGTCGATAAACAGGCTGACCACCGAATCACCACTGAGGCTGTCATGCTGACCCGGACGCGTTCGGTAGGATTGGCTGTGGCCGCGCTTCGGGTCGTAACGCAAAAGCCCGCTGTAGCGGGTGCCGAGCCAGAGTGCGCCGGTCGGATCGCGGGTCAGGCTCAGGCCAAAATCGCGTGCCGCGGCCGAGTCGCCGAGCGCAACGGGACGCAGCTGCAGCCGGTCCAGATCGAGTTGCAGCAGCCCCGGCTGCCAGCCCGCCAGCCAGAGACTGCCGCTGTCAGTCGCCAGCAGGGCCCGTCGTTCCCCGGCGCCGGCAGCGCTGCTGACCGGCACGGTCTGGTAATGCGGGTCGTCCGGCTGAAAACGGCCCAGCGCTTCCGGCAACGCCAGCCACAGTTCACCCGGCCGCGACTCCGCCAGCGCGTGAACGGCCTCGCCCTGGGCGACAGCAGCCAGCGCCAGTCGGCCGGTCTCGGGTTGGTATTGCCACAGGCCTTGCCGATTGCCCATCCAGAGCCGGCCGGCCTGGTCCTGAAGCAGGCAAAAGACGTTATAAGTTGCCGATTGGTGGCGATCATCGGCCAACGGCACAAATTCGAATTGTTCGCGGTCCGGTCGGTACCGGAACAAACCGGCGTTACTGCCGACCCAGAGCTGGCCGGCCCGATCGAGCAACAGTTCGTTGATAGTCTGGCCCTGCAGGCCGCCGACTGGTTCGCGAAACAGCCGGAGCTGGCGGCCGTCGTAGCGGGCCAGGCCATCACGGGTGCCGAACCAGATAAAGCCGGTGCGGTCCTGTGCCACCGCCATGACCGTGCTTTGGCTGAGGCCGTCAGCCATGCCGAGCTGGCGAAAACGCAGTACCGGCGGCTCGGCAGCCGTGGCTGGCAAAGCGCCCTGCCACAGGCAAAACCAAGCCAACGTGAACAATCTTTGCAACGACAAACGCACGATCCTGTGCCAGTAACCGAAAACCGGGCGCAAGCATAACGACCTGTCGGCTGCCATGCTGTGATGCGGCACGCCCCTCTGCCGCCGCCGGCCACAAGCCCGTACAATACGGCTCCCTTCGCGCCGGCAGCCCGGCGCTCCGCACGAGTCAGTCTGGAATGGAACTCTCTGTCGTCATCCTCGCCGCCGGTCAAGGCACCCGGATGAAATCCGCCATGCCGAAAGTGCTGCATGCACTGGCTGGCAAACCGCTGGTTCAGCACGTCATCGACAATGCCCACGGCCTGCAGGCACAGGCGATTCATCTGATTTACGGCCACGGTGGCGATCAGGTGCGGGCCCGCATCAACGACGACAAGATTCAGTGGGTGCTGCAAGCGCAGCAGCTCGGCACCGGTCACGCGGTACAGCAGGCGATTCCGAATATCGGTGATGATCAGCGCGTACTGATTCTCTACGGTGACGTGCCGCTGACCCGCAGCGAAACACTGCAGGAGCTGCTGGCCAAGCAGCCACCAAACGGCATCGGTCTGCTGACCGTGAACCTGCCCGACCCGACCGGTTATGGCCGCATTGTCCGCAACGCCGCCGGCAAGGTCACCTCGATCGTTGAACAGAAAGATGCCAGCGACGAGCAGAAAAAAATCACCGAAGTGAATACCGGCATTCTCTGCTGTGCCGCCAAGGATCTGCGCCGCTGGCTTGGCGCGCTGAAAAACGACAATGCCCAGAAAGAGTACTACCTGACCGATATCATCGCGATGTGTGTCAGTGAAGGCGGCAGCGTTGAAACGCATCAGCCGGCTTCGCGTGATGAAGTCGAAGGCGTCAACAATCGTTTGCAGCTCGCTGATCTCGAGCGCCGCTATCAGCGCCGCGTTGCCGAAGAGCTGATGACCGCTGGTGTCACGTTGCGCGATCCGGCCCGGCTCGATGTGCGTGGCGCGGTGAAGATCGCCCAGGACGTGATTCTCGACATCAACGTGGTGCTTGAAGGCAAGGTCGAGATCGGCAGCGGCAGCGAAATCGGCGCCAACTGCGTGCTGAAAGACTGCGTGCTCGGCCGCAATGTGAGCGTCCAGCCGAACTCGGTGCTTGAAGGTGCAGTGGTGGGTGATGGCGCCATCATCGGCCCGTTTGCGCGCCTGCGGCCGGGCGCCGAGCTCGCCGAAAACGTCCATATCGGCAACTTCGTCGAGGTGAAAAAAGCCAAGATCGGCGTCGGCTCAAAGGCCAATCACCTCGCCTACATCGGCGATGCCGAAATCGGCCGTGACTGCAATGTCGGCGCCGGTACCATCACCTGCAATTATGACGGCGCCAACAAGCATCTGACCGTGCTGGAAGATGACGTCTTCGTTGGCTCCGATACCCAGCTGGTCGCGCCGGTGCGGGTCGGCAAAGGCGCGACCATTGGTGCGGGCACCACGGTTACCAAGGACGTCAGCCCGGATGTGTTGGTGATCTCGCGCAGCAAGCAAACCGAGATCAGCGGCTGGCAACGGCCGCGCAAGAAAAAATAGACCTTGGCGGTTTGAGGAAACCGACTGTTGCCGGCAGGTTGTCGGTCGACACGGCACAATGAACCTGGTTTTTACCAAATTCTGGTGATTCAGCCGGCGTTTAGCTCCCCCGCCGGAAACTGGCAGTCGAAACGGCTCGCAAGGAGCGCGGCCCGGATACAGAGGAAAATCAAGATGTGCGGAATTGTTGGCGCGATCGCGCAGCGTAACGTGGTGCCGATGCTGGTCGACGGCCTGAAGCGGCTGGAATACCGCGGCTATGATTCGGCCGGTATCGCCGTGCTCGACAAGGAAATCAAGCGTGTGCGCCGGGTCGGCCGGGTCGCCGAAATGGAAAACGCCGCCAAGGAAATGAATCTTGCCGGCCTGCTCGGCATCGGCCACACCCGCTGGGCAACCCATGGCGGCGTGACCGAGCCGAACGCGCATCCGCATGTCTCGGCCGGCCTCATCGCGGTCGTGCACAACGGCATCATCGAGAACCATGATGAAAAACGCGATGAACTGAAGAAGCTGGGTTACCTGTTCACCTCGCAGACCGACACCGAGGTGATCGCGCACCTGGTTCACCATCACTACCACAAAGATCATGATCTGCTGAAAGCAGTCAAGCTGGCGGCCAAAGAGTTGATTGGCGCCTACGCGATCGCTGTGATTGCGATGGACAAGCCGGAGCAGCTGGTCGTCGCTCGCATGGGCTGCCCGCTGCTGATCGGTTTGGGTGAAGGCGAAAACTTTGTTGCTTCCGATGTCTCGGCGGTGCTGTCGGCCACCCGCAAGGTGATTTATCTCGAAGAAGGCGATGTCGCCGATCTGACCCGCAGCAGCGTGACGATTTTCGACAAGACCGGTGCCAAGGTCGAGCGCAAGGTGCATCTGTCCGATGTCTCGCTGGCCTCGCTGGAACTCGGTCCGTACAGCCACTTCATGCAGAAAGAGATCCACGAGCAGCCGAAAGCACTGTCCGACACCATCGAGCAAGTGCTCGATCAGGGCTTTGTCCCAGAACTGTTCGGTGCCGATGCCGCGAAAGTGTTCAGCGATATCGAAGGCATCCAGATCATTGCCTGCGGCACCAGCTTCTATGCCGGTTCGGTCGCGCGTTACTGGATTGAATCGATTGCCGGCTTGCCGTGCCAGGTCGAGATTGCCAGCGAATACCGCTATCGCGATGTCGCCGCCAATCCGAAGCATCTGATCGTCACCATCTCGCAATCGGGTGAAACGCTCGACACGATGGAAGCGCTGAAGTACGCCAAGTCGCTTGGCTGCGACAAGACGCTGTCGATCTGCAACGTGCGCGAATCAGCGTTGCCGCGCAATTCGTCGCTGGTGTTCTACACCCGTGCCGGTGCCGAGATCGGTGTCGCCTCGACCAAGGCGTTCACCACCCAGCTGGTCGCGCTGTTTGCCTTGACCGTGACGCTGGCCAAACTGCGTGGTCGCATCAATGATGAACAAGTTGCAGTCCATCTCGATGCGCTGCGCCATCTGCCGGGCAGTGTCCAGCACGCGCTGAACCTGGAACCGCAGATCGCGATCTGGTCAGAAAAGTTCGCGCCGAAGCATCATGCGCTGTTCCTCGGCCGCGGCCTGCATTATCCGATTGCGATGGAAGGTGCGCTGAAGCTGAAGGAAATCACCTACATCCACGCCGAGGCCTATGCGGCCGGTGAGCTGAAGCACGGCCCGCTGGCACTGGTCGACGAAAACATGCCGGTCGTCGTGATTGCCCCGAACGACAGCCTGCTGGAAAAGGTAAAGTCGAACATGCAGGAAGTGCGCGCCCGCGGCGGCGAGCTGTTCGTCTTCACCGATCTCGACAGCCACTTCAGCGAGTCGGAAGGTGTGCACGTGATCCGTACGCCACGCCACGCCGGTCTGCTGAGCCCGATCGTGCACTCGATTCCGGTGCAACTGCTGGCTTACCACGCCGCGCTGGCGCGTGGCACCGATGTCGACAAGCCGCGGAACCTTGCCAAGTCGGTGACGGTCGAATAAACCGAATTTTTGTCTGCCTGAACTGAGGACCTGACATGCAACTGAAAACTCTACTGGCGCTGGTAGCGCTGTTGTTCACCGGCGCGGCCCTGGCCAATACGGCGGCGCCGATGAAAGAAGGCGAACACTACAAGATCGCCAATCCGGCCGGCAAAACCGCGCAGCCGGAAGTGCTGGAGTTTTTCTCCTACACCTGCCCGGCCTGCTTCAAGATGGAAAGCTTCTTGGCTGACTGGAAGCAGCAGAAGCCGGCCAACGTCCAGTTCAAGCGCATGCATGTTGTCGGCATGTTCGGTGCACAGGGCGATCTGTACGCCAAGGCTTACTACACCATCGAAGCGCTGGGTCTGGCTGACAGGGCACATCTGCCGTTCTTCAACCAGATACACCTGGAGCGCAAACCGCCGCGCGACGAGCAGGAGATCGCCAGCTTCATCGCCAAGTTTGGCGTCAAGGAAGAAACCGTGCTGAGTACGATGAAATCCTTCGCCGTCAACATGAAGATGGGTCAGGCCAAGCAGGCGATGGAAAAATACCGCTTGCGCAGCGTGCCGGTGTTCATCGTCAACGACAAGTTCTATACCGATGGCGGCATGGCCAAGAGCTCGGAAATGCTGAGCACCCTGCTGAACCAGTTGCCGCTACGCTGACCGTAGCGCAGACAAAGCCCGCTTCGGCGGGCTTTGCTTTCTCAGCCGGGTGGTGGTGAGTTCTCCGGCGCCAACTGTCACAAAAGGATGCATGATGAAGCTGTTGCGCAATCTGCTGGCGTTCTTGTTGCTAGGCCAGGCCACCCTTGTACCGACCCACGTCGAGGCTGCCAGCGCCGTGCAATCGCCACTGCTGTGGCGGATCGAAGGTCCGACGCCGGCCTACCTGCTCGGCACGATACACATTCCGGATCCGCGCGTGACCACGCTGCATCCAACCGCTGAGCAAGCCTTTGCCAGTGCCGATGTCGTGGTCACCGAGCTGAAGATGGACATGGGCACGATGACAACGGCGGCACAGGCCATGTTGCTGCCGGCGCCACAGAAGCTGTCGACAATGCTGGATGCCGGTCAACGCGCCCGATTGGAAAGCGAACTGAAAGCGATCAGCCCGCAACTGAAGCTGGCGCTGTTCGAGCGGTTGAAGCCATGGGCGCTGGCCACGCAGCTGGCGCTGTTGCCGATGCAGATGAAGCATCCGGGTGTGCCGGCGCTGGATCTGCAGCTGGCACAGCGAGCCGAGGCAGCCGGCAAGCGCAACGAAGGCCTGGAACAGGTGCAGGAACAGCTGGGCATCTTCGATGGCCTGAATCAGGCCGAGCAACTGGTCTTGATGCAGGAAACGCTCGACGGTCTTGCCAAAGCCCGGCGTACCGGCAAGAACATTGTCGAGCTGCTGACCGAGGCCTATCTCAGCGGTGAGGAAGCCAAGGTGGAAGCACTGCTGAAGGAGTTTCAGGGCGAGAACACCGCGCTCAATCAGCGTCTGACCAAGGCGTTGATCGATGATCGCAACCGGACCATGTCAAGCCGGATCATCGCGAAACTGAAAGCCGAGCCAAAGACACGCTATTTCGTCGCGGTCGGTGTGGCCCATCTGACCGGACCGACTTCGATCGTCGCGCTGCTGCGGCAACAGGGCTACACCGTAACCCGGATCCAGTGATGCCGGGCTACGAGCAATAAAAACGCCGGCACTGCCGGCGTTTTTATTGCTCGCTGATTGGCCTGCGTTACTGCACCAGTTCCTGCTCGGTG
The DNA here is from genome assembly GCA_046297695.1 of Permianibacter sp. Taxonomy (GTDB): domain Bacteria; phylum Pseudomonadota; class Gammaproteobacteria; order Enterobacterales; family Permianibacteraceae; genus Permianibacter. Next base: position 41,239 of record JBKBHF010000008.1, on the reverse strand, counting down.
AACACGCCCTCGAACAAGGCGCTCGACAGATAGCGTTCGCCGGAATCCGGCAACACGACGACAATCGTTTTGTCCTTGTGCTGCGGCTGGGCTGCCACCCGCAGTGCGGCGGCGAGCGCCGCGCCGCAGGAAATGCCGGCGAGAATGCCTTCCTTCAACATCAATTGCCGCGCCGTTTCGATCGCCTCTTCATTGCTGACGGTTTCGACCTGATCGACCATTTCCAGATCCAGGTTCTTCGGCACGAAGTTGGCGCCGATACCCTGGATCTTGTGCGGGGCCGGCTTCAGCGGTTCACCGGCACGGGTTTGCGTGATCAATGGCGATACCGCCGGCTCGACCGCAACGGTGGTGATCTTCTTGCCTTCCTTCAGCTTGATGTAGCGTGAGACGCCAGTCAGGGTGCCGCCGGTGCCGACGCCAGCGACAAAAACGTCAATCTCGCCATTGGTGTCCTTCCAGATCTCGGGGCCGGTCGTGTCAAAGTGGATCTGCGGGTTGGCCGGATTCTCGAATTGTTTGGCCTCGAAATACTTGCCCGGGTTTTCCGCGACCAGCTCGCTGACCTTTTCCACAGCGCCGCGCATGCCCTTGGCCGGGTCGGTCAGCACCAGCTTGGCGCCAAGCACCTTCAGCAGCTTGCGCCGTTCGAGGCTCATGCTGGCCGGCATGGTCAGCGTGACGCCATAACCGCGTGCGGCGCCAACAAAAGCCAGTGCGATGCCGGTATTGCCCGAGGTCGCCTCGATGATCTCCATGCCCGGCTTCAGCAGGCCTTTCTTTTCGGCATCCCAGATGATGGCGGCGCCAATGCGGCATTTGACCGAAAACGCCGGATTGCGGCTTTCCAGCTTGGCGTAGACCTTGGCATCGGTCAGCCGTGACAGCCGGACCAGCGGGGTATTGCCGATGCTGAGGGAGTTGTCATTGAACACGGCCATGGAAATTCTCCTGAATGTAGCCACGCGCTCGGGCGTTGCGGCAGACCGCCGTTGCGGCTTGCCAGTTGCAGCCATGGTCGCGCGCGCGTCGGCGCCGGGCAAAGACTGGCCTGCCATATTGATATAGCCGGTCGGCACATGAACGGATCAGCGCCCGGCCACGTAAGGCAGATGGTAGCGCTACGCGCCGACCCGGCGCCGACAGGCTGAGGTCCATGGCGGTGATCCGCTACACTGTCGGCCTGTGATGACCACTGCTGTTGCCCGCCGAGCCGGGCTGTGTTGACACTGATGACCGAACCTGTCCGCCGCCGACCCCGCAAGCGCCATCGCTTTCCCAAATTCAAGAACTGGTTGACGCTGACCGCCATCCGGGTCGGCGCCATGTTGTCGCTGGCATCCGCCCAGCGTATAGGCCGCGCTTTAGGCTGGCTGCTGTACAAGGTCAACAACACCAACCGCCGGGTCGCCCGGGTCAATATCGCCCGCTGCCTGCCAGAAAAGAATCCCACCGAGCAGGAGCGGCTGGTCAAGGCCTGCCTCAGCCACCTCGGCATGTGCACGATGGAATCCGGCCCGGCCTGGCTCTGGCCGATCGAGCGGGTGCGGGCGCTGATCGTCGATGTCAGCGGCGAAGCGCTGTTCCATCAGGCCGTTGCCGACGGCAAGGGCATCATCATCGCCGGCCCGCACATGGGCAACTGGGAAGTCATGGCGACCTGGATCGCCGCCCGGCTGCCAATGACCGGGCTGTACCGGCCGGCCAAGATGTCCACCCTCGACGAACTGGTCAAGACCGCCCGCGAACGCCTGCCGGTCGAAATGGCGCCAGCCGATCAGGCCGGGGTCAAACAGCTGCTGCAGGCGCTGCGCAACGGCCGCGCTGTCTATGCCCTCGCTGACCACGAACCGAGCAAGGGTGTCGGCGTGTTCGCACCGTTCTTCAATGATCTTGCCTACACCGGCAACCTCGTCCCGAAACTGGCCCAGCGCACCGGCGCTACCGTGCTGATGTGCTGCGCCGAACGCTTGCCGCGCGCGGCCGGCTTCCGGCTGCATTTCCGGCCCGGCCCGGTGTTCGACAAAAGCGATGACGATGTCCAGACTGCTACCGCGCTCAATGCCGCGCTGGCCGATCTGATCCGCGAGTTTCCCGAGCAGTTTTTGTGGAACTACAAACGCTACCGGACCCGGCCAGCAGGCGAGCAACGGCCTTACTGAAACGCGTTCAACTCCTTCATCTGCAGCGGACCTTTGCCATGCCGCGGTTGTTTCTGATTGGCGTGATCTACGCCGGCCTCAGCGTCGTGCTCGGCAGCATGGGCGCGCACGCGCTCAAGGCGACGCTGAGCCTGCACAACAGCGCCGGCGTGTTTGAGATCGGCCACGACTACCTCGCCTATCACGGCCTCGCGCTGATGCTGATCGCGCTGGCCGAACAGCGCTGGCAACACCTGCGCGCCGAACGCGCCGGCTCACTGATCGCCATCGGTGCCGCTGTCTTCAGTTCGGCGTTGTTGCTGTTCAGCATCACCGGCATCAAATGGCTCACCCATTTTGCGCCGGTCGGTGGTGGTTTGATGATTCTGGGCTGGTTGTGGCTGACGTGGCGGGTGTTTCATAGCGTGCGGTGACGCAACTACCGACCCCTACATGTCAAACTGGTTATCTGAAATACGCCGAAAATCAACCAGCCTCCTCTTCACCTGAAGAGAAGGCTGGTTGGTGAAGCTTACTGGCCCAAGCCAGCGTTTTCGGTGGCAGGGGTTAAGCTAAATCCCAGAATATTCATGATGAGCCAAGGGCTACCATATTCATGCTTTGCATTAATGATGTCGATAATCGCGCGCCAGTTTCCGCTAGCACCACCTTCACAGATATACTGGCCAATAAGCGAGTTTGATTCAGCATATTCAACGCCAGATATTATTGTTGAGTACGGATTAGAGGTTGACTTTATCTCTCTTGTTCTCGAATCGAAGGCATTTTCAAATGTCATCTTAATCACATCTTCTGGCGCGCCCCTGCTCGCGGCAAAATGCGCTGCCTGCATTGCATGAGTCAGAGGTGGAGCAAGCTCATTGCGACGATATCTATCGCCAAATTTTTTCCATGCGGTACCATCGGGTATAAACTCAACTTTAAAAGCGCCACCCTTAGATCGGCAAAACGTTTCCAAATCATTTCTCGGTTTACTGATGTAAGAGTTATTAAGGCCGCTGAATGGTGCCTCCCACTTCACGCCATTCTGGGCGGCATCATCTCTATCCTGTCTGTATGCCTGCGTGACGCTAGTAAAATTTCCGTACAGAAACTCTGATATGGAGGCGTACTTCTTTGCCTCTGCTTCTGATACGGGAACGCCTAGCGTCGTGCATGCACTAAGTAGGGCCGCAAATAACACATAGATAAATCCTTTCATTAAAACCTCCTTTTGCTGAACAAATAGGCGCATTCGAAGCAAGCATCAGCGAACCATGAGGTGGCGGCCAATCCAACTCAACTCCCAAACATCGTCTCCACACTGAACAGCTTCTCAATCGCCGCGACATGCTTCTTGTCGCTCAGGAACAAAATCACGTGATCGTTTTCCTGGATGATGATGTTGTCGTGGGCGATCAGCACCTCTTCGTCGCGGACGATCGCGCCGATGGCGCAGCCATCCGGCAGTGGCACATCGCCGATCGGACGGCCGACCACTTTGGATGAACGTTCGTCGCCAAGTGCCGTGGTTTCAATCGCTTCGGCGGCGCCGCGACGCAAGCTGTGTACCTGGCTGACCTGACCGCGCCGGATATGGGTCAGCAGCGCCGAGATGGTGACCTGCTCCGGCGAAATCGCGACGTCGATGTCGCGACCTTGCACGATATCGACGTACGAGGCCTGGTTGATCAGCGCCAGCGTTTTGCCGGCGCCGAGTCGCTTGGCCAGCATTGCCGACATGATGTTGGCTTGATCACTATTGGTGACGGCGATGAAGGCATCGGCCATCTCGATGTTCCAGTCGCGCAAGCGTTGTTCATCGGTGCCATCGCCTTGCAGCACGATGGCATTCTTCAGCCGTTCGGAGATCAGCAGTGCCCGGCGCGGATTGCGCTCGATGATCTTGACTTCGGCCTGATACTGCAAGGCTTCCGCCAAACCCAGACCGATATGACCGCCGCCGGCGATCAGGATGCGCTCATAGGGCCGTTCGAGTTTCTGCAATTCGCCGATGATGGCCTGGATGTGGTTCGACGCGGCGAGAAAGAACACTTCATCATCGGCTTCGATGATGGTGGCACCGGTTGGCCGAATCGGTTTGCCGCGGCGGAAAATCGCGGCGACGCGGGCATCGACTTTCGGCATGTGCTGACGCAGCGCGGCGATGGCGCTGCCGACCAGCGGCCCGCCGTAATAGGCGCGTACCGCAACCAGACGCACCTTGCCACCGGCGAAATCAAGCACCTGCAACGCGCCGGGATATTGCACCAGCCCCATGATGCTCTGGGTGACCAGCTGCTCAGGTGAAATCAGCACGTCGACAGCGAAGCCACTTTTGCCTTCACGGCTGTCGTGCTTGCTGTCGGCATCGCCGAACAATTCGGTTTCATACGCCATGTATTCCGGCGCGCGCACGCGGGCAATTTTCAATGGCGTCTTGAACAGGCTGTAGGCGATCTGACAGGCGACCATGTTGGTTTCGTCAGAATTGGTCACTGCAATCAGCAGATCCGCACTTTCCGCGCCGGCGCTTTGCAGAATGTTGGGATGGGCGGCATTGCCATGCAGGGTTCGCACATCGAGATGATCGCTGAGTTCTTTCAGCCGCAGCTCATCGTTGTCGACAATGGTGATGTCGTTGTCTTCGCGCGCCAGATGCATGGCGAGCGTGCTGCCCACCTGGCCTGCACCGAGAATCAGTATCTGCATGACAGCTTCCCTTGTTGTCGAGCCAGCCGTGCCAGCTGCGCCAACCGCTTACTGCTTTGCCAACAAAGCGTAGTAGAACCCATCCATTCCGCTCTCGCCCGGGCGAATGATCCGGCCGATGCCGTCCGCCGGTTGCCCCGGCAGGACTTGCAGCCGGGCGTCGGGCTGGCTCGCCAGAAACGCGCGGATCACGTCGGCATTTTCCGCTGGCAGACTGGAACAGGTGGCATACAGCAGTTTGCCGCCGCGCGCGAGCGTTGACCAGAGCGCTTGCAGCAGCTGCAGTTGCTGTTCGGCCAGTGCCGGGATATCGCGCTCGCGCCGCAGCCATTTGATATCGGGGTGGCGGCGGATAACGCCGGTGCCGGAGCACGGTGCGTCGAGCAGGATGCGATCAAACGGCTGCTGATCCCACCACGCTGCGGTGGCACCGGCATCGACGGCTTTCAGTTCGGCCTGCAGTTGCAGTCGCTGCAGGTTCTCGCGCACCCGTTGCAGCCGGCTCGCGTCGTTGTCGAGCGCCAGCAGTTTCAGTGTGGGTTCGCGTTCGAGCAAATGCGCGGTCTTGCCACCGGGGGCGCTGCAGGCATCGAGCACGCGTTGGCCGGGCTGGACGTCGAGATAATCGGCAGCGAGCTGGGCCGCAGCATCCTGCACTGACACTGCGCCGTCAGCAAAACCGGGCAGTTGCTGAACATCCATCGGCGTCGCGAGCACCAGCGCATCGGGCGCTTCCGGATGCGTGGCGGCGGTGATGTCGAGTGCCGACAACAACGCCTGATAAGACGCGACCCTGCCGCGTTGTCGGTTGACCCGCAGTGTCATCGGCGCGGGCGCATTGTTGGCGGCGAGCACGCTTTCGCAGTCGCGGCCGAAGGCTTTCTTGAGCGCACTGACCAGCCAGTCCGGATGCGAATGTCTGAGTTCCCAGTTGCGATCAATGTCGGCAAGCAGCGATTCGGCTTTGCGCTGGCTGTTGCGCAGCACGGCGTTGACGAGACCGCGGGCGCGATCTTCGCCAATCTCGCTGACCGCTTCGACGGTATCGGCGACTGCGGCGTGTGCCGGCACACGGGTGTACAACAACTGATACAGGCCGACGACGAGCAGCTGCGCCAACTTGCCCCGTGGTTGTTGCAGCGGCTGACTGAGCAGCCGGTCGCGCAACGCTGCCAGACGGCGGTGATGGCGCAGGCTGCCGTACACCAGTTCTTTCAGCAGTGCCCGATCGCGGCTGTCGCTGATGAGTTCGGTTGCTTCCGGCAACAGATCGTTGAGCGAACGACCGTCATTGATGACGGCGGCGAGTATGGTCGCGGCGCGGGCACGCAGATTCATGTCCGGTTCTCCGCTGCACTGACACTGCCGAGGCGCACGCCGACGGCCAGTTGTTGCGCACGTGCTTTCAACACTTCTCTCACCGGCAGTCGTTTGCCGCCGGGCCATTGCAATTCGGTGATCGCGAGTACACCGGTGCCGGTCGCTACCAGTAGCGCATCAGCCTGCTGTGCGATGATGGTGCCGGGCGCGGCCGTGTGCTGCTGATCTGTGCAATGGCTGAACCAGATCCGCAGCGTGTCGGCGCCGAGCGTGGTCTGTGCGACTGGCCACGGATTAAAGGCGCGGATCTGGCGATCGATCTGTGCTGCCGGTTGCGACCAGTCGATCGGCGCTTCGGTCTTTTCCAGTTTCTTGGCGTATGTGGCTTGTGCATCATTCTGCGCGTGCGGATGCAGCTCACCGCGCAGCAGCGCCGGCAGCTTACTGACCAGCAACTCAGCGCCGAGCGTGGCCAAGCGATCATGCAAACTGCCGCCGGTGTCCTGCGCCGTGATCGGCGTGCGTGCCGAAGCGAGCACCGGACCAGTATCAAGCCCGGCTTCCATGCGCATCAAATCGACACCGGTTTCGGCATCACCGGCCAGCAACGCGCGCTGAATCGGCGCGGCGCCGCGCCAACGTGGTAGAAGCGAACCGTGCACGTTGACGCAACCGAGTCGTGGAATGTCGAGCACCGCTTGCGGCAACAGCAGACCGTAGGCGACGACGATCAGCAGATCCGGCGCATAGGCCTGCAGCGCGGCTTTTGCCTCATCGGATTTGAAATTCAGCGGTTGCTCGACCGCAATGCCATGTTGCATTGCGAGCTGTTTGACTGGCGACATCTGCAGCTGCTGGCCGCGGCCGGCCGGCCGATCCGGCTGGCTGTAGACCGCGACCGGTTTGATGCCGGCGCGCAGCAGCGCGTCGAGGTGAACGGCGGCGAATTCCGGCGTGCCGGCAAACACGATACGAGCGTCAGTCACGGTGCTGTGGGTCTTCATCGGTTCCGGGGTCGTCAAAAACAAACCGGCGCCAGAAGCGCCGGTTTGCGTGCAGGTCGATCAGGCGCCGGCGTCTTGCGCTTCACGCCGGTGTTTCTTGTCGAGCTGCTTGCGGATGCGGTCGCGTTTCAGCGGCGACAGGTAATCGACAAACAGCTTGCCTTCGATGTGGTCGAGCTCGTGCTGGATGCAGACGGCGAGCAGTCCACCGGTGTCGATTTCGAAATCCTTGCCGTGCCGATCCTGGGCCTTGATCTTGATCTCGTTGGCGCGCTGGACCTTGGCATAGACGCCGGGAAACGACAGACAGCCCTCTTCCATCTCCTCGACGCCGCGCTTTTCCAGCACCTCGGGGTTGATGAGCACGATGGGCTGGTCGCTCTCTTCCGAGACGTCGATGACGATCAGGCGCTTGTGGATGTCCACCTGGGTGGCGGCAAGGCCGATACCCGGGGCGGCATACATGGTCTCCAGCATGTCGTCGATCTGACGCTGCAGCTCGGGGCCAAAGTCGGTGACCGGCTTGGCTTGGGTCCGCAGCCGCGGATCCGGATATTCAAGAATTTCGAGTTTGGCCATGGGAAAGGGTGAACAACTTCTAGTAAGCTGCGAAAAACGCCTGCTAAGATTAGGGCCCAGCTCAAGTTTTTCCAGTCACGCCTGCTGTTGGCGTGAGGAAGCGCTAAGCTCCGGTGATCATACTGGAAAGCGCCACCGGCCGCGACCGCCCGGGGTGCGACGCAGCAGAAGGATAAAAGCCATGAACAAGCTCGTGGTCGGTCTTGCCGCCTTCACCCTCAGTGCCGCCGGCTCGTTGGCTGCCGCACTGGAGCTGGCACCCAACCCGCCCGACGTCTATGTCGTGGTCAAAGGCGATACCCTGTGGGATATCTCCTCCCGTTACCTCAATGATCCGTGGTCCTGGCCGGAAATCTGGCAAGCCAACCCACAGGTCGAAAACCCGCACCTCATCTATCCCGGCGATGTGTTGACCCTGGTCTATGTCGACGGTCAGCCGCGCGTGCAGCGCACCGCCGGTCCGGGTACCGCCGTGCCGGTTGGTGACGGCAGCGTCGTCGAGACCCGTATGGCCGATGGCACCACCAAGCTGTCGCCGCGGGCCCGGGTGCTGTCGGAAGGCGACGCCATCACCACGCTGCCGCTGGAGGTCATTTCGCCATTCCTGACCGACGCCCGCGTCGTCGACAGCGACACACTGGACAAGGCGGCCTATGTGCTGGCCAATGATGGCGAACACGTCGTGGGCGGCCAGGGCGACAAGGTCTATATCCGCGGCATCAACACCGGTCTGGAAGAAAAGAGCTATACCGTGTTTCGCCCGGGCTCCGCCTATGTGGACCCGGTCACGCAAGAAACCCTGGGCTATGAGGCCATCCACGTTGCCGATGCCGCATTGACCCGCGAAGGCGACCCGGCCACGTTCAAGCTGATTCGCACGCCGCAGGAAGTGCGCGCCGGCGATCGGGCGATGCCGGTCGAAAAGAGTTATCTGGCGCCAAATTTCTACCCGACCCCGGGCCCAGCCGGTGTCGAGCCGGTGATCATCTCGGTTTATGGCGGCGTGACCCAGATCGGTCAGTACAACATCGTCGTGCTGAACAAGGGCGCCCGTGAAGGCATCAAGAACGGCAATACCTTCACCGTCTGGGCGGCCGGCAAGTTCATCAAGGACGAGATTGGCGCTGAGCGTGCCCGTGGTGACGATGGCAAAGGCTTCTTCACCAAGGTGAAAGAATTCTTCAGCGGCGGCCCGGACGGTCAGGCCGTCAAACTGCCGGATGAAGAGGCCGGCCACCTGATGGTGTTCCGCACCTTCGACAAGGTCAGCCTGGCGCTGGTACTGACGGCGACCCGGACCATCCATGTCGGCGATGTGGTGAAGACGCCGGAGTAAGTCACGACTGTCATCGGATGTCATGAAAAAAGCGGGAGCCGAAAAAGCCCCGCTTTTTTCTTGCCGGCAATCCCGCAAGTGGCTTGACCAACCGACCCACGGCTCGGAAAGATGGTCGGCCCGGATTCGGCACTAACCTGTGCGTTCTGTTCACCTCGGAGTCTTGCCCATGCCCGTAACCACGGACCGGTTACTGCTCTGGCTCGAGCTTTCGCTGCTGCGCCAGTATGACGCGCGCGCAGCGGCGCTGCTCGCAACCGGTTTCCCTGACGACCCGACTGCTCTGCGCACCCAGCTGCCGGCCTTGTCGGACGCCTTGCAGGCCCGCTGCGACGCCGCGCTGGCCTGGCAGACTGACGGCCGCTCCCTGCTCTGCCCCGACGACCCCCGCTACCCGCGGCTGCTGCGCGACCTGCCGGATCCGCCGCTGCTGCTCTATGTGCTCGGCAATGTCGACGTGCTGAGTGACCCGCAGCTGGCGATGGTCGGTTCGCGCAACCCGAGTCCGCAGGGCCGCGACAACGCGGTGGCGTTTGCCAAGGCGCTGGCCGAGTCAGGACTCACTATCACGTCTGGCCTGGCGCTGGGTATCGATGCCGCGGCGCATGAAGGCGCGCTGGCCGGCAAGGGCCCGACCATCGCGGTAGCCGGCACCGGGGTCGACCGGGTCTATCCGGCCAGTCACCGCGAGCTGGCCCATCGCATCGTGGCCGGAGGCGGCGCCCTGGTATCCGAATTCGCGCTCGGCACGCCGCCGATGAAGCACCAGTTCCCGCAGCGCAACCGCCTCATCGCCGGGCTGTCGCTCGGCACGCTGGTAGTTGAGGCAGCACTGTCGTCCGGCAGCCTCATCACCGCCCGCCAGGCACTGGAACAGGGCCGCGAGGTGTTTGCCATTCCCGGTTCCATCCACAACCCGATGGCCAAAGGCTGTCATCAGCTGATCCGGCAGGGCGCCAAGCTGGTCGAAACCGCCCAGCATGTGCTGGAAGAACTGGGGGCGTTGATACCGTTGACGCTGACCGCGCCGCCAGCGCCGGTCGACAACCCCATCGACCGCGATGGCCTCGATGCCGAGCAACTGCAGCTGCTGGCCGAAATGGGCTATGACCCGGTCAGCACCGACGAGCTGATCGCCCGCACCGGCTTCGGCGCCGACGTGGTTGCCGGCATGTTGCTGACGCTGGAGCTGAACAATGTCATCGCCGCCGTGCCCAGAGGCTACGTCCGAAAGCGCTGATGAGCGATTCATAAGAGCAACTATGACGCTGATACAAAAAGCTACAAACGTGCACGTTGGTACATTTTAATATTTGCGCTCAACAAATTTGCAATGGAGCGCATGGGGTTGTGATCAGGTTCTTGTTGCTTGCGGGCATTCTTAGCCTGTTGCAGCACATAAAAGCTGCAGAACCGACGCCTGTATTCCAATTTGGAACGGAATATTTTTTGTCGATGGAACAAGCTGAAGCGGCAATGCGCGCTTCCGTTGCCAACGGGAATGATCTGGTTTTTAAGGAAATGATTCCAATTTACCGGCGGTAAGGAAAGATACATCTACCATTTCCCATTGAAACAATTCACCAGACTTGGACCGGTGTTTTACGTGCAGGGCTCCCTTTATTCACACTATACAAACTGGAAACAAACCTCTCCTGTAGATTACTTCAATTGGCATGGAGAGTGTGCGGGGGAAGCCAGATCAACATTCGAGTATTTTGACGAAATCATTCGAGATGCGGTCTTCGTAATCGATGTGTCGGCAAGCTATAGCCCTCCAATCGCGGGCCACTTTGATTATGTGAAGGAGGAGCATTCTTATCGCTACCTGAATCATAAGTCCGGTGGGTATGGCTGCCCTCCTATGGACGGCTACTATTATTACGGCAGAATGCTAAAAGTCGAGCCAATCCAATGCCCGGTCGGCTATAGACCGTATTCGGTAAGGGTGTCAGGAGTTCCATTTCAAGATGTTTGCAGGCCTTTCGAGTGGAAAGATTATTCGATCTACAAGGAATCGGTGACATGCCCGGTGGCGCCATTGACTCCGATAGAGGAACTGACGCCGAATGACGCAGATTCGCTGGCAAAGACAAGAGCTCTGGAGCGTGGCGAAAGTGCCTATGATCTTTTGTCAGACAATATGAAGGCAGCTGAGCAGTGTTTATCCGCAAAGTTTGCCGCGAAGGGGGCTTGCTACAGGATTGAGTCGACCTATCGATCTCTGGCTTATCAAAAGCATCTGCGCGAAATCTGGGACAAATGGCGCGCTGTGCAGAAGCTGAATAAAAAGGAGAGACTGGCCTGCTCGGCCATAAAGAGCGCTCTTGATCTTGAAATGGGCGGTACCAGCGGAAATCCTCGAAATCTACCATGCAACCTACAGGGTGGTCGTAATCATTGTATTAGAGCACAACCAGCCTCTGCAAATCCCAAACACACTCAAGGTGATGCAATCGATATTTCGGATGCGTGCGTAACAGAGCTTGAGAACTCTCTGAATGCAAACGACATGTGTGTTCCGATAGAGAGTTATTTGACAGAAGAGCCTCGATGTAATGTGAAATGGGGGGGGGGGGGGAACTTTCATCCCATAGATACAGTCCATTTCAAGTATGACGCGCCACCACCGCAACCGGATACAGGGAATGATTCAACAGCGCCAGAGTTAGAGGAATAGTCATGACAAAGACATCGAGATTCTTGTTGGCGGCACTTGCTAGCTCATCGCTGTATGCGGCAGATCCGTACTCTGTGCAGGTTACCGCCAGCCGAGAGTTGGACGGGATCGTTTATCGCTATGTGATAACCAATAATAGCGGCGCGCCGGCTATGCGATTTACTTTGGGTGCGGCGCCATATCCAGCGTTTCCAGGTGAAGATCTAACTCAGCTGGTTCTTGAACCAGTGGGATTCAGTATCGGCGAGTGTGGTGAAGTGGGATGTGTTTATCATGTGCCGGTTTCAAGCGTGTCTTACCCACAAGATTGGGAATTCAATTTCACCACTATCGAGGAGCAGACCGGGCATAAAATGATAGAGCTGAGCACGGAGAATGAGGAGCCGTATGTTCTATCAAAAAGCGAAATGCTTGAGTTCAGTATCAAGTTGCCCAAGCCTGACATCACTTATGCCAACAGCGGGTTCAAGGTGGAGTGGGGAAATATCTCCTATTACCAGATGGGGCATTACTACGGTCATATGCGGCCGCTCGATATCGCAGCGCCGCAATTTACCCTGACCATGCAACCGACTGTGGTGGCGACCGCCGCGGAGTGGGTGGAAGTGGTGGCAGATTGGTCCGTTTCCGATGAGACCGATTCGACGCCGGATGTATTTCTCGAGAACATCGAGTGCTTGACTCCAGCAGTGGAGTTTCGCAGAGCCGAGCGGGCGGCCCAGGGATTAGGTAACGGTGAGGTTCCCGGATCGACGTGCCGCTCAAAAATAGCGGAAGCGGCGTTTGGAACTTCAGACAAGCGGTTCAAACTGTCTTCAACGTTGCTGGACGGCGAGACGGAGAGGGGCTACTGGGTAAGTTATGCGGCTTATGATGCAACCGGTAATAAAACGGTTCATAAACTGCCAATCACCATTCAAGCGGGCAGTCCCGCTCCAGTGTTGGGGGATCTGAATGCGGACAACTGTATCGACATCGGCGACATGACTTTGCTGCTGAAAGCCATACGTGAACGCAGCACGGACGCGAAATACGACATTAACCGTGATGGGATCGTCAACAATAGCGACCGCAGTTCGCTGCAGTCGTTGTATAGCAACTCAAGTGGCGCTGCATGTCCGTGAGGTAGTGATCTGTATTAGTTCAGACCTAATCTGACACCGCCTCTCGAAAAGAGCGGTGTTACCCGGCTAGTTGGAACTGGCGTTATAGTCGCACTGTGATGACAAGTCCGTTCCGGTCGGGCTGCCAGACGATCTGGTTGCCCGCCCTTGCCTAGCTGCCGGCGCTGCTGGCCGAACTTGTCTGCCGGGCCGCGGCCTTGCTGGTCCTTGAGGCGGCGCTATCGTCCGGCAGCCTGATCACGGCCAAACAGGCACTCGATCAGGCGGGACTGGAGCGCCGGCAGACTCACGCTGCGATTGGTATCAAATAGTCGTTGCAGGTCAGCGTCGCCATCGGCCAAAGCCATCGCCGACAACCCCATCGACCGCGATGGCCTCGATGCCGAACAACTGCAGCTGCTGGCCGAAATGGGCTATGACCCGGTCAGCACCGACGAGCTGATCGCCCGCACCGGCTTCGGCGCCGACGTGGTTGCCGGCATGTTGCTGACGCTGGAGCTGAACAATGTCATCGCCGCCGTGCCCGGCGGTTATGTGCGCCGCCGCTAGCGGCGCGGCCCGGGCCGGAAAACCGCGGCAACGGTCCAGATCCCGCGCCGCTTGTGCCAGAATAAGCACCTTACTGAATTCATCCGGCAGCGGGGCCTCTGACCCCGCTGTTGTCTTTTGGGTAACGGCGGTCCGGAGTGAGGCTCCGGTCGTCAGCGAGGCATTGCGATGCAGCACGTGCAGGTAGGCATCATCATGGGGTCCCAGAGTGACTGGGAGACGATGCAACACGCAGCCACCATGCTCGATCAGCTCGGTGTGCCGTATGAGGTGCGGGTGGTGTCGGCGCACCGGACCCCGGATCTGTTGTTTGAATATGCCGAGACCGCGCAACAGCGCGGCCTGAAAGTGATCATCGCCGGTGCCGGTGGTGCCGCCCACCTGCCTGGCATGTGCGCGGCCAAGACGGTGCTGCCGGTGCTCGGCGTGCCGGTCGAGTCGAAAGCCTTGAGCGGCGTTGATTCGCTGTATTCGATTGTCCAGATGCCGACCGGCATCGCGGTCGGCACGCTCGCCATCGGCAAGGCCGGTGCCGGCAACGCTGGGCTGCTGGCGGCGCAGATCATCGGCGCCTTCGAGCCAAAGGTGCAGGCGAAAGTCGATGCCTTCCGCAAGGCGCAGACCGAGCGCGTATTGGCCAATCCGGATCCGCGCGCGGTCAAACCGTAAGCAACAGAACCGTAAGTGTCACGACAAACGCAAAGGCAGTTGAGGCATTCCTGATGAAAGTCGGTGTATTGGGCGCAGGGCAATTGGGTCGGATGCTGGCATTGGCGGGCACGCCGCTTGGTATCCGCTGCGCGTTTTATGATGGCGACATGAACGCACCAGCCGCGCATCTTGGCGCCAATTTTGACCGGCGCGATCCGGCCGCGCTCGATGCCTTTCTGGCCGCCGTCGATGTCGTCACTTACGAAAGCGAAAACATCTCGATTGATCTGGCCGAATACGTCGCCGCGCGCAAGCCGCTCTATCCGGGCCCGACCTCGCTGCGCATCGCACAGAACCGGCTGAAAGAAAAAACGCTGTGCAATGAACTCGGCATTCCGACGCCGGCGTTTCGCGCAATCAACTCACTCGATGATCTGAAAACCGCGGCAAACGAACTCGGTCTGCCGGCTGTGCTGAAAACCACGACGATGGGTTACGACGGCAAAGGTCAGGCCGTGTTGCGCGCCGATGCCGATATCGACACGGCGTGGAATGCGCTCGGCAAACAAGCGCCGCTGATCCTCGAAGCCTTTGTCGATTACCGCCGTGAGTTGTCTTTGCTCGCCGCCCGCAATGCCGACGGTGAAGCGGTGTTCTATCCGCTGACCGAAAACTGGCATTACCAGGGCATTCTGCGTTACTCGATCGCACCGGCCGAAAATGTCCCGGCCGCGCTGCAACAAACCGCTGAAGACTACATGAACCGACTGCTTCAGCAGCTCGGTCACGTCGGCATGCTGACGGTCGAATTGTTCGAAACCCGTGACGGCCGTCTGCTGGTCAACGAGATGGCGCCGCGCGTACACAACAGCGGCCACTGGACCATTGAAGGCGCTGAAACCAGCCAGTTCGAAAACCATCTGCGCGCCATCCTCGGCAAACCGCTCGGCTCGACCGAAGCGCGGCAACCGTCAGCCATGGTCAACATCATCGGCATGCATGGCGACACCGACGCCGTGCTGCGCCAGCCGGGCGCGCACCTGCATCTGTATGACAAAGAAGAGCGGCCGGCGCGCAAACTGGGCCACATCAATCTGCATTGTCACCATCATGTCGAACTGCACGACAAGATCCGCGCGCTGCGCGACTGGTTGCCGGCCGAAGCGCCGATTCTGAAGAGCTGATTCCATTATCGCACCGAGAGACCGCATCCAGATGGCACAACACCCTTCGGTGCCGGCCTGGCGCCAGCAGCCGCTGCGCAATGTGCTCGCCAGCGATGGCGTCATCGCTTACCCGACCGAAGGCGTCTGGGGTCTCGGCTGCCTGCCGGATTGTCTGACGGCGGTGCAACGCATTCTCGATCTGAAACGGCGACCGGCGCACAAGGGCTTGATCCTCGTTGCCGCCGCGCCGGAGCAGCTGTCGCCGTGGATTGACTGGGGCGCACTGCCGCTCGATCGGCTGACTGAAATTCTCGGTACCTGGCCGGGTGCAATCACATGGGTGTTGCCAACTTTCCCGCATGTCTCGCCGCTGCTGCGTGGCAAGTTCGATACGCTCGCCGTGCGCGTCAGTGCGCATCCGGTCGTGCGCGAGCTTTGCTTGCGTCACGGCCCGCTGGTATCAACCTCTGCCAATCACGCCGGCCGTCGCGCTGCCAAAACCGAATTGCAAGTGCGGCAATGGTTCAACAATGAAATCGATGCCGTGATCCCGGGCAAACTCGGCGGTCGCAAAGGGCCGTCGGAAATTCGCGATGGCTTGACCGGTGAAAGCTTCCGGCTGTGAGGCAGTGAAGGAAGTTGCTCATCTGCGGTAGGTACGAATCCACGTAGTGGTTTCGTACCAATAAATCTACATGCGTCCGAAACGCTGCGCATGTTCGGACCTGCTTCTTTAGCGTAGTAATGTAGGGTGCAAATTATTGCACCGGTTCGAAATGCATGCGGTGCAATACATTGCACCCTACCAAAAATCGGGAGCATCGGCGTGGCGATTCAGCAGACCGAACAAGTCAAAGCTTTCCTGCTCGATCTGCAAGATCGGATCTGTGCGGGCTTGTCGGCCATTGATGGCAAGTCTTTCGTAACAGACGAATGGCAACGCGCCGAAGGCGGCGGTGGCCGCGCCCGCATTCTGGAAAACGGCAACGTGTTCGAGAAAGGCGGCGTGATGTTCTCGCATGTGCTGGGCGACAAACTGCCGCCTTCTGCAACGGCGTCACGACCGGAACTGGCCGGCGCCAAATGGCAGGCAATGGGCGTCAGCCTGGTGATCCATCCGCGCAACCCCTATGTGCCGACTTCGCACGCGAACGTGCGCTTCTTCATTGCCGAAAAACCGGGGGCGGAACCGGTCTGGTGGTTTGGCGGCGGTTTCGATCTGACCCCATTCTACGGGTTTGATGAAGATTGCCAGCACTGGCACCAGACCGCGCACGATGCGCTGGCGCCGTTCGGCAGCGACTTGTATCCTGCTTACAAGAAATGGTGCGACGAGTATTTCTACCTGAAGCATCGCAACGAACCGCGCGGTATCGGCGGTTTGTTCTTTGACGATTTGCATGACGGTGGCTTCGAGCGCTGTTTCGGCATCATGCAGGCCGTCGGCAACGGCTATCTGCAGGCCTACGCGCCCATCGTGACCAAGCGCAAGGACACGCCGTACGGTGAGCGCGAGCGCGAATTCCAGTTGTATCGGCGCGGCCGTTATGTCGAATTCAATCTGGTGTTCGACCGCGGCACCTTGTTCGGCTTGCAGAGCGGTGGTCGCACCGAATCGATTCTGGTCAGCCTGCCACCGCTGTGCGGCTGGAAATACGCCTACACGCCCGCGCCCGGCACACCGGAAGCGCGGCTGTACGAGCATTATCTGCAACCGCGTGACTGGCTTAGCAAGGCCAACGCAACCTGAGCCACGCGTGCCGGTTGGCGGCAGCCAACAGACATTGGCGCTGTGCCGGCCTTGTCGGTCATATTTCCGCAATCAAACCGTCATAGCATCAAAGCCGGCGGCAGGCGATGGGCCTATAATTGGCGCCTATCGTTTGCCCGCTGGAGCCTTTCATGTCGCTGTTTTTCCCCGGTCAGTACCCACATCGCCGTCCGCGTCGCAACCGTGCCGCCGAGTTCAGCCGACGGCTGGTGCGGGAGAACAGCCTGTCAGCGGATAACCTGATCTGGCCGGTGTTCGTCATCGAAGGTGAGCAAAAGCGGGAGCCGATCGCGTCGATGCCGGGGGTCTGGCGCATGACGATCGATCAGCTGGTCATCGAAGCGCGCGATGCGCACCGGCTCGGCATTCCGGCCATCGCGATTTTCCCGGTGGTCAGCGCCGACAAGAAATCGCTGGCAGCGGAAGAAAGTTTCAATCCGGATGGTTTGGCCCAGCAAGCGGTGCGCGCGCTCAAATCGGCAGTGCCGGAGCTCGGTGTCATCACCGATGTCGCGCTCGATCCGTTCACCACCCACGGTCAGGACGGCATCATCGACGGCGCCGGTTATGTCATCAACGATGTCACCGTGACCACGTTGGTCAAACAGGCCCTGTCGCATGCCGACGCCGGTGCCGACATCGTCGCGCCGTCCGACATGATGGACGGTCGCATCGGTGCCATTCGTGCGGCATTGGAACAGGCCGGTCATCACAACGTCCGTATCCTTGCCTACAGCGCCAAGTACGCGTCGAGTTTTTATGGCCCGTTCCGCGATGCAGTCGGCAGCGCCGGCAACCTCGGCAAGGGTAATAAATATACCTACCAGATGGACCCGGCCAACAGCGACGAAGCGCTGCACGAAGTGGCGCTCGACATCGGCGAAGGCGCCGACATGGTGATGGTCAAACCCGGTCTGCCGTATCTCGATATCGTGCGCCGGGTCAAAGACGAATTCGGTATGCCAACGTTTCTTTACCATGTCAGCGGCGAGTATGCGATGGTGAAAGCGGCGGCCGAAAAAGGCTGGATCAACGAAAAGGCGATTGTGCTGGAATCGATGCTGTCGGCGCGCCGTGCCGGCGCCGATGCGATTCTGACCTACTTCGCCAAAGACATCGCGCGCTGGTTGCAGGAGTAATCCGGTTCCGACACCGTGAACCGGATGTGGCCACGCGCAAACAGGAGCAGTCATGGCCTCTGATGTGAGCGTGGCCACACACGCCGCTGCTGTCCCGCAGGACAGCAAGAACGCGGTGGTCGCAGCGCTGGAATCCGTTGTCGCCAACAGCGGCACCGTGCAGTACACCGATCTGGCTGATCCCGGCTTGTATATCAACCGGGAGTTGTCCTTCCTGCAGTTCAACTGGCGCGTGCTGCAACAGGCGCTGGACGAATCGCTGCCGCTGCTGGAGCGACTGAAGTTCATCTTCATCTGTTCCAGCAACCTCGACGAATTTTTCGAGGTGCGGGTGTCGGACATTGTCCGCCGCCGCACCCTGCCCGGCGCGCACCGTGGCGCCGATGGCATGGCGCCACTGGAAATTCTCGACAAGGTTGCCGAGTTCACCCACAAACTGGTGGACGAACAGTACCGCATTTTCAACGAGGTACTGTTGCCGGCGCTGGCCGAACAGAACATCCATTTCCTGCGCCGCAAACAATGGACCGAGTCGCAGGCGGCGTGGATCAAGCGCTACTTCCATCACGAAGTGGTGCCAGTCATTTCGCCGATCGGACTTGACCCGGCCCACCCATTCCCGCGCCTGGTCAACAAGTCGCTGCACTTCATCATCTCGCTGGAAGGCAAAGACGCCTTCGGCCGCGAGTCGAGCTATGCCGTGATCCACATGCCGCGCTCGCTGCCGCGGCTGATCCGCTTGCCGAACGAACTGGCACCCGGTGGCGACAGCTTCGTGTTTCTGTCTTCGGTCATTCATGCCCACGCCGCCGAGCTGTTTCCGGGCATGACCATCAAGGGCGTGTATCAGTTCCGGCTGACTCGCGATTCGGATCTCGATGTCGATGAAGAAGGTGTCGAGGATCTCGCCAACGCCCTGAAAAACGAGCTGCTGTCGCGCCACTTCGGCACCGCTGTGCGGCTGGAAGTCAGTGACAAATGCCCGGATCGCATCGTCAAGTTCCTGCTGCAGAAGTGCAATCTGACCGAACGTGAACTGTACCGGGTCAACGGGCCGGTCAACCTGAATCGGCTGATCACGATTACCAATCTGGTCGAACGTCCGGACCTGTGTTTCCGGCCTCTGGTGCCGCGCATCGCACCGCAAGTGCTGCAGCACCATAATCATCTGTTCGAGGCCATCGCCGAACACGATGTGCTGCTGCACCATCCGTTCGAGAGCTTCGACTCGGTCGTCGATTTTGTCCGGCAGGCGGCGGTCGACCCTGAGGTGTTGGCGATCAAGCAAACGCTCTATCGCACCGGCAAGAACTCCGACATGGTGCGCGCGCTGATCGAAGCGGCGCGCAACGGCAAGGAAGTGACGGCCGTGGTCGAGCTGCGGGCGCGTTTTGACGAGCAGGACAATATCGATCTGGCGTCACGGCTGCAGGAAGCTGGCGCGCTGGTGGTGTACGGCGTGGTCGGCCACAAGACCCACGCCAAGATGACGCTGGTCGTGCGCCGGGAAAAACGCAAACTGCGCCGCTATGTTCACCTCGGTACCGGCAACTACCACAGCGCCAATGCCAAGCTGTACACCGACATTTCGCTGCTGACCGCCGATCCGGATTTGTGCGAGGACGTGCACAAGGTCTTCCAGCAACTGACCGGTATGGGCAAAACGCTGGAAATGAAACGCATCCTGCAAGCGCCATTTACCCTGCGCAGTGGCTTGCTGACCTTGATCGAACGCGAGGCCGCGCATGCGCGCGCCGGCAAACCGGCCAAGATCATCGCCAAGATGAACTCGCTGACCGAAAGCACGATGATTCGCGCGCTGTACGTGGCATCGCAGGCCGGCGTCAAAATCGAGCTGATTGTCCGCGGCATCTGCTGCTTGCGGCCCGGCGTTGCCGGTGTCAGTGACAACATCCGGGTTCGTTCGATCATCGGCCGTTTTCTGGAACATTCGCGGGTGTACTGGTTCCGCAATGGTGGTCAGGAAGAGATCTACGCTTCCAGTGCCGACTGGATGGACCGCAACCTGCATCATCGCGTCGAAGTGTGCTTTCCGATCATCGATCGCAAACTGCTGCGCCGGCTCAAGCACGAAACGCTGGTCAACAATCTGCAGGACAACAGCCAGGCCTGGCTGCTCCAGGCCGACGGCAGTTACCGCAAAACCCAACCGCGCAAGAAGAAACCGCATCGCGCGCAGCAACAGCTGCTGCAGCTGCTGGCGGTCGAAGGCTGATCAGTCGTTCGCTGGCGCGGTCGGCCGATCCTGCGGATCCGGCGTCGCCAACCAACGGGCGATGTCACCGCGCGCCGTGGCATCGCGGATCGCGCGGTTCAGACGGGCGAGAGCAGCGTCGTCGAGTATGGTCGGTGGGAATGCGAAATAGCGATCATTGAATGTCAGCGGTGTCGGCAGCGCCACCAGCTGATCGCCACCGCGCATCTTGGCCAGCACGGCCGCCAGTTTGGCGCGGCCGTTGCCATAGACGGCGACATCGGTACGGCCGGCGAGCAGCTGTTTCAAGCGTGCCTGCACGCCACCGGGATTTTCTTCCACCGTGAACACCGTGTGCTTGGCGTGTTCGAACGCGTCGTCGTAACTGGTGCCGAGCGGTATGCTGACCCGTTTGCCGCGCAGATCGTCAATGCTGCGGAAGTTGAACTGGCGGTCACGGCGGGTCACCAGCAGCACCTCTTCGCGCCAGACCCGTTCGGAATAACGCAAACGCGCCGCGCGCTCGTCGGTTCTGGAAATGCCGTAGATACCGGCCTCCCCGGCCAGCGCCATCGTCACGGCGCGGTTCCACGGCGTCGGCAACAGCCGGTGCCGCAGCCAGCGCAGGCGCCAGCCACAGCCCGGTGAGAAGTGCCAGCCAAAACCGTCGCTGCATGCGCAGGATGCCCTGTGATTGTCTCGTTTGAGCATACCCCTCACGAACAGGCTGTAAAGCGTACAAGGCAGCAACAAACGAATTTGCTACCCTTTAGCCTGTGATTTCTTGTGACGACGTCAGGTGTGTCATGGCCGAACCGGTGTTCTACCCCAAAGTTGCTGAAACCATCGATTCCTGGGATTTCGTATTCCCGAACGATGCCAATCCCTACGGTTCCATGTTCGGTGGCAAGCTGCTCGCCATCATGGACACCACCGCCGCGATCGCGGCCATTCGCTACGCCGGCCGCACCGTCTCAACGGCAGCGGTGGAAGCGGTCGAGTTTGTCCATCCGGTGGTGGTGGGTGATCGGTTGAAGACCTCGGCCAAAGTGGTTCATGTCGGCCGCAGTTCGATGATGGTGCGGGTCGATGTGTATGTCGATCACGGCGGCAATGATTTCCAACGCTGCACGCACGCCCATTTCGCGATGGTGGCCTTCGACGACCGGCGCAAACCCACGCCGGTGCCGCCGCTGAAAATCGAAACAGCGGAAGACCAGGCAGCATTCGATCTCGCCGCTTCCATTCGCGCCAACGCGCTGGAACGGGCCAAGCAGGCAAAACAGCAGGTCAAGACCTGACGCAAGCAGCGGCGCCTACGGGCGCCGCATTGCTATGTAGCCAATCTCAAGGAGTGATTCATGAGCCAAACTCGTCGCCAGACCCTGCGCTTTCTCGCCGAGCCGGGTGAAGTCAACTTCGGTGGCAAGGTGCACGGCGGCAGCGTGATGAAATGGATCGATCAGGCCGGTTACACCTGCGCGGTCGGCTGGAGCGGGCAATACTGCGTCACGGTTTACGTCGGCGGCATCCGCTTCTACAAACCGGTGCACATCGGCAGCCTGGTTGAAGTGCAGGCGCAAGTGATCTACACCGGCAAAACCTCGATGCATATCGCCGTCGATGTCAGCGCCGGCGACCCGAAAAGCCCGCAACGCGAGAAAACCACCCACTGCATCATCGTTTTTGTCGCGGTCGATGGCCACGGCAAACCGATCCCGGTGCCGCAATGGCAACCGCAATCGGACGAAGACAAGGCGCTGGAAGGTTACGCCAAGAAGCTGATGGAACTGCGCCAGCGCATCGAAGACGAGATGGAGCCATTCCTGCCGCAGTAAGCGTCGGCCACCACTCAACCGATCAAATGCGAAGCGCCATACACGATCAAGACAAAGCCCAGCAGATAACTGAACAACGCCAGCAACTGCCGCGGCCAACGCCGCCAGCGCTGCTTGAGCGTATCGCTCTCGCTTTGTTGATCAGGCTGTGCTGGCAGTGCGTGCTGGCGAAAATACCGATTCGCCATCCGATTCAAACAGACGCCGAGCACCACCAGCAGTACGGAAAGCGCGGTTAACATGGCCGCAAGGAACACCAAACGGAAAGTGGCAGCGTAGCGAGTTCCGGACCTCATCACCAGCAGAATCTGTTGGTGAATTGGCTTAGGTGCTAGCCGTAACCCCCCCCACAGTGTCCACATCTAGGGGGCAAGATCAGGGCGCTGCTGGTGTTGGCGCATAACCTGAACAAACAGGTCAAAACCATTGAGCTCGCGTTACAGCAAGCGCTCGGCGCACGCACCGACTACCAACGATTGACCGCCGTTAACGGCATCGGAAACATCTTGGCGTTGACCATCCTGCTCGAAACGGGCGATATCCTGCGCTTCCCTCGCGTCGGCGATTACACCTCGTACTGTCGCTGCGTCAAAACTGAACGGCTCAGCAACGACAAGAAGAAAGGCTCCGGCAATCGCAAATGCGGTAACAAATACCTGTCCTGGGCGTACAGCGAAGCGGCCCACTTCATGCTCCGGTATGAGCCGACGGTGAAGCGATTCTATGAGCGAAAACGGCAGAAGACCAACGGCCTCGTCGCCATTCGTGCCACCGCCCACAAAATCGCCCGCGCGTTCTACCATGTGTTGCGCGATCAGACCGCGTTTGATGTGCACAAAGCGTTTCCATGACTTGGCCGGTTCGTCAGCCAGTTAAGGGGTTGAAGCGAAACCATGAGGCTCTGATTGGAGACGAACCGACCATCCGATTTACACGGCTTTCCGCCGACTGACTGAGCCACCCACGGGTTGGCCGCGCCACAGCGCGTAACCACAGCTCTCTGCTCTCATCACCGGCCAGACAGTCGTACCGAGCAATTGCTGGGGCTCCCCGGAGCCAAGGCGTGCTCCCGGTGTTAAAGGGGGCGCTTGATCCTGAAGTGTGACTGGTGCGGAATTCGTTTCCGACCCGAACCAAACGCAACTACCGGATGCGCGATGCCGTGATATCGGAATAACCATGGCGGTTTTAAATCAACTGCCAAGGCAAAACACGCGGCTATTGACTGGGGCGGCTAAAGTGTGACCCCTTTTGCCTGTACGTTCATGCCTTTTCCTTTTCGTTGTCCTCGAAAACAGTTCAGCTACCGTCGGCTCGCTGCCGCTGTACCGACCAACTGATTTTCTGCGGCCGGTCGAGCGCGTTGGTGAACCGCAGGCAGTATTCATCGGCGCTGTCGGCGGTGAATTCGCCGTCGTCGAATGGCACCACCTGCGGCGAGAACAGGCCATCGCCACCGCGGCGGATGTCAAAGGCGACCAGATCTTCACCCTTGAATCTGTACTGGATGGTTTCGCCAGCGCGCAGTTCGTAACAGCGCTCGATCACGCCATTGGCCGCGACGGTTTTGCCGCGCTCCAGTTTCTGCCAGAACACGTAGCCGGCACTGCCGGCGACGGCGACAATCAGCACCCAGGGAATCCAATTACTTTTTTTCTTGCGTTTTGCCATGTCGTCATCGCTCCGGATCAGGCCGTGGCGCGCAGCACGCGAATCAGGAAATTGCGGATGTCCTGCACTTCCGGTCCGCAAACGCTGTGCGGCATCGGGTACTCATGAAACGCCGGCGCGTAATCGAGCTCGCGCAGCCGGCGTTCGGTGTCTTTGGCCAGCGCCAGCGGCACGATCGGATCGAAACTGCCGTGTGCCATGAAGATCGGCACGTCTTTCATTGCAGCCGACCGTTCGGTGGCCAGCGTCTCCGGGCAGGGCAAATAGGTGGACAGTGCGAGCAGACCGGCCAGACGCTCCGGATAGCGCAAACCGAGGAACAGCGTGATGGCACCGCCCTGCGAAAAACCGGCCAGCACAATCTTGTTGGCCGGAATGCCGCGGGCGATTTCGCGCTCGATGAGTTCGGCAACCAGCGCCGACGATTCGCGGACGCCGGCTTCGTCAACGCGGCGACCGAGATTGGCTTCGAGTATGTCGTACCAGGCGCGCATCGCCATGCCACCATTGATGGTCACCGGTTGCACCGGCGCATGCGGAAAGATGAACCGGATTGGCAAATCGGAGGGCAGCTTCAGCTCCGGCACGATCGGTTCGAAATCGTGACCATCGGCGCCGAGACCGTGCAGCCAGATCACCGAGGCACGTGCAGGCTGACTCGGTTCTTTTTCGATACAGGGCAACATCAAAAGGTAAACTCCACAGTAGTGCCGGCCAGTCGCGCCACCTCCCGGTTCAACCAGCTTGCCAGCGTCTCGCCGTTGGCGAGCTGCCAGGCACCGTCACGCCAGTCAAAATGAAAACCGCCATTCGGTGCAGCCAGCCACAACTGGCGCAGCGGTGGTTGCCGGCTGAAGATCAGCTTGCTGCCGGAGGCAAATTGCAGCGTCAGCACGCCGCCTTGCTGGTCATAGTCGATGTCGGCGCCACTGGCATCGATGGCGTCTTCGATGGCGCGCAAGCTGGTGTCGACCAGACGATTGAATTCACTTTCGTTCATGCAGGCTTTCGTTCACGGATTCAACAGGGCAGACCGCCGCGGCGGCGACGCCGGCATTGTGCCATAGCATCAGTGGCCGCGGTCGGCAGCGGCTGGGTATACTGCCGGCATTTACCCGTTTTCGGACACCGCATCATGCCTTGCGCTCCTTCCCGCCGATGCCACGGCGCGCCGGCGTTGACCGGCCTGCTATTGCTCGGCCTGCTGGGTCTGGCCGGCTGTGGCCAGAAGGGCGCGCTCTACCTGCCAGCGCCAGCGCCGGCCGCCGCCGAAGCCCGCACGACAACCGACAGCAGCGAGACCGAGCCAACCACACCGGAAGCACCGAAAGTGCCTGAAGCACCGGCCGAACCGGCCAAGGACGATCGGCATGCTGCTTAACTTTGCCAAGATGCAGGCGCTCGGCAACGACTTCATGATCGTCGACGGCATCTCGCAACCGATCGCGTTCGCGGCCAGCACGATACAGCGCCTGGCCGACCGCAAGCGCGGCATCGGCTTTGATCAGCTGCTGCTGGTCGAGCCACCGTATTCGCCATCGGTCGATTTCCATTACCGCATCTTCAACGCCGATGGCGGCGAAGTCGGTCAATGCGGCAACGGTGCCCGCTGCTTCGCCCGCTTTGTTCGTCACCTCGGCCTGACCTGGAAAAACAAAATCCGGGTCAGCACCATCGCTGGCGAGATGAGCCTGCAGCTGGAAGACGATGGCCTGGTTACCGCCGACATCGCCATTCCGAATTTCGAGCCGGAAAAAATCCCGATGCAGTTCGTCGGCCCGGGACCGGAACACCGGATGCTGTTGAACGGCGTCGAGACGCGCTTCATGGCGTTGTCGGTCGGTAATCCGCATGCCGTGCTGGAAGTCGCCGATGTCAGCGTCGCGCCGGTCGCCAGCGTCGGCAAAGCCATTTGCGAAAACCCGGTGTTCCCACAGCAGACCAATGTCGGTTTCCTGCAAGTGCTGAATCGCAGCGAAGTGCGCCTGCGCGTTTATGAGCGCGGCGTCGGCGAAACCGAAGCCTGTGGCTCCGGCGCCAGTGCCGCGGTAGTCGCCGGTCGCCAGCGCGGTTTGCTCGATGAACGCGTGCAGGTGCATTTGCCGGGCGGCACGCTGACGGTGAGCTGGGCCGGCCCCGGTGAGCCGGTGCGGCTGACCGGTCCGGCGCAGTTGGTGTTTGAAGGACAAATTGAAGTGTAAGGGCGCCGACGGCGCCGCAGCAGGGAATGGGCAGCGATCATGACCGAGCAATCCGAACCATCCAAACAACAAGAAAGCACGTTGACCGGCGCCGCCTATGTCGCCCAGTACCTCGGCGACCATCCGGACTTTTTTTTCCAGCATCGGGATCTGCTGATGCAGCTGAACGTGCCGCACGAAGCCGGCACGGTGTCGCTGGTCGAGCGCCAGGTCAAAGCCCTGCGTGATCGTAACCGCGAGCTGCAAAGCCAGATGATCGACATGCTGCGCAACGCCCGTGAAAACGAGCGCTTGCTGAGTCAGTGTCTCGCGCTGGCACTGAGTCTGATCAACAGCACGTCACCGGCCGAGCTGCTGCAGATCCTGCGGGTGCAGCTGCTGGCCGATTTCCAGATTGACGCCTTCTCGGTGCTGCTCTGCGATCACCAGTTGCCGGTGCCGGCCGGTGCCCGCGATGTCGAGCACGAGATCCTGCTTGCCTCCATCGGCTGCGAGTTTCCGGACGGCGAACCGGTGTGCGGTTTGCTGGAAAAACCGGTGCGGGAATTCCTGTTCGGCGAGCTGAAACCGGATCTGCAATCGGTTGCCTTGCTGCCGCTCGGTCCGCGCGCCGAGCGTGGTGTGATTGCCATCGCCAGCCGCAGCAATGAGCGCTTCGTGCCGCAGATGGGCACGGTGTTCCTGCAGCTGATCGGCAATTTGTTTGATGCCCTGTTGCGCCGCCATGGTCGCGAAATTGACACCCGAGAAAACGGCAACGTCATCCTCTGATGATGCACTGCAAGCGGCGGTCGACGCGTTCCTGCAAGCGTTGACCGGCGCCGGCGGCAAATCAGCACATACCCTCACCGGCTACGGCCGGGTTTTGCACGCCGCGTGCGCGTTCGCCCGTCAGCAGCGGCTGACCTCGTTCTCCGCCTGGCAACCGTTTCACGTCCGCGCTTATATCGGTCACCGTCATCAGAGCGGTTTGTCGGCAAAGAGCCTGCAGCTGGAGCTGTCGGCGCTGCGGGCGTTCTTTCGGTTTCTGTGCAAGGAAGGTGGCCACAGCGACAACCCCGCCGCCGGCGTGCGCGCGCCGAAAGTGCCGAAACGCTTGCCAGCGACGCTGGACGTGGATGAAGCGCAGGCACTGGTCGAAGGCATCGGCGGCGACCGCGCCATCGATCAACGCGATCGCGCCATCGCTGAACTTTTTTATGGCAGTGGTCTGCGTCGCGCTGAACTGGCAGCAATCAACCTGAGCGATCTGCCAGCGAGCACGGCCGGACTGCAGGAGAGTTTTCTGCTGCGCGTGCTTGGCAAGGGCAACAAAACTCGTGAAGTCCCGGTCGGCCGGCAAGCCCGGCTCGCCTTGCTCGACTGGCTGCGTCTGCGCGCCGAAATCGCCGCAGCCGATGAACCAGCGCTGTTTGTCAGCCAGCGCGGCAGCCGCCTGTCAACGCATCAGATCGGAACCCGACTCGCCGAATGGGGCCAGAAGCTCGGCATCCGCTCGCGCGTACACCCGCACAAACTGCGCCACTCCTGCGCCAGCCATTTCCTCGAAGGCTCAGGCGATCTGCGCGCCGTCCAGGAACTGCTCGGTCACGCCAACCTCAGCACCACCCAGATCTACACCCATCTGGACTTCCAGCATCTCGCCAAGGTTTACGACGGTGCTCATCCGCGTGCGAAGAAAAAATCCGAGTGAGCCGGCACGCTCGCGCTGTCATTGGCTGACGACGCGCAGCGGCGTGCCGGCCAGAAATGCCCGCAGGTTCTCGCTCAGCTGATTGACCAAGGCCTGGCGCGCCGGTAGCGCGGCCCAGGCCGTGTGCGGCGTGATCAGCAGGTTTGGTAATTTGGCGGCAAGCAGTGGCTGCGTCGGTGGTGGCGGTTCGACAGTCAGCACATCGAGTGCAGCGGCGGCGAGCGGGCCGTGTTGCAATGCCTGCAACAATGCCGGCTCGTCGATCAAATCACCGCGGGCGACGTTGATCAGCCAGCTGCCCGGTTTCATACGCGCAAGTCGTTCGGCGTTGATCAGCTTTTCGGTGTCGGCCGTTTGCGGGCAGTGCAGCGACACGATATCGGCCTCGGCGAGTGCCGGCTCGAACGCGACCCGACCCGGTTGCGCCGGCCGCCACGGCAGTTGCGCGATCTGCACATCCATCGCAAATGCCTGCGCCAGGGCCGCGACGCGCTGGCCGATGTGGCCATGACCGACAATGAGCAGGCGCTTGCCGGCCAGAGTCGTGATCGGCCGGTGCAACAAGCAGAAATGAGGTTGATTGCTCCAGACGCCGTTGTCGACATCGTTCGCGTAGCCGTGCAACTGCGTTGCGAGCGCCAGCATCAACCCGATGGTGTGCTGGGCGACGCTTTCGCTGCCGTAGTTCTGGCAGTTGCAGACCGTGATGCCACGTGCCTGCGCGGCGGCCAGATCGACATTGTTGGTGCCGGTGGCTGCCACCAGAATCAGCTTGAGCCGGGGCGCGACCGCGAGCACCTCGGCGGTCAGGCGGACCTTGTTGCTGATGACGACATCGGCATCGCGAATGCGCGCCGCGGTTTCGTCCGGCGCCGTTGCCGGCCAGACCGTGAACCGCTCGACGCTCGTCATCAATGCTCGCATATCGAGATCGGGGCCGAGGGTATCGGCATCGAGCAACACGGCGTGCGTCATCGTGGCTTGGCCGTTTGCGGTCACGGGGTCACCGGAAACCGGATAAGACCCAGCGCGCCAAAATCGGCGACATGCTCGCCGGGCACGGCGTCGATGAGTCCGCTCAGCGCACCGGTGATGAACAGCTGCCCCGGTTCGATTGCATAGCCTTGCGCCAGCGCGGTGTTGACCAGTTGCAGCAATGACGCTTCCACGCTCGGCTGCACCGCATTCGCCTCACCGCTGGCGATCAGTGTGCCGTCACGTTGCAGCTGCACGCCGATGGTGCTCAGTGCCGGCAGATCGGCCCAGACCACAGGCTTGCCACGGATATGACGCCAGGCCGCGACATTGGCCGCCACCAGATCGACGGCGTTGGCCGTGCATCCGGCGACGAAGCTGACATCCGGCACCTCGACCACCGGCACCACATAGCCGAAATGGCGGCGCAGGGCGGCGATATCGGCGAGCGGTGCCGTGATGGTTTCGGTCACCAGAAAGCCGATTTCGGTTTCCAGTTTGGCATTGCGGAAATCGCGCAGCGCGATGCCCACGTTGGGCGTGCGCTCGCCGTAGCGGAACAGCACGCCGAACACCGCGCCATCGCTCTGGAAGCGCTGTTGCAGCGCGGCGGTGGTCAGCCCGGCCTTGAAGCCGGCAATCGGCTCGCTGGCTTCGCGCAGTTGGTTGTGGGCCTGTTGTGCTGCATAGGCGTCAACCAGCGTGGCACCCGGCTGCTGCTGGCTCAGGCATGGAAACGGCGCTTGCAGCAGGCCGAGCATGCCCGGTCGTTCAGCGCCGCGCGCACCGGTCGTCGCCGTTACCGCCAGCACGATGATCAACACCGCCGCGATTGCCGAACCCCGAACCATGACTGCTCCTGTAGAATGTCGCCCCATGAAAACGACTCTACACCAGAACCTGACCGACAGCCTAAACGACGCCCAGCGCGAGGCCGTGACGTCACAGAAAAAAGCCCTGCTGGTGCTCGCCGGTGCCGGCTCCGGCAAGACCCGCGTGCTCGTGCACCGCATCGCCTGGCTCGCTACCGAAATCGGGCTGTCGCCACACGCGATGATGGCGGTGACATTTACCAACAAGGCCGCGGCGGAAATGCGTCACCGCATTGAAGCACTGCTCGGCGGCCCGGCGGCCGGCATGTGGATTGGTACGTTCCACGGGCTTTGTCACCGCTTGCTGCGTGCGCACTGGCATCAGGCCGGCCTCAGCGAAAACTTTCAGGTGCTCGACAGCGATGATCAGCAGCGGCTGGTCAAGCGCGCCATCCGCTCGCTGAATCTCGATGAGCAGCAGTGGCCGCCGAAGCAGGCGCAGTGGTGGATCAACCAGCGCAAGGACGAAGGCGAGCGGCCGGAAGACATCAAGCATCAGGGCGATCTGTTCACCGCCACCCAGCTGAAGATTTACCAGACCTACGAAGAGATCTGCCGCGTTGCCGGCACCATCGATTTCGCCGAGCTCTTGCTGCGCGCGGTCGAACTGTTCAAGAAAAACCCGGCGTTGCTGGCGCATTACCAGACCCGGTTCAACCATATTCTGGTCGACGAGTTTCAGGATACCAACCAGATCCAGTATCAGTTCATCCGGATGCTGGCCGGGCCGAATACCGATGTCACCGCCGTCGGCGATGATGATCAGTCCATTTACGGCTGGCGCGGCGCAAAAGTGGAGAACCTGAACCAGTTCCTGCGTGATTATCCCGGCGCCGAGATCGTCCGGCTGGAACAGAACTACCGCTCGACCGGCAATATCCTGGCCGCCGCCAATGCGGTCATCGATCACAACAGTGATCGGCTCGGCAAGAGCCTGTGGACGGAGGGCGACAAGGGCGATCCGCTGTGGCTCTATTCCGCCTTCAACGAGCAGGAAGAGGCGCGCTTCATTGCCGAGAAAATCGAGCAATGGGTGGATCAGGGCAATGACTACAAGAGCTGCGCCATTCTGTACCGCAGCAACGCCCAGTCGCGGGTGCTCGAAGAAGCGATGATCACGCGCCGGATCCCCTATCGCATCTATGGCGGCCTGCGCTTCTTCGAACGGCAGGAAATCAAGGATGCGCTGTCGTACCTGCGGCTGACCTTCAACCGTGATGATGACGCCGCGTTCGAACGCGTGGTCAACCAGCCGCCGCGTGGCATCGGCGAGAAAACCGTCGAGCAGCTGCGCGAGCGGGCGCGGCTGCACCAGATGTCGCTGTGGAAAGCGGCGCAGCTGGTCGTCAACGAACGGGCAATGCCGGCACGGGCACTGACCGCGCTGCAGGGCTTTCTGCAGCTGGTCATCGATCTCGAAGCCAGCTACAAGGAACAGCCGCTGCACGAACAGATGCGCGGCGTCATCAATGATTCCGGTCTGTCCGCGATGTATGCCGCGGAGCGCGGCGAGAAAGGCCTGGCGCGAAAAGAAAACCTGGAGGAACTGGTCAACGCCGCCCGCGAGTTCGAACCAGAAGAACAGGAGGAAACGCTGTCGCCGCTGGCCGCGTTCCTGACCCACGCGTCACTCGAAGCGGGCGAAACCCAGGCTGATGCCCACAGCGATGCGGTCCAGATGATGACGCTGCATTCGGCCAAGGGTCTGGAATTTCCGCTGGTGTTCATTGCCGGTGTGGAAGAAGGTCTGTTCCCGCATTCGATGTCACTGGAGGAGCCCGGTCGGCTCGAAGAAGAACGTCGGCTCTGCTATGTCGGCATCACCCGCGCGATGAAGCAAATCTTCCTGACCCGCGCCGAAAAGCGTCGGTTGTATGGCCGCGAGAGCTATTCCGACTGGTCGCGCTTTGTCGACGAGATCCCGGCGGCGCTGAAACGCGAAGTGCGGCTCGGCGGCCGCGTTGTCCAAGAGGTCTACAGCAAGCTTTCGCATGCAACGACGTCGGCCTATCCGTATCCGATTGGCCGCGATGTCGAGCACAGCCTGTTTGGTCGCGGCACCGTGCTCGCTTACGAAGGCGATGGCAGCCAGATGCGCGTGCAAGTGAACTTTCCAAAAGCGGGCTGCAAATGGCTGGTGCTCGCCTACGCCAAGCTGGAATCGGCATAGGCGACGTCAACGCGCAAGTGTCCTCCGATACTGGCAGGGACCTGAATCTGCCGCTCAAAACGAACCACGTTGCAACATGAACCACTCGACAATGGTGAACGGTAGCGGGGTCGCGACGAGCAGCAGCGCTCCGGCAGCGCCTGTGGCGGTCAGCTGGCCTGCCCCTCATAGACCATGACTGCCGGAAAGCGCGTGGTATGCAACGGGTCGGAAAACGCTATATCGCCGTTTCGAAATGGACTACAGGCTGCGCGCTACTGGCTTGCCGTTCGCCATGAACCCATTGAAAGATGAATGGCTTGCGGGCCAGTACTGTTCATGGTTCGACAAGCTCACCACGGACGGTGCTTGAGTATTCGAAATCAGACGGTCCCAAACAAGTCAGTGGCGGATTCAAGTGCGAATTTCTGCTACCGCCATTCACACTCTCAGCTGTACTCCAGCAAAACCTCCAGAAACTCCGCCCCGTACGCCTCCAGCTTTCTTGCCCCCACACCGCTGATCTGCGCCAGCTCAGCCATGGATGACGGCCGCTGTTCCAGCATGGCTTTGAGCGTGGCGTCGTGAAAGATGACGTAGGGCGGGACGCTGTGTTCCTTGGCGAGTTCGCGGCGTTTGTCGCGCAGGGCGTTCCATAGCGCCCCGTCGGCGTCGTTGCTGAACGCCGCTTCGCGGATGGTTTTCTGCTTGCGGCCGCGCAGTTCCTTGCGCAGCTGGATCGTGATTTCGCCTTTCAGCAGCGGCCGGGCTTCTTCGGTGAGTTTGAGGGCGCCGTGGCTGTCGTGATCGACACGCAGGTAACCGGCCGCGACCAGTTGCCGGAAGGTGGATTTCCAGTCCTTGTCGTCCAGCTCTTTGCCGATGCCGAATACGCTTAAGCTGTGATGACCGAATTGCTGGATACGATCATCGTCTTTGCCGAGCAGCACGTCGATGAGGTAACCGACACCGAAGCGCTGGCCGGTGCGGTACACGCAGGACAGTGCTTTCTGCGCGACGATGGTGCCGTCGAAGGTTTCCGGCGGTTCCAGGCAGTTGTCGCAATTGCCGCAAGGTGGGTGACCGCTTTCGCCGAAATAATTGAGCAGCACTTGCCGGCGGCAGCCGGTCACTTCGGCGTAGCCGAGCATGGCGTTGAGTTTGGCCAGCTCAACCCGTTTTTGTTGTTCGCTGGCATCGCCTTGACTGAGCATTTGCCGCAGCGTGACCGCGTCTTGCAGGCCATAGGCCATCCAGGCACTGGCTGGCAAACCATCACGGCCGGCGCGGCCGGTTTCCTGGTAATAAGCTTCCAACGATTTCGGCAGATCGAGGTGCGCAACAAAACGGACATCGGGTTTGTCGATGCCCATGCCGAACGCGATGGTGGCAACCATGACGATGCCATCTTCGTTCAGAAAGCGGTTCTGGTTTTGTTCGCGCTGCTGCGCCGACAGGCCGGCGTGATAGGGCAGCGCCGGAATCTCCTGCTCGCTGAGCCAGGCGGCCGTTTCTTCGACCTTGGCGCGCGACAGGCAATAGACAATGCCGGCATCGCCCTTGTGCTGTTCGCGCAAGAAGCGCAGCAGTTGTTCACGGCCACTTTGTTTCGGGATGACCCGGTAACGGATATTGGGCCGGTCAAAACTGGACAGAAAAACGCGCGCCTGCTCAAGCCCGAGCCGGTGAATGATTTCCTGCTGGGTGCGACCGTCGGCGGTGGCGGTGAGTGCGATGCGCGGCACCTGCGGCCAACGCTCGTGCAGCAGCGACAGCTGCAGGTATTCCGGCCGGAAGTCGTGGCCCCACTGCGAGACGCAGTGCGCTTCATCGATGGCGAACAGCGCAATGCCGGGACCGCCGTTGCGGGTGTCGACGAGCCGGTCGAGCAGATCGAGAAAGCGGCCGGTCAGCAGCCGCTCGGGCGCAACGTAGAGCAGGTCCAGTTCGCCATCAAGTAGCTGCCGTTCGGTGACGGCGGCCTTCTCGGCGCTGAGCGCCGAGTTGAGCATGGCGGCGCGCACGCCGGCTTCCTGCAGCGTCAGTACCTGGTCCTGCATCAGCGCGATCAGCGGCGACACCACGATGCCAACCCCGGGCCGCGCGAGCGCCGGGATCTGGAAGCACAGCGACTTGCCGGCGCCGGTCGGCATCAGCACCAGCGCGTCACCGCCGGCGCAGACGGTATCGATGATGGCCCCCTGCTGACCACGGAAGCTGTCGTAGCCAAAGACGGTGCGGAGAAGATGGAGCGGGTCGTTTTGCATACGGCGGCGATTCTGCCCGCCGGGGCCGGGTAGGGGAATGACTTTCTGGCGGAAAGGCGTGTTAGGAAAGTGGCGAAGGAGTTGGCTTGGCGATTCAAGGCGGGGAAATCACCCTCTCCCCAACCCCTCCCCCATCGAGGGGAAGGTGCTTTGAAAATGCAGCCAGCAGGGGGACAGGCAGATTTAGGCCGGTTTTTCGCCGGTTTTGGCGTGGAACATTGCGGTTTTTTGCACAGCACAAAAAGCATGCAGTTATAAATGGATACTCAAGCGGAGATTGAAGAGAGCGTTTTAATTTATTGTTTTTAAAGGATTAATGGCGAATTGCGCGCTGACCATCAAACAGTTGTGAACATGGTCCCACATTTGGCCCCCGCTTTCTCCACGATTTTATCCACAGAAACTGTGGGTATGTGCATAACTTTTTTGGGGGGTGTTTTTGGGTGGGGTTCGAATGGCAGGCGACTGCCTTGGCTGACAGCCCACCCTAGCCCCGCTCCGCGCCCCAGCCACTCGCTGACTCGTGGCGCTGCGACGGAACGAAGCTCCGCTTCGTTAAGTACCGTCTCGCCCCCTCAAGGCAGAGGGGACCAACCGCAATGGTTCACTGAACTGCGGCTGGTTGAGCCAAGAGCCTGAAGGGTGTGAGCTCAAAAGAACCCACAGATACGTGCCGTACAATTCCCTCCCCCTTGAGGGGGAGGGCTGGGGAGAGGCTGAAATCCTTTGGTCGAATCGGTGGCCGCTATTCGGGCCAAACCACCGCTTTTTCCAAAGCCCACCACTAGAACCGGAACAACACCCACTGCGCGACCATGCCGTCGTCGCCAAAGTCGGGGCCGGGCTCGAACAGGCCGTCACCATTCATGTCGACCAGGTAATAGGCAGGAGCGCCTTTCGGTTCCACGCGGACGGCGACCACTTTGCCGTTCTTGACCCATTCCTTGATGGTGGCGCCGTCATCGGGCCGCAGCCGCACGCTGGGTTCGATGGTGTTGCCGGGGCTGACCACCGGCCGCTCCTGCACCGGTTGTTTTTCAACCTGATCTGCCGCCAGTACGGCGTTCGCAAGACAAACCAGACTGAAACCGAGAACGAGGCGCATGGCGGCAACTCCTTTACACTGTCGGCTTTGATTATTGACCCAGTCTGCGCCCATGAACAGCCAGTCGCCTTTGATCCTTGTCGACGGATCGTCCTATTTGTTCCGCGCCTTTCATGCGCTGCCGCCGCTGACCAACAGCAAGGGCAATCCGACCGGCGCCGCTTATGGCGTGGTCGCGATGCTGAAAAAGCTGATGCAGCAGTATCAGCCCGAGCATATCGCCGTGGTGTTCGACGCCAGCGGCAAGACCTTCCGCGACGACCTGTACCCGCAATACAAAGCCAACCGGCCGCCGATGCCGGACGAGCTGCGCAGCCAGATCGCCCCGCTGCATGAACTGATCAAGGCGCTCGGGTTGCCGCTGGTGATGGAAAACGGCGTGGAAGCGGATGACGTGATCGGCACGTTGGCGCGTCACGCCGAAGCGCGCGGGCTCGATGTACTGATTTCCACCTCCGACAAGGACATGGCCCAGCTGGTCACCGACAAGGTGAAAATCGCCAACTCGATGACCGACACCGTGATGGGCGTACCGGAAGTCATCGAGAAATTCGGCGTGCCGCCGGAACGCATTGTCGATTACCTGGCGTTGATGGGCGACAGCGTCGACAACATTCCGGGCGTGCCCGGTGTCGGGCCGAAAACCGCGGCGAAATGGATCCAGGAATTCGGCTCGTTCGACGCCGTGCTGGCGCGCGCCGCTGAAGTCAAAGGCAAGGCCGGTGAGAATCTGCGTGCCGTCGCCGACCAGTTGCCCTTGTCGAAGGCGCTGGCCACCATCAAATGCGATTGCGAACTGCCTTTTGATTTTGATGATCTGAAACCAAAAGCCCCAGACACTGACAAGCTGCACCAGCTCTATGCCGAGCTCGAGTTCAAAACCTGGCTGAAAGAAATTCTCGCCGGCGAATCGGCTTTCGGCAAATCTGGCGCCGGCAAGAGCGCTAACAAACCCGCCGCCAAGAATGCGGTCGAGCCGAGCGATGCTGCCGCTGACGCAACACCCAGCGTTGACATCGACCGCAGTCGCTACGAAACCATCAGCACGCAAGCCGACCTTGATCGATGGCTCGGTTGGCTGAACGACGCTGAACTGTTTGCCTACGACAGCGAAACCACCAGCCTTGATGAAATGGTGGCCGAGATTGTTGGCGTCTCGTTCGCGCTCAGTGATGGCCGCGCCTGCTATATCCCGCTGGCGCATGATTATCTCGGCGCACCAAAGCAGCTCGACCGCAAGGATGTGTTGAACGCACTGAAACCGTTGCTGGAAGACGAGCGCAAACAGAAGATCGGCCACAACATCAAATACGATCTGAAAGTGCTGGCCAATTACGGCATCACGCTGCGCGGGCTCGGCTACGACACCATGCTGGAAAGCTATGTGCTCGACGCCGCCGGCACCCGTCATGACATGGATACGCTGTCACTGAAGCTGCTCGGCCACCAGACCATTTCGTTTACCGAGATTGCCGGCAAAGGCAAGGATCAGCTGACCTTCAACCAGGTCGACGTGCAGACCGCCAGCACCTATGCCGCGGAAGATGCCGACGTCACTTTCAAGCTGCACCTGCAGCAATGGCCGCGGCTGCAAAAAGAAGCGCGTCTGCGTGGTGTGTTCACCGATATCGAAATGCCGCTGGTGCCGGTATTGGCGCGGATGGAGCGGCACGGCGTGTTGATCGACGCACAAAAGCTGCGTCAGCAAAGCCATGAAATGGCCAAGCGCATTGCCGAGATCGAACAGGAAGCATTTGAACTCGCCGGCCGCTCGTTCAACCTCGGCTCACCGAAACAGCTCGGCCAGATCTTCTTTGAGGAAATGAAGCTGCCGGTGCTGCAGAAAACGCCGACCGGCGCGCCATCGACCAATGAAGAAGTACTGGAAGAGCTGGCGCTCGATTACCCACTGCCGAAACTGATTCTGGAACACCGGCAGTTCTCGAAACTGAAATCCACTTACACCGACAAGCTGCCGGAGCTGGTCAATCCGAAGACCGGCCGCGTCCATACCTCGTTCAACCAGACCGGCGCCGCGACCGGTCGCCTGTCATCTACCGATCCCAACGTGCAAAACATTCCGATCCGCACCGAGGAAGGTCGCAAGATCCGGCAGGCGTTTATCGCGCCGAAAGGCCATGTGCTGATGGCAGCCGACTATTCGCAGATTGAATTGCGGATCATGGCGCATCTGTCGAACGATCCGGGCCTGACCACCGCGTTCAAAAACGGCCAGGACGTACACCGCGCCACCGCCGCCGAGATTTTTGAAGTGGCACCCGAAGAGGTCAGTTCGGAAATGCGCCGGCGTGCCAAGGCGATCAACTTCGGCTTGATTTACGGCATGTCGGCGTTTGGTCTCGCCCGCCAGATCGATGTCGGCCGCGAAGAAGCGCAGCACTACATGAACCGCTATTTCGCCCGTTACCCCGGCGTCGAGCAGTACATGAACGAGATCCGCGAACAGGCGCGGCAAATGGGCTATGTCGAAACGCTGTTTGGTCGCCGCCTGTATCTGCCGGAGATCAAGGCATCGAACCAGGCCCGCCGCAAAGGCGCCGAGCGTGTCGCGATCAACGCGCCGATGCAAGGCACGGCCGCCGACATCGTCAAGCGGGCAATGATCGCTGTGGACGATTGGTTATTGAAGGAAAGCGTACCGGCAAGAATGCTGCTGCAAGTGCACGACGAACTGGTGCTGGAAGTCGAGCAGGGTGCGGTTGAGCATGTCAGAGAGAAATTGCGCGCACTGATGAGTGGTGCCGCGGAACTGGCAGTGCCTCTGGTAGTCGATGTCGGCACCGGCGCGAATTGGGATGAGGCGCATTGAGTCATCGGGAGCGTGAAAGTTCACCCGCCGCGATCACACTTTCTTACACTGCCTGACAGAACCAAATGCCCGGCTGTAGTGTCATAACTGCCGAGCGCACATGATGTGTGCTCTCCCGCCTCCCTCCATACGCGGGATCTTCGGGTCGGTTACCCCAAGCCGGTCCGCGCTGCCCCGGCTAGCCCCCTCCGCTGCCGGGGTTATTTTTTCTGGGGTGGTTTCGCGGCCGCGGGTTTCAACTCGATTCGCGAACGCCTTCTTTGCTGGCTGCACCGCGCATTTTCTGCGAACCCCCCTCTCCTCAGTCCTCTCCCACAAGGGGAGAGAAAGCCAAAACACCTTGCCGATTCTTAGCCCCTCCCCCCTTGCGGGGGAGGGGTTGGGGAGAGGGGGTGGTTCGGCGCGGCACGCTCCCAATGCATCAAAACGAACTACTCGATTCTCACCTCCGCAACCACCCCTAGCCCCTCCTTGGGAAGGAGGGGGATCAACACACATCGGCATGCGCTACGGCTGCCAAACCCCTTCCTGCACACGGTCGTTGTATTTGAGCCAGACCGTGCCGACACCACGCAACACCTTCGCGCCATTCAACTGCTCGTTGTCGTAACTGCTGAACGGCGTTGCGAACTGGTAAACACCACCGGTTTCGAGCGCGCAAGCCTGCTCGCCACCGGTCCAGGCGCCGGTGCTCCAGGTGATGTACCAATTGTGGTTGGCATCGCGGCAGGCAAACGGATAGTTGCGGTTGCAGTCGACATCATTAAAGCGGCGATTGCTCAGATGCTCGGCACAGTGTTCGGCGTTGTTCCAGTTGTTTGGCTCGCCGCCGTTCCAGCTCCAGACCGCCGCTTCCAGCCGCCCGTCGAACGGCGTCAGCTTGTCCATGCCGGGAATGTTGACGCCGCATTGCAGCAGCGTGCGCAGCGTAGCCGGCGTGACCGGTTGGCCGGGGTTACCGAAGATATCGGTCAACGTGGTCAGGTCTTCCTGAAACCGGATCAGGTGGTTGTTGTAAAAGTCGCGCGTGAAGCGCTGCGCCGAGCAATGCGGGTAGCCACCGAGTTCGGCAATGCTGCCAGTCGGGTAACCGCTCAAATGATTACCAACGCCGCCGTGCACCCAGGTCGCCCAGTCGGCGTTCTCACAGCCGTCACTCATGACAATCACGCGCTTGCCGCTGGCGAGGATATCGGCCTTGCTGAGCTGCATCGGAATGCCGCGGCAACCGCCGCCGCTCGGTCGGTAGATCCACTGGCCGAGCGTGTTCTGCAACTGGCTGATGGCCTTGCCGTAATCGCCGCCGTTGATGTGGTCTTCGATGTAGAGCAGCAAGAGCTCGTTGTGGTTTTCGCTGGCGCTGAGCCAGCTGCGGATCTCGTTCAAGCCGTCCTGGAATTTGCGGTCGAAGGTGCTGCAGCCGACGTGATTGTCCTGACCATGGCAGAGCAGCAGTTCATTGCGCCATTGCCAGGGCCAACCCTGCATCGAGAAGTAGGAATGGACATCGAACTCCAACGCCCGGATATCCAGCCGCAGCTGCTCGTGGATGCTGCGCGACTGGTTCGGGTCCCAATAGCTGCCGGCGGTGCTGTAGCGCGAGGAGTTGTAGGAGTTGTGGGTAGCGAGGAAGGTGGCTTGAGCCAGCGGCATGGTCTGGTCAAGCTGGCGCTGGTAGCTCAGCGCCTTGTGGATCCAGTGGTTCTGATAGTCATCGACATCGGTGGCATGGCTGAGTTGGCTGGCAGCCAACGCCGCCATGGCCAATAGCAGTCTCCGGAACATAAGTCCCCTCCGCGGGTTTGGTGATGAGGTCTTGGTTGTGGGTTTTGGGCTCCCTACAACCAGACTGCGGAGGTGAGCTGGTCCAACCTTAGCAGAGATTTGTGACTATGGTGCGAATAAGGCCGTTTGCTGAGTCAATCGAACCGCTGGCCTAAGCTTTACCGCGCCTAACTCCAAGATCAGGGTTGTGACTCGGGTAGCCGTTGATGCCTGGCTCATGTTGCTGAACCCAAGCGATGAACTTGTGGACCAACTCAGGGCTGTTTTTTGTCCGGATTCCACGCTCACCGATCAGCGACAAGAGATCTTCAGGAACGGACAAGGCTGCATCACCAAAATACCAATACTGCTGGGACACAAAAGCAAACGGGCGGCGAGTGTCTTTGGACAGATAGGATGTGCCAAGGTGGTAACGATTTCTGTGCTGACGCCATCGACCATCGCTGTCTTGGCTATAGAAATTGTCGCCACAGCGCTGTCGCCAATCACCGTTCAAGTCTGGCTTTTTTGATGCAAATCTTGGATCGTGAAAATAGCTATTCAGATGAACCCGCTCCGCAATTTTCATTGCATAGATTAATCGGTGACCATCTTTACGCGGTGAGAAACCAGCTATCCAATCATTGGCACCCAGTATGGCACCTTGCCTATTTGGAGTGCACACAGAAAGCGTGCACCATCCCCAAAACGGATTGGGCGCAAGACCTGTGTCTTTAGTCAGAATGTAGGTGCATAGGGTTGCCACATACATCTCCTTCACCCACAGATTTCGGGAAATTTGGGGGCGCATCTCAGCGCGTCGGATGCTTCTGCGAAAAAATCAGGCAGAGATGCGGCGGAAAGACTCACCCTAACCCCAGCCTTCTCCCCTCAAGGGAGAGGGGGCACAACTGTTCGATATCAGCGAGTGTAGGGCGCATCTTGATGCGCCGGATGTTTGTGTCGAGAAATCAAGCGGCGATTTGGCGGAGAGATTCACCCTCTCCCCAACCCTCCCCCATCAAGGGGGAGGGAGTGAGAATCATTCGGCGTCAGTTGCCGGCTCATTCACCTCAAACCACTCATCCATTTTCGCCTTCAATTCATCCATGCCAATGTTCTCGGTGGCCGAGAAAAGTTGCGCGCTGTAGCGCGGGTCGCCGCGCAGTTCGCGTTGCAAACCGAGCAGGGCATTTTTGCGGGCGCCGAAGGCGAGTTTGTCGGCTTTGGTCAGCAGCATGTGCACCGGTTTGCCGGCGGCGTCGGCCAACTCCAGCAGCAAGCGATCGTGCTCGGTCAGCGGGTGGCGGATATCCATCAGCAGCACGATGCCGCGCAGGCATTGCCGGGCCTTGAGGTAGTCGGCCAGCGCTCGTTGCCAGGTGTCACGCATGTCGTGCGAGACGGCGGCGTAGCCATAGCCGGGCAGGTCGACCAGGCGGCGCTCGGGATCGAGCTCGAACAGGTTGATCAGCTGTGTCCGACCC
>JBKBHF010000007.1:0-112187 GCA_046297695.1 Permianibacter sp. | reverse complement strand
TAACGAACGATTCAAAGAAAGAATCGAGGCCAAGCTTGGTGTACGAGTGGGCTACGCAGCACGCGGGCGGCCCAAGTCTGCGCAAGCAAATGAGCGAAAAGGGCTCTGACCCCTTTTGCTCACTGCTTTTGCTCGCAACATAGATTAAGCTCCTGTGCATACTGCGCCAATCAGCCCCATGAGCTGCGGCGTTTCCTTAAGCATCTACGCGAGGGCCACACCCAAGGACCGCCATTGCCGCGAAAGCAGGTGCTCAGCAGACCTCCGCCCTAAATCACTTTTCTCATGACGTTTCAGAACTGGCATGAAATCACCAACAACAACCCAGACTGCGTTTCTCTGACAAACTCAAGCAAAGGATCGCAATCAATCGGAGCCGCAAATCTGACTCCTGTTGCTAGCAAATCAGACCAAGTTGCGGCGCTTGCTATCGGAGTATGGCTCCATCCAGATCCTCGACATTGCTCCAGAGAGTGCATTTATTCTGCCCTCGTAACTGCAGCGTCTTTCCGCTGGCGTAGGCAGAAAGGAGCGCGGAGTAGAGCTGCTTTCCAGGCTCATCGCTGGTGTCTAACACATACTCCCAGCCGCCATTGCTATGACATTCAAGTGGCAAGGTTTGACGGGCATGCAACTGAATGAAAAGCCGCTCACCATAGCTTCGCTTCAACACCCATCGCTTAATCTTGACATTATTGACATCATCCGCATAGGCGAATGACACCATCATTGAAAACATCGCAATTGTTGCAACCCTCATATAACCCTTCTGACGAATTCATCATCAGAAACGGCTTGCCCAGTTCTACGGCAAAACTGCTCCGTCTGGAACCTTCCCAGACCTGAGCTCATAGGACTGTTGCTGCTGCACCCAGCTGGCTCCGCCCTAGCTATTTTGACTCGCCGCTTTTTAGCTACCATGCAGTTCCGATGACAAATGAACTTACCGTTGTTGGCAGATCAAAGCAGGAACCAGACTAAGACTATTCCCTGTCAATCGTGATGTACTTGACCTTGCAACCAGCACTGCCATTCACGATCCGAACTTGAACCTTCTTATTCGAGACCTGTGCGCTTAGCAATGAAGAATAGATAGCAGAAGCCCCCGGTTCCGCGAGATCAAGTGTCACGTAAACATCTGATACGGCGGAGCAGTCGAGCTGGGCCTCGTCGCCACTGGTCGCAACGTACACCAAACCAGAATCGCTATTGACATAGAGCCTG
The DNA here is from genome assembly GCA_046297695.1 of Permianibacter sp. GTDB lineage: Bacteria > Pseudomonadota > Gammaproteobacteria > Enterobacterales > Permianibacteraceae > Permianibacter. The sequence goes on along the minus strand of JBKBHF010000007.1, from coordinate 110,963 downwards.
TCCACATATTCTGCAACACATGAATGGCCTCCACAGGCGGCATACACATCGCCGACAAACAGCGCCAAGGTCGCTGCGATACCAATCCATTTCTTAAACATTATTGCCCCGTATTTATCCATTAAAAACCTGAGAAGTACCCTGCATACGCGGGCAAAAACCCTGATGCAAATTATGCTGGGTGCCTACCTGCGAAGGGTTCTGTATTCCGCAGTCACTTCCAGCGACCGACTGCTAGCGCTTGTTCGTTCGGTAGCCTGTGTCCCCCCCCGTAATTGACCTGTTCTTTTTTACGGCCACAACGAAGCGCGTTGGGAAAGCCGGGTGCTCAAGCTTGGCGTCGAAGGATTTCTGGAGCCTCGCACGAGGGACCAGCCCGTGGGTATTCTGAACTTTTAGGTCACGGCTCCAACAGAGCGATATAGTCCACGTCCTCCAATCCGGAATAGTGTGTGCAGGTCTCCAACGCCTGCACGCTCACCTTTGCTTTTGTTGTGTAGGCTGCCACCACCATGCTGAAAGTGGCTTTCCCGTTGTCATCGGTCACCGGGAACGCGTAGTGGTAAAAGCTATTCGTTGCACATGCCGGCCGTGTTGCAGGTGCGGGCTCCACCTTTATGTAGGCCTTACCGTAACGCACTGCGATCTTGACGATCTTTCCGTTTGCGTCCGCAGATACGGCTTGCGTGCAAACGAGTCCGACAACCAAAGCGACCCATAACCGACTCAGCATACAGCCTCCTTCTCTTTATCTAAGTAACACATGGGTAAGTTGTTGCATTACAGCTTACTTCGCGCGCAGAAAGTAAGGCTTTACCACACCATAACCTTGCACGCTGAGACCAGTGAAGTTGCCATGGATGTCGATGGTGCCGCTAGAAGCCTTTGCTGCGAGCAGCATTGCGATCCAGGCCTTCTTTAACTCATAGCTCGTGGACTGTGCATTGCTGACGTCATCAATTACGAGAAAGACGCCTTTCGACAAATCTTCGCCACTAGTCGCTTGGCAGCTTGACGGCGGGACACTGAGAAACACGACACTGCCAACTACGCCCGCTCTATCAAGGCTATGGAAGCTTGCAGTCGTAGCACCGGACAACTCGCTGACTTTGACATTGCTGCAGCTGACATATGCAGCACAGGTTGCGGGAAGCATCAGCAGAACCACAAAGATGAACTTGAACAGGGACATGGCATTCTCATAACAAGTTAAAACGAAGTGAACGGTCTCGGAACGCGCGCAGCAGAATCGAGAAAGCTCACCCGATTACATCGAATTTCGCAGCAATAGCTATTTGTGCAGCATCACGTAGTACGGAACCGGGGCATTGGCGTAGGTGGGGATTTGCGCACAGGAGACGATTCCTCGTAATAGATGGTGGTGACGCGTGCATCCTTGACGGCTTGCGACAATTGGGAGTACCACGTTGAGCAGACCACCGTGTCAGTGCGACCGTCGTTGCCTTTGAGATTGCAGATGCGAATGTGGTCGCCTCGCCAGCTTGGCACGACAAAGACGGTACCGTGATGATCAATCCAGACGCGGTCCACCGTGCCTTGGCACCATTGCGATTGCGCATGGGCAACCGTTGAGCCAGCAACAAGTAGCGCAGCGGCGATGTGTGATTTTTTCAACATGGATTGCAGATTCCACTCTTGGTTCTTGCAGGATAAAGCGTGAGGCCGTCAGCCCCATTCAATTCCACCAACCATTACGCCGGTCAGTAGCCCGGAACAAGCGCAACGGGTTCCGGGGAGTTTCATCGCCTCTCAAAATTCCCGGGGCATGCTTCGCAAGCCCCAGACTACGCTCGCTACGCCTGCTGCGGATTTTTCCGCCGAATGATGCGTCACATCAACGCCACCAGCAGTTCGCAAGACAACATACGGCGGAAACGCTTCGCGGTTCCGCCCTACCGCGGGGCGGTTCAATCCGCCGTACGCGCGTTGCCTTTGCATCTGCGTTAGCGAAGAAAACGTAGGGCGGATTCGGAGCGCAGTGACAATCCGCCATATCGAATCACGCACCGAACACCGCAAGTGAAATGGTGGATTGCTTCGCGAATCCACCTTACACCGAGCCGTTAATCCGCCTTACGCGCGTTGCAGATTCCATTCTCGATTCATGTAGGATAAAACGCGAGGTCGTCAGCCCCATTTCAATTCCACCAACCATTACGCCGGTCAGTAGCCCGAAACAAGCGCAGCGGGTTCCGGGAAGGTTCCTTTATATACATGAAGAGTTCGACCAAGAACGTCATAGCTCATCGGCACCCCGTCTACTTTCTCCCACCTCTCCATGATCAGTTGATTCAATCACTCTCGTGTGATCGGTTTTCTCGTGAACGGACCAGACGTTCTAATTTTCACTAGATAAGTCGACTCTGCCCCTATCAGTCCACTCGCCTTCTACGCATAAAATAGAAAAAAATGAACATCATGATGTTAAAAACAACCACGTGAAAGCCATCCTTCACCTCACTTGATGAGAGATGTTCAGGCGATATTATTTCGCCTTCTGAATTTCCCAAGTAAACAATATCTCCATTTTCCTTTACTTTCAAAACAACTTCTCGATTTACAATTTTTCTGTGTGCGTGATGATTGTTGCAGCTGAGATAGTCATTTCTAATGCCTACCTTATAGGAGCGACCGTCTCTCATTTTAATGCTATGAAATGAGTGATCCTTGTATTGGTGACAAGAATAACTCTCTGGAATCCCAGAAACGTTATAAACCTCAGGTTCGTCCGCAAGTGCAAAAATGATTCTGTAACCCCCTATCGCCACGAACACACCAGACACAAACATAGCAACTCCATAGCTCCTGCGGAGCTTCCCCCTCGCTATTATTCTCATTAATTCCTTCCACCTAGAGCTCGGGCGGCCTTGTCTACATCATATACCGTGGAACCAGCATCCCAAACAGTGCCGGCTGCACCATTTAGCACCGGCAACCAGCTTGACTGGGTTCCGATGAGCATTATGGTGTTTGTGGCTCCGTGTACTAATGCGTAGCCACCCAATCCAATATCATGCGCCATACCCACGCACAATGCTGCGTTGTTCTGCCCTTGCTGGTCAGCCCCAAAAAGGAACGCGGTGGCTCTTGCGGTTGTAGCTGCTGGGTTTTCTCCCACAACCCCATCGTATGCCGTCGCGGCAGCGGCATAGATAAGCAAAGGCGAGCAAGCACCAGAAGCGCCACATGCGGAAACAGCAGTTACCCCTATCGCAACTTTTGCACCGCGATAGATTGTTTCCCCGTCAGTTTTTGAGTACTCACCTAATGTTGAACCGCTTTGGTCTGCTGCCACGACCTCTGCTGCAATTGCTGTGTTCACCCATATTTTTGAGCCGTCTCTCAAGGTCACCTGCGTGCAATCACCAATACAGTTTTCACGCCCATTACTTTGACCACTTGCGTATTCGTTAAGCAAGTACTGAAAAGCCCCAGTCAATGCCCCATTAGCAAACTTTCCGCCGGTCATTTCTGTAACCGTGCCACTCACTACGGCTGCAACGATGGTTTCAACAACAATATTCGAATTGACTCCGATAGAGGACGCCTTCGTCAGACCCGCTGCGATGAAGCCATGCCCAAACTTTCCACCCTGCAGTTCTGCTAGTACGCCTCCTGCCATGGCGTGGGCGGCCAGGTAAGCCCCATTACCCCAGCCATTGGCTTGTGCCGTTACGCCGATATACGCGAAAACCGCACCACTGAGTGCGCCATTAAATGCGCCCCTCACTGTACCTGTCGCAATGGCTCCGCTGACGGCGCCCACAATCATGCCCCAAGCTACCTTGCCGCAACTTGCACAACCGAAATAGGTCATCACGGCCGCAACAATTACCGCGACAACAGGCCGGATATCTCGATCTCGGTGCTCCATCCACCAACTGAAACCACTCGGGTCGGTGCCCGACAAGGGATTGTTGATGATGTAGCTGTACCGGTTCAGGCTCTGGCTCATGGTCGGCGCCTGAATCAGCGGATCGGCTTGCAGGAAACGGCCTAGATGCGGGTCGTACATGCGGCCGTTCATGTGAATCAGACCGAGCTCGTCGACCATCTCGTGGCCCGTAAAGCCACGGAAAGTCTTGGCGTGGGTGCGCGGGCTGAGCATCGGGCTCTTCGGCAGCATTTCGGCAGGCCAAGCTGCTGCCCACATGCCGCCACGCAGCTTCCACGTATCGACGTTGCGCTGTTTGCCCCAAGCGTCGAAGGAATGGGCTTCGATGACCTTGCCGACACAGTCCAGGATCACATCGGTTGAGCCAATGTGGTCTTTCAGGATGTAGGTGGGCGTGCCATTGCTGACGATGCCGTTGGGGATGGCACGACGAAACTCGGTGCTGCCATCCGTTTTCTTAACAATCTCAACACTGCCGACGTACCAGACCACAGTTTCCGGTTCACCGGCTTTGCGGTCTACCCGCTTGAATCGAGCGTGGTCGATGCCGTATGTATAGAACGTGGTGTGATTACCGCCGACAATCTTGGTCGGCAAATCAAAGGTGTTGTCGTAAGTCAGCGTGCGGCCGTCACCCGAAACCATATTGCCGTTCTTGTCATAGCAATAGGTTTTGGTGCCGGACGCCGTCACCACACTGCTGACGGCGTGCGGGCCGGCGGCAATGCCGTTACAGGTTTCGCCGTAACTGTAGTTGCCTGAGGCAACATCGCTCTTGGCTTTGATGTTGCCTTCTGCGTCGTAGGTGGTGACGATCTCTTTGTCAGGCGCGCCCGCATATGCGCGGCTCAGGCGATTGAGACCATCGTAGGTAAAGCTCTCTTCAACGGATTTCCCGCCAGACGAGTCACGACGCAGTTTGAGATTGCCGATGTGGTCCCATTCGTAGTGCAGGTTCTGAATATTAGCGCCGCGTGTGGTCACAACATCGGACAAGCGCCCGGTCAGCGGTTTGAACATGCGGGTGATGACCGCACCATTGCCTAACGATTCGCGGGTGATGTTGCCGTAGGCATCCATCTCTTGAATGCGCTGGAACACGATCGCGCTGTTGTCAGCATCCTGCACTTCATTCAGGTAGTTGCTGGCCGAGTAGACATAGCGCAGGCCCTTGCCGGTGATATCGCGCTTGACCACCACACGGCCGTCAACCGGGTCGTACTCGGTGCTCTCGACATACGGTGTTGTTCGGCCTTCAAAAAGGTGTTCAACATGGGTGGGCCGGCCGAGCGTGTCGTAACGGTAGGTCCGCTTGTACGGGCTCGTTGCGCCCGTGTCACTCACTTTTACCGTAACGCTATCCTCCAGCAGCAGGCCCGCTTTGTTCGCTTCACGCTCGTAGTTCCAGCTGGCCGACGACAGCACGACACCCGTATTTGACGATTCTGTGCGCGCGATCAGGCGGCCCATGGCGTCGTAACGGTTATCGGTGACATAGCCGCGCGCATCGACCTGCTGGATCAGCTCGCCCACCGCGTTGTACTTGTAGGTCCAGCCGGTAGCCGACAGACTCTTGTCGGCATCCCACATGCTGATCTTGCGACCACGGATGTCATAACCCAGCTGACTTTGCAGATTGGTGCTGTTGACGCGGAACAGCTTGGCGAGCTGCCCCTGGACATCGTACTGGTAGGTGATAACGGCACGTTCCACGCCCGCGCCGGCTTCGTTATCGATCACCTCAACGAGCTCGCCAAGGGCATTGCGGCGCTCAACCTTGCGCTGGCCCATTTGATTGGTGTGGGTGGTCTTCAGACCCAAGTATTCCGTTGTTGCTTCAGGAACTAGCGGGTCGGGCGACTTGACACCTTCAAGTCTCCCCAGAATGTCATAGCGGTTTTCTTTCCAACCCGGCACGGCACTACCGTAGCCATGGCTGAAGTGCGGCACGCTCACGCGCTTGATACGAGAAAGATGGTCGTACTCGGTATAGACCGTCAGGTAGCCACTTGCCCGTTGAGTCAACGAGTCGACTTGGGTTGCAATTTCTCGGCCCAATCGGTCGAAATGCTGGTAGCTGGTTGGCTTGCCCGAGCTCAAGGTCTCAATGCGATAGGCTGCACCCGGCACACAAGACACCTCGGTACAGGACTTCAACCGGGTTTCGGTCCAAGCCCCAGTCGAACCTGTATTGTCGTGCTCCCGTTCCAGACGACCGAAATCGGAATAGCGAAACGTCTTGATGACCCCTGTGGCCCCCTTGACCATCAGCGGTTGGAACGTGTCATGCCACGACAGAAGCTCCTCGACCAACTGACCATAATGGTTCCACTTTTTGACAGCCAGACGACCGTCAACATCGTACTCCGTGCGCGAGGTCCGATTCACAAAGTACGGGTTATTCGGTTGTTGGCTAAAATCAGTGCCGCAACTTGCAACATGAATGCTGCAAACTGTCACGCGATTGCGATTACCAAAGGTATCAAAGCCATAGACTGTGCGCGCATAATCCGTTTCTGAACCGTTTGGCTCGATGATCTCTTCTTGCAACTGCCGATACGGCCCGTACCGGAACTCAGTGGTGCGTGTCTCAGAAGGCAAGCCAGGACGTTCCGTGGTGACGGTGCTCCAGGTCAGTCGACCGTAGAATCCCTCGTCGTGCGTGGTGCCAAATGTGTTTCTGGTGGTTTTGACGCGCAAATTGGTCGAGCCACTGGTGCTCGCACGGTCCTCCACCTTGACTTCGGTAACGTTGCCGTACCGGTCATATTCGGTTGTCGTGACAGTCCGGCTGAGAAAACCACTGACACTATCGCCGTGGATATCCCTTGTCGTTTCGGTCGAAACCCGAATGTAGGGAAAATCGCCACCGAGATCGGTTGCTGCGCCAGTCATGGTGCGATAGGTGGTCAGCTGATTCACCGCGTCTGATATAAGAATTCCGTTCGTGGTCGTCTTTCGGGTGCGTAGTGGCATCCCCGTATACGGAAACGCTTGCTCGTAATCCGTTTGCGTGACGACACCTGTTTGTTCGTCGGTGGTAATGATGGAGCGGAAGCCGAGCGAACCACGGCCACCAGCCTGCATCTTCAGACCGACATAGCGATACTGAATCGCGGCTGTTGCGGAATGATCCACATTCATTGGCGTAGGTGCGGCGGTCGGTGCGCTGCTGTTGACCCGTGATACGACGTACATGGGCCCAAATACGTCGAAAACTGGCGAGCCTCGCCCGCTGACTTTGCTCAGTGCGGGAGCCCTGCTATAGATTGCCGGGTCGGTTAGCGGCTTGTACTCGACGTTGGTGACAGCACCTGTAGGCAGCGTGATTTTGCTGATGACATTATGGGCACGACCTGCGTTGCCGAAGAGCTGCATCTGCTGGCTTGAATGGTTATTGCCTTCGCTATCGAAGAAAAGTTCGACGATATCCAGCTTACCGTCACCGTTGAAGTCGCCAAAGACATCTTGTCTGTCTCCGGCTGATTCAGCCCTTGCTCCGGATGACGTTGGTACCGAGAAAGATGCGTCACCCTGCTGGTAGGCCACGTAGTAATAACCACTGTGCGGGTAAACCACATCAGGCAAGCCATCGGTGTTCAAATCGACCGTCATCAGCCTTTTCTTGGCATACACATCTGATGACGTGCCGGTAACTGAGTAATACCGATCGCTGCCAACGAAACCTTGCCCATTATTCAGAATGGCCCGCCAACTTTGGTCCCCCAGGGCATGAAAAAGATCGGTCAACCCGTCACCATTCATGTCGGTGAAACGAATCAGATCATCCCCAAGCGAGCGAACGCGATCGAGAACCTCTGCATACGACTCGGCTTCTTGGAAGTCATTTATGCCTTGATTGAGCTTGCTCAAGAAAACGCGCTTTACGCTCACTCTCTCCGTCGTAAAGGCGCCCAAGCCCGCGTCGCAATGTGTAAGATGCGTTTGCTCATCCCATTCGGATACCAAATACTCTGCGTTGACAACCAGGTCGGCCGCGCTATCGCCATTCATGTCCATGACAGAGAGAGAGGCTCGCTCAGACGAATCAAGAGCAATTCCTCTGTACCGCGGACTGGGCAGCGGTTCGCCGCAGCGAAAGCTGCTTGACCAGGCAGAATAGGGCGATGTCACCTCCAGATTGATCTTGATCGGCACACCATAGCAGTACGGCATGGCGGAGCTCGGAGACGCGCAGACGTGCCCATCTTGCCCTGGCTTGCGCAGCAAGGAGACGGAGATCTCTTTTCGGTTTGTCGCTGAGCTTGGGAAAAGCAAATCCGGCAAGCCATCACCATTGAAATCTGACGACTCGGACTCCTCTCCGTTAACAATGCCTATGCCTGTCTCAATGTATGTGGGGAACGTTACTGTACTTCCATTTACACTGGGCGAAGGCAGCGAGCCATCCGCATTTGCGAGCGCAATGACCCATTTTCCACCCCACTCCGTACACTGCTGATTCAGCGGGAATATCTGCTTGCACGGTCGGAACAACATGTCGGTTCGGCCGTCGCCGTTATAGTCAAACAGGTGCCAGGTATTCTGACCTTTCCGTGGCAATGGGATATTGGTGCTGGTAGCGGTGAAATATTCATTGCCGCCGGCAGGATCCTTGACCCATGTCTTTACCCAGAAGTATTTGCCTTCCGAGTCGCGAGTCACCCAAGCCAAGTCGGCATCGCCATCACCATTGAAATCCGATACCTTGCTGCTGGTGTAACGATGGCTGAAGACACTCCCTGTATTTGAGGGTCGGGTCCACACTGCCGGCGCGTCATTCTGCAACCAATCAAATTTTATCGCTGGCAGACAGGCTGTACCGCGACACTCCTGAATGTATTCCATTCGAGAGTTTTCGGTCGCTCCGGTATTGTTGTAGAACAACTTATAGCTGCGCTGTTCAGTGCTACCTGATGTACTCCTGATTTTCGACAAGCGAACAGGATTTTTGACCGTTCCGCCGTAGGCGTAGAGGGTTCGCTTATCTGGCCGGTCTTCATAAGAGAAGATGACTTCAGAATGATGTGAACGGCCAACACCACCATATCGAACGCTTGAAATGCGATGTTCGCCACCAGCTTTGTAGTACAGATAATTGATATAGTTTCCGACACTGTCCTCGAACCGGCTTATGGCCCAGCTCATGACTTTGGCGTCGTGACTACCGCCAGCCACCTGAACTCGCGAACCATCCTGCTCGACGGCGGCAGGATCTTTGCTGCCGAAATAGCTTATTGACCCGTCTTTCTTTTCAACGACAAATCGCTCCGGATGACCTTTGGCGGCGCCATAAGCTGTTACTTTCGCGAAGGTATCAATTTCGGTTCTGTAGACCCATTTCCCAGAAGAGGAAGACACCTCCAGGAGGCGCTGGCCGTCGAAACAGAACTTGTCAGAATCCGTAAATGTAATGTCATTATCGAAACCATCAGCCTCTTTGGTTGCGCGACAACGCGAAATGGCAGACAACCCGGCAAGTTGCCACCCCATACCAAGTGGGCCGTTTGCTGCCTGGCTGCTGTACCGAAGCGATAAGGTTGGCGCGACACCGCCGGAGCCTGGTGCAACAACAATCGGGATGGTGAAGGTTGCTGCACCGGACTCATCCACCCTGAACTGACCGCCAGACATGCCGAACTCGGTTGAGACCGGAGCCGTCATAGCCGTGTAACGGGAAAGCTTTGTTGATACATTGCTGCTCTTGCTGCTTGATGCACTGGATGAGACAGCTCGACCCTTGCCTTGGCCTTGACCTGAACGTACGTCAGCGCTCTGCCAGTTATTGTGGTGTCCATCGACAGCGCCTCTCGGTGCTTGTCCCTCGGTTACGGCAAGTGTCTGCCCCTGCGTCAGCAGACCCAGCTTGCGCAGGAAGCCGGCCAAGCGTGCCGCACGGGCAGCATCGGCCAGCAGCAGCATGGGCGCGATATTCGGGTCATTGAACAGCAAGACCAGATCGTCGATGCCGTCGGCATCGAAATCACCGACCAGCACTTGCTTCAGTTGCTCGAGGTAGGGAATGCGTTCGATGACTTTGTCGATGCGCTCGAAACCGGCGTCTGAGGATGGCAGGTAGGCGCTTTGTTCGACCACGTGGGCGGCAAGCAGGAAGACGTCGTCTTTGCCGTCGCCGTTGAAGTCACCGACCACGGCGCGGTGACGGCCGCTGCTCCAGTCGAGGTTGAGGTGTTGCGCAGGCACTTCGGTTTGAATGCGGTTGAGCATGGCGCGCTGGTCGCTGCCAACGATGAGCGTGCTTTGGTCACCGGTGGCCGGTTGCAGCAGCAGTTCGTGACGGCCGTTGCCGTCGAAGTCGCCTGTTGCCAGGGTGGTGCTGGTCCAACTCCAGTCGCGGTTGAAGTGGTAGTTGTCGAAATCCAAGGCCAGCTGGTTGAAGAGGCCCTTGTCGTCGGCCAGCGCGACCGCGTGGCGGTCGGCGCTGGTGGCGCCTTGCAGCACCAGATCGTCTTTGCCGTCGCCGTTCAGGTCGGCGGCAAAAATGCGGTGATGCGCAGCATCCCAGCGCAGGCCGAGGTGCCAGTCGGCGATGGTTTGTGCCGGCATGCCGAGGCGGCCATCGAGGTAGGCGTGAACGATGGTGGCGGTTGCAAGCGGGTTGCCGCCTTGCACCAGGATGTCGCTGCTGGCGTCGCCGTTGAAATCACCGACCACGAGTTGCGCGGCGTTTTGGTTCCAAGCGGTGTCGAGGTAACCGTCTTGCCACCGTTGCACACTGGCTTGCTGCACCGCGGCCAGCACGGCCGAATGTTGTTCGCGCCGCGTTCTGCCCTGTCGGATGATGTCCGACATCTGGTCGCCGTCGAAGTCGCCGACAACGATTTGATACAGGCCATCGGCGGCGACTTTGTCGGCCGCCGAGGCATGCATGATGGTGGCGAACAGCGCGGCGGACACGCAGAACGGCAAGGATTTGCGAACGAAGCTGGCACGAAGTGACATGGCGCTATTCCATCCAATGCCGCCAGCATCGAGCTGGCGGCCAGGTTTCCATAAACGTTTTTAGAGAATGTTGCAGGTGGTGGTGGCACTGCAGCGGGCGACATAGCGCAGCTGATGCTGGCAGCTGCCGGCGATACAGACCTGCTGTTGCTCCCCGGTATTCGGGTTGCAGGTACCGACATCACGCCAGCTCGACAGCGTCACGGTTTGGCTGCTGCCGCTGCCACAACCGCCGGCATCGCAGGAACGCACTTCAAAAACCACCGATGTCGCGTCTTCACTGTAGAAGTTGTAGAACGTGTCGGAGCCGACGCTGACCCAGCTGGACCATTGGCCGTTGATTTGCAAACGCACTTCGTAGCGCAAGGCACCAGCTACCGGCGACCAGCTGATGGTGGCAGCACCATCTTTTGCGGAGGCAAAGCTCGGCACCAGGAACGGCACGTCACCGTGGATAAGTACCCAAGTAAAGGCTTGATTGATTTGCGCGGTACCCAGAACTGGCGGTTTTTGCCCTGCCGGAACTGGAGGCGGTATCAGCACTGTGATTGTCGAACCCACACGATGGGTTGAGCAGCCGAAGTAATCGGTCCCGTCACCACAGGCCCGCACACGATAGGTGTAGGTACCGTTCCCGCGGGCTAATGGTTGGCTCGTCAAAGGCCCGGAATAGATCTGCGTCCATGTCGAGCCAATCAGCTCGTCAAGCCGGTAAAGCGTCGCACCGGGAACAGATAACCAGGAAACCGTAAACTTGCCATCAGAGCTCGTGGCAGGATACGTGATCGATGATGGTGGTGGGGGCGGCGGTTCCAAAACAGGCTCACAGGGGTCATTCATTTTGTAGCATTGCACAGCGGCGTGGAGTGGCTCTGCTTGTTGCATCAGCGCACAGGCACACCAGTACAGCAAAGTAGCCAGATATCTGGAATTCAGTTTCACGTTGTTATTCCTGTCCACGACAGCCTGAAGCCATTAATTGGCTTCCACCATTATCCAGTTGATGTCTTCGCCATCTGACCAACGGAGGCAGGTGTTACCGCCACTTACCCGAACGGTCTTGCCTGCCATCATTGCGGCAGTCAACACGGCAAACTGACGCTTACCGGATTCGCTGTTTTCGTTTTTGATCATCCAGTAGCTATTCTTTGCGCACGCTGGTTTACCTGACGGTATCCCGGACATGGTCATGTAAACCAAGCCATCCGAATCACGAGCAACCAGCTTTTCGACTTTGCCGGCCTGTTCGCCAGCATCAGCAACGCTGGCCACAACAGAAAGCAGCACCAACCCCATCCATTTGTTTTGCATTTTCCTGCCACCTGTCAGACTCGTACTTTTCGAGCTCAGTAAATGACATTTATCCGGTTCACGTAGCAATACTGCGTGGCATCATCAAAATTGATGCCAACGGTTTTGCCTTGGGCGGCGGCAGCCAACCCAGCCGCCAGAATGTTCTGCAGACCTTGCGCGGTCACGCCGTTCTGGCCTACCTGGAGGTAGAAATACTTTGGTTTGCTCGTGTTGGTGCACGTAGGGGCATCGGTATCAAGGGAAAACACCACGGAGCCATTGGCGAGGGGATATACACGGGTAATCTTGCCGCTATGCCACGTTTCTGCTGCGTTGACTGAGGAAGCGGACACCAACAAAAAGAAGATCAGAACGCTGAATGCATAGCGTTTCATTACCACGATCCCTGTTTTGTGAGGAATGAAAATGCTGCCGCAAGCCGGCAACGGCGAAAGACGATGACTATGGTTGCTTCAGCGAAGGCTGGTCAGCATAGGGAGAAGCGAGCGAACGCTACCTCTACGCATGGGTCCCTGGCTGAAACGGCTGGCCATCACCAGAAAACAAACTTCGGGGTCTTTTGGTGGGGGGCTGCAGACAGAGTCGGCGCGCATTTTTTGAACACGTCGGATTTCTGTCAAGAGCGTGTTCATGAAAATCCAGCGATCCATACACTTCTCTACATGGCGATACATTGCGATACGCAAATGACAGAAATGCCAGCCTCAGCTGACATTAAGAACAGGCCTTAGCCTGCCGCTTTTGCGGACTTGCGCGGCATCGAGTTCTGTACGGCCCCCTTTTCTGTGCATCATCGCATCGGAAAAAATTGCTGGGCTGAGATTTCACTACAGCATCATCAGCAGTGTCGTCAGTGAAAACCACATTCGTAGAACATGGTCTTGCTCTTGGCAGCCTGGAAGAGTGCTACGGGCCTGTTTGATTTGCTCCATCATTCCCGTGCAGGCGAGAATTCAGTGAGTTTCTACCGAGAACACGACGCATTATGACTTTCTCAGATCTGTACCCCGGATAGCCGAGGGCGGTTTCCTGGGCAACGGCGCTCGGTGTTGTTGCCATTTTTCGATGTCGCTCCGACAGGCAGAGCTGGTCAGGCAATAACAACGTACACAGCACGTGTTTTTGTGGCTGAATGGACTTGTCAGGATATCGATTGATCAGGTTTCTTGCGCACCGTTTCTAATGAGTTTGTTGAACCGTGGACGATATAGCTCCGCAAACCATTCACCATTCGAAACGCTCAGGGCAAACGGCGAGCTACCGGGGCGTAATCTTTGGGCGAATGCCGAGCGGCTAGGCTAATGGTCTCGCAAGCAACGCACGAACAGCCGTTGAGGACTAAGCCGTTTTCGTTCGTTTGTCACGACTCCGGCAGAAACACCGACACCCGGTTGCGGCCGGCGTGTTTGGAGTCGTACAACGCCTTGTCGGCGTGTTCGATCCATTGCTTGTGGGTGGGGGTGGGGATGGTCAGGTCGGCGATGCCGAGGCTGATGGTGAAGCGCACTTCCTGTGAGCCGGCCATGAAGCTGAGCGCCTGCGCCGCTTCACGCAGACGTTCGGCGTAGATGCGCGCGCCTTCGACTTCGGTATCGGGCAGGATGACGCCGAACTCTTCGCCGCCGTAGCGACCGCCGACATCGGTGTTGCGCAGGTTTTTCTTCAGCAGTGCGGCGACGAGTTGGATCACTTTGTCACCGACTTGGTGGCCGTAGGTGTCGTTGACCTTTTTGAAGTGGTCGATATCGAACATGACCAGCGAGGCCATGGTGCCGTAGCGTTTGTGGCGATGGAATTCCCGCTCCAGACACTCTTCCCAGTAGCCGCGGTTGTAGAGCTGGGTCAGCCGGTCGGTGCGCGACAGCTGTTGCAGGGTTTCGTTGGCGGCTTGCAGGCCGCGCTTGTTGCTGGCGACGTCGGTGACGTCATAGATGATCACGCAGACATGCTCGACCGTGCCGGTCGCCGACGCCAGCGGGATGAAGCTGACATTTTGGTACATGTGCGGCTCGGTGCCGGTGATCGGTTGATAGGTGCGGAATTTGACCAGATACGGCCGCTGTTCCCAGATGGTGAAGGTGCGGTTGCCGAGCGCCAGCACCGATTCGATTTTGCGCTTGAGCCATTCTTGCGGGATCTCCGGAAAGATAGTGAACAGGTTCTTGTCGTGCACGCTATCGGGTGCGAAGCCGGAATGATTTTCCATGAAGGCATTCCAGACTTTGATCCGGTAATCGCGGTCCAGCACGACGACGCCGACATCGATGCTGTGGATGATGTCGAGCAGCCAGTGCAGCTCCTTCATGTCCATGGCGCCACTCATGACATCAGGTATCCCATCTTGTCGGTCAGCCGTGTTACCGAGTCTTCACTGAACAACAGCAGCAGATCGAAGTGCACGTCGTGGTGTTCAATGCCGTAGCTGATCTCGACGGCCAAGGTTTTTTTCCAGCGGGTCTGGTTGACCCGAATCAGTTCGTCAATGGCGCAGTGCTGACCGAGCACCATCGGATGGCCCTGCGAGAAGCGGATGTCCAGTTGCTCGGCGATGCCGTTCAAACAGGCGCCGATCAGGATGCAGCCGAGATCCATCAACAGTTCCAGCTCGACGTTGGCGTCGATCGCGCCTTCGTGCTTCATCAGCTTGGCGATGTCGCGGAACGACGAATCGTGAAAAATCAGCAGCGCTTCACCGGAAATGCCACCGGCGATATAGCCCTGACAGACGGCCGATACCGTCCCCCCGCGCTGGGCATCGGCGAGCGCCATGTGCAGTTCGCCGACTTCGAGCAGGTTGACGTTGGGGATGGGTAATTTGATGAACACGCCAAGCACTTTCGCCAGCAAGGCGGCCGCGCGACCCATGGCGACGTTGTTGATTTCGCGGAAGGCATCGCGAAACGGGATGCTGGCTTCTGCCAGCTTGGCCGCCGCATTCGGGGCGGGTGCCACAGCCGGTGCACTGACGTCGGCTTTCGCCGCCGGCGCTGGCGGTTTGCCTGGCGCAGCGCCCCCTGAACGCAGCTGCAGATACGGGTCCCGCATCGCCTTGCGCAGATCGAGCGCATCGACCGGCTTCTGCAGAAATTGCAACGCACCGAGCGCCAGCACCCGCTGCACCGCCTGTTCCTGCACGTCGCCGGAGACCACGATGATTCGCGCTTGCAGGCCTTCGTCGCGCACCGCCTGCAGCACCTGATAGCCGTCGAGCTCGGGCATGGTCAGGTCGAGCAGCACCAGCGCGCCTTTGCCGGCACGGATGGCCTGCAAACCTTCCAGACCGTTGCTGGCCTGGGTGATATCGAGCTCCCAATCGGGCGGCAGCGCTTTCAGCAGCTGCTTGCGCGCCATGCCGGAGTCGTCGCAGATGAGCAGGGCAACGCTCATGCTGACCCGCCTCGCCGCCACGCGGGCGGCCACCGAACGGTGGTGTAGATTGCAGGCGAAGACACCATGCCGACCTTACCGATAGCTGACCTGTTGGAAGTAAAGGTCAGGCTGGCACCTGCTGCAAATGCAATGGCCGATTTTTTTCTGGCCGGAGTCAATTGGCAGGAATAAGAGGCCTGTGCAGGCGGTCTCGCGAACAGGCCGGGTTTAGCGCCGGCGCGTTCGCGGAACGGGCACTCAGAAGCTGCGGCCGAGCTGCAGGTAGACTTCATCACCCCCCGGCTCGTCGAGGCCGCGGGCGTATCCGGCGCGCAGCAGCAGGCCCAGGCGATAACCGAGCTTGAGTTCGGCCAGCAGCTCGACACCGGCACTGCGGTAGTAATGCTCCGGCTTGCTGGCGTCGGTCCAGGCAGCGCCGGCCTCGTAGAACAACGCCGCCGACAGCCGGTTGAGACCGATCGGCGGCACCATCAGGTGCCGGTCCAGATCCACCAGTGGCGTGCGCCATTCGATGCCGGCAATGCGGGCGCGTTTGCCGGTCAACTCGGGCTCGCCGTTGTCGTAGCCACGCAGCGCCAGATCGCGCTCGTTCAGGCGCGGAATGCCGAACTGTTCGCTGTTGTAGCTGCCGCCGAGTTCGAACGGTTCAGTGTGCTCATCGCCTTTCGCTTCAGTCAGGCGCAAGGCCAGACTGGTGTGGCCGAGTGCGAACTGGCCGCGCCAATCCGCTCGGTAAACCCGGCCTTCGTATTCGCCATCGAACGGGTCATAACTCTCCGCCAGCAGACTGAAATACTGGCCGCCGTTGTTGCCTTCCGACCACCAGTTGCCACGCCGGCTGTCGTAACTGAAGAATGCCGCCGCCAGCTTTTCGTCCTGCAGTGTGATGCGACCGACATCGACCAGCTCGTACGTCTCCCGCGCCATGGCAGCGCCGATGCCGAAGCGCAGCCGGTGATCGAGCCGCAACCACGGCGCCATCGAGATCCACTGCGCCGCGGTGCGCAGTTCGTAGCTGACGATCTCGTCTTCGTCGTCATCGTTCTCGATGCTGTCGGTGACTTCCATCTCCCGGAACACGGCAAAGAAATGCCGTTGATCGTAGCCATAGACCAGCGAGCCGAGCAGTTCGCCTTCGGAGAATTCGTACTGCGGACTCAGCGTGTACTGATGCCAGCCCACCGCATCCTGCCCGAACAGTTCGACACCGAATGCCAGCGCGCCGTCGGCCACCATCGCAGTCGGAAACCAGGCGCGCGGTGCCAGCGTTTCCAGCGCCGAATAATCGCGCTCGTCTTGTATGGTCAACGGCGAAGAAGGCGTGTCGGTGCTTTCGGTTGCCGGTGCAGTCGTGATCGCAGACCTTGTCTCGGCTGGTGCCGAAACAGCGGCTTCTGACGCTGACGCAAGCGGTGCCGGTGCAGCAGCCGCGGTCGTTGCCACAGCCGTCGCGGTCAAGGCGTGTTCGTACAACTGGTAACCGCCTGGCACCAATTGCAGGCTGACGAAACGATCGGCGTGCGTGCTGCTGACCGCAAGCACGGCGGCGTTGGCGTCGGTCAGTGCAGTGACGCTGCCATCGGCGCGCGACCAACGCTCGGCATTGAACACGCCGTTCCGATCGCGCACCCAGAGCAGGTCCTCGCTGCCCTGGACATAACGCAGCGACAGCAGCGCCGTCTCGCTGTGCAGTAACGTCTGCACACGGCCATCGGCCAGCTGCATTTCCTGCACCCGCCATTGGCCGGCCTGTTTGCTGAGCCACGCGACCCGAGCACCGTCGGCGCTGACCGCCAGCGCCGGCAGCGCTTCACCGTCAGCAGCCTGATACAGCGTTTGGGTTTCTTTGCCTTCCCGATCCAGCAGCACGACTGCTGCGCGACCGCTGTCGTTGCGCAGCGCCACCATGGCATTGTCGCCACGCCAGGCCGCAAAGCGGTAGCGGCCACACTGGCTCAGGCGGGTCAGGCCCTCGGCTTGCGTCCAGCGATACAGATCGTAGTAATAGTGGTAGTTGTTGCAGATCTCCGGCTGGGCGATCAGCACCTCGCCTTTGCCGTTGCGATCAATGCGCGCGCCCGCCTGCAGTGCCTGCAACGGCTGCCATTCGCCATCGCTGCCAAGCCGGCTCAAATAAGGCCGGTTCACGCCATCATCGGTGACGGCATAGAGCTCACCATCGGCGCTCAGTACCGGGGTTTCCAGCTGCCAGCTCGGCACAGAAAGCAGCGCTTTGCCAGCGGTTTTTTCCGCGCCGGCAAAACGGGCATTGAGCCATTGCTGGAACTCCAGCCACAGCTCATCCATCGGCTTCTTGGTCACCGCGACCGGGTTGGAATGGACGCGGAACGGGATGATGTTGTCGCTGTAACCGTCAACCAAGCGATAGACCGCGTCGGCGCCATAGCGCTGTTCCAGAAAGCGATAGAAGTAGGCGCCGTACAGATAGGCTTTGTTGATCGGAAATGCCCGGCCGCTGCTGTTGAGTTCGCGCAGGCTTTTGACCCCGCTTTGCACTTCGAGCCGCATGTAGGCATCGAACAGCGCGTTGTCGAGCCGGCCGCGGTGCTGGCTTGGTTCGCTTTCGTAATAGGTGGCCAGGCCTTCGATCAACCAGGTCGGCTGCCAGGCGTTCGGAAACAGCAGCGGATAGCGGCCAAAAATATTCTGCAGGAATTTCGGTGCGCCACGCACCTTGTCCAGGTGCACGATGTGCACAAGCTCATGGGTGATCACCAGCTCCAGCCAGTCGCTGTTTTCCAGCAACTCGCCATCATCGGGCGGGGTCAGGAAAATGCCGGTGTGCGAGAACGGCAGCGGTGTCGCAAAACCGTTGGCGAGATCGTAATCATCGAACAGGATCAGATGCGTCTTGCTGCGCGGCTGCCAGCGCAGCTCCTTGACGATGCCGGGCAGCACCCGCTCGGCAATCGCGGCCGCTTGCACAGCCTGCGGCCGATCGTCCGCCTCGAAATGCACCACGAAGTGCTGGCTGTCAAAACTGCGCCAGTCATGCGATGGATTCGGCCCCACCGCAAGCGCGCCGGCACTGCCGCCGAGCAGCAACAAACTGCACCACAGCTTCATTGTTGTTTTCCTTCCTTGTTATCGGTAACGGCAATCTCTGGCGGCAAAAACCAGCAGCCAACATGCCGGCTACCGTTTCACCCAGGCATGAAAATCTGGCTTCAGTGCGATTGCGAGGAGCCCGGTATCTGATGGCCCAGCGCCGCGGCATCGATGGCATCGAAGCGATAGACCTCATTGCAGAAATCACAGGTCACGACAATGCTGCCGTCCGTGGTCAACAGCTCGCGAATATCGTCCGGCGCCAGTGTCCGCAGCGTATCGGCGCAGCGCTCACGCGAGCAGCGGCATTGGAACCGGGTCGGTTGCGGGGCGAACAGCCGGACGTTTTCTTCGTGATAGAGCCGGTGCAGCAAGGTCTCGACCGGCAGATGAAAGGCTTCCTCTGCTTTCAGCGTTTCCGCCAGCAGCCGGATGCGGTCGAAATCTTCCTGTTGCGACAGCCCCGGCAGGGCTTGAATCAGCAGGCCGACGCTGCGGCCGTTTTCGTGCCAGAGCAGCACCCGGGTCGCCAGCTGTTCCGACTGCTGGAAGTAATGCTCGAGGCAGGTGGCGATGCTGCTGCCATCCAGCGGCACCACGCCCTGATACTGCTGGCCCTGCTCCGGCAGCAGACTCAGCGCGAGTTGGCCGCCGCGAACCAATTCGGCGAAGCCGAGCCCGGCCAGCGCGTCCCCCTCGCCTGCCACCGGCGCTCGCCATTGCGCCAGGCTGCGAATGCCGAGTTCATGGTTGCTTTCGGCCAGCAGCAGCTTGACCGGACCGCTGCCCTGCAGTTGCAGCGCCAGCCGGCCCTGCAGCTTGACCGTGGTCGCCAGCAGCGCAATCGCGGTGGTCGCATCGGCGAGCAGATCAGCCACCGGCTTCGGGTACGGGTGCGCGGTCAGGTTGCGGTGCAGGGTGCGGTCGAGCCGGACCAGAGCGCCGCGGACGGCGAGGTCATCAAAGACAAAACGGTGCAACTGGTCCCATTGGACGGTGGTAGTCATGGTCAATCCTGATCCGGTAAATGCTGGTGGAAGTGTTGCCATTGCCGGCGCTGGCGCTTGTCCGGCCGGCCATCGCTGGTCGGCTGACTGAGTGCCGCCGCCTTGCGCAGCGCTGCCGCCCGCTCGCGTCGGGCGATGCTGTCGGCGGTTTCTTCGTACAGGCCTTGGGCGACACTGGCCGAACCGCGCTGCTCGGACAGGCCGCGCACGATCACTTCACGCTCGTCAAAACCGCTGCGAACGGAAAGCCGCGCGCCGAGTCGAACCGCATGCCCCGGCTTGACCCGCTGGCCCTCGTAATGGACTTTGCCGCCTTCGACGGCGGCCTGGGCCAGGCTGCGGGTCTTGTAAAAGCGGGCCGCCCAGAGCCATTTGTCGAGCCGGGTCCGCTCGTCCGTGCCGACCACCGTCTCGTCCGACCGGCCACGGCTCATTGCCCCGCCCCCGCCATGGCGGCAACGCTACAGGAGCAACGCATCATGAAAGGCATGGTGTCATCCGGCCGGAACGCAGGGCCGCTATTCTACCGGGCCGCCGGCCCGGCGTCCGCGACGCCAACCCGGTCGCGGCGCTACAAATCGGTACACGGCAACCGGAGTGCAATGCTGGTCGGGCTATCGGCTGCTTGTTATGCTTGGCCCCGCTTCGGGACCGAAGTACGCACAAACATATAAATAGAGAAACAGGATTTTCCCGTGGTCGCCTCTGGCCTTTCCGCCACCCTGCTACACCGTTTTCAGGCCGTTCCGCTGCGTTGGTGGCAACGTTTGCTGTTGCTGCTCGGCTTGCTGTGGCTGCTCGCCACGCTGGCCCGCGCCAGCTGGCGGGTATACGACGCCCTGACCTGGACGCCGCCGCCACCGCCGGCCAGCGCGACCGCCTTTGAAGCACCGGTCCAGATCGACATTGAAGCCCTTATCAGCGCCGAGCTGTTCGGCAGCGCCGAAATCGCAGCGCCGGAACAGACGGTTGCCGACGCCCCGGACAGCACCGCCTCGCTCAAGTTGCTCGGCGTCTACGCCGCTGAGAACGAACAGAAAGCCAGTGCCATCGTCGAAGAAACCACCGGCACCCAGAGCGTGGTTTTTGTCGGCGAAGCGCTGCCCGGCGGCTACGGCACGCTCAAGCAGGTGTTCGCCGATCGCGTCATCATCGATCGCGGCGGCCGGCTGGAAACCCTGCGCATGGAAGATCTGACCGGCCAGCTCGGCGATCTGTCCGGCCCGAAAGAGGAACCGGTCGGCAAAGCCGAGATCCGCTCGATCGACAAACGCCGTGATGCCCAGGTCGCGCAATCGCTGAACGATGTCCGGAGCAAACTGCAAACCGATCCGGCCTCGCTGCGCGATGTGCTCAGCATCGAGCCGAGCTACGACAAAGGCAGTGGCCAGCTGCTCGGTTACCGGCTCGGTCCCGGCAAGGATCGCAAGCTGTTCGGCCGGGTCGGCCTGCAGCGCAACGATCTGGTCACCGCCATCAATGGCGTCGCACTCGACGATCCGACCCGCGCGATGGCGCTGCTCAATGATTTGAATTCTGCCAAGGAACTGACGCTGACGCTGCAACGTGGCGGCCAGCAGATCGATCTGCAACTTCCCCTGCAAAACCCGTAACGGACAACGCTCGTGAACCCGATTTCGTTTCTTACCGCCCTGACCGACTCTTCCCTGCAGCCACGCCGGTTCCGGCGCAGCGTCATCGCCAGCGCCTTGCTGGTCGGCAGCCTTGGTGTGGCCAGCTTTGCCCCGACTGTCGATGCCGGGCAAGCCATCCTGAATCTGAAAGATGCCGATATCCGCGTCGTGATCGAACAGGTCAGCAAGCTGACCGGCAAAACCTTTGTCCTCGACCCGCGTGTGCAGGGCCAGAAAATCACCATCCTGTCGCAACACATGATGGACGAGAAAGAAATCTACGACACTTTCCTGACCATCCTGAAGGTCTACGGTTTTGCCGCGGTCGAAACCAACGGCATTGTCAAAATCGTCCAGGAACAGACCGCGCGTCAGGACAGCGTGCCAGTCGCCGGACCGGAAAGCAGCAAACGTTACCGTGGCGATGAAATGATCACCCGCGTGATCAAGGTCGAACACGTCGACGCCAACCAGCTGGTGCCGGTACTGCGCGTGCTGGTGCCGCAGCAAGGCCACATGGCGCCTTACACCCGCACCAACGTGCTGGTGATCAACGACAGCGCCGCCAACATCGAGCGGCTGGTCGAAATCATTCGCCAGATCGACAAGGCCAGCGAAGAAGAAGTCGAGATCATTCCGCTCAAGCACGCCTCGGCTGACGAGATCGTGCGGATTCTGGAAAACCTCGACCGGCAAGGCGCCAAAGCGGAAGACCCGATCAACAAACCGCGCTTCACCGCCGATGTCCGCACCAACAGCATCCTGCTCAGTGCTGCCGGCAAGGCCCGTCTGCGCTTGCGTGCGATGATCGCCCAGCTCGATCAGCCAGTCGCCTCCGGCGGCAACACCAAGGTGATCTACCTGCACTACGCCAAAGCCGAAGATGTCGCCAAAGTATTGACCGGCGTCTCGCAGCAACTGGAAAAGCAGGAAGAAGGCAAGAAAAGCGAAGGCGGTTCGCCGCGTGGCCGCAACGGTGAGAATTTCAGCATCGACTCGCACGAAGACACCAACGCGCTGGTCATCACCGCGCCGCCGGACATGATGCGCTCGCTGGAAGCGGTGATCCGCCAGCTCGATATCCGCCGCGCCCAGGTCCATGTCGAAGCGATGATCGTCGAGATCTCGGACAACAAGGCGAAAGAACTCGGCGTGCAATGGCTGTTTGCTGATCGCAGTGATGATGCGACGCGGCCACTTGGCGTGATCAACTACACCAACACTGGGCCGGGCATTGGCCAGATTGCCGGCGCCGCTTTGCAGCAGCGCGGCCAGGACGGCACAACAACGGTCACCATTGACCCAACAACCGGTGTACGAACAGAAACCACCACCCCGAGTAACGGCGATAATGGCGCCGCACTCGGTCAGGTGCTCGGCAGTCTGCAAGGCATCGGCATGGGTCTGGGCCGGATCAAGGACAATGGTTTCTCATTCGGCGCGTTTATCCGTGCACTCGGCTCGAACACGGATTCGAACGTGCTGTCGATGCCGTCGGTGACCACGCTCGACAATGAAGAAGCGGAATTCCTCGCCGGTCAGGAAGTGCCGGTGATCACCGGCTCGACGCTCGGCGGCAACAACCAGAACCCGTTTCAGCAGGTCGATCGCAAAGAGATCGGTATCAAGCTGAAACTGAAACCGCAGATCAACGAAGGCGATGCGGTCAAGCTGACCATCGAGCAGGAAGTCTCGAACATCGCCGGCACCACCGGTGTCGACATCATCACCAACAAGCGCAGCATCAAGAACAGTGTGCTGGTTGAGGACGGCGACACCATCGTGCTCGGCGGTCTGGTTGATGACGATGTCCAGGAAAGCGTGCAGAAAGTGCCGATCCTCGGTGACATTCCGCTGCTCGGCCATTTGTTCAAATCGCAGAAGAGCACCAAGGTCAAACGCAACCTGCTGGTCTTCATCCGACCGACGATCATTCGCGATGCCGACTCGATGAGCCAGCTGTCGGCGCGCAAATACGATTCGATTCGCAAAGTGCAGCTTGATGCCCAGGAGGACGGCATCAACCTGATGCCGGGCGAAGACACCGCGCTGATGCCGGAATGGGAAAACCGGCCGAAGCCGGTGCTGCGTCCGGAAGACATGAAACAGGATGGCAGCGCTCCGGGTCAGGCCGTGCCGGCCACGGAACAAGAGCCGGCCACACCAGCGGCTGTAAGTTCAGAAACACCAGCGGCCACCGGAACGGAGGTGGTCGAGCCGGAAACCACCGTGACCGAAGGCGAGGAACGCTGAAGTGGAAGCGCTGCGTCTGCCATTCGGTTTTGCCCGCCGTCACGGCGTGCTGGTCGCCGGCGAGCAGGACGGCATTGCCCGGGTGTTGGTCAAGGCTGGCGTAACGCCGGTGGCCTTGGCCGAAGCGCGCCGCTTTCTGGCCCGGCCGGTGCATTTCGATGTCGTGTCGCCGGAACAATTCGATGCCGAGATGGCGCGCGCCTACCAAACCGAGGCCGGTGGCGCCGCCCAGGCGATGGAAGACATCGGTGAGGAAATCGATCTGTTCCGCTTGGTCGACGAGATCCCGCAAACCGAAGATCTGCTGGAAGCCGAAGACGACGCGCCGATCATCAAGCTGATCAACGCGCTATTGTCGGAAGCGATCAAGGAAAACGCCTCCGATATCCATATCGAAACCTTCGAGCGTCAGCTGATGGTGCGCTTCCGCGTTGACGGCGTGCTGCGCGAAGTGCTGCAGCCGGATCGCCGCATTGCCCCGCTGCTGGTCTCCCGCATCAAGGTCATGGCGAAACTCGATATCGCCGAAAAACGCATTCCGCAGGACGGCCGTATCGCGCTGCGGCTCGGCGGCCGCGCCGTCGATGTCCGCGTTTCAACGCTGCCGTCCTCGCACGGCGAACGCGTCGTGCTGCGTCTGCTCGACAAGCAGGCCGGCCGGCTCGATTTCTCCCATCTCGGCATGGCGCCGTGGCTGATGGAGCGGATGCGCGATCTGCTGGAAAAGCCGCACGGCATCATCCTGGTCACCGGCCCGACCGGTTCCGGTAAAACCACGACGCTGTACGCCGGCCTGACCCTGCTGAACAACCAGACCCGCAACATCCTGACCGTTGAAGATCCGATCGAATACCAGCTCGATGGCATCGGCCAGACCCAAGTGAACCCGAAAGTCGACATGACCTTTGCCCGCGGTCTGCGCGCCATTCTGCGGCAGGACCCGGACGTGGTCATGGTCGGTGAAATCCGCGATCTGGAAACCGCGCAAATCGCCGTGCAAGCGTCGCTGACCGGTCACCTCGTGCTCAGCACGCTGCACACCAACAGCGCCGTCGGTGCGGTGACCCGTCTCGCCGACATGGGCATCGAACCGTTTCTGCTGTCGTCATCCCTGCTCGGCGTGCTTGCGCAGCGGCTCGTGCGCCGGCTCTGCCCCGACTGCAAGAAGCTCTCGCCGGCCTCGGAAAAGGAATGCGAACTCATCGGTCTCGATTTCAGCAAAGCGCCGCAGATTTATCACCCGGTCGGCTGCGACAACTGCCGCTACACCGGCTACCGCGGCCGCCAGGGCATTTACGAATTGCTGCTGGTCGATGACGAAATGCGCACGCTGATCCATAACAACGTCAGCGAACAGGACATCGAAAAGCACGCCCGCAAGTATTCGCCGTCGATTCGCGAGGATGGCCGTAATCAGGTGCTGGCCGGTAACACGTCCGTTGAGGAAGTGTTGCGGGTAACGCGGGAAGATTGATGGTTATGTTTCGTTTCTTGTCGCCACGTTCGTTTGCATGCGAACCATTGCCGGGTCTCGCCCCGGCGGGCGAGGTACTTTCTTTGACGCAAAGAAAGTACCCAAAGAAACATGCCCTGGCTTCCTCGCCGCGCAAACATCGCGCGGTCCCCTGCGCTGCTCACTCCGTCCGGGGCTTTTCTGACAGTGCGTCCCTGCACAGTCAGAAAAGGCGTCGGCATCCATGCCTCGCCCCTTCGCTATGCGAAGGGCTATTAACCCGGACTGCGCTCCGCTGCTCGGCTCGTCAGACGGGCGTCAAGCGCGCATGGCGCGCTGCCATTGCCACGCAATGGCAAGCATCGGAGCGCGTGGCTGTCCTGGAGAAAGCGGGGCCCCGTCTGCACCAGCCGTCGATGCGCTGGCGGTGGTCGGGTGCGCCGGCAGGGATAGCCGGCGCAGCGCTGATAAGGCAGGACGCCGCATCAGCGCGTGCCCGAAGCCAACGCCAGCGCAGCGACGGGCGATTGTTGCCGACGCAACCGAACCCGATCTGGTGCAGCTGGGGCGTGCTTTCTTTGCTCACTTTCTTTGCACGAGCAAAGAAAGTGAGGCGCCCGCCGGTGCGCAAACCGGCAATGCTCGCTATTCACGCTGAACCGATCGTTAAAACGCGGCCTACAGCAAACGAGAGTCAATATGCCAGCGTTTGAATACATCGCCCTCGACGCCGAAGGCCGGCAAAAAAAAGGCGTGCTCGAAGCCGACACCGCCCGCCAGATCCGTGCCCAGTTGCGCGAGCAGGCGCTGACCCCGCTCGAGGTCAATGAAGTCGCCCAGGCCGGTGGCAGCAAGACGGCAACCGCTGGCAAGGCGCCGAAACGGGTGCGGGTCAACACCGCTGACCTGGCGCTGATCACGCGCCAGTTGGCGACGCTGATTCGCGCCGCATTGCCGATTGAAGAAGCGCTGAAAGCCGTGTCGGATCAGTGCGAGAAACCGGCGCACAAGTCGATGATGCTGGCGGTGCGCGCCCGCGTCGTCGAAGGCCATACGCTGGCCGATGGTCTGGCGTTGTTCCCGAACGTGTTTGATCCGTTGTACCGGGCAATGGTCGCGGCCGGGGAAAAGTCCGGCCATCTCGATGAAGTGCTGGAGCGGCTCGCCGATTACACCGAGAAGCGCAATTACTTGCGGCAAAAGGTCCAGCTTGCCTTGGTCTATCCGGCAATCCTGGTAACCGTTGCGACCCTGGTGGTGACCGGCTTGTTGGTGTTCGTGGTGCCGAAAGTGGTCGAGCAGTTCAACCAGGCAGGCCAGGAACTGCCGCTGCTGACCCGCATCATGATCAACTTGTCCGAGTTCATCCAGAACTGGTGGTGGGCGATTGTTGCCGCGCTGGTGTTGACCATTTTCTTCAGCGCCCGGGCGCTGCGACAACCGGCGGTGCGGTTGCAGTTTGATCGCCGCATTTTGCGCTGGCCGCTGATCGGCCGCTTGACCCGCGGCGTCAACACCGCCCGGTTTGCCCGCACGCTCAGCATTTTGTCCGCCAGCGCGGTGCCGCTGCTCGAGGGTCTGCGCATCGCCGGCGAGGTGGTCAACAACACCTATCTGCGTGAGGTGATCCGCGAGGCAGCAACTCGCGTCCGCGAAGGCAGCAGCCTGCGCAGCGCACTCAACCGCAGCGACGCCTTTCCGCCGATGTTGGTCCACATGATCGGCTCCGGCGAAAGCTCCGGCGAGCTGGACAACATGCTGGCCAAGGCTGCCGAAAACCATGAGCGGGAATTCGAGTCGCTGGTCGGGGTCACACTGGGGTTGCTGGAACCCTTGCTGATTCTGACCATGGGCGTCGTGGTGCTGTGCATCGTGCTCGCCATCCTGTTGCCGATTTTCCAGATGAATGAATTGATTGGCCGCTGAGCCGTACGCAGGCCGATCCGAACCGTTTATTGAAGGAGTGTTTTATGAACCGTCATCGCAAACACCGTGCGCAGCACGGCTTTACCCTGCTCGAAATCATGGTGGTGCTGGTCATCATCGGCATCATGGCGACCGCGGTGGTGCTGAACATCGGTGGCGACGTCGACAAGGCCACCATCACCCGCGCCCGTCAGGACATTGCGACGCTGACCACTGCCATCGAGCGTTACAAGATGGACAACTTCGTCTACCCAAGCACCGAGCAGGGCCTCGCCGCGCTGAAGGTCAAGCCGAACAGCGATCCGGAACCGCGCAACTACAAGCCGGGCGGTTATATCCAGAAGCTGGAAAAAGATCCGTGGGGCCGCGACTACCAGTACGTGTTCCCGGGTGAGCGGGGTGAGTACGATCTGTTCTCGCTCGGCGCCGATGGCGAACCGGGTGGCGAAGGCGCCAATGCCGATATCGGCAACTGGGACGACAACCTCGAAGACAACAACTGAGTGCCGGCGGCGCTGCCGCCCTCCTCACCATGCGCCTTTCGGTTCGCCGCCACGGCTTTACCCTGATCGAGATACTCGTGGTCCTGGTGATCATGGGCTTGATGGCGGGCGCCATGGTGATGATCGGCAGCGACAATCGCGAGGCGATCGCCCGCGATGAAATCGAACAGCTCCATGCCAAGCTGAAAATCGCGCTCGAAGAAGCCCAGCTTTACGGCGTCGAATACGGCCTCGTGCTCGGCGAAACCGATTACCAGTTTGTCAGTTTCGAGGACGAACGCTGGACGCCGATCAGCGGCGATCCGGCGTATCGTCGGCACCGGCTGCCGGACGGCTTTGAGCTGGCTCTGGAAATCGAAGGCTTCAAACTGCCCGGCGCGCGCTTGCCGGGCGCCCGCATCACTGATGACGGTGAAGTCGTAGTCGATGAAACGACCGACGACGACAAAAGCCTGCTCGGTAACGATCGAAAAAGCGAAGCGGCAAGCGGGGACCAAACCGGTGCCGACAACAACGCCAAGACCGAACCGGCGGCCGACGCCAACGCCAGCGGCGACGATGACGATGCGCCGAAACTGCTGCCGCAAGTCTTCCTGCTGTCCAGCGGCGAGCTGAATCCGTTTGTGCTGGCGATTGGCAACCGCGAACAGAATCCGGTGTTCTATCGTCTGCGCGCCACGGTTGATGGCGATCTGAAAATGGAAGGGCCGATCCGCGCCGACCCGGTCGATGATCTGACCATCGAATGGGAAAACCCGGACCCGGAAGCCGAAGCGGAACCGGAAAGCGACGACGATCTGATCGGCCGAGAACGCGACCGACTGCTCGATGACGAGCGCAAACCACGCGAGCGAAAACCTGCCGCTGGAGGCCGCGATGGCGGCAAGTAAGTGTTCATCGGCAGCATGTCAGCACCAGCGCGGGTTCACGCTGCTGGAAGTACTGGTCGCGCTGGCCATTTTTGCGATCACGGCCGCAGCCATGATCAGCGGCATCGCCGGTTCACTGTCGGCGCAAAGCTACCTCGAACGCAAAACCATCGCCCATTGGGTTGCCCTCAATCAGCTCAACTTCACCAACATGCGCGCGGTCTGGCCGGCCGTTGGCATCAGCGATGGCCGCGAAGAAATGGCCGGGCACGAATGGCACTGGACCCGCAAGGTCGAAGGCACCGCCGACCCGAAACTGCGCCGCGTGGAAATCGAAGTGCGCGCCGAACGCGAAGATGCAGATCCGCTGGTGCGCATCGCCGGTTTTGTGACCGACCGGCCAGCGGACATGGCGGCACCGAGCAATGAGCTCGAAGGCGGTGGCTACAGCGACGGCAGCGAGAAAGAACCGGACGATCCGGGCAGCGATGAGCTGCCGAACGGTCCGCCGCCGCCACCAGGCGAGGACCCGGAAAAATGAACCGCAGCTCCGGCTTCACGCTGATCGAAATTCTGGTTGCCGTGCTGATCTTCGGCCTGATCGGCGTTGGCGCCTTCTCGACGTTGCGCGCGGCGCAAGATGCCCAGCAAACGCTGCGCGAACGCGGCGAACGTTTTCTGCAACTGCAGCGCGCCATCACCACCTTCAGCCGTGATTATCAGCAGCTGGCCACACGCCGGGTGCGCGACAGTTACGGCGACCGCTTGCCGATGGTG
This sequence comes from Permianibacter sp., assembly GCA_046297695.1. Taxonomy (GTDB): domain Bacteria; phylum Pseudomonadota; class Gammaproteobacteria; order Enterobacterales; family Permianibacteraceae; genus Permianibacter. Next base: position 81,889 of record JBKBHF010000007.1, on the reverse strand, counting down.
CAAGGCATCAGCGATGACACTGATACCTGGATCGCGTTCACCCGCAGCGGCTGGCGCAATCCGGCCCAGCTGCCGCGCTCGACGTTGGAGTTTGTCCGTTACGCGCTCGAGGAAGGCCGCCTGGTGCGCTACAGCTATCTGCTGCTCGACCAGGCCCAGCAGCCGGTGGTCAAGCGACGCGTTTTGCTCGATGGCATCACCAAGATGCAGCTGAAGTTCCGGCCGCCACAACAGGGCAATGTCGAACGCACACTGACCGACGACAGCGAAACCGGCGAAGACTGGCTCGACGAATGGCCGGTTGGCGGCCGGCAGAATACCGAAGACAGCGACAAGGCCCCGGCCGGCATCAAGCTGACCCTGGAAATCGAAGGCATTGGCGAGGTGCACCGTGTTCTGCTCTGAACGGCGCGCCCAGCTGTCGGCCGCGCCGGCGCGGCAACGCGGCGTGGTGTTGATCGTCATCCTCGTGATCGTCGCGCTGGTGACCTTGATCGCCACCCAGATCAACAGCCAGCTGCTGCTGAATGAGCGCCGCTCCGCCAACATTCTGCAAACCGATCAGGCCTGGCAGTATGTGCGCGGTGCCGAAGCACTGGCGGCCGCCAATCTGTATGAGGCACTGAAACGCGACGACAAGCGCGTGCATCTCGATCAGGCCTGGGCCAAGACACCGTTTTTCTTCCCGGTCGAAGGTGGCGAGCTGCGCGGCAAGCTTGAAGACCTGAGCACCTGCTTCAATCTGAATGCGCTGCTGGCCGCCGGCAAAAAAGACGGCCCGGGTGGCGGCGGTGAGGACGGCGGCAAAGGACTAGATCCGAACAAGCCGCTGAACCCGCAGGACCCGAACGCGCAGACACCGCCCGGCGTGCAGATTTTGGTGCGCTTGTTTGAGCAGCTGGTGCCCAACGAAGAAACCTCGCCGCAGGCACTCGCTGCCGCCGTCGTCGACTGGATCGACGAGGACAGCGAACCGTTTGGCAGTGACGGCGCCGAAGATTACGACTACCAGGGTTTGCAAATTCCGTATCGCACCGGCAATGGTCCACTCGGCGCAATCAGCGAGTTGCGCACCATTCGCGGTTTCACGCCAGAGATTTACCAGAAAGTGCGACCGTATCTGTGCGCCTTGCCCGACACCCGATACACCAAACTCAACGTCAACACCCTGCCGGCTGAGAAAGCCGAGTTGCTCGTTGCGGTCACTGAAGGCCTTACCGTGGAAGCGGCACGGCAGGTGTTGCAGAGCCGGCCGAAAACCGGCTTCAAGGACATAGACGCGTTCTGGACGGCAAATGGGATGCCGGCAGAAGCGAAAGAAAATCCGAAAGCCAAGGGCCGCATCGCTACCGGTTCCGACTATTTCCTGCTGCGTGCGCAAGCGGTAGTGGGGCGCGGTCGGGCCCGTGTAGAATCGGTATTGAAACAACAACAGGACAACAGTTTCACGCCAGTCAGCCGCGCGTTTGCCGAAGAGTGAACACCGGTATTGGCCCGGCACGCGAACATGCGTGCCATGACGTCATGATCAAGAGGATCCGAGCACCATGACCAGCGCTTTGTATTTGCGGCCACCGGCCGCCGGCGACCATGTCGCCGAGTGGGTCGAGCTCGCTGCCGACGGCCGGGTACTGGCTTCGGCATCGCTGCGCTGGCCGGAGGATCTCGGCCAGCTCGCCAGCCAGGCGCAAGGCAAAGCGTTGACCGTGTTGTTGCCGGTCAGTCTGGCGCTGGTCACTCGCGTGCAAGTGCCGGCGAAGCAGCGCAAGCATCTGGCCCAGGTGCTGCCGTATCTGCTGGAAGATCAACTGGCCGGCAGTATCGACGATTTGCACATCGTGCCCGGCCGTGCGCTCGACGGCGACGAGCAACAGGTGCTCGCAGTCGAACACCGGCATCTGCAAACGCTGCTCGCGCAGCTGCGCGAACACGGTCTGGTCGCCACCGAACTGACACTCGATGCGCTCTGTCTGCCCGAGAGTGAAGCCGTCACCGTGCTGGTCATGACAGGAGACGCCTTGCTGCGACTGCCTGATGGCAGCGCCCAAGCCTTGGCACGGCGCGATCTGGACACGCTGCTGCCGCTGCTCGCCGGTGACAAGCCGGTGCAACTGTACAGCGCCGACAGCACGCTGACATTGCAACACCCGCATCAGCGCGAAGACATTGAATCGGCAATGGCCTGGCTCGCCCAGCAGGCACAGCGCGGTGTGCTGTCCTTGCTGCAGGGCGATTACGCACCGCGCACGGCCTGGCACAGTCACTGGCAGCAGTGGCGCAAAGTCGCCGTTGTCGTCGGCATTGCGGTGCTGGCGCAGTACGCCTATGCCATCACCGATTGGGCGCTGCTGAAACAGCGCGTCGGTGCACTCGATGGCGCCATACGCAGCAGTTTCGCCGAAGCGTTTCCGGATCAGGCCAACACGGCCTATCCGATCCGCAGCATGAATGGCTACATCAAGCAATTGGGCAGCGCTGGCGCTGGCGGCTTCACCCGTCTGCTGGCCGAAGTCGCGCCGGTATTGCAACAAACCGACGGCATTTCCTTGCGCGGCATGGGTTATGAAGCCGGCAGCGCCGAGCTGCGGCTCGATCTGAGCGCGCGCGATCTGTCGGCGCTGAATGCCCTCGACAACCGGTTTCAACAAATGGGCTTCCAGACCGATCTCGGTCAGGCCAGCGCCGGCAGCGGCGGCTACACCGGCCGCATGGTGCTCAAGCGCGCCGGCGCAGGAGACAAGAAATGAGTGCGCTGATCGAACTGAAGCAGAAATGTCTGACTTGGTATCAGGCGCGGCCTGCCCAGGACCAACGGGCGCTGAAACTGCTCGCCATCGTGCTGGTGCCGGCGCTGCTCTATTTCGCCCTGGTGTTTCCGTTGCAACGGGCCCGGCAAACGCTGACCGCCGAGGTGATTGAACAGGAAGCCGCGCTCGCCACCATGCAGGAAAATGTCGCGCGCGTACTGGCCAGCCGCGGTGCCAGCAGTGGCAAGCAGGATCGCGCCGGTCGCCGGCTCAATCAGCTGATTTCCGATACCGCACCGGAATTCAATCTGGTGGTGTCGCGGCTGCAGCCGAAAGGCGATAACGAGATGCAGATCTGGCTGGAAGAAGCCAGCTTCGAGGATTGTCTGCGCTGGTTGCATCAACTGGAAACCGGTTATGGCATCCAGATCGCCTCGCTGAACCTGAGCGCCGGCAAAGCCAGCGGCGTGGTCAAACTGCAAGTGAAAGTCCGTGACGGCGCCTGATGGCGCGGTCCTGAGCAAAGTGAGTTCTGAGTGAAACGCAAACTGCTATGGGCCGTCGGCCTCGTGCTGACGTTTGTCCTGATGTTGCTGGTGACGGCGCCGGCCACCTTGCTGACCCGCACCGCCAGCCAGTTTGTCCCGGCGCTGGCATTCAGTGGCGTGCAAGGCAGCTTCTGGCGTGGCGAAGCGGCGCTGCTGCGTTTCGGTGACAGCACGATCGAGCAGCTGCAATGGCAGCTGTCGCCGTGGCGGCTGCTGCTCGGCCAGGCGGCCGTGCGCTTCGAATTCGGCGCCGGCACCGCCCAGCAAGGCAGCGGCGCGCTGCTGGCCAGCCTCTCCGGTGCGATCAGCGCCAGCGACGTGTCGGTACAGCTGTCGGCGCAAGCGCTGCAACCGCTGGTGCGCATACCGGGTGTTGGTTTTGCCGGTGACCTGCAACTGCAGCTGGCGGATCTCGCCTATGCCGATGGCCGTATCGAACGACTGCAAGGCCGACTGATCTGGTTGCAAGCGCAAGTGAGAACCCCGCTCGGTCAGCCTCGGCTCGGCGCTTACGCCGTTGATTTTGGCAGCGATGGTGAGGGTGGTATCAATGGCGACATCACCGACATTGATGGCGTGCTCGGTTTGAACGGCCGTTTTCATGTCAGCCCTAACGGGCTTGAGCTCGAAGGCAGTGTCCGCTCCGATCTGCCGGAGGAACTGGATCGGTTCTTCCGGGTGATTGGCCGACCCGATGGCGATCGCTACCGCATCCGCTGGCAGCAGTCGTTCGCCCGCTGAACGCCGGCTCAGGCTCCGGCACAGACAGGACTCCCATGACGCTCGCATCTGCGCCGCTGGTCGACTGGTCCGCCATTGAAGCGGTACTGTTCGACATGGACGGCACCCTGCTCGATCTGCACTTCGACAACCATTTCTGGCTCGAACATCTGCCGAAACGTTACGGCGAACTGCACGGTTTCAGCACCGCCGACGCCAAAGCGGCACTGTATCCCCGCTTTCAGGCCAAGCGCGGCAGCCTCGACTGGTATTGCGTCGATTTCTGGAGCCGCGAGCTCGGTGTCGATATCGAGGCACTGAAAAAAGAAGAAACCATACGCATCGCGTTGCGACCACACGCACTGGAATTGCTGGCCTGGCTCGGCCAGCGCGGCAAACGGCGCATACTCGCCACCAATGCCCACCGCAAATCACTGGAACTGAAACTCGCCCACACCACGCTCGGCGATCATTTCGAGCTGATGGTGTCGTCGCATGATTACGGCCACGCCAAAGAACACGACGGCTTCTGGAGCGCGCTGGCGCGCAAATGTCATTTGCAACTCGAGCGCTGCCTGTTTATTGATGACAGCCTCGATGTGCTGCGCGCCGCCGTGCGCAATGGCGTCGGTCAGGTACTGGCGATTCCGAATCCGGACAGCACCGCGCCGAGCCGCGACACCGCCGAGTTCATCGCGGTCAGCGATTTCCGCGTGTTGATGCAGCCATGAGCCTGACGAGGAACCCGCGATGAAAGAGCGTCAGAAACCGGAAATCCTGTCCGCGCACCTCGCCGCGGAAACCCGCTTGTTCCGGGTCGAGGCCCTGCACCTGCGTTTTGCCAATGGCGTCGAGCGCCATTACGAGCGGCTGCGTTCCGGTGGTCGTCCGGCGGTGATGATCATTCCGCTGCTCAATGATCAGACCGTGCTGCTGACCCGCGAATACGCCGCCGGCACCGAGCGCTATGAACTGGCGTTGCCAAAAGGCCTGTCGGAAGCTGGCGAAACCCCGGAGCAGGCCGCCAACCGCGAATTGATGGAAGAAGCGGGTTTCGGTGCCCGCAAACTGACCCGGCTGAAAACACTGACGCTGGCGCCCGGCTACCTGAATCACCGGATGGAGCTGGTGCTGGCAGAAGACTTGTTTGAACAACGGCTGCAAGGCGACGAGCCGGAAGAAATCGAAGTGCTGCCGTGGTCGCTGCACGAACTGGATGCCCTGTTCGCCCGCGACGATGTCAGCGAAGCGCGGACCATTGCCGCCTTGTTGCTGGTGCGCGACAAACTGCGTGCCGAAGGTCGACTGTAAGGAATGCCCATGTTATCCGCGCAAGCGCACGCCATGATCGCCCTCGCCCGCCAAGCCGGCGACGCCATTCTGCACGTGTACCGACACCTGACCACCGAGGTCGAGATCAAGGGCGACGGCTCGCCGCTGACCCAGGCCGACATGGCCAGCCACCGCGTCATCGATGCCGGCCTGCGCGCCACCGGTTTGCCGGTGCTGTCGGAAGAAAATGCCGACATTCCGTTTGCCGAACGGCAGCACTGGTCACGTTACTGGCTGGTCGACCCGCTCGACGGCACCAAGGAATTCATCGCCCGCAATGACGAGTTCACGGTCAATATTGCGTTGATCGATCAGCAGCAACCGGTGTTCGGCATTGTCTACGCGCCGGCGCTGGATTGGCTTTATGTTGCAGAACGCGGCGTCGGTGCCTTTCGGCAGCGTGCCGGCGGCACGCTGGAGCCGATCCACTGTCGCAGCTTTGATGCCGATGGCGGCAAACCGCTGCGCGCCGTCGGCAGCCGCCGTCATGGCCTGGACAAACTCGAGAGGCTGTTGGCGCAACTGCCGCACACCCTCGACAACCGCGGCAGCGCCTTGAAGATCTGCATGGTCGCCGAAGGCGACGCCGATCTGTACCCGCGCATGGGCCCGACTTCGGAATGGGATACCGCCGCCGGCCAGTGCGTGGTCGAATGCGCCGGTGGTGCGCTGCTCGGGCTCGATCTGAAACCGTTCCGTTACAACACCCGCGACAGCGTGCTGAATCCGGATTTCCTGGTGTTCGGCCGCGACAGCGAGCGCTGGCGGCACAAGCTGAATCTGTCTGTTTGAACCCGTCCGCCTGAAATGGGCGTCATTCCGCTGCCGTCGGAGGCGAACGCACTGTCTGGAACCGCACAGTGCGTGATCGGCTTCCTGGCTGGTACCGTCATTGCGCCGGCGCGGCCGGCGCTTCGAGCTGCACTTCGCGCACGTCGGTCACGAAATAGCCGGTCTCGCCAAAGCAGCTGCTCGGTATGCCGACATGCTGCTCATAGATCAGCGCAACGCGCTTGCCGAGCGACCGGTTGATCTTTTCAACGGTGGCTTCATCGCGCACCGTGAAGGCGAATTTCTCGGTCAGCGTGCCAGGCACATTGATCATCGCCAGCTCGCCTTCCCAGGTTTTGCACAACCAGCCTTTTTCCGACAGCTTCTGGACATAACCGGCGCGCTCTCCCTGCGAATAGCTCCAGGACAGCACGAGCCAGGTATACAAACCGAACAGAAGCAGCAAAACCAATACGGCTTTCCAAGTGAAACGGGTGATGGATTTCAGGATCGTTTGCAGTTGCATGATCGGCATGACTCCGTTCGGGCGCGATGCCGGCTACGTTAACCGGTCACCCGGGCGTTGCCAATCGGCCGCGGTCAGACGGTCACGGCTTTTCGCCGGGCAGCACTTCCCGGTAATGCAGGCACAGCGGTGGCTGTTGGAATTCCCGATCACCAAGGCTGATTTCACCTTCGCCATCAAGCAGGCAGTGTTCATTGTGCAGGAACAGCGGTGCATGGCCCGGCCGGCGCAACCAGCTGCCATTGGTGCTGTGATCGACCAGATAGAGCAGGCCGCGACGCAGCTCGATGCGGGCATGCTGGCGCGACACCAGCGGCGACGGCAGTTGCAGCTGGCACTGCTCGGCGCGGCCGATCAGATACGGCAGCTGGGTCGACTCCAGCAACCAGCGGTGTTGCTGATGAACGAGCTGCAACCGCACCGTGATGGCGCGCCGCATCTGGTTGACGCTGCTGTGACTGAGCAAGGTGACGTCACGGCTTTCCCAGATGAATTCATACAGGTGCTGCAACTCGCTCTTGCCTTTGACGCTGGCGATGTCGACCAGGCGCACGGCATCCTGTTGCGGCTCGGGCAGCGCCAGGTACAAGGCTTCATTCAGATAGATCTTGCCGGCCTTGGCGAGATCGGCAAGGCGCGCGGCTACATTGACGGTGTCGCCGAACACATCGTTGTCGCTGATCAGCACCGGGCCCCAGGCAAGCCCGATCCGGAACGCGATGGTTTCCGAGAACGTCGCCGACAACAGTTGCGCACCTGCCTGCATGGCGCGTGCGGCGTCGATGGCGGCCGATGGTTCGGCGAAGCTCGCCATCACGGCATCGCCGATGTGCTTGATGACCTGGCCGCGGTGATCCTGCACGCAAGCCGCCAGTTCGCTTAGCGAGCGGGCCACGACCGCGCGGGCCGCAGCATTGCCGAGCCGTTCGTACAGCGCGGTGCTGCCGACCAGATCGGCAAACAGCATCACCGCATGCGCCGCGCCCGTCATGCCTTGAAACGCGCCAGCTGTTGCCGCAGTCGTTCGGCCAGCTCCGCCATCGCGATGCTGGCGTGCACGGTCTGATCGGCCTGACTGGCGACGGCATGGCTGCCGCTCAGCACCTGTTGAAAGCGGCCGACCAGTTGATGGGCATGGTGCGTCTGCTGCTCGGCCGATTGCAGATTGGCCGCATTGTGTTCGGCGATCACGGTCACGGTGTCACGTATTTGCTGCAGCGCTTCATCGACCCGGTGCGCGTCCTGCTGCGCCGCCTGGGCACGTTCATGACTGCGTTCGATCGTGCGGACCGCCGCTTCAATTCCGGTCAGCAATTCGCTGATGGTGTCCTGGATCTGTTTGGTCGAGGTCTGCGTGCGGGTAGCGAGGTTGCGCACCTCATCGGCGACCACCGCGAAACCGCGGCCCTGCTCGCCGGCACGCGCCGCCTCGATGGCGGCATTGAGCGCAAGCAGATTGGTTTGCTCGGCAATGTCCTTGATCACCACCACTACGGCATTGATGGCGCTGCCGCGTTCGGCCAGCTTGGCGATCACCGCTTCCGCCTGGGTCAATTCGCCCGCCAGACTGTCGTTGCTTTGCAAGGCGCGGTTGACCACCTCGCGGGCCTGTTGGCTGCGCGCGCTGGACGCCTGCACGGATTCGGCGACCAGACCGGCGTTGCGGGTCTGCTGATCCGCCGCCTGCTCCAGCGCGGTCAGGTTCTGGTGAATGTGCTCCAGCTCGTGCTGCTGGGTCTGCACGGCGGCGCCGGTGGCTTCCGCGATCTGACGGACGCTCAGCGCCTGGCCGTTGACTTGTTCGGCGACCGACTGCACCTGTTCGACCAAGGCACTGACATTGTCCGCCATCGCGTTGAAGCTGCGCACCAGATCGGCCATTTCGTCCTGGGTGTGCTGCGCGGCGCGAACGCGGGTTTCGCCATCGGCAAACCGGCGCGTCGCCGTGGTGAACGACGCCAGCGTCAGCTGGGTGGAAAAACTGAGCCCGACAAACAGGTACACCACTGCGAGCAAACTCGACAGCGTTGCACCCAGCAGCAGCCACAGTTGCTGACGCTGGCTGCTCAACCGCGCTTCCAGACTGTGCTGCAGCTGCTGTTGCACGCGGGCGGCAAACTGATAGACCTGCGCCACCTGCTCGCCCATGATGCCAGCCAGCGTCTCCGCGCTGATTTCCACCGAGGCCGCTTCGACCACCTGCTCCTGCAGATAAAGCTGGCTGGCTTCGAAGGCGGCGAAGGCTGCATTCATCTCGTTCTGCAGGTTGTCCTCATTCACGGCATCGCGCACGGCGGCGAACAGGTTGTCGCGACTTGCGTAGAGCTTGTCGAGCTCCTGCGACAGCGCATCGAAGGTGGTGGAATCAATGGTCGGCAGGCTGAGCGCGTAAACGCCGATGCTGCGCAAACGGCGCTGGCTGCGCAGCAAGGTCGGCAGCCGCTTGTTCAGCAGATCGGCGAGATAGAACGTCTCCAGCGCCGGGTCGTTGACCAGACCACTGGTATCGGCCAGCACCCGCAGCAAGGCATCGAGCTGGGCATCGAACGGATCGTAGACGCTGTACAACTCGGCGACATCGCGCACCGAACCCTGTGGCTGCTGCCGCAACGCGGCAAATGCCTGCTCGGCTTCGGCAACGGCAGCGGCAAGCGCCGGCTCCGCCTGCGCATGGCTCGCGAGTGTCTGCAACTGCTGCAACAGGCGCTCGGCCTCGGCGGTCATCGCGGCCTGGCTGGCACTGTCCTGCAGCGCCCGGTAGCGATACGCCGCCACCATGAAATCACCATAGCGCTGGTGCAGCTGCAGCCAGTCAGGCACAAATGCCAGCGCCTGCAGTTCGCGTGCGGTCTTGCTCTGCCGGCCGACCACTTCACTCAGATAGCCATAACCGAGCAGCAGCAGCGGCAACAGGAACAGGCCACTGACCAACAACAGCTTGGCGCTGTAGCGCAGCCGGTTCATCAGGGCGATGGCAGGAGTAAACAACGACCGCATCGGAAAGCGCTCCGGGGTATCGACATGCTGACCAATTCAGCATGGTCGGTTCACGGCGAAATTGCCAATCCCGCGGCCGATCGTGGCGCCTGCCGGCAGCGTTTGCGCGGGCAAAAAAATGCCGCCGACCGGCTGGGCCGGCGGCGGCTGGCATTGCCTGTGGTTCAGTGGCCGTGACTGACCGAATGGCTCTGCACGGTGACCGGCACTGGATTGCCGTCGTTGGTTTCGAAGAAGAACGGCTGGCGGGCCTTCTTGCGTACGCCGATCTCGTTCATCGTCGGCAGCTCGTACAGGCGGCCGTTGATCATCACCGACGCGATCTTGTCCGACTGGCGGATGTCGCTCAGAACATCGCCATCGAGAATGACCAGATCGGCGAGCTTGCCGGCTTCGAGCGAACCGATGTCCTTGTCCATGCCAAGGTAGCGCGCCGGGTTGATGGTCGCGGTGCGAATGGCTTCCAGCGACGTCATGCCACCGAGACCGAACATCCACATTTCCCAGTGCGCACCGAGGCCTTCACGTTGACCGTGCGCGCCGATATTGACCGGCACCCCGGCACGCTGCAGTTCGGTGGCGGTTTGCGCGACCCGGATGATGTTGAAGTCCTCCACCGGCGCGATCGGGCGGCGCACGGCGCGCGGTTGCAGCACGCTGGCCGGTACGAACCTCGACAGGATCGGATGCTTCCAGACTTCGGTCATCGCATACCAATAATGCTCGCCATCAAGACCGCCGTAGCCGACGTTCAGCGTCGGCGTGTAGCCGACCTTGGTTTGCGACCACAGCTGCTTGACGTCGTCATAGGCGATGGCGACCGGAATCGCGTGCTCGACGCCGGTGTGACCGTCGACAATCATGGTCATGTTGTGCTGGAACAGCGAACCGCCTTCCGGCACCACCATCATGCGGGTCTGGCGCGCAGCTTCCAGCACTTGCTGGCGCTGCTCACGCCGTGGCTGGTTGTAGCTCTTGACGCTGATCGCTCCGGCCGCCTTCATCCGCTTCAAGTGAGTCAGCGCATCGTCGAGGCTGCCGACCGACGCCGTGAACGGCGCCTTGGCACCGTACAGAATGGTACCGGTCGAGAAAATGCGCGGCCCGACGATATGGCCGGCACGCTGCATTTCGGCCTGGGTGAAAATCTCGGACGTGTCATTCGACGGATCGTGGATGGTGGTGACGCCAAACGCCAGCGAGGCGTAATTGATCCAGCTCTGCTGCGGAATGATTTCATCCTCGCCCATGCCGCCGTGCCAATGCACATCGATGAGGCCCGGAATGATGGTCTTGCCGCTGGCATCGATCTGCAGCGCATCCGCCGGAATGCTCATCGCCGCGCTGCTGCCAACCGCGACGATGCGATTGTTCTCGATCAGAATGGTGCCGTTGTCGATGACTTCGTCGCCATTCATCGTGACGATCTTGCCACCAGTGATGGCGGTCATCGCTCTCGGTTTGTCGGCATTATGCCTGAAGCCGATCTTGACGCCGTTTTCGCTGGCCTTGGGCAATTCCGCCGGCGCGCCGGGCACGAACGCAAAGGCATGCTTGAGCTCGCCGCTGAAGAGCTCGTCGCCGAGCGCGAAATGCACCTGCTTGCTGTCGCCGGAGAAGTGGATGTACTCACCGGCATTGACATCGAGCTGCTTGACCGGCAATGCATCCATTTTCGGCCCGATGCTGAGCGGCTTGCCGGTCTGCGGCAGCGGCGTCACATAGGCATGGAAACGTTCGACAAATGCCAGCCACTTGCCATCCGGTGACAGCGCAAACTCGGTGGCGAACTCGCTTTTGGCGACTTCCGTTTCCTTGCTTGCGGTCACGGCATCGCCGCCGGTCAGATCGATACGGACCAGCTTGCTGTACCAGTCGACCTCGTTGTTGACCCCGGCCCGGGTGACATACACGGCATCGTTGCTGGCAGCAAACTGCGGCGCCGCGCCGTCTTCGGTGATCCGCTTGGGCTCGCCCTTGCCATCCGCCGCGACCATATAGACACCGGTTTCCAGCGCATGCCACGGCGAGGTCAGGTAGCCGCCTTTGGATTTGACGAACACCACCGATTTGCCATCCGGCGAAAACTTCGGATCGCTGTATTTGCCCGGCGCTTTCACCAGTACGGTGTCGCGGCCGGAGCTCAGGTTCAGCTTGCGCACGCTGCCCATGTCGGCATCGGTCCAGCTGACGTAAACCACTTCCTTGCCATCACGCGAGAAGCTCGGGAAGTATTCGAAGTGCTTGTCCTGTTTGGTCAGTCGCTTCGGCGTGCCGTTCGGCAAATCTTTCACATACAGATAGCCCAGCGCCGAATAAATCACTTTATCGCCTTTCGGCGACACGTTGACCCAGCGCAGCTGCTTGACGTCGAACTGATCCGGTGCCACCGGTGTTTCGAAACGAACGGCCTGGCGCACTTCGCGGCTGTCCTTGACATGGAAAGCAATCTCACTGGCGGTCTTTCGTTGCCAATCGACTTTCCAGATCTTGCCTTGCGCCCAGACCACGATGTGCTGGCTGTCCGGCGTCCAGTCGAATGCCGGGTAGACGCCATGCACCGACCAGGCTTCCTGCATATCGCGTTCGAGTTTGTCCCAGACCGGGAATTCACGGCCGCTGCTCAGATCTTTCAGAAACAGCGTGCTCTGGTTACGAACGCGGCGGACGAACGCCAGGTACTTGCCGTCCGGCGACGGCGTCGGCCGCACGGCGCCGCCGGGGCCGCTGACAAAAGCCTCGACGCTGCCGTTGCCCAGATCCATGCGGAAAATCTGGAAAATCTGTTTGTTCGAATCCTTGTTGTACTCAAAGGATTTGCCGGCCGTGGTGTCCTGCGAGTAATAGACATGGCGACCATCGGGCGAGAATGCCGGCTCGCCCAGATCTTTCTGCCAGTTCGGCTTTTCATTGAGCTGCACGCCTTTGCCACCGCTGACGTGATAGAGCCAGATCTCGCCGGAGCCGAGCGAGCGGGTACCGGTGTAGTGTTTGCGCGCGGCGATATATTCACCGTTCGGATGCCAGACCGGATTGTTCAGCAAGCGGAAATCTTCATTGGTCACCGCTTTGGCATTGCTGCCGTCGGCGTTCATGATCCAGACGTTGTCGCCACCGCCGGCATCGCTCATGTAGGTGATTTGCTTGCCATCCGGCGAGAACCGCGCCTGCATCTCCCAGGCCATGCTGTGGGTCAGCGCTTTTGCTTCGCCACCGCTGCTCGGCATCACATACAGATCGCCGAGCAGATCAAACAGAATCTGTTTGCCGTCCGGGCTGACATCGACGGTCATCCAGGTACCGGTACGGGTATCAAGGCTTACCGTGGTTTTCTCACCCGGCGCGTTGTTGACATCCCATTTCTTCTTGTCGTCTTCCTTGGCGTGGACAGTGCCGGCAACGGCCAGCGCGAGAACAGAATACTTCCACCAGGACATGAGTCTCTCCGATTGGCAGGAAATGAGGGCGTCGGCGCAAGCGATCGTCACCGCAGCGCGGGATGATGCTGAGCCAGACGCCGGAAAAAGCAGCCGAGCATAGCCCGAAACCGGGCCGGCCTCAGCGGCATTTGCACCCTGTTACGATTTGCTGCAGCGCACGGATGAAGCGTGCAATGGCACGAGCGCGCTGTTCTGCACGTCATTGATCAGCCGACGCCCGGATTGTCGATGGCGAACCACGCCAGTTCCGGCTCGCCGTCATAGACCTGACGACGGCCCTGATAACGCAGGCCGATTTTTTCCAGCAAGCGGTGCGAGCCGGCGTTGTCGACATTGGCAATGCCGAGAATGCGCGCCAGCTTCAGCGTCTGAAACGCGTGCTTAAGCACCGCCTGCGTCGCTTCGGTGGTGTAGCCCTGACCTTCGTACGCGGTCAGCACCGCGAAGCCGATATCCGGAGCTTCCAGTTGCTCACGTTTGAGCAGGCCACACATGCCTATCGCGGTGTCGTCCGCTTTCAGTGCCATCCGGTACAGACAGAAACCGTAGCGGGCCTGCATCGCATCCGGCCCGTCACGCAGATAGCGAAGCGCATCGCTTTCATTGCGCACCTGCTTGTCGCCGATGAAGCGCAGGAACGATGGCTGATTGAGCAGCGCAACGAGAAAGCCGGCGTCGGCTTCGGTCAGGCGGCTGAGCCGCAGGCGTTCGGTTTCCAGCAACTCCATCCCTCCTCGGTTGCGCTACTTTTATCAGTTGGTAGTGTGACGCGCAGCAGGAATACAGGAATAATTGCCGCTGCGCGTCAGTCCCGGTCGTCCCCCATTCGTGCGCCGTGAGCCAGCGCCGCGCACCGGCTGTCGCGCTGGCAAAACGCGTGCTTGAGTGGCTGCATCACGGTGGTTACCATGCCGGGTCAAAAAAATTCCTGATTAGGTAGCTGCAATCGAAGATCAGTCCTTGCTCGCCACCGCCTGCTGCATCAATTGCCACAACGCTTCGACATGTTCCCGTTCGGTTGGCAGTGCGCCAATCGACACCCGCACCATCCAGCGACCCTCCAGTTGTGACGGCGTCAGATAGGCCTTGCCAGAGGCGTTGATCCGGTTGACCCAGCCGAGCGTGTGGCGATCGAGCGCATCACCGTCGAGCCCCTCGGGTTCGTGCCGGACGCAGATCGTTTGCAGCGGCACCGGTGCCAGCCGTTGCCAATTCGCCGTCTGATCAATTTGGCGCGCGAACCATTGGGCATTGGCGAGATCGCGGCGCAACCGTGCCTGCAGGCCTTCGACGCCTTGCTCGCGCAGCAACAGCCACAATTTCAGCGCGCGCGCCCTGCGGCCGAGCGGAATCCCCCAGTCGCGGTAATTCTTGGCACTGCCATCGGCGGCGGTTTGCAGATAGCTCGGGTTCGACGACATGACCCGGATGAGGTGTTGCGGGTCGCGCACGTAGTAAGTCGAGCAATCGAACGCGGCGCCGAGCCATTTGTGCGGATTCAGCACCAGCGAATCGGCGCGTTCGACGCCGACAAAGAGCGGCCGGCATTCCGGCAGCATCATCGCCGAGCCGGCGAGCGCGGCATCGACATGCAGCCACAGGCCATGCTGTTCCGCGAGTGCGGCAAGCGGTTCGAGCGGGTCGATGGCGGTGGTGCCGGTAGTGCCGACACTGGCGATGATCGCGCAGGGCTGCAGACCGGCGTCGAGGTCGGCTTGAATCGCGCGCTGCAGTGCATCCGGCTTCATGGCGTAGGCGGCATCGGTGTCAACGAGTCGCATGTACTGTTTGCCAAAGCCGGCCAGCAATACAGCCTTGTGCACCGAGCTGTGCGCCTGCGCCGAGGTGTAAATCACCAGCGGCTTGTGCACTTGCTGCAGGCCGCTGCGGGTCGCGCCGTAATCGCTGCTGCGTTCACGCGCGCTCAGCAATGCCACCAGCGTCGAAGTCGACGCGGTGTCCTGAATGACGCCTTGCCAGGCATCGGACAAGCCGAGCATTTGCCGCAGCCAGTCGGTAGTGACCTCTTCGATCTCGGTCAGCGCCGGACTTGATTGCCAGTTGAGACCGAGCTGGCCCAAACCGGTCGAAACCAGATCGCCAAGCACGCTGCTGAGCTCGCCATTGGACGGGAAGTAGCCGAAGAACGACGGATGCAGAAAGTGCGAGCAATGCGGCGGCAACAGCCGTTGCAGATCGGCCAGCACGGTGTCGAAAGATTCGGCCTGCGCCGGCGGCTTGGTCGGCAACTGGGCCCGCAACGCACCCGGCGCAACCGGCGCCATCACCGGCGGTGTGCCGTGGTAGATCTGGCTGCGCTGATCGGCAAGCCAATCGATCAACTGATGACCATAGTGACGAAACTGTTCCGGCGTCATGGTGCGCCCCTGCTTGGCACGATGATGGCCGCAGCTTACGGCCTTTGCCGCAGGCTGCCAACGCCGGGCATGAATGCTTATGCACAGCAGCAAATGGTGCAGCCTGCGGCTCGGGACTAGAATGCGCACGCCAACCCGGCAACGGCAGGAGAATGCGCATGCAAATGCCAGCAGCAGCCTCGGGAGTGCAGGTTCGTGGCGCGACCGATCCGCGACCGCACGTGGTCATCATCGGTGCCGGTTTTGCCGGCCTGTCGGCAGCGAAAACGCTGGCTGATGCACCGGTCCGGATCAGCTTGATCGACCGGCGCAATCATCACTTGTTTCAGCCACTGCTCTATCAAGTGGCGATGGCGGCGCTGAATCCCAGCGACATTGCCTACCCCATTCGCGCCATCCTGCGCGATCAGAAAAATGTCCAGGTGCTGCTCGCCGAAGCCAGACACATTGCCCTCGCCGACCAGCGCATTGAACTCGACAACGGCGTGCTGCACTTTGATTACCTGATCATCGCTACCGGTGCCAGCCACTCCTATTTCGGTAACGATCAATGGGCACCGTTCGCGCCCGGCCTGAAATCGATTGAAGACGCACTCGATATTCGCCGTCGGGTGTTTCTGGCTTACGAAGCCGCCGAGCGCGAACGCGATCCGGCGGCGCAGCAAGCCTGGCAAACCTTTGTCGTCATCGGTGGTGGCCCGACCGGCGTCGAGCTGGCCGGCGCGCTGGCGGAAATCGGTCGGCATACCTTGAAGGATGATTTTCGCCAGACCGATCCGCGCGCAGTGCGGGTGGTATTGGTCGAAGGGCGCGAGCGCTTGTTGTCGACCTTCGATCCGAAACTGTCGAAGGATGCCGAGGCCGCGTTAGAAAAGCTTGGCGTCGACGTGCGCACCAATCAACGCGTCACTGCGGTCAGTGAACACGCGGTGACCCTCGCAGATGGCGAGCAGCTTGCCGCACGCACCGTGCTCTGGGCAGCCGGCGTGCAGGCCTCAGCGCTGGTTCGTGATCTGCCGGTCAACCGCGACCGCGCTGGCCGGGTCGAAGTGCAGGCGGATCTGAGTCTGCCGGCGCATCCGAATGTATTTGTGATCGGCGATACCGCGAAAATGTTCAGTGACGGCAAGGAAGTACCGGGCATGGCGCAAGGCGCACATCAGGCGGGACGCCATGTTGGCCGGCAAATTGCCGCAGAAGTGCGCGGTGAAGCTCATGCCCGGCAGCCGTTCAAATACCGCCATCTCGGCTCGATGGCGACCATTGGCCGCGCCTCGGCGATCGCCGAAATCGGTTGGTGGAAACAGAGCGGCTTCTTTGCCTGGTGGTTCTGGTGGGTGTTGCACATTTACGGTCTGGTCGGCTTTCGCAACCGGCTCAGCGCGTTTCTGAACTGGGGCTGGCATTGGCTGACCTTTCAGCGCGGCGCCCGCCTGATCACCGGTGAGCCGCCGCCGTTGCCGCGGATCGGCGGCAGCGAAAATCGGGATGGCGGCCGTGGTGATGACAACCGAGAAAAATAAAAAAACCGGCGCCGCAGCGCCGGTTGCATGAGGAACTCCGAGGCCGTGCCGACACGTTACGGTCGCGGGAATGCCGACTCGGGCTTTGCGTTCGAGTGGACGCCGCTATTGCAGCGTGTCGGTGTCGCGTTGTCCTGACCTGGGCGCGACAGCCGCTGCCGCGATCACGACAGTGACGTCGGCAGGACAGCAGCTGTCGCATCGGTGCCAGCGTCGTGCGGCGCGGAGACGCGATGGCGCTGCTGGTATTCACCGGGCGTCAGCCCGTATTGCTGTTTGAAGCAGCGACCGAAATGGCTTTGGTGAGCAAAGCCAACCGCCTGCGCCACCCAGGTCACCTTGTTGCCATCCGCCAATAGCAGCGCCGCCTGCTGCAAACGGTAGCGGCGCAGGTATTCGGCCGGGCTGATGTCGGCCGCCGCTTTCAGCCGGCGCTGCAACTGGCGCGGACTCATTGCCATGGCATCGGCGAGCTGGCCGAGATCCAGTTCGGCTTCACCGAAGCGTCTGGCCAATACCTCGTCCAGCCGCTTCAACAGCGGATCGGCTTTCGCCACCGGCAGCGGCGCGGCCGGCATGCTGGCACGCGCTGCTGTTGCCGGCGCGGCGGGCTCGCGTGCGCTGACCGGCGGTGCGCCGCTGGTCAGCAGATGCCGCGCCAGGATCAGCGCGATCAGCAGCAGCCAGGCCACCAGAAACAGATCGCGCGCGGCCCGACTCGGCTCCAGCAGAACGCCGAGGCCGTAACCCATCAGGTGGATGAACAGCGGGAACAGCGCCAACAGCAGGAAAGGCGTCAACGGATGCAGCAGCCCGCGCGTCCAGATCGGACAAACCAGCGGCCGCCGCCGGCTGCGCCAGCGCCCGGGACAGGCCAGTTGCAGCAGCGGTAGCAGGGCCAGCAGCGCCAGGGCGGTCCAGCTGTGGTCGGCGCTCGGCCGGTACACGCCGGCAAACAGCGCCCAATCGACGCCGTCGATCACCAGTGCCGCAGCGAAGGCCAACGCGGTGGTGCGCAGCAGCCGCGCCAGCTGCGGCGAACCGGTGCGCAAAGCCAGCAGATAGCAGCGCAAGGCGATGTACAGATCGAGAAAAAGAAAGAACAGGAAGGTCGGCGCCCAGTTGTCGTACTCCCGTGGCGCCACCAGTGCCGGCAGCAACACCAGGTAGCAGAACATGGCGACCACAAAGATCGGCGCAAATCCGCGCGGCGGCCGGTTTTCCAGCCGATCCAGGGTCCAGAGCAGGATCAGGAAGTACAGCCCGTGCAGCACTTCCTCGATCAGATCGATGCCGATGGCCCGGCCGTACCAGAGCTCGATGCTGAAAATGACCCAGCCGAGTGCCCAGCAGCTGATACCGGCGGCCAGCCCGGTCAGCAGCAGGCGGCTGGCCCCAGGTCGCGCCCGCCAGGCGCGGTAACCAAGACCGGCGGCAATCAATAACAGAATGGCGGCTTTGGCATCGGCGAGCAGCAGGTGGTAAGCGACCGGCGCCGGTAACGATGGCAAGGCCAACAACACCAGCGCCACCAGCAGCAGCGCCAGCCACCAGATAGCGAACGGGCGGCGACGAAAATGCCGAAGCGGAGTCTGGGGGATGGGACCTTCCATGCGATCAGGGCCGGACATTCCTTATGTCGTTGGCCCGAGTATACCCAGCACGGCAGCTGGGTACAGTCTGGTGATCCGGCTCAGTTGCCAGCGGGTATCGATTGGGCGATCAAATGGTCCATCGCTGCGCGCAGCTCGTCGTCGGTGCAATCGTGACAATTGCCACGCGGCGGCATCGCTTTCTCGCCCTGCAGCACCACCTGCCAAAGGTGTTCGCGCCCTTCTGCCAGCTTGGCCTGCCAGGCTTCGGTATCGCCGATGCGCGGCGCGTTGTACAGACCGCGGCCATGGCAGGTCAGGCAATACTGGTTGACGATAGCGGCGCCGCTGCGGCTGGCCCGCGGGTTTTCAGCTGCCGTTGCTGCCGCCGGACCGGCTTCGGAACAGGCCGTCAGACCGAACAGGGCGGTCAGCAGCGCGAAACGCAAGCCTTGCATCGTGAGTTCTCCGGACAATCGCTAATGGCTGTCGCTGATACGGAACCTGCAATGAAAAAGGGCCGCAGCGCAGCCCTTTTTTGCCTCGGCCAATACACCAAGGGTGAGTACTTGCTTACTTGGAGGCGTCGACCACGTAGGCCAGAACGGCCTTCAGCTCGTCTTCCGAGCAGTCCATGCACATGCCCTTCGGCGGCATCGCGTTCTTGCCGTTCATCAGGCTGTTCCAGAGCGCGTCGTCACCCGCCTTGATGCGCGGAGCCCAGGCCGCTTTGTCACCGAACTTCGGGGCACCGGCAACACCGGCGGCATGGCAGCCGGCGCACGCGCCGTTGTAAACCTGCTCGCCGCTGCGCGGGCCGCTGCTGGCGACCACGGCCGGCGCCGGATTCGGGATATCGTCACCTTCGACATAGACCTTGCCGACCGGCGCGGTCCGTTCCCGCTGGGACGCTTCCGAGCGCCAGCTCTTGCTGTCCTGACCGGCCACGGCGGCCTGCAATGACACTCCAATCAGCACTGCGGCTGCTGCGGCAACCGCCATCTGGCGCAAATTCATGCCCAACCTCTTTATTACGGTGAGCCCCAACCCGGCTGGGGCGACGGCCGCGAAGTATAGCGGAAGGCCCTGTCCGGATGAAGGTTTTGCCACGCCAAAGCGCCGGCTGACGGCGCTGACTTCCGGCACTGTCGGCGCGGCGCGCCAAACAGGACACTGACCCGGATTCGTCAGCGGATCGGCCGAGCGGTTTCCTGTTCACCATCACCAGCAGAGTTCCCGGCATTAACAATCAGATACGTTTGCCGCGAACGTCGCAATGGCTCGGTCAGGACAATGGCCCCATCCGAAATGGACCTTTTTCTTCTTTTGTTACGGGGATGCCCACCATGAAGCGTCACACCCACCTGCACCGCACTCTGCTGGCTGCCAGCGTCGTACTCGGTCTCGGCGTTTTGGCCGGCTGCGGCCAACAAGGCCCGGAACAGGCGGCCGAAGCTGTCGCCCAGCCGCTGTTGCTGACCAGCGCGGATCTGGTTGTGCTCGGCACCGGCGAGCTCGGCACCGGTCCGGTGATTTCCGGATCGCTGCAGCCGGAAAAGCAGGCCGATCTGCGCGCCGAAGTCTCGGCCGTGGTCATGCAGGTGTTCAAGCACAACGGCGACAAGGTCCAGAAAGGCGATCTGCTGGTCCGGCTCGACGACACCTATCTGCGGGAAAACCTCGCGTCGGCGGAAGAAGCCGAGCGCGCCTCGCAACAGGCCTTTGATCAGGCCCAGCGCCAGTTCGAACGTCTGAAAACGCTGTCTTCGACCGGTGCGGTGTCGACCCAGAACCTGGAAGACGCCGAGATCCGCCGCAACAACGCCCAGAGCGATCTGGCCGCCGCCAAGGCGCGGGTGGTGCAAGCCCGCCAGCAAATGGAAAAAACCGAAGTAAGGGCGCCTTTCGCCGGCATCATCAGCGAGCGCTCGGTCTCCAACGGCGACACCGCGCAAGTTGGCAAGGCGCTGCTGAAAGTGATCGATCCGAACAGCATTCGGTTCGAAGGCTTTATTGCGGCCGATCAGGTCAACGAAGTCAAAGTGGGCAATCCGGTCAGTTTCCGGGTCAACGGTTATGGCGAGCAAGTGTTCGAAGGGCTGATTGAACGAGTCAGTCCGATGGCCAATCCGGCCACCCGCCAAGTGGAAGTGGCGGTGAAACTGCAAAGCAAGACCGGCGCCCTGGTCGCCGGCCTGTTTGCCGAAGGCCGGGTGCAAACCAGCAGCCGTGCCAGCCTGATGCTGCCGGAAACCGTGCTGGTCCGTGAAGGCGACAATCATTATGTCTGGCGTGTTGCCGACGGCACACTGCAAAAAGTCAGCGTCGAACTTGGCGAAAAGGATGTCCGCCACGGTCACTATGAAATCAAGAACGGCCTCGCGGCCGGCGATCAGGTGTTGCGGCATCCGCAAGGTGCGCTGACCGATGGCGCCAAGGTCGAGCTGCAGTCCGCCGCTGTCGCCAGCACCGGAGGCTAAACCATGTTCCTGTCGGAATTCAGTATCAAGCGTCCAGTCGTCACCATCGTGGTGACGCTGGCACTGATGTTCATGGGCTGGATGGCCTTGTCGAATCTGCGCGTCAACGAACGCCCGGATGTCGAGATGCCGATGCTGTTCGTCAACATTCCCTACCCCGGTGCCTCACCCGAAACGGTGGAACGGGAAGTGATCGACCGTATCGAAAAAGCGATGCAGAGCATTCCCGGCGTGTACGAACTGCGGGCGACCGCCAACGAAGGCAATGGCCAGTTCCAGATCATTTTTAATTTCGACAAGAACATGATCGAAGCGGCGGACGAAGTCCGCAACGCTATTGCCTCGGTGCGCTACAAATTGCCACTGGAGATGCGCGAACCGGTTATTCAGCGCTTTGACATGAGCGCGCAACCGATCGTGCAGATCGCGCTGACCTCGACCTCACAGTCACATGCCGAACTGTCACGGTTGGCGGAAGAGGACCTGTCCGAGCAGCTGCGCGCCATTCCCGGCGTCGCCGTGGTCAATGTCCGCGGCGCCCTGACTCGCGAGCTGTCGGTGCTGCTGCATGCCGACAAACTGCGTGAGCACAATGTCTCGGTGACCGAAGTACTGGCCGCGCTGCGTAACCAAAACATGACGGCACCCGTCGGCAAGCTAACCGGCCCGCTGGAAGAACAAGGCATCCGTCTGCTCGGCCGAGTCGAATCGCCGGAGACATTCGGCCAGATCGTGGTCAAGCGGCGCGGTGATGATCTGATCCGGCTGTCGCAAGTGGCCACCGTCGAAGACGGGTTCGCCGAACTCAATTCGATGAGCCTGCGCAATGGCAACCCGAACGTCGGCATCCATGTGATCCGCTCGCGCGATGCCAGCACGGTGGAAGTAGCCAAGCTGGTGCGCGAAAAAGTGGAAGCCATGAACAAAGAGCTGCTGCAAGGCAGCACACTGACCATCACCCAGGATGGTGGTGAGGATGCCCAACAAAGCCTCAACAATGTCATCGAAGCGCTGGTGCTCGGTGCCGGCCTGACCATTCTGGTGGTGTATGCCTTCCTGAACAGCTGGCGCTCGACCCTGATCACCTCGCTGGCCTTGCCGACGTCCGTGCTGACGGCGTTTATCGCGGTGTGGCTGTGCGGCTTCACCTTGAATTTCATGACCCTGCTCGGTTTGTCGCTCGCCATCGGTGTGTTGATTGACGACGCGATTGTGGTTCGTGAAAACATAGTCCGGCACATGGAAAACGGCATGGACAAGTTCAATGCCGCCCGGGTCGGTACCAATGAAATTGGCATGGCAGTCACTGCGACCACGTTCTCGATCATTGCGGTGTTCGTTCCGGTCGCATTCATGGACGGCGTTTCCGGCGAATGGTTCCGGCCGTTTGCCCTGACCGTGGCGGCGTCAGTGCTGGTCAGCCTGTTCATCTCGTTCTCACTCGACCCGATGCTGTCGGCCTACTGGGGCGACCCGATTGATCATCACCAGAAACCGAAGCGCGGCATCAGCCGAGTGCTGGAACGCTTCAATCACTGGTTCGATCACCAGGCCGATCGCTACACTAAGGTGATCCAGTGGGCGCTCAAGCATCGCAAAGCCATGACTTTGATTGCGGTCAGCAGTTTTGTCGCCGCGATCTGGCTGCAGCTGAGCTTCGGTGGCATGAGCTTCCTGCCGAAATCGGATTTTGGCTGGTTCGCCGTCGATATCCGGACGCCGAGCGGCACCAGCCTCGAGTACGCCCGCATCAAGACCGAGCAGGCGGCGCAGATTGCCCGCGATATTCCGGAAGTGCGCTCGACGGATAGTACGGTCAGCCCGGGCAGCGGCCGGATCTACATCTATGCCGGCGAGAAGAAGGAACGCCGGCGCAGTATCGACGACATCGCCGCCGATCTGCGCATCCGGTTGAAGTCATTGGTCGGCGCCGAGTATGTGGTGCTGGACGACATCAATAATGGCGCCCGCAAACCGGTCCATATCCAGTTCTACGGGCCGGATTCACGCAAGTTGATGGAAATCACCAACACGTTCATGGCGCAGCTGCGACAAGTACCTGGTGCTGTCGATGTCGGTTTGAGCGAGCAGGATCCGAAACCCGAACTGCAGGTGGAACTGGACCGCGGCCTCGCCAACAGCCTGGGCATCTCCATCAACGATGCGGCCCAGGCGCTGCGCACGGCATTCGCCGGCGTCGAGGTTGGCGACTGGGTCGACCCGAACGGCGAAACCCGCGATGTTGCCGTGCGCCTGCATCCGGATGACCGGGACAGCGCAGAAGATCTGGAACGGCTGCCGATTGTGGCGGGGGCCGGCAATACCGTGATCCCGCTCGAGCAGATCGCCAAGATCACGATGGGACGCGGTCCGTCCCGTATCCAGCACATGGACGGCAAGCGGATGATGGCAGTCACCGCCAACGTCGAAGGTCGATCGCAAGGGGAAGTGATCCAGGAGGCGATGAAGCTGGCGCGCGCCATCGATTTCCCGCACGGTTATGGCATCGAGCTGGGTGGTGCCGGCCGCGATCAGCAGGAGGTGTTCTCCCGCATGATGATGGCGTTATTGGCTGGGGTCGCGTTGATGTATCTCGTTCTGGTCATCCAGTTCGGCTCGTTCCTGGCACCGATCTCGGTCATGCTGAGCTTGCCGCTCAGCCTGATCGGCGTGGTCGTCAGCCTGCTGGTCGCCGATGCCACCATCAATCTGATGTCCTTGATCGGCGTGATCATGCTGATGGGGCTGGTGGCCAAGAATGCGATTCTGTTACTCGATTGCGCCCGCAAGAAAGAACAGGAAGGCCATGATCGCGAGGAGGCCCTGATGGAAGCCGGTCGAGCCCGGCTGCGGCCGATTCTGATGACCACGTTCGCGCTGATTGCCGGTATGCTGCCGGTGGCCATTGGGGTCGGTGAAGGCGGTGAGTTCTATCAACCGCTGGCCATCGCGATCATCGGTGGCACGATCACCTCGACGATCCTGACCCTGCTGGTGGTGCCGACCTTCTATGACAGCATCGAGATCGCTTCGGAGCGCGCTCTGGCGAAATTCCAGGTGCGGGCCGAACGGTTCGGCAGTGGCCTGAGCGCAGTGTTGATTTTCATCGAAGCCATTCTGACGCTGGTTGGCATCCGCGCCCTGTTCCGTTTGCTGAGCCGCCCATTCCGGCGCCTGCCACGCGGCGCCTTGGTAGAGGATCGCGGCTGAGCACACCGGTAAAGAAAACGCCAGCAATGCTGGCGTTTTTTCTCGTATTCACTTGGGGCTCAATGGCTCGTCGCTTCGGCAACTGCCAGAGTTACCGATTGCTCGTGCGCCCGCGCCGGCGACAACAGGGTATAGATCACCGGCACCACAAACAGCGTGAAGAACGTGCCGATCAACATGCCGCCGACAATGACCCAGCCAATCGGCTGCCGGCTTTCGGCGCCGGCACCGGTGGCAAGCGCCAGCGGCACGGCACCGAGCACCATGGCGCCGGTGGTCATCAGGATCGGCCGCAGCCGCAACGTCGCAGCCTCCGCGGCCGCCTCGAACAAGGCCTTGCCTTCGGCGCGCAGCTGATTGGCGAACTCGACGATCAGGATGCCGTGTTTGGTGATGAGCCCGACCAGCGTGATCAACCCGATCTGCGAATAGATGTTCAGCGTGCCACCAGTGATCTTCAAAGTGAACAGCGCCCCGGCAATCGCCAGCGGTACCGAGAACAGGATCACGAACGGATCGATAAAGCTCTCGAATTGCGCCGCCAGCACCAGGAAAATGAAAATCAATGCCAGCACAAACGTCATGTAGATCGAACTGCTCGACTCCTTGAACTCGCGGGTATTGCCGGCGTAATCGATTTGCGCCTTGATGTCGCCGAGTTCCAGCACGGTTTGCTCGAAGAACGCCACCGCCTCGCCCAGCGTGTAAGTGGGTGCCAGTGTTGCGCTGACCGTCGCCGAGCGCAGTTTGTTGAAGTGGTTCAACTCGCGTGGACTGACCGTTTCCTTGATGGTCACCAGATTCGACAACGGCACCATCTGATCGTTGACGGTGCGAACATAGAGTCGGGTCAAATCGTCCGGGTTGGCGCGATCCGGCCGGTCGACCTGAACCCAGACATCATATTGCTCGGCGCCGATCTTGAACCGGGTTACCTTGCGGCCACCTAGCATGGTCTCCATGGTGCGGCCGATCTGGCTGATCTCGGCGCCAACCAGTTTGGCTTTCTCGCGATTGACCTCGACTTGCAGCTCGGGTTTGTTCAGCCGCAGATCGCTGTCGATATTGGCCAGGCCCGGATTGCCGCGCGCTTTTTCGGTGACCGCATTGACCAGCGTTTGCAGATCGGCATAGCTGCCACTGGTCTGCAGGACGATCTCCAGTGGTTTCGCCGTCGGCCCCTGCCCCAGCGACGGCGGAATGACCGGAAACGCCATCAAGCCCGGCACACCGGCCCACAGCTGACCGCCAATCGCCTGGGCGATATCTGCCGGTTTGCGCTCACGTTCTTCCCAGTCTTTCAGCCGGACGAACGACAAGGTCTGGGTCGTGGTCGGGAACCCGACGATGGTGAACCAGCGCTCGACTTCCGGCACACTCTTGAAGACATCTTCCATCTTGTAGGCGTATTTGTTGACGTAGTCCGGTGTCGCACCCTCCGGTCCCAAACCGAAGCCGATGAACAGACCACGATCCTCGGTCGGTGACAGTTCGCTTTTCAGCGTGGTGAATAGCCATGCCGACGCGCCGCCCATCGCCAGCGCGAACAACACGACAACGATGCGCAGCTTCAGCGCCCGCACTAACACAGCGTGGTAGCCACGGTTGAGCGCGTTGAAGAAATTCTCGAAACTTTGGTATAGCCGGCCGTGCTGCTCGTGCGGCTTCAGCATCCGCGAACACATCATCGGGCTCAGCGTCAGCGCGATGAACCCGGACACCAGCACCGCACCCGCCAAGGTCAGCGCAAACTCGGTGAACAACTTGCCGGTGCGACCGGTTGAAAACGCAATCGGGGTGAACACCGCCGCCAGCGTCAGCGTCATTGCGATGACGGCAAAGCCGATCTCTTTCGAGCCCTTGAACGCCGCCGCCATTGGCGCCATGCCTTCTTCGATATGGCGGTGGATATTCTCCAGCACCACGATGGCATCGTCGACGACCAGACCGATTGCCAGCACCATCGCCAGCAGCGTCAGCGTATTGATGGTGAAGCCGAACAAGGCCATCAAGGCAAACGCGCCTATCAGACTGACCGGGATGGTCACCAGCGGAATCAGGGTCGAACGCAGCGAACGCAGGAAAATGAAAATGACCAACACCACCAGCACGACCGCCTCGATGATCGCTTCGTAGACGGCGTCAATGGAGCGGGCGATGAAAATCGACGAATCGTAAGCGACTTCGGCGCGCATGCCTTCCGGCAGAAATTTCTCGATGGTCGGCAGTTCGTTGCGCACGGCAGCCGAGACATCGAGCGGGTTAGCCACCGACTGTTTGACCACGCCGAGGGCGACCGCGTTGTTGCCCTTGTAGCGAGTGTAGGACCGCTCGGCTTCCGGGCCGACCTCGACCCGCGCGACATCGCCGAGCCGGACCAGATAGCCGCCATCGTCACGCAGGATGATGTCGCGGAATTCTTCCGGCGTATTCAGGTCGGTTTGCGAACGCACTGTAAATTCGATGTCCTGGCTTTCGACCCGACCGGCCGGGATCTCGACGTTCTGCGCCCGCAGTGCCGTTTCGACATCCTGCGCGGTCAGGTTGTAACCGGCGAGCCGCTCCGGATCGAGCCAGATGCGCATCGCATAGCGACGGCCGAACACGATCACATCGGCGACGCCGGGCAGCGTTTGCAGCCGATCCTTGACGGTGTTGTCGGCATAGTCGGTGATCTTCAGCAGATCATGCCGGTCCGACATGAATGCGATCCAGATGATCGGCTGGGCATCGGCTTCGGTCTTGGCGACGATCGGTTCATCGATTTCAGTCGGCAGCGCACCGCGCGCCCGGGCGACCCGGTCACGGACATCGGATGCCGCGGCATCAATGTCGCGGCCCAGTTTGAACCGCACCGAAATCTGCGAGCTCTCCGCGCGGTTGATCGAGGTGATGAAGTCGATGCCTTCGATGCCGGACAGGGAATCTTCCAGCGGCTTGGTCACTTGTGTTTCGATGATCTCGGCATTGGCACCGGGATAGCTGGTGCTGACGGTCACCACCGGTTCGTCGATGTTCGGGTATTCGCGGACACTGAGCCGGTCGTAGGCGATGACGCCAAGCAGCACCACTACCAGATTGAGCACGGTGGCAAGCACCGGCCGTTTGATACTGAGATCGGACAGAACCATTGCGGTCTTCCTTGCGTCTGGAGGAAGCGGCGGCGACGCGTCAGTTGCGCGCCGGGGTCGGCGGGATCATCGTCACCGGCATGCCCGGTTGCAGTTTCATGTGGCCAGCGGTGATCACGGCATCCCCGGCGGCAAGCCCGTCGGTGATTTCCACTTCGCCATTGCGGCGAACGCCGGTCTTGACCGGGGTGATCGCCACTTTGCCGTCAACGATTTTGTACAGCGTGCGGGAGCCATCGGCATTCGGTACCAGCGCCTGTTCCGGCACCAGCAGCGCGCTTGCCTTGCTCGAAAGCACCAACGCGACCCGTGCGAACAAACCGGGCTTCAACTCGGCTTTCGGGTTCGGCACCTGCGCGCGCAAGATCAGCGAACGGCTTTTCTCGTCGATTTGCGGATCGATGGCAAAGACCTTGCCGGCGAATTGACGTCCCGGTAGCGCATCCAGCGTCAGTTGTACCTCCTGCTGCACCCGCACCTGACTCAGGTAGCGTTCCGGAATGCGGAAATCGATCTTGATCGGATGGACATCGACCAGCGTCACCAGATCCTGACCGGCCTGCACCATCGCGCCCGGGCTGACCGAACGGACACCGATCACGGCATCAAACGGCGCCTTGACCCGCATCTTGCCGAGCTGGGCTTCCGCCAGCGCGACATCGGCTTGGGCAACTTTCAATTGCGAAGCCGTCTGATCGAATTCGGTCTGGCTGATCAGCTGCTTCTGCAGCAATTCGGTTCGGCGTTGGTAATCCGACTGCGCCAGCGCCAGCGTCGCCTTGGCCCGGGCGAGCTGGGCGGCCTGCACCGAATCGTCGAGCTGCACCAGCACCGCGCCGGCCTTGACCGGCTGGCCTTCGGTGAAACCGAACCGGTCGATGCGGCCGGCCACTTCCGGGCGAATCACCACCGTCTCGTTGGCAACCAGGCTGCCGACCGCATCGACCACCTGATCCAGCGGTCGGGCACTGATGGTAACCCCCTCGACCGGCATCGCCGGCGGCGGTTCGGCGGCAAAGGCCTGCGCCAGCAGCAGGACGGCGGGCAACAACAAAGCCGGCAGCCCGAACAACAAACGGTTCGTCTTCATAGGGCGTTCGTCACAAATGGGGAGGAGTTGATTAAAGCACAGCCAATCCGACCCCGGCAGGACCGACGGCGCGCAACTATTACCCGTGTCCAGACCGGAGGCCCGTTCTGCGCATGGACGCTGCCGCCGCTTGCCGCTATCATGGCGACCCTCGCGCCGACCCCGGTTGGCGCCAGCGGTACCCGGCCCCGCGTCGGGAACCGTGGCAGTGATACCTCGTTTGCGAACGACAGGTCACTGCACCCTTAATCGCTTCGTCGATTGCCGGTTGCAAACGCAGCCGGCGTTTTGCGCCCGTAGCGTAGGTTGGGTTAGCGCGTCAGCGCGTAACCCGACACATGCCACCGGCAGGCTGCCATTGCAGCCAGAGTTTTGCGCCCGTAGCTCAGTTGGATAGAGTACAGCCCTCCGAAGGCTGGGGTCGGACGTTCGAATCGTCTCGGGCGCGCCATATAAATCAATGGCTTAACGCCGCTTTCGTCTCGAGACGAAAGCGGCGTTTTCATTTGGGGTGACGCTGGGGTGATGGCAAATGCCCGCGTTCTTCTATGCATTGCAAGCCAGCTAAAATGTCCCATAGCCCAATTAGTGGGGGCACGGGCGCTGTCCACGCTAGCAGTGGTGGTAACTGCATCTGCGCATACCAAGATAATGAGGTATGGGTCTGGCCTAGTTCCTGATCAGCATCAGATCTGGGCCATTTGCTGGCCGGCACCCAAGGCGGATATTTACGTTTTGTGCTAGAAAGTTACTTGACTAGGCTGCTGGTGTGCCTCAAATTTCCGGCCTACAAAGTAGGCTATATATAAGATCTGATGAAATTTTCCGAGCTGAGCCAAGCTGAATTTGAATCTTTGCGTGGTATTTGGCTCAAAGAAGCGACGGCTAACGAACACGAAGTTATTGCCACCGATTATGAGCAGCTCTTTGGCCGAATCGACGCAACCAAGGGATTCGGTCCATTAGATGATCGCCTTAATGTAGGCGTGTTTTATACAGTCCAAGATGCGAATGGCAAACATCTCGCGCTTGTTGAGCTTGTTCAGTCCCGCAAAGGAATGGCTGTTTGGGTCAAGATGCTTGATATGCATATGTGCCCTTCAATTGAGGCCAGCCCTGATAGCGAAGGCAATACGCAAAAGCGTTTGATGGCATTCACTGTGGCGCTGATGGGTATTTTTGAGCTTGCATCGGAAGTCCGGCAGGCAGACGCAATTAAGGTTTTTGGCCGCACAGATGCGCTAATCACGTTTCTGCGCGGTATGCACGACTCCTTCTCTGTCCTCACTTCATTGGGCACATTGAAGGGCGTTGAAACGACAATTGAGGGTCGTTGGCTTGTATTCCGGGCCACGAAAGCATCGTAAGGGCAGCAGCTATGGTAACTACATTGCAAACTAGGTCAGCGTTTCACTACATCGTCACTGAACATCGTGACGCGCTTGAAGCTGCCATTCGCAGTGCTGTCGCTGAGGCAGCAGCAAAAATGGGTGACGACGCTAAACAGCTTTTTGCCAAGTACAATCTGCAGACCTCGCGGCAATCAAAGGCCGCATAACTCAGACTCAACTTCAATAAAAACGGGGCCTTTCGGCCCCGTTCGCTTTCCGGCGTGTTGCGCCAACACCACACCGGATCGCTTGGTTGCATCATGGCTTGATGCCAATGACCTTGCAAAAATTTGACGGCTGCGCGGCTGCAACATCAGCCCGCAGGTGCGCGATGAAGCCGTATTGCATTTGATCGGCGTAGCGCTCCCGCAGCACTTCGATCCGCAGCCCTTGGCGCACACCGATATACAGCTGCCGGAAGTCACCAACCAGAATCGTGCTGCAATCGTTTGACGTGCCCTGCGTCTGGTTCACCGGAACCGCGTTGGTCCACAGCTGCTGATAGCCTTCCAACAGTTTCGGCATGTTCAACGGCTGGCCGGTCGTATCGACCAAGCCGCCAAGCGTGTGACGAGTGCGGGCCGCCATGATCATTGCAGTCGGATCCGCGTTCTGCGTTGCCAACAACTGCGATGCTTGGATCAGCGGCGCGTAGTTGGCGATCACCGCACCATTTGCCCCATCGAATACGACTGCACACCAGCAGCATTGAACACGCCACGCAGATCGTACTCCGGCAGTCTCGACGGAAAGGCCAAGTAATGAGCCGGCCAAAAGTGACCCCGATAAATCGGCTGACTGAAGACGATACGCTGACCACACACCACCAGACTCACATGACGGCAAGCAATGCCCTACAAACCGCGACCTCGCGCGAACACACCGCCAGCGCTGACGCCGCGTCACAGTGCCCGTAGCTCAGTTGGATAAAGTACAGCCCTCCGAAGGCTGGGGTCGGACGTTCGAATCGTCTCGGGCGCGCCAAATAAAAAGCCACTTTCCCGGTGGCTTTTTATTTGGCGGGTTTGCACGGGAGCACAAACGCTCACTTCTTGCTACACCTGCTCAGACAACCCACACCAGCAGCTGCACGACAAAGCAAATCAGCAAGCCGATGGCGATCAGCCGATCTTCCTGCTGCTGGCGGCGGTGTTCGGATTCGTGGAAAAAACTGGCCGGCAGGCCCTTGCGGGAACTGGCCGGCCCATCGTGACTGAAGTCTTTGACAGCAAAGTGACTCATGGCAAAACCTGCGGAACGTGTTCATCAGGTGTCGCCATCATGCTGCCGGTGCGGGCGCATTTGCTGCGCCCACGATCAGCCCGCCGGACTTGCTCAGGTTTTCAGTGAGAACGGGGTGAAGTTGGTGTCGCGATCGAACACGTCCTCGTGTTCGCGCTTCTTCAG
The DNA here is from genome assembly GCA_046297695.1 of Permianibacter sp. Lineage (GTDB taxonomy): Bacteria > Pseudomonadota > Gammaproteobacteria > Enterobacterales > Permianibacteraceae > Permianibacter. Next base: position 50,606 of record JBKBHF010000007.1, on the reverse strand, counting down.
GAAGCCGACGATGACATAGGTCAGCGGCGTCATCAGCGCTTCCCAGATCACCTTGATCGCGTAGTTGCTGACCATGACCAGCAGCAGTTGTTCGCTGCTCCAGACGCCATAGAAGGCGATGCTGTAGAACAGCAGCGAATCGATGGCCTGGCCGGCAATGGTCGAGCTGATGGTGCGGACATAGAGATGGCGGCCTGCCATCCACAGTTTGATTTTGGCCAGCACATAGGAATTGACGAACTCGCCGGCCCAGAACGCGATCAATGACGCCAGCGCAATGCGCCAGGTGGCGCCGAGCGTGGTTTCATAGGCTTCCTGATGCGGCCAGCCGGATGCCGGCGGAAATGCCAGCACGATCTGGGTCATCACCGAAGCAAAAATCAGCGCGGCAAAGCCGGCCCAGACCACGCGACGCGCCCGCTTGTAGCCATACACTTCGGTCAGGCAATCACCGAAGATGTAGGAAAACGGAAAGAACAGCACGCCGGCACCGAAGGTGAAGCCGGCGACTTCGGCGATCTTGGCCGGCCCAATCAGGTTCGAGCACAGCAGCACGGTGACAAAGCCGGCCATGACCAGATCGTAGTAGCGGTATTCGCGTTGATTCTGCATGCAGCGGGATCCGTTTTGCGTGCCGGACAATTCAGCTTTCGTCTTCTGTCGTTTCGTCGTCGATATCAGCGGCATCACCCAGCAAGGCACTGGCATCGCTGGCCGGCAATTGCTCAACCGACTTCAGCTTGCGACTGATTTGCCGGGTGCGGGTTTCAGCGCCTTCAATAGTTTTGACCGTTTCCTCAAGCTTCTTCTTGGTCTTGGCCAATACGTCGCCGAATTTGCCGAACTCGGTCTTGACCGCACCCAGCACCTGCCAGACTTCCGACGAGCGTTTTTCGATCGCCAGGGTTTTGAAGCCCATCTGCAGCGAATTGAGCATGGCCGCGAGCGTGGTCGGACCCGCGAGCGTGATCCGGAAATCGCGTTGCAGCAGTTCAACCAGACCGTTGCGGCGCAGCGCTTCGGCGTACAAGCCTTCGGTCGGCAAATAGAGAATGGCGAAATCGGTGGTGTGCGGCGGCGCGACGTATTTGTCGCGGATGGACCGAGCCTCGGTTTTGAGCCGCGTTTCCAGCAGCTTGCCGGCCTCTTCCACCGCGGCGACATCGGCGCGTTCCTGGGCATCGAGCAGACGCTGGTAATCCTCGATCGGAAACTTGGCATCGATTGGCAGCCAGACCAGGCCTTCATCCTGTTTGCCCGGCAGTTTGATCGCGTATTCGACCCGCTCGCTGGCGCGCGGCCGGGTCGCGACATTGGCTTCGTATTGTTCCGGCGCAAGGATCTGTTCGAGCAGCGCACCGAGCTGCACTTCGCCCCAGGTGCCGCGGGTCTTGACGTTGGTCAGCACCCGCTTGAGATCGCCGACGCCACTGGCCAGCGTCTGCATTTCGCCCAATCCTTTGTGCACTTGCTCCAGCCGCTCGCTGACCAGCTTGAACGAATCGCCGAGCCGCTTTTCCAGCGTCGCCTGCAGTTTCTCGTCGACGGTGGCGCGCATCTCGTCGAGCTTTTTGCTGTTGTCGGTCTGCAGCGCTGTCAGCTGCTGCTGCACGGTGCTGCGCACGGCTTCGAGTTTTTGCTCGTTGTTCTGCGCCAGCGCTTTCAGGTTGTCGGTCAGTTCGATGCGAAACCGGTTCAGTGCCTGCTGCATTTCCTCGCGGCCGGCCCGGGCATCGGTTTGCGCGAGCCCGAGTTTCTCATCGATGGTCAGTCGCAGGGCATCGAAGCGCTGGTTCAGATCGCTTTGCAGGGTGGCCAGCCGCTGGTCGAAACCCTGCAACTGGCTGTGCAATTGCTGTCCAAACTGGGCGTGCTGCTCGCGCTGACCGCGCGCCAGCAAGTCCAGCTGACCGGCGAGTTCCTGGCGCTGGGTGGCGGCTTGCAGGTTGAGTTCGCTACGCAGTTGGCTGTCGGCCGTTTCCAGTCGGCTGAGCTGCTGCTGCAACTCACGGAATGCCGGCTGCTGGGCCAGATCCACGGCCGGCGGCTTCACGCGCAGGCTCACCACGACCAACACGACCACCACCAACAGTCCGAGCAACACCAGTTCCATGACACCTCCAGCAATTCAGGCCGCAGTATGCCGGGAATTGTCCGACTGGCACAGGCGCAGCTGGCGCGCCTGATCCGGGCAGCCATCAACCATTACAATGCGCGACGAACGGAGGACGGCATGCGCGCGCGCAAACACAATCCCTGGTTTCAGTTCAGACAGTTCCGGGTCGAACAAGGCCACTCCGGCATGAAAGTCACCACCCATGCCTGCCTGTTCGGTGCCTATGTGCCGGTCGCCGACTGCCGGCAGATCCTCGATATCGGCACCGGCACCGGCCTGCTCAGCCTGATGCTGGCCCAGCGCAGCAGCGCCCATATCGACGCCATCGAGCTCGACGCCGGCGCCTGTCAGGATGCTGCCCGCAATTTTGCTGCCAGCCCGTGGTCGGCACGGCTGCAATTGCACGCCGCCGCCTTGCAACGGTTCACGCCACCAGCCGAACGGCGTTATGACTGCATTGTCAGCAATCCGCCGTTCTTTTCCGACAGTTGGCGCGCCGACGGCGCTGCCCGCAACCTGGCCCGGCATGACGACGCGCTGCCGCTGAGCGATTTGCTGGCGGCGGCGCGCTGGCTGCATGACGACGGCAGCCTGTGGCTGCTGTTGCCGGTCGAGGCCGATGCCCGGCTGCAGCAGGCCTGTGCCGGCGCCGGTCTGTTCCGGCGGCAACGCGTCGACATCCGCAACAAGCCGGACAAACCCGTCAGCCGACGCATCTGGCAACTGCGCCGGCAAAGCGGCAACAGCGCGGTGCATGCGCTCTGCATCCATGATCCTTACCCACAGTACAGTCATGACTGTCTGCAGTTGCTGCGGCCTTACTATCCCTCGTTGTGACGCTGCCATTGCCATGAATCCGCCATCGTGGTGAGGCCAACGTTTTGCACCGGCCATGGCGAGCGGCCGAATGGGCAACAGCATCAGCAAGCGACGACGCTGACTTTCGCCGGTCACGCCCGGCCGCTATGCTTCGCAGACGCCATTCGGCATCAGCGGATGCCGCTGCGCTGGCATCAAAAAAACACCAGGAGGGGAAACATGGTCTGGCTCAAACGTATTGTGGTGCTGCTGCTCGTGCTGGCGGCGGTCATTGTCGGCGGCGGCCTGCTGTTGCCTGATCGGGCCCATGTCGAACGCAGCATCGTGATCAATGTGCCGCAGTCGCAGGTGTTTACCATGGTCAACGGCTTCGAGCGCTTCAATGAATGGTCGCCGTGGGCCAAGCTGGATCCGAACACCCGTTACGAATTCAAAGGTCCGAGCCAGGGCGTCGGCGCGTTCATGAGCTGGACCAGCCAGGATCCCGGGGTCGGTTCCGGCAGCCAGGAAATCATCGAGTCGACGCCGCCGACGCTGGTCCGGGTCAAGCTGTTGTTCGAAGGCCAGGATGGCGCGGTGTCGTTTCATCGCCTGGAACCGATGGAAACCGGCACCAAGGTCACCTGGGGCTTCGACGCCGAATTTGGCAATGATCTGATCGGCCGCTGGTTTGGTTACCTGATGTTCGATTCGATGCTCGGCGCCGATTACGAAACCGGGCTGGCGAATCTGAAAGCCGTGCTGGAACAAGCGGCCAGCGCGCCCGCGAACGAAGCGACACCACCGGCACTGCCGGCGGCGCCCAGTGAAACGGCGGCGGACGCGCCGGCACAAGCCACTGGCTGAGCGATGAGCCGCGCCTTGCCGCGGCACACCGACAGCAGATAACCCGATACCACCGGCGCCCGGCACATTCCGACGCGCCACTTTGATGAAAGGATGTAGTCGCTGTGATGCGTTGGCGCACCCTGCTGGGAGCAGTGATCAGTATTGGCCTGCTCGCGTTTGCAATCAGTTTTCTGGTGCGCATCGCGGAGCGATACAAATACGAAGAAATCGTCGCGCATTTGCACGAGCTGCCGTGGTGGCAAATCGGCTTGGCGCTCGGTTTCACCGTGGCGAGCTACCTGCTGCTGACCTGCTATGACTTGCTGGCCGTGCTGTATCTGCGGCGCAAACTCGCCTACCGGCGCATCGCACTGGCTTCGTTCGTCGGTTACACCTTCAGCCATAACCTCGGCTTCGCCCTGCTGACCGGCTCCAGCGTCCGCTATCGCCTGTATTCGATGTGGGGGCTGAGCCCGGCCGAAATCGCCCAGCTGGTGATGTTCTGTTCCATCACCTTTTTCCTCGGCTTGTTCGCGATGGGCGGCATCGCGCTGCTGTACGCGCCACCGACGCTGCCGGCCGAACTGCTGGCCGAAAAAGCCTGGATGGCCGAGCTCGGCGATGCGCTGTTCATCGTGCTGGCCTGGTCCGGCATTGCCTGCGCGCTCGCTTATCTGGCGATTCCGCTGTTCTGGCGCCGGCCGCTGCTGATCCGCGGCGTCGAAATCCGTTTCCCCGGTTTTGGCATGTCGGTCGGTCAGCTCGTCATTGCCGGCATTGACTGGGTCCTCGCCTGCGGTGTGCTGTACGCCTTGCTGCCGCCGGAAACGCGACCCGATTTTCTGCCGGTGCTGACCATTTTCATGGCCGGCAACATTCTCGGCGTGATGCTGCATGTACCGGGCGGCATCGGCGTGTTCGAAGCGGTGGTCACCGCGCTGCTGAGCCCGGTGGTGCCGACACCACAACTGCTCGGTGCGCTGGTCGCCTATCGGGTGACCTATTACGTGCTGCCGTTTGTCACCGCGCTGCTGCTGTTCGGCGGTCATGAAATCGTGCAAGTGATCATGCAGCGCATTCTCAAACGCGAAAGCGCCGAAACGCCGGCCGCATCGCGCAGCCTGATGGCCTCCATTCTCGCGCTGGCGGTATTTCTCGGCGGCACCATCCTGCTGTTCTCGGCGGTGACGCCGACCGGCGCGCAGCGGCTGCTGACCCTGACCAACACGCTGCCGTTGTGGCTGCTCGAAAGCGCCCACTTTTTGGCCGCGCTCGCCGCCGTGACCTTGTTGCTGCTCGCCGGCAGCCTGCTGCGCCACAGCCGCAATGCGTTTGCGTTGGCAACCAAACTGTTGCCGATCGCGGCGCTGCTGGCGTTGGCCAAGGGCCTGCAATACGAAGTCGCCGTGTTCCTGCTGCTGATCTGGCTGGCGCTGCTGCCATCGGGCATGCATTTCACCCGTCGCCGTTCGGTCTCGCGTTCGCCGTTCAGCAATGCCTGGTTGATCGCCACCGGCAGTGTCATTGCCATCGCGGTGTGGCTGACGATTTTCTCCTACCGCCATGTCCCGACCGATCTGGAGCCGTGGTGGCAGGTGGCGTTGCAGAACGAGCAGGCGCGCAGCCTGCGGGCACTGCTCGCCATTCCGATTGGCCTCATGATGCTCGGCGCACTGCGCTTGTTGCGACCGGCTCGCCAGCCGCTCGGCGCCGCGCCGAGCAGCGCCCAGATCCAGCAGATCCTGCAGACCAGCCCGCGCGCCCTGGCGCAGCTCGCCCTGCTCGGCGACAAACGTTTTGTCGTCAGCAGCGATCGCTCGGCGCTGCTGATGTATGTGCCGCAGGCGCGCAGCCTGGTGGCGCTCGGCGATCCCATCGGTGCCGAAGACGAATACGAAGAACTGCTCTGGCAATTCCGCGAACGCTGCGATCAGCAGCGCGCCCGGCCGGTAGTATTCATGGCCCGGCCGCAATTCCTGCCACGCTATTTCGATCTGGGTCTTATCCCGCACAAACTCGGCGAAGAAGCCGTGCTGCAAACCGGCGACAGCCGGCACCTGAATGCCACGGTCATCCGCGCGCATGAACAGGTCGCCGCCAGCGGCCTGCAGGTGAAAGTCGTTGCCGTGCCGGAAGTCGCCGCCTGGCTGCCGCAAATGAAAGCCGTGTCGGACGACTGGCTGGCACAACGCGCCACCGGCGAGCGCGGCTTTGCCATCGGCCATTTCGATGCCAATTACCTGATGCAGCTGCCGCACGCGCTGATTTTCCGCGATGGCGAGCTCATCGCCTTCGCGTCGCTGCTGTGCAGCGGCAGTCGCGATGAATACGCCATCGATCTGCTGCGCCATCGCGGCGAACTGCCGACCGACTGGCTGACCTGGCTGCATGTCGAGCTGCTGCGCTGGGGCAAGCAGCAGGGCTATCGCCGGTTCTGCCTCGGCCTGGTGCCGGTGCAGGATTGGACCGATCACCCGCTCGCCTCGCTATGGAACCGCATCGGCCGCACCCTGTTCCTGCACAGCCGCAGCGTCGAGCAACCGGAGGAAGTCCGCCAGTTCAAGCAGCAGTTCGAACCGCTCTGGGAAGAGCGCTACCTGATGGCACCGAGCAACGCGCCGCTGTCACAAGTATTGAGCGATGTTGGCGAACTGATGTTGCGGGAAGCGCAACGGGTGGAATGAGCCCCGCTGCAGCGAAGGTTGCCCCCCGACTCGCATTAAACTCCGCCGGCCGGTCGATCACGATCGGTATCTAAAATCAGGAGAATATTGTGAACAAGGTCAGTATCGTTCTTGTTGCGGTCTTTGCCATCTTTACAGCAACCTCAGCGTCTGCGATCTGGAGCAAATGCTGGATATCGGCTAGCGGCAAGAAACGTTGTGCTGTTTGTGACGAAGAAACCAATGAGTGTCGTCTTGTTGAGTTTTAAGTCATTGACAGTGTTAAGACGTGCGCCCAATCTGGCGCACGCAATAACGTGTGCAAACAACTCCCCAGCTGACAAAGGATGCGTCGCTTCATGAGAAAATATATCGTCCATAGCATCTCTGCAGCTATGTGCCTGCTAGCAATCTTCTTTGCGCTTAAATGGCAACAATCGGCCAAGGCGCTGGCAAATGCCGAAGTACGTCTGGCTGATTTACAAGCTAAAGCAACTTGCCGAGTCGATCAGGAAGCAATGAAGTATTTGCGTTCTCCTGTCATGAAAGAGAGACAAGCGTCGTCCACGCCAGCAGATGGTTCGAACCAAGTCAAATCGAATAAGCCGACTTTCAAAGAAACACCTTATGTTGACGAAGAAAGGAGCGTTGACGCGACATGGCAAATTTGGTCAGCGCGCGACTACTTCAATGCCGAACAGCGTGATCCCGTTTGGGCCCAGGCCTATGAAAGCAAATTGAGCTCCATCCTCTACGGCAAGCGTTTTGTCGGCAAGAACATTTCTGACATCGAATGCCGCAGCAGCGCTTGCCAATTCAATTACCATGTCGGCGACATGGACCAAGAGACACGATTCGCAGAAGTTTCTTCCGTGATGGAGGCGTTTTCCGGCGAGTATGAAAAGGATGCAACACTAAAGTCACTGGCTTCTAGCTTCGACAAGGAAACCCAAACAATCCAATTCACCGTTGTCGACCAGAATGGGTTTGACGCCTACCGTAAGGCCAAGCAGGCGGAGCTAAATCCCGGCCCTTGACGGCACATCCGACCCGGCGATCTTGCCCGGCACCGGGGCCGCCAGCAAGGCTATCAACGCTTCTGTCTCGGCCTGGTGCCGGTGCAGGGCTGGCACCATCACCCGCTCGCCTCGCTGTGGAACCGCAGCGGCCGCACCCAGTTCCTGCACAGTCGCAGCGTCGAGCAACCGGAGGAAGTGCGGCAATTCAAGCAGCAGTTCGAACCGCTCTGGGAAGAGCGCTACCTGATGGCACCAAGCAATACACCACTGTCACAGGTATTGAGCGATGTTGGCGAACTGATGTTGCGGGAAGCACAGAAGGTGGAGTGAGCTCACGACCTGGTGTCGGCTGGGGGCCGCAACCTCAGCCAGCCATCGGTAAGTCAACAACCTGGCTCAAGTCCGCTGGTCGGAAGTCAATGCACGGCATTTTTACCGTTTTAGCACGGCAAGTATTTCCACCAATACACGCTCTTCCGCTTATGGGCCGTGCGCACCGTCGTTGTACCGAGACATCGCTATTGTTGATGCGCTCAACCACTAACGCGACTGCTTGAGTGCCGAAAGTGACACCTGCAGGTTCCGGCAGATGAATCGCTAAAGCGTTCTGCCTCGATCCGAGCACCGCTGCCTAGGACACAGAAAGAAGCCGCCTCATGGGGCGGCTCGCTTCTGCAATTCAGTCAAATTCAAACGGCAACTTGGCATCGCTGCTGTATACCCGCTCCTGCTCCAGATCGGCGCGCATCAAGGTGTGCGTTTCCAACCAGCCGCGCGGAAACTGCAGGCGCAGCAATTCGCGCTCAACTTCCAGTTTCAATTTCGGCAAGGGTTCGTCCGAACGGCGGTGATGCAGCAACACGGCCAACCGAATCAGCCGCACCAATCGTTTGGCTTTCAGCCGCCAGTATTTCGGCACATTGGCAAATTCGTCTTCCGGATATTTGCGCCGATGCGCCCGCACCAGCAGCGCCAACAATTGCTTTTCCTGTTGGGAAAAGCCGTCGATGTCGCTATGGGTCAGCACGTAGGCGCCGTGCTTGTGCATCTGGCCATAGCTGATGATGAGACCGATCTCGTGCACCATCGCGGCCCAGCCAAGGATGGCTTGCAGTTCCGGTTCATCGAGGTGCCAATCGGCGGCCACTTGCCGGTATAGCATCAGCGCCGTTTCACGCACCCGCTCGGCCTGCTCCAGATCGATCTGATGCCGATGCACCAAACCGTAAATGCTGCGCTCACGCACATCGAGATGGGTGAAGCGACCAACGAGTTCATACAGCAGGCCTTCGCGTAATGCCGCTTCGGTCGCCTGCATCTGGGCGATGCCGAAAATCTCGAAACACGACAGCAGAATCGCCAGCCCGGGGGCAAAAATGCTGCGGCGATCGTCATTGAGACTCGGCAGTTTCAGTTTGTCGGCATGGCCCAGCTCGATGATTTCGTCGCGCAACTCGGTCAGCCGCGACAGCGTGATGCTGCCATCGTCATAACGGGCACGCAGGATGTCGGCGATGCTGATGATGGTGCCGGAGCTGCCGATGGCGAGCTGCCAACCGAGTTTGCGGTAGCGCTGCTCTACCGTTTGCAGTTCCAGATAGCACTGCATTTGCGCCGCTTTGAATCGGGTCTTGTTGATCTCGCCACCGGCGAAAAACTGCCGTTCATACGAGACACAGCCCATCTGCAGCGAATCGAGCAGTTGCGGGCTGAAGCCGGTGCCGATGATGATTTCAGTCGAACCGCCGCCGATGTCGATCACCAGCCGGCGATCTTTCTCGGCCCGGGTATGGGCAATGCCGGCATAGATCAGCCGCGCTTCCTCCTTGCCGGCGATGACTTCGATCGGAAAGCCGAGCACTTCTTCGGCGCGCTGCAGGAATTCACCGGCATTCTTCGCCAGGCGTAAGGTATTGGTGCCGACCACGCGCACGGCATCAGGATGCATGCCTTTCAGGCGCTGACCGAACACTTTCAGGCATTCCACACCGCGCTGGATCGCCTCTTCCGACAACCGCTTGTCATCGTAAAGGCCAGCGGCGAGCTGCACCCGCTCCTTGATACGGCCGAGCGTCTGCAGGCCGCCGTCAACGACGCGGGCCACGCTCATGTGAAAACTGTTGGAACCGAGATCGACCGCCGCGACGATCTCGTGTCGCGGCGGATTGTCTTTCAGGCTGGAGCGCGGCATTGCGACTGACGACGCTCAGCGACGACCGTGGCGACCGCCACCCGGCCGACTGCGGGCACCGCCACGACGGTTCGGCTTGTGTTCGCGCACCGCCGGCGACAGCCGGATCATGTCGCGCGGCGACACCGGCTCGCGTAGCAGTGCCGGATCGATGCTCTGGGTCGGGATCTTGAAACCGATGTAGTTCTCGATGCCGGGCAGATTGACCGCCGTTTCTTCGCTGGCGAAGCTGATCGCATCGCCTTCGGCACCGGCACGGGCGGTCCGGCCGATGCGGTGCACGTAATCTTCCGGATCATCCGGCAGATCGAAATTGAACACGTGACTGATGCCGATGATATGCAGGCCACGGGCGGCAACGTCGGTGCAAACCAGCACTTCCAGCGTGCCGTTTTTCAGCTCTTCGAGCAGCGCCAGACGCTTCTTCTGCGGCACATCGCCGGTCAGCAAACCGGCATTCAGGCCGTAGGCGGCCAGATAGGCCCAGACTTCTTCGCTGGCACGGCGGGTATTGGTGAAGACAATCGAGCGCTCCGGCTTCAGCGTGTCGAACAGACCGAGCAACAGCGGAATGCGTTCGTCATTGGCCGGGTAATACAGCACCTGACGGACGCGATCGGCGGTGACCTGTTCGGCCTCGACCTGAACGTGCTCGGCATCGTTCATGTGCTCGTAGCCGAGTTCCAGCACCCGCTGCGACAGCGTTGCCGAGAACAGCATGTTCAAGCGGTCGTGCGGTGGCGGCATCTTGCGCAGCAGGTAGCGGATGTCGGCGATGAAGCCGAGATCAAACATCCGGTCGGCTTCGTCGAGCACGACCACGTCGATCGCTTCGAGGCCGTAGACGCCCTGCTTGTAATAGTCGATCAGCCGGCCGGTGGTGCCGATCAGGACATCGACCCCGCCCTCAATGCTCTTGCGCTGCTCTTCGTAGCCGGCGCCGCCGTAGACCACGGTCAGTCGCAGGTCGGTTTCCGAGGCCAATTTGAGACCATCGTTATAGATCTGGACCGCCAGTTCCCGGGTTGGTGCCATGATCAGCGCCCGTGGTTCATTGGCCCGGCGGCCTTGGATGGCCGGAAGCGTCAGCAAATCGTTGAAGGTCGCCAGCAGGAACGCGGCCGTCTTGCCGGTGCCAGTCTGGGCCTGGCCGGCGATGTCCTTGCCGGCCAAAAGCTTGGGCAGGGTCGCAGCCTGAATGGGGGTGCAGTAGACATAGCCCATTTTGTCGAGGGCTTTCAGCAGGGCCGGGTGCAGGCCAAGCGAGGCAAAACGAATATCGGTAAGATGTGTGCTCATGCTATCCATATGACGGTCGGCCATGCTTTCGGGTACCGCCGCCGGTGTTGTATCAGTTGCAGTGAAATACCGTTTAGACGGATGATCCGCCGTCCCTGCCGGCAGTATCGATCCGGTTACCCAGGAGAGTTTTTTCCATGAGCCAAAACATTGTCTATTTGAGCGACGCCAGCTTCGAGGCCGAAGTGCTCAAGTCGGAGACGCCGGTACTGGTCGATTATTGGGCCGAATGGTGTGGCCCCTGTCGCATGATTGCGCCGATTCTCGACGAAATCGCGACCGATTATGCCGGCCGGCTCAAGGTCGCCAAGCTTAACATCGACGAGAATGCCGCGACACCGCCGAAGTACGGCATTCGTGGCATCCCGACCCTGATGTTGTTCAAGAACGGTCAGGTTCACGCCACCAAAGTCGGTGCGCTGTCCAAATCGCAACTGACCGCGTTCCTCGACAGCAACCTGTGATCTTCGCCAGCCGGGCAGTGCGAATCCCGCGCTGCCCGGCTGGACGCGCCCTCCGTTCGATGCTATGTTGAGCACCAGTGGCCATCCGCCACTGCCTGTTACGATAACCATCTCCCAGAACTGAAACCGTCTCGGCCTCGCTGCCGGTAGCCCGTCCGTTTTTGCACCTGCGCTGCCGTTACCAGCCCGTTGCCCCCGATCTGTGAACACAGCCCCGCCCATGAATCTGACTGAACTGAAGAAAAAATCCGCTCAGGAACTCTCCGACATCGCGATGACCTTCAACCTCGAAGGCACCGCCCGCCAGCGCAAACAAGACATCATCTTCGCCATCCTGAAGAACCACGCCAAGAACGGCGAAGCGATCTATGGCGACGGCGTGCTGGAGATCCTGCCCGACGGTTTCGGTTTCCTGCGCTCGAGCGACGGCTCCTACCTCGCCGGCCCCGATGACATCTATGTCTCGCCCAGTCAGATTCGCCGGTTCAACCTGCACACCGGCGACACCATTGCCGGCCAGATCCGGCCGCCGAAGGAAGGCGAGCGCTATTTCGCCCTGCTCAAGGTCGATCACATCAACTTCGACAAACCGGAAAACGCCAAGAACAAGATCCTGTTCGAAAACCTGACGCCGCTGCACCCGAATTCGCGGCTGCGGCTGGAACGCGGCAACGGCTCCACCGAAGACATGACCGCACGCGTCATCGATCTGTGTGCCCCGATCGGCAAAGGCCAGCGCGGCCTGATCGTCGCGCCGCCGAAAGCCGGCAAGACGATGATGCTGCAGAACATCGCCCACGCCATCACCGCCAATCATCCGGAAGTGACGCTGATCGTGCTGCTGATCGACGAGCGTCCGGAAGAAGTCACCGAAATGCAACGCAGCGTGCGCGGCGAAGTGGTCGCCTCGACCTTCGATGAACCGGCCACCCGCCACGTCCAGGTCGCCGAAATGGTCATCGAGAAAGCCAAGCGCCTCGCCGAACACAAGAAAGACGTGGTCATCCTGCTCGACTCGATTACCCGCCTCGCCCGTGCCTACAACACCGTGATCCCGTCGTCCGGCAAGGTGCTGACCGGCGGTGTCGACGCCAACGCACTGCAGAAGCCGAAACGTTTCTTCGGTGCCGCCCGCAACATCGAAGAAGGCGGCAGCCTGACCATCATCGCCACCGCGCTGGTCGATACCGGCTCGAAGATGGACGAAGTGATTTACGAAGAATTCAAAGGCACCGGCAACATGGAGTTGCACCTCGACCGCAAGATCGCCGAACGGCGGATCTGGCCGGCGATCAACTTCAACCGTTCCGGCACCCGTCGCGAAGAACTGATCACGACCCCGGCCGAACTGCAGAAGATGTGGATCCTGCGCAAGATCATGTCGCCGATGCAGGACATCGACGCGATGGAGTTCCTGACCGACAAGCTCGGCCTGACCAAGACCAACGACGAATTCTTCGACATGATGAAGCGTCAGTAAGCCATGCGTTTGCGCATCACAGGCCCTGCGGGGCCTGTTGCGTTTATGCACTGCCGACAATTTGTTTAGCACACCTGTTTGCGAGCCCATTATGAACCCGACCACCGAACCGATGCTGGCGCCTTTTTCCGACGAAGAACTGGCCGAATTGGAGCAAATCATGTTCTCGGACGGTTATCCCGACGATGGCATGACCATCGAGGCCGCTGACGGCCTGATGTGCGCACTGGCGCTCGCCGCGGCCCGCATCGATCCGAGCGATTTCCTGCCATTGATGTTCGGCGGCAAGCTGCCGGAATTCGCCGACAAGGCGGTCGGCGAAAAGTTTTTCCATTTGCTGCTGCGGCGCTGGATCGACATCAACAATCAATTCTGGGGCGACAGCGAATACGCCTATACCCCGATCCTGATGGAAGTCGGTGACGACGCCAGCTGGACCGCGGAACTGCAGCAGGAATGGGAAGCAAGCTACGGTGCCGGCTGGGCCGAAGGCTTTGCGGCCGGCGTCGAGTTTCTCGCCGCCGATTATGAAACCGCCGGCGACAACAACGAAGGCATTGAAGATCTGCTGCTGGCGATTTTCTCGCTGGCGCACGGCAAGGATCTGCGCAGCGACAACCCGGACGAATCGCCGCTGCGCATCGACCAGCGCAAAGCCATCGTCGACTCGCTGACCGTGCAACTGCAGGCTGCCGCCGAGTATTTCGCCGAGCATCCGTCAAGCTGGCGCAAGCAGCCGATCCGGGTCGAGAAAATCGGCCGCAATGACCCGTGCACCTGTGGTTCCGGCAAGAAATACAAGAAGTGCTGTGGCGCCTGAGCGCAACGCTGATAACAAGAACAAGAGCAAGAACGGAGTAACGGCATGCAGCTGCACTGGATTGATGCCGCCATCATCATCGCGTATCTGCTCGGCATGCAGGCGATGGGTTGGTATTTTTCCAAGCGCAACACCAGCACCGAAGAGTATTTTGTCGGCGGTCGCAGTTTTCGCGGTTGGATCATCGGTCTGTCGATGGTCGGCGCCTCGATCAGTTCGGTGACCTTTGTCGCCTACCCGGCCGATGCCTACAAGACCGCCTGGCTGCGTTACCTGCCGAACCTGATGCTGCCGCTGGCGGTGCTGTTTGCCGCCTATGTCGTGCTGCCGTTCTTTCGCCGCGGCAAAACCCTGACTGCGTACGAATACCTCGAACAACGTTTCGGCCCCTCGGTGCGCAGTTACGGCGCCATCGCGTTCATTCTTGCCCAGTTGGTGCGTCTCAGCACTATTCTGTATCTGCTGGCGCTGCTGATTCAGCAGATCACCGGCCTCGATCCGGTCTGGTGTGTAATCATTACCGGCGTGTTGGTCGGTGCTTACACCGTGCAAGGCGGCATCGATGCCGTGATCTGGACTGACTTGGTGCAGACCACGCTGCTGGCATTTGGCGGCGTCATTTGCCTCATCGTGATCGTCAACGCGATGCCCGGTGGCCTCGATCAGATTTTTGCTATCGCCAATGAGCACGGCAAGCTGGCGATTGCCGATCTGAAAGACGGCGCGCTGCAGCCGAGCGGCTGGTCGCTGAGCCTCAGCGAAAAAACCGGCAGCATGCTGCTGCTGCTCGGTCTCGCGACCTGGCTGACCGAATACACCGGCAACCAGAACACCGTGCAGCGCTTCGCCGCTGCCAAATCGGATCGCGATGCCCGCTTCGGCATGCTGGTCTGCGTGGTATCGAGTCTGCCGATCTGGGCGTTCTACATGTTCCTCGGTACGGCCCTGTTCGCGTTCTATCAGGTATTTCCGGATCCGCAGGCGGCAGCGATGCTCGACGGCAGCCAGAAAGCCGAACAGATCATGCCCCACTTCATCACCCAGCACTTGCCGACCGGGATTGTCGGACTGGTGCTCGCCTGTGCGCTCGCCGCGGCAATGTCGTCGCTGGATGCCAGCATCAACGCGATTTCGGCCGTGTTTTCGGTCGATTTCTACAAGCGCCATTTCCGGCCACAGGCGAGCGATGCCGAACATCTGCGCGTCGCCAAGATCACCTCGGTCATCGTTACCGTGCTGATGATCGGCGGTGGCATTGCCCTGTACAGCGCCACCACCAAGACGCTGCAGGACACCTCGACCGTGCTGATCTCGCTGCTCGGCGGCGGCTTGCTCGGCCTGTATCTGCTTGGTTTCTTCACCACCCGCGGTGATGCCCGCGCGGCCTGGGCCGGCATCAGCTGCACCATCGTCTTTACCGCCTGGACCATTGCCTCCAGCCGTGGCTGGATCGCACAAGGCTGGCGGGCACCGTTCGATGCTTACTACACGATGTTGCTGGCCAATCTGCTGATGTTCGCCGCCGCCTATCTGGTCGCAAGCCGGCAGCCATCGCGGCGCCAGCAGCTGGCCGGACTGACGGTATGGACCCGCTGACGCCAGCCACCGTTGCAGCGCGTCACTGCGCTGACTGCTGCGCCAGCACGTATACTTGTCCGGCTTTCCCTTTGTAGCGTTGCCCACCGACCATGGCTTACCGCGATCTGCGTGATTTTCTCGCGTTGCTGGAACAGAAAGGCCAGCTCAAGCGTATTGCACTCGAAGTCGATCCGCATCTGGAAATGACTGAAATCGCCGATCGCGTGCTGCGCGCCGGCGGCCCGGCGCTGCTGTTTGAAAAAGTCAAAGGTCACACGATGCCGGTGCTGGCGAATCTGTTCGGCACGCCGGAACGGGTCGCGCTCGGCATGGGTCAGGACAGCGTCAGCGCACTGCGTGACGTTGGCGAAACGCTGGCGTTCCTGCGCCAGCCGGAACCGCCAAAAGGCCTGCGCGAAGCCTGGGATCAACTGCCGGTCTGGAAGCAGGTACTGAATCTGGCACCAAAAGAAGTGCGCAGCGCACCGTGTCAGGACATCGTCTGGGAAGGTGATGCAGTCGATTTGAGCAAGATCCCGGTGCAAACCTGCTGGCCCGGCGACGCCGGCCCGCTGATCACCTGGGGCCTCGTGATCACGCGCGGACCGAACAAGCCGCGACAGAATCTCGGCATTTATCGTCAGCAAGTCATTGGCAAAAATCGCGTCATCATGCGCTGGCTCGCTCATCGCGGCGGTGCACTCGATCTGCTCGAATTTCAAAAAGCCAATCCGGGCCAACCGTTTCCGGTCTGCGTTGCGCTTGGCGCCGATCCGGCGACGATACTCGGCGCCGTGACACCGGTGCCGGACAACCTCAGTGAATACGGTTTTGCCGGTCTGCTGCGCGGTGCGAAAACCGAAGTGGTGAAAGCGCTCGGCAGCGATTTGCAGGTTCCAGCCTCCGCCGAGATCGTGCTCGAAGGCCATATCTATCCCGATGACATGGCACCGGAAGGACCGTTCGGCGATCACACCGGTTACTACAATGAAGTCGAATCGTTTCCGGTATTCACCATTGAACGGATCACAATGCGCAAGGACCCGATCTACCACTCGACCTACACCGGCCGGCCGCCGGATGAACCGGCGATTCTCGGCGTCGCGCTGAACGAAGTGTTCGTGCCGATCCTGCGCAAGCAATTTCCGGAAATTGTCGACTTTTATCTGCCGCCGGAAGGCTGCTCGTACCGGCTCGCCGTGGTGACCATGAAGAAGCAGTATCCTGGCCATGCCAAGCGGGTGATGCTCGGCATCTGGAGCTTCCTGCGCCAGTTCATGTACACCAAGTTCATCATCGTCACCGACGATGACGTCAACGCCCGCGACTGGAACGACGTCATGTGGGCGCTGACCACCCGGGTCGATCCGAGCCGCGACACCGTGCTGATCGACAACACCCCGATCGACTACCTGGATTTCGCCTCGCCGGTCTCGGGCCTCGGTTCGAAAATGGGCATCGACGCGACCAATAAAATGCCGGGCGAAACCAACCGGGAATGGGGCACGCCGATCACGATGACGCCGGCCGTCAAACAAAAAGTGGATGCGATCTGGCAGCAGCTCGGGCTGGATTGATGGGGTGAGCAAATCGTTTTCGGTAACGCTGCAACCGAGCGGCCATTGTCTGCAGGTAGGCGCCGACGAGAGCGTGCTCGACGCCGCGTTGCGGCTCGGTTATGACGCGCCGCACGCCTGCCAGCAGGCCGCCTGCGGTATCTGCCGTGGCCGTGTCCTGGCCGGCCAGCTTGGTTACGAGGACGATGTCAAACCCTATGGTTTGTTTGAACAGGAAATTGCCGACGGCTATGTGCTGCTGTGCATGGCAAGACCGCTTTCTGATGCCATCATTGACTGGCGCAATGTCCGTGCGCCCGGTGAGTTCGCCGTGAGCAAATTCAGCTGTCGTGTCCAGGAAGTCAGCGCCTTGAGTGATGACACCTGGCGAGTGTTGTTGACGCCGCCGGCGCACAGCGCCATGGCGTTTCATGCCGGCCAGTATCTGCAGCTGATCATGCCGGATGCCAGCGCGCGGGCATTTTCCATCGCCAGCGCCCCCGAGCAGAAAACCCAGTTGGAGCTGCACATCCGAGCCGTGGCCAATCACCATTCGGCATTGGAAGTGGTGCGCCATCTGCAAACCCGAACCATTGTTACGGTGGAGTTGCCATTCGGCAACGGTCGGCTGCCGGCCAATGACCGACCGCTGCTGATGATCGCCGGCGGCACCGGCTTTGCACCGATGAAAGCGCTGATCGAATCGTCACTGGCGCGCGCGGAAACCCGGGCGCTGCATCTGTTCTGGGGCGCCCAGACCGTCGCCGGTCTGTACTGGCACGACGCCTTGCTGGCGCTGTGCCAGCAGCATCCGCGCCTGCATTACACGCCGGTGCTGAGCCAGGCCAGTGACGACTGGCACGGCGCGGTCGGCCTGCCGCATCAACATGCCTGTCTGAGCCATCCGGATCTGTCCGGTTTCGAGATTTTTGTCAGCGGCTCGGAAGGCATGGCGCGCGCGGTCTATCAGGACTATCGCCAGCGCGGCGTTGCGCCCGCACAGTTTCACTGCGACTGGATTGACTTGCTGCGCGCGCAAGGCGAGCTCAGCTGAGCTCCGGCGCCGCTGGAAAAACGACCCAGCCAAAACCCGACGCGGCAGAACTACGAAGCAACAGAAACACGATTCAGTGGAAAGCCAAAACGGCGGCCAATGGCCGCCGTTTGCATATCGCGATCATACCGCTCAGGGCAGGTAACGCTGGATGATCTGATCGTAACGGCCATCCTGACGCATCGCGGTCAAGGCCTTGTCGAACGCGGCCACGGTTTCCGGTGCCACCGATGCTTTGCTGAACATCAGGCTGACCTCACCAGTCTTGATTTGGAAGCCACTGCGGACGATATCGTCCGAGAGCTTCTTCCGGCTGATCATGGCGGCAGCAACAAACGGATCTTCGAGCATGCCGTCGATTTTGTTTTCCAGCATATTGGCGGCGTGCGCTTCGCTGAACGGCGCGGAAATGAACTGCGGACTCAAGGCGGCATCATCGAGCAACTGCTCCAGCTCGCTGCCATAGACGTAGCCGTCGGTGATGCCGATGCGCATCTTTTTGTCGCCGCCGACCAGTTCGGCCAATGAACTCGCTTGCCAGCGATCGTTCTCGCCGGCACGGACATAGAGCGAGAAGGTTTCCTGCCGATAAGGCTGCGAGAACAGTGCAAACGCTTCGCGTTCGGCCACGCGCGACGCACCGGCCAGAATGCTGACCGTACCGGCGCGCAAATCACCAATCAGACCGGCCCAGTCTTTCTGGACAAAGCTGAGGCTGCAGCCGGCGTCCTTGGCCATTTCGCTGACCAGCTCGACATCGAGGCCGCGGACGTTGCCATCCGAATCGGCGAATTGATAGGGCTCGTACGGGTCCCAGCCCATGACCAGCGCGCAGCTGCCGGACGGTGCGGCCGTTGTCGCCGGTGTTGCCGCGGTCTCGGCTGTCGCTGGTGTGGCTTCAGTCGCCGTCTCGGTCGGCGGCGCTTCGCCGGAGCAGGCCATCAGCAGGGTCAACAGGGCAGCGGGAAACAGGGAGCGAATGGACATGGTGAGCGCCTCACGAGCAATAACTGGTTCAAGCGTAGCCCAAAGCGCCCACCATTTCTGGTGCGTTTGTTCGATTTTTTTGCCACTAGCCGATCAGGCTTTGATGCCTTTCTTTTTCAGCTCGGCTTTCAGCAACTCATCCGGCTGTTGACTCGCTGCCCAGAGGTATTGCTTTCGCGACAGTTCGGCCTTGCCCATCAACTCATACACTTGGCCAAGCCGGAATGCTGCCCAGGATTTGGCCGGCATGTCCGAGGTCAGATCGGTGCGTGCCAGATAGGCCTGCAGCTGACGCTCGGCGTCGGCATACCAGTCGGCCTTGCTGGCCAACACAGCGATACGGCCGAGCTGATACTGAACCTGTGTTGCCATCGCCGGTTCGCTGCTCGCCTGCAGCGACTGCAATACGGCATAGGCCGGTTCAAACTGGTTGAAGCGCATCAGCGCCAGCGCTTCACGGAAGCGATAGCTTTCGGCTTCCGTCGGTTTCAGTTCAGCGGCTTTGGCGAAGTGACTGCGCATCTGGTCGATTTGTTCGTCCATCGCGGCCAATGTCGCCTTGGCGAGCTCCGCCTCGGCCGGATCGAGCACAGCGATCTTGCCGATTATCGCTCTCGCCTTGTCGACATCGCCGCCAGCAATGGCCGGCGCCATCCGGTAGTAATCAAACAAGCCTTGCCAGGCCGGCAGCAGCTTGGGATCGAGCTTGCTGGCTTGCTCGAAACTGGCGCGGCAATCACTGGCGAGCCCGGGCTTGCTCAACATGCCGGTGTCCGGATGGTTGGCGAGCTGGCAGCTGGCCTGGGCAAAGCGCAGATGGGGCAGCGCGCCGGCATCGTCGGCCTCGGCCGCCTCTTCGAGCAATTCGACCACGGTTTCAAAATCATCGTGACGCGCAAACAGCTGGCCGAACAGGCTCTGCGCTTCGACGGCGTTGGTATCGGCTTTCAGCAGCAGTGCGACCGTGCCTTCCGGGCCAGCATAGCCGGCATTGGCGTAGCGATTCGGTTCGGCAGCAATCAACGCCTGCGACAGTGTCGCTGCACCCAGCATGACCATCAACAATCGGATCTTGTTCATCGGTAAGCACTCTCCTTGGGGGGCCTGCTGATGCAGGACAGGAACAATTCGGTCATCGCTGCCTCATCGCCGGGGCAGGTTGGCACAACGTGGTGAATGTTGGCTGAACCCCCACCGTCGCCAACAGTGTCGAAAGTCATGGCGACCGGCACCAGCTTCACCCAGGGGGAACGGGAATTGCGTAGACTGCCGCGCCCGTCTTTTGCTCCCTGTGTCCAGCCGATGCTGTTGCTATTGAAACTGACCCTGGTGCCGACACTGATATTGCTGGTCAGTCTGGCCGGTGCCCGTTGGGGCGCACGCGTTGCGGGTCTGCTCGCCGGCTTTCCGATCATCGTCGGGCCGATTCTGCTCTTTCTGACGCTGGCGCACGGTCCAACATTTGCGGCGCAGGCAGCACTATCGACGCTTTACGGCCTGCTGGCCCTGATTGGTTACTGCCTCAGCTTTAGCTGGCTGGCCCGACGCTGGCCATGGTGGCTCTGTTTGCCCGCCGGCTGGTTGGTGTTTCTCGCGATTGCGAGTGCTAGCCTCGCGTTTTTCATCGGCGACACCTTGCTGGCCGATGCCGGCTTTTATGCCCCGTTCAGCAACTACTTTACCGATCCGTGGGATGGCGGTTTCCTGAATGCCGACAACGTTGCCGCCGGCTGGGTGCCGGTGGGCGCAACCGGCGTCAACAGCATCCATTTGCGCATCACCACCCGCGCCGTGCCGGTGCCGGCACCGCTGGCACTGCTCGCGCTCGGTGGGCTGCTGTTGCTGGCGGCTCGCCGCCGGCGCTAACCCACAGCGGAAAAACAAAAAACCCGACATGCGCCGGGTTTTTTGTTGGTCTGCATCATCAGGCCGCGAGAATCGCGGTCTTCAGCTTCTTCATCGCATTGGTTTCGATTTGGCGAATCCGCTCGGCCGAGACGCCGTATTCATCGGCCAGTTCCTGCAACGTGGCCTTGTTGTCGTCGAGCCAGCGCCGCTTCAGAATCGACTTGCTGCGCTCATCGAGCGAGCCCATCGCTTCCAGCAGCAGATCTTCCTGGCGGGCCTGATACTGGCCTTCTTCCAGCGCACGGGCCGGATCATAGCGGTTGTCTTCCAGATACTGTTCCGGAGCGAATACATCGTCGTCGCTGTCGGTCGGCGCATCGAAGCTGGCATCGCGCGAGTACAGCCGCGCTTCCATCCGGCGCACTTCCGCTTCCGGCACTTTCAGCTCTTTGGCGACGGCAGCGGTTTCATCGGCGGTCAGCCAGTTCAAGCCGGTTTTGTTCTTGCGCAGGTTGAAGAACAGTTTGCGCTGGGCCTTGGTGGTGGCCACCTTGACGATGCGCCAGTTCTTCAACACGTATTCGTGGATTTCGGCTTTGATCCAGTGCACGGCAAACGACACCAAGCGGACCCCGACGTTCGGGTTGAACCGTTTGACCGCCTTCATCAGGCCGATGTTGCCTTCCTGAATCAGATCGCCTTGCGGCAGCCCGTAACCGCTGTAGGACCGGGCAATGTGGACGACGAAGCGCAGGTGTGACAGCACCAGCTGCTTGGCGGCGTCGAGGTCGCCCTGTTCGGTGTAACGCACCGCAAGGGCGTGCTCGTCCTCCGCCGACAGCAACGGAATGCTGTTGATGGTGGCGACGTAGGCCTCCAGACTGCCCTGCGGGACAATCGGCATGACGGCCAGGCTCTTGCTCATGGGATACCCCTCCTTAACTACCCCCCCGGCATCCGGGGCAGGGTCAATTTAGCACTCGGCCCATGAGAGTGCTAGCGGGGGTCGGAGTTCCGGGAGGTAACAGGCTGTTACAGTCGGCGGGCTGAACCATCGTACAGATTTCAGCCCGCCAGCGGCCTCAACGCGGCTCAATCTCGCGCAGATGCCGGAGAACAGCCCTAGGGAAGGGCGGCCATGCAAAGGCCCGTCCCAGCTGGTCTGCGCCCCGCCCTGAAGTCAGGCCCGTAATACGACTCCAACGGAGTAGACGCTATTCAGCCAGCGCGTTGACTGAGCTGCGCAAATCTTTCAATGTCTTCTCGCCTTCCCAGCCATCGATACGCTGAATGAGCTTCCCATCTTTGACGAAAACAAAGGTCGGGCTAAGTTTTTGCGGGAATTCAGGCCAGTCGCGCATGTATTGGATCTTCGCCCAACGACCAAGCTGGACACCCTTTTGCTTCCCCGACAAAAAAGAAAAATCATCATTTGCGTCCGGCTCAAGAAGCCATGTCGCAGATGCCGAAAAAAAAGATTCCAATTCTGGATCGGCAGAAATGGCCTCCACCGCTCGTTTTGTAAACTGGCATTCTGCCCATGTCAGAACGAAAACCTTGGCGCCTTGTTCCCAGCCCACGTTATGAGCCAGCCACCCCCCTCGCGCCAGGTCCGCGCTCAAAGCAAAACGATATCGAGGATCAAACGCATCGGCATAGAGAATGGTGGGCGGCTCGATCTCGGATACACTTTCATTTTGACGCCAGATACTCCGTGCCGACTCAAAGTCACCTACACGCAATGCGGATTCAAAAAGTGGCTTATCTAATTGAAGCTTATATCCGGCCTCACGAGCATATCGTGCCAGTCGTTCTTGAACGGAAAAGAGCCTTGCGTCATGAGTGTAGAATATCACCATCGACAACCGTTCGAAGAAACGAGCAGCCTCATCTTCTGTATACGCTGAGAGTTTTTCTTGTTTTAGCCTGTCAATGTATTTTGAAGTCAACGCAGCAAACTCACGCGGCATTCGATCAATTCCGTGCTCATCAAGCGATTGAGGGACAGGCAAGAATGCTCTGGTTGCCTCTTCCGAAAAGTCCCTAAGCGGGAAATCGTCAGCAATTGCGGCAAGAGAGAGAAAAAGAACAGAGAAACACGAACTCCGCAGACAGCCCAACCCCATAACCCCACTCCCCATACCTATGGTCAATACTGGAAAAAGACAGCCATCGTATTCGCAGGCGGCCGAGGATTACTTAAGAGTACCTGCCTCCACCATTGACCGAAAAAAAATGGGCCTTGCGCGCTCTCGCTCACAAAACCCACAGGATTATAAATTGCTACACCGCGCCGTCACTCAGTATGGAATCGTCACGCCAGGGCCACGACATGAAAGAGGATAGGGGCATGTACGATCACCTGTGCAGGTCGTCGAGTTGCAAACAGATCCCCAATTTGCTTGGCATCCGCGAGAGGTGCATTGATGATCATTCCAGGTGGCGTACAGACTCACCGCAGGACTGTCACCACCGAACTTGCCTTCACTTAAACTGCTGACAGATTTCGTGAAAGGCGAATATTTCAGAACTGCTGGCAAATGATGTTGAGCATTGAACAACCCCAATAGCTCTTGAATTTCCTCAGCTGGCATATAGCGAACGATATCCATCATGTAAAACCCCGCCAAGCCATGTTCAGTGAAGTGCAGGGAATTGATGAACGCATCACGTTCGATATCGAACATGGAACGGAAATTGGGCAGCTTGTCAGGATGATGATTTAGGTAGGCAATAAATGATTCCCGCGACTTCACTTTTGCTTTTTTGAATTCAGATTTCATTTCCTCGCGCACTTGCTCGAGATGCTGCGACTCTTTTTCATACGTAAGGCCATGCCGGGAATCGTTGGCAATGGCCGTACAAGCGAGCAACGCAAACGCTATGAAACCAATTGAAAAACCTTTGAATTTCATCGAATCTTCTCTCCGTGATAACCCGTGTCGAAAAGCGCGTTTAGGTTTGCGACTTTCGATGCGAAACAATAAAGCGGAGAGAGTCTAGATTTAATTAACTTGTACTTTTGTATAAATTTGTACATCCCAAACGTGCCCTTGACCGCCGCAGTCTCAGCGCGGCTCGATCTCGCGCAGATGCCGGGTTACCGACAACCAGGAGCCGCCGAGGCCGAGCAGGGTCGCGAAGGCAACGACCTTCAACACCTCGCTGAACGACAGCCCGATCACCCGGTACTGGCTCTGGTACAGCCCGGCTAGCTGATTGACCGGATCGTCCAGCCACCACAGTGCGATGCTGACCAGTATCCAGGCCAGCACGCCGCCGAACAGGCCATGCCAGAGCCCGCTGTACAGGAACGGCCGCCGGATGAAGGCGTCGGTGGCGCCGACCAGCTTGATCACTTCGATCTCGGCCCGGCGGTTCTGGATGGCGAGCCGGATGGTGTTGCCGATGATGAGGATCACCGCCAGCCCAAGCAGCAGCGCCAGCGCCGATGCGACCCTTTCACCGACCTGCATCAGCGCCTGCAAACGGCGCAGCCAGGCCAAATCGAGCTGGGCTTCCTGTACTTCGCTCAAGACATTGAGCCGTGACACCAGCAGTTCGACCTGCTCGGCGTCCTTGATGCCGAGCGCCGGCTGCACGATCACCACTGCCGGCAACGGATTCTCGTCGAGGTAATCGAGCGCCTCACCAAAACCGGACAGCTGCTTGAACTCGGCCAGACTCTGTTCACGCGACTGGAACACGGCGCTGGAAATCTGCTCATCGCGCTTGAGTTTGTCGGCGAGCGCTTGGCCAGCCGCTTCGGTCGTACTGTCTTTCAAGTACAGCGTGATCTGGCTGCTGCCCTCGAACGAACCCGCAACCTGCTGGCCGTTCTTCAGCGCGACATGCAGCGTAGTCGGCAATGCCAGCGCCACACCGATCACCAGAAAGGTCAGCAAGGAATTGAACGGCGTCACCAGCAGATCACGCAGCGATTTCTTGGCGTCATCCTGATGGCCGTGCAGCCACATCTTGAAACGGGAAATCAGACTCGGTTTCGACAGCACCGCGCCGCCGGGCAATTCAGCCATGAGCCACCTCCGCCGCCGGTGCGAGCATGCCGTTCTTCAGCTTGATGATGCGCTTGCCCATGTTCTCGATTAAGTGCAGATCGTGCGAAGCGATCAACACGGTGCAGCCGACCTGATTGAATTTGGCAAAGAGCTGCATGATTTCCCAGGACAGTTCCGGATCGAGGTTACCGGTCGGCTCGTCGGCGAGCAGAATCGGCGGCTTGTTGACCACGGCGCGGGCAATGCCGACGCGCTGCTGCTCACCACCAGAGAGCATGATCGGCGTCGATTTTTCTTTCGACAGTAAACCGACCATGTCGAGCGCCGCGCGCACCCGCTTGCCGATTTCCTTGTGCGGGTAACCGGCGATGATCAGCGGCAGCGCGACGTTGTCGAACACCGTGCGATCGAACAGCAGCCGGTGATCCTGAAAGATCATGCCGATCTGCCGGCGCACATACGGGATGCCACGGCGGGCAACGCGGTTGAGGTTTTCCTTGCCGACCCAGACCTGGCCTTGCGTGGCGCGCTCCATCAGCGCAATCAGCCGCAGCACGGTCGATTTGCCGGCACCGGAATGACCGGTCAGGAAAGCCATCTCGCCTTCCTGCAATTCAAAGGTCAGTTTGCGCAGCGCTTCATGGCCGCTTTGGTAACGCTTGCTGACTTCGCTGAAACGGATCATGTCAGTCTCGATTAGTTAGCAGCGGATTACTGCCAATCTTTCTCATCCCGCTCAAACAAGGCCTGAATAAAATCCGGCGCGTTGAACGGACGCAGATCATCGATGCCTTCGCCAACGCCAATAAAACGAATCGGCAATTTCATTTTTTCTGCCAGCGCGAAAATGACGCCGCCTTTGGCGGTGCCGTCGAGCTTGGTCAACGCCAAACCAGTCA
The DNA here is from genome assembly GCA_046297695.1 of Permianibacter sp. GTDB lineage: Bacteria > Pseudomonadota > Gammaproteobacteria > Enterobacterales > Permianibacteraceae > Permianibacter. Next base: position 24,966 of record JBKBHF010000007.1, on the reverse strand, counting down.
GCGCGGTCGCCTTGTGGAATTGTTCGGCCTGGCTGAGCGCGTTCTGGCCGGTGGCGGCGTCGAGCACCAGCAGGGTTTCGTGTGGTGCATCCGGGTCGAGCCGTTTCAGCACGCGGACGACCTTGGCCAGTTCGTCCATCAAATTGCTCTTGGTGTGCAGCCGGCCGGCGGTATCGCAGATCAGCACATCCATTTGCTTGGCTTTGGCCGATTGCAGCGCATCGAACAGCACCGAAGCCGAATCCGAACCCGTGGCCTGTGCAACCACCGGCACGTTATTGCGTTCACCCCAGACCTGCAGCTGCTCGACCGCGGCGGCGCGGAAGGTATCGCCGGCGGCGAGCATCACCCTCATGCCTTGCGACTGATAAAACCGCGCCAGTTTGCCGATGGTGGTGGTCTTGCCGACGCCGTTGACGCCGACCACCAGAATCACAAAGGGCTTTTTGCTGGCGTCGATGTGCAGTGGCGCATCGACCTGCGCCAGCAGCGCGGCCAGTTCCTGCGTCAGGTACTGGTAGAGCGCATCGGTATCGGCGAGTTCCTTGCGCGCCGCTTTCGCGGTCACGTCTTTCATGATCCGCTGCGTGGTCGCAACGCCGACATCGGCCAGCAGCAGCTGGGTTTCCAGTTCTTCGAACAGCTCGTCGTCGATCTGTTTTCGGCCCATGAACAGCGTCGCGAGGCCTTCGCCGAGGCCGGCGCGGGTACGCTTGAGGCCGTCCTTCAGCCGACCGAAGAAACTTTTCTGCTCGTCCGTGCGTTCCGGCTCGGCCGCCGCCGCAGCGCCGTCCCGTTTGAGCCAGCCAAACCAACCTTTCTTTTCCGACATCGCGTTCACAATCCAACCCGGCCAGCGGCAGCCGGCCTCAATGGCCCGCTATGCTACCATCCTGCCCCGCTCCCGACCCCCTTCCTGCCGCCCGACGCATTGGCAAAACCCGCATGAGCAAAAGCAAAGTCGTCACCGGTGCCGGCGAAGTCCGCATCATTGCCGGCCGTTACCGCGGTCGTAAGCTGACGTTTCCGGCTGCGCCCGGCCTGCGCCCGACCGGCGACCGCTTGCGCGAGACGCTGTTCAGCTGGCTGCAGACCGAACTGCCGGGCGCCCGCTGCCTGGATCTGTTCGCCGGCTCCGGCGCACTCGGTTTTGAAGCCGCCTCGCGCGGCGCCCGCGAGGTACTGCTGGTCGAAGCCAACCCGGCCGTTGCCGCGGCGCTGCAGGCCAACATCGGCAAGCTCGCCGCCAGTGAACTGAAACTGGTGCGCGGCGATGCGCTGGCGTTTCTGAAACAGGAAAGCCAGCCGTTCGATGTGATCTTCCTCGACCCGCCATTTCATGGCGATTGGCTCGACAAGGTGCTGGCGCTGCTTGCCGAACGGCAGCTGATCCGGCCCGGTGGCTGGGTGTATGTCGAGAATGAGCGCGAAGCCGGCGCGCCGAGCCTGCCGGCCGGCTGGAGCTGGTATCGCGAGAAAGAAGCCGGCCAGGTGCGCTACGCGCTGGCCCGGACCGAAGCAGCCGAAGCCGAACCAAGCTGATTCGGCTTCGAAAGCTTGCGCGAACTCAGCGCCTGCGATCAAGGTCGCAGGTCCGGTCAGCCATCGCCTCATTGCAAATTCTGCCCGGCTGTCTTGTACTGATTGCATGCACCGCGCACGGAGCTGCCCGCTTGCCGACCCTGCCCATTGCCACCGCCCTGCGCGAATCGCTGCGCGGTTATGACGGCCGCCGATTCAGCAAGGATGCGCTCGCCGGCCTGACCATCGGCCTGATCGCGATCCCGCTGGCCATGGCACTCGCCATCGCCTCCGGCGTCGCGCCGCAATACGGCCTCTACACCGCCATCATCGCCGGCATCGTCATTGCGCTTTGCGGCGGCTCGCGGGTCAATATCTCCGGCCCGACAGCGGCGTTCGTGGTCATTCTGCTGCCCATTACTCAGCAACTCGGCCTGCCCGGCTTGCTGCTGGCAACGATGCTGGCCGGACTCATTCTGATTGCCATGGGCGTCACCGGCCTCGGCAAACTGGTGCAGTTCATTCCGTATCCGGTGCTGACCGGTTTCACCGCCGGCATTGCCATTGTCATCGCCGGTTTGCAGCTGAAAGATCTGCTCGGCATCGACATTGTGCTGCGCGATGCCCACTTCGTTCCGGCCGTGCTGCAAACGCTCTGGCATCTCGGTTATGCCCGTTGGCCGGACATGCTGATCGGCGGTTTCAGTCTGGCGGTTTTGATCAGCTGGCCAAAACTGAAGCTGCCGATTCCCGGGCATCTTGCGGCACTGATACTGGGGACGTTGCTGGCCGTGCTGCTGCGGGCAACGGTCAGCGATTTTGATCTCGCCACCATCGGTTCCCGGTTCAGTTACACCGACGCCAGCGGCGCGCTGCAGCAAGGCATTCCAAACACGCTGCCGAGTTTTGCCTGGCCCTGGCAACTCACCAGTGAACCGACGTTTACGTTGTCGCTCGACACGCTGCGCAGCTTGATTGGGCCTGCCTTTGCCATCGCGATGCTCGGTGCGATCGAGTCGCTGCTGTGCGCGGTCGTTGCCGATGGCCTGTCCGGCTACCGGCATGATCCGAATGCTGAGCTGGTCGGTCAGGGTCTTGGCAATGTCATTGCGCCGCTATTCGGTGGCATCACGGCTACCGCCGCCATCGCTCGCACCGCTGCCAATGTCCGCTCCGGCGCCAGCTCGCCGATTGCCGCCGTCATTCACGGCCTGGTTGTGCTCGTTGCCTTGCTTGCGCTCGGCCCGCTGCTGCAACACATTCCGATGGCGACGCTGGCGGCCATGCTGATCATCGTCGCCTGGAACATGTCCGATGCCCATCGCGTGATCAAGGTGCTGAAATTCAGTCCGCGCGCCGATGCCATGGTGCTGTTGATCTGCCTGCTGCTGACCGTGCTGTTCGACATGGTCATTGCCGTTGAAATCGGGCTGCTGCTGTCGGCGGTGCTGTTCATCAAGCGGATGAGCGAGCTGTCCGACACCGCGCTCGTACCGCATTTTCACGCCCACAGCAAGGAACCGCTGCCGGCCCACGTCGCCGTCTACGATATCAACGGTCCGCTGTTCTTCGGTGCCGCCGACCGCGCGATGCACGCGCTGTGGCGGGTCGACCCGGCGATGAAAGCGGTGATTCTCGACATGCGCGATGTCCCGGTGATGGACCTGACCGGCATCGTCGCGCTTGAATCATTGATCACCGACATGCAGCAGAAACAGATCGCCGTCCGTTTGGTAGCGCTGAATGAACGCCTGCAAGCCAAACTGGTCAAAGCCGGCGTGCTCGGTCAATACAGCTGGGCCCGGCATTCAGCCGATGTTCATGCGGCAGTTGCGAGTCTGGAGCTTCCGGCGGTGAGCCAAGACCGCACTGGCGATTTGAAATGAATGTTGCTTCGTGTCACCCCGGCGAAAGCCGGGGTCCATTTTCTGCTGCACAGCGATCCTGAGGGAAATGGATACCGGCTTTCGCCGGTATGACGACCGGGATAGTGTCTTCGGCACCAGTAGTGGCGTCCAAAAACAGCTTTTCCAGCCCTCTCGATATTAGGGATAGGGATCAAATACAAAGGAGTGAACAAATGCAAAAATGGTTATCCCCCGCCGCACTCGGTCTGGCGGCTACACTGTTTACCTCACTCGCGTTTTCCGGAGCTGCCATGGCTGATCGTTTCCCGCAAGGCCCGCACCTGTACGTCACCGGTGAAGCGGTCGAAAAACTGAAACCCGACTTTGTCGAAACCAGCTTCATGGTCGCCCGCGATGGCGCCGATGTCCCGGCCACCAAGAAAGCCGTCGATGAGATCACCGAAAAGGTCTGGGCAGCGGCCAAGAAGATTGGCATTGCCAAAGAGGATTTTCAGGCGACCGGCTTCACCGTCAACCCGATGTATGACTACGACAACGGCAAACGCGTCCACCGCGGCACCCAGGTTTCGCGCCAGTTCAGCGTCAAGCTGCGTAACATGGACAAGTTCAACGCCTGGAGCGAAGCACTGGTCCAGGCCGGCGTGCAGGATGTCGGCGGCATCAGCGTCAACGTCGACAAGCGCGAAGAGAAAGAAGCGGCGCTGCGCATCACCGCCCTGAAGAACGCCAAACTCGAAGCCGAACGCCTCGCCGGCGCGCTCGATCAAGTCGTGACCGGCGTCCACACCATCTCCGATTCACCGATCGGCGACGGTGGCGGCGGCATCCGCACCATGGCGATGCGCATGGACAAAGCCGGCGAAAGCGCGCCAACACTGCCGGATCATGTCGAGTTGCGGGCGGAAGCGTATGTGGTGTTTACGATGATGAAGAAGTAAGTATTGTTTGACGCCAGCCTGTACACATCAGGCTGGCGTTTTGCTCATAACGGAAGAATCAGTATCAAAATTGCAGTTGCTAATGCGGCAATCGCCGCAAGAGCGGTCTTCATGCTATATCGCCATGCCGCCCATACGAGCAGCACGACCGAAACCAGCAACAGAAGCGATTCCACTACAGCCGATGCGACATAGGCTATTTTGCTCTCATAGCGCCAGCCACCGTGGCCCACCATTGCTTCACTGCCAAAGTGGTAGGCATCCACGTCAGCCTGACTGGCTAGCAGCCCGATATTAAGCGCCTCCCATCCTATCGTTACTGCAAGCAGCATCATTACCAGTGCAAGCACCGGAAATCCTGCTTTTGCGAGTTTGCGCGCGACGCTCATCATTGCTTCTACCTGTTTTGGATAGTCTTATAGCTAGCACCGCAATCATGTATAGGTGTGTCTCGGCTTCCACCATTGCCGGTTCTCGCACCGGCGGGCGAGGAACTTTCTTTGGCGCAAAGAAAGTTCCCAAAGAAACATGCCCTGGCTTCCTCGCCGCGCAAACATCGCGCGGTTCCCTGTGCTGCTCACTCCGTCCGGGGCTTTTCTGACAGTGCATCCGTGCACAGTCAGAAAAGGCTTCGGCATCCATGCCTCGCCCCTCCGCTCGCGCTGCGGGCTGTTAACCCGAACTGCGCTCCGCTGCTCGGCTCGTCAGACGGGCGGCCAAGCGCGCTTTGCGCGCTGCGAGCAAGCTCGCCTCTACATACTCAAACCCTTGACAGTTGTTGCAGCAACAGCTCCCGCAAATTCGCCTCCGGCATCAAGCCGCTCTTTTCTGCCACCACCCAGCCATTCCTGAACAACTGCAATTGCGGCACGCCGCGCACGGCGTGGCGCTCGGCGATTTCGGGCGCCGCTTCGACATCCAGTTTCAGCACCAGCAAACGGCCGGCGAATTCCTGGGCGATTTTTTCCAGCAGCGGAAACAGCAAACGGCACGGACCACACCATGGCGCCCAATATTCGACCAACACCGGTTGCTGATACGACGCGGCGATCACCCGCTCGGCAAAGTCGGCCGCGCTGACATCGGCAATGCGGCTGGGCATGTCAGTGCTCCGCACCGATGCGGCGGTAGCCGGCCTCGTCCGGTTCGTGCTTCGGATAGGCGGCGTCGATCGGTGCCCAGTTCCAGGCGAGCGGTTGCTGGCCGTAGTAGCGTTCCAGCAGGGCAAAGGCCTGCGGCAGATCGGCCTGCAGTTCGGCGGGGGCGGTGAAGAAATGTTCACTCAGCACGGCGAAGAATTCGGCCGGTGACTCGAGCGCGTAATCATCGACCGAGGTGTAGCCGAGCAGTTTTTCTTCCTGACCGACGGTTTGCCAGGCATCGCGCATGATCTGCTGCCATTCACTCGGTGCGATGCCGCGCGCCAGGAGTGCCGGCACGCCGTTCATTTCGCCGTCGGTCAGATCGAGTTTGTGCGTGCATTCGTGGATGACGACGTTGTAGCCGTCGGGAACGCGCGCGGCTTCGACATCGGCCCAGGACAGCAGGATCGGGCCGGCGTCCCAGCTTTCGCCGGCAACTTGTTCATGGCCGATGTGGACCACACCGGCTTCGTCCATTTCCTCGCGCGGTGCCAGAAATTCATCCGGGTAGACGATGACGGCGTGAAAGCTGTCGTACGCGGCGAGCCCGAGCTTCAGCACCGGCAGGCAGGCCCAGATCGCGATCTCGATTTGCTGCGCCGCGCTGAGCGCAAAACCATCGGCCGGCACCACTGCCTTGTCGGCAAGAAACAGCGTGGCCTGTTCGCGCAAGGCCAGCTGCTCGGCATCCGGCAGCGCCGCCAGCAAGGGCAGGTGCGCGCAGGCTTGCCGCCAATCGGCATCGGCCAGCGCATGGCGCTGTAGTTTGAACTGGCGCGGCGACAGCCGGCGCAGGAAATCGAACATCGGGACTCTCATACAGAGGCGGCCACAGCTTCAGCGCATGCGCTGCGCCCGGAGCCGGTTATGATGACGGTCCTTATGATGCCATCGTCCCCGACCGACTGCCGAGCCACCATGTTGCCCGCCGATGATTCGCGTCCTGCCGACCCGCAAGCCAGCGCCTTGGCCGCCATACAAGCCTGCGACCTGAAGCTGGCGCCGCTCACCTCGACCGCCTTGTTCGAACTGCTCGCCAGCGGCGCGGCGGTGCGCGTGCTGGCCGCCAACCGGCGACTGGTGCTGACGCTGAGCCAGGCCTATGGCGACTGGCAGCGCAGCCGCGGTGCCGAGGTCTGGCCGACGCCGGCCATCCAGACTTTCGAGCACTGGCTCGATGACGCCAGCGACGCATTGATCCACGCCGGCGCCTGGCCGGTTGAAGCGCTGCCCGACGCGGTGCTGGATGACAACGAAGAGTTGCCGCTGTGGCAGCAGATCATCGAACAGGATGACGCCGACTCGCACCCGATCGCGCAGCGTTTGCTGTCGACTGCCGATCTCGCCGCCAAGGCCGCCGATGCCCATGCGCTGTTGTGCGAATTCAACGCGCCGATACCGGCCGCGCTCGCCACCGAGGAGTATCGCCGGCTGCAAAGTTGGCGCGCGGCCTTGCAGGCGCATTGCGAAGCGCGGCGCTGGCTGACGGCGGCCGAATGGCGCGCGGAACAAGTGCGTCGCGTTAGCGCAGATGCGGCCATGCCAGATCACCTCGTGCTCGCCGGTTTCGATGACTGGCGACCCTGGTTGCAGCGTGTACTCGTCGCCGCACAGCAACGTGGCGTGCCGCTCTGGCACTGGCAGGATCAACTGCAAGCGGCGGCCGATCAAACGCTGTACCGGCCGGTCGATCTATTGCAGGAAGATGTGCTCATCGCCCGCTGGTGTCGCGAGCAATTGCGCGCCAATCCCGACGCCCGGCTGGCGGTGGTGCTGCCGTCACTGTCGGCGCGCAAAACCGCCCTGCTGCGCCAGCTGCGCGACGAGCTCGAACCGGAATGCAGTTACCGCTTCGATGACAGCCCCAGTGCGCGGGTCAACCTGTCGCTCGGCGAAGCCCTTGCGGATCGGCCACTGGTCGCCACGGCGCTGCGGCTGCTGCGTCTGATCACCCAGCCGCAATCTGATTGGCCGCTGACCGATCTGAGTCCACTGCTGCTGTCACCCTATGTGGGCGAAAGCAACGAGCGCGATGCCCGCGCCCGGCTCGACGCCCATTTACGCGAACAGGGCATGACCGCACTGCGCGCCGACACCGTGTTGCGCTTGCTGCAACACCGCGGCTGCGCGCTGCTTGCCGAACGCTGGAGCATCGTGCTCAGCCAGGTGCGTGACACGCGCAATCAGAAACGCCGCCTGCGCGATTGGGCCGAACCGCTGCGCGCCTTGCTCGAGCAGCTTGGCTGGCCCGGTACGCGTGCGCTCAACTCGGTCGAATTCCAGACCCGCGAAGCCTTCTGGCAAGCGCTCGCCGCACTCGCTCGCTGCCGGGTGCCGGAAGGCACGGTGACGCTCGGCAAAGCAGTCAGCAGTTTGCAGCAGCGCTGCCGACAGGCGGTGTTCCAGCCGCAGCAGCCCGGCACCGCCCGGGTGCAATTGATCGGCCTGCTGGAAGCCGCGGCGATCAGCGCCGATGCGATCTGGGTCGGCGATGCCCGCGACGATTTGTTGCCGGCGCCGATTCAACCCAATCCCTTGTTGCCGATGGTCTGGCAACGCGCGCACAAGCTGCCGCGCAGCAGCCATCAGCGCGAAGTGCAATTTGCCAGCCAGCTGATGCAACGGCTGACCACCAGCGCGCCGGTGATCGTCTGGAGCTGTCCACAGTTCGAAGGCGAACGCGAACTGCGAGTCAGCCCGTTTCTGCGCACGCTGCCGGAACAGGAGGTCCCGAGCCACCTGCTGAGAGCTGAAACCGCGTTTCATACGCTGGCTCGGCAAGCACTGGAATCTGTGCAGGACAATCAGGGACCGGTCTTGCACCCGGACGAACCGATCCGGCACAACAGTCAACTGCTCGCGGTGCAGGCGGTGCAACCGCAGGCCGCGTTCGTGCAATACCGGCTGCATGCCAACGAAGTCTTGCCGCTACCACAGGCGCGCCAGAGCAGCGAACGCGGCAACCTGGTGCACCGTGCGCTTGCCACGCTGTGGCAGGGCTTGCAGACTTCCGCCGCACTGGCCCAGCTGAGCGATGCCGAGCTCTGCCAACGCTGCGAGGCCGCTGCTGCTGGCGCCCTGGCCGAACACGGCAAGCAACTGCAACAGGCGCTGCCGGCACGCTGGCGCGAACTGGAGCAACAAGCGCTGGAGCAAGTGCTGCACGAATGGCTGCAATTTGAAAAGCAGCGGCAGACACCGTTCCAGGTCGTGCAGATTGAACAGAAAGCGACACTCGATCTCGCTGGCCTCGAACTGTCCTTGCGACTCGACCGGGTCGATCAACTGAGCGACGGCAGCGCCGTTGTCATGGATTACAAGACCGGCGCCGACTGGAAAACACCGCCATGGACCGCCGAACGCCCGCATGACGTGCAACTGATGCTGTATGCGCTGGCAACCGACGCGCCACTCGCCGGCGTGGTCGCTGCGCGCGTGCGCGCCGGCGAGCCGCATTTCAAGGGCCTCAGCAGCAGCGAAGAAAACCTGCCGAAGCTGAAGCCGGACAAACTGCTCGGCGAACGTGATCTGGAAACGCTGCGACAGGACTGGCAACAACGCCTGCAACAACTGGCGCAGGCATTTGTCAGCGGCGACGCCGAGAACCGGTGTTATCACCCGACCGCCGGCAACTTACTGGCAGCGCCTTTTTTGCGGCTGACGGCGATGGATTCGGATGAGCAAGCATGACAAGAGTCGTTCAGCCTTGTGTCTATATGCTGGCAAATCGTCGGCGTGGAACGCTTTACACCGGGGTGACCAGCAATTTGCTGCAGCGTATCGCGCAGCACAAAACAAAGGTCGCGGATGGGTTCACCCGTCGCTATGGCGTCGACAAGCTGGTTTGGTACGAAATGCACGACTCCATGACCAACGCTATCGCCCGCGAGAAAGCCATCAAGGAATGGCAGCGCGTGTGGAAGTTTGAACTGATAGAGAACACCAATGCTGAATGGCGTGATCTCTATCCCGGATTGATCGCGGCAGGCGCCTATGTCTAACCGCATCGCACGGCTGGTCGGCTATCCAATAGGCCCTGTCATACCGGCGAAAGCCGGTATCCAATTTCAAACATGGACCCCGGCTTTCGCCGGGGTGACGGCAGCGGTGACTGCATCTGCCATCTGTTCGGACAAATTTTTGAGTGATAACTGGCATGACTGAACCCGCTGCCCTGATAGACGCCGCCGCCCGCGCTCGCGCGCTCGATCCGCGCCACTCGTTCATCGTCCAGGCGCCGGCTGGCAGCGGCAAGACCGAACTGCTGACCAACCGGCTGCTGGTGCTGCTCGCCACGGTCGACGAACCGGAAGAAGTGGTCGCGATCACGTTCACCCGCAAAGCCGCTGCCGAAATGCGCGTGCGGCTGCTGCACAAGCTGGAGCAGGCGGCGGCAGTGACAGCCGGTATCGCGGCTGAACCGGACGCCGGGCACGAACGGGAAACGCTCAATCGTGCCCGCGCCGTGTTGGCCCGCGATGCCGAACGCGAATGGCAGTTGTTGCAACAGCCCAACCGCTTGCGCATCCAGACCTTCGATTCACTGTGCAGTCTGCTGGCACGGCAGATGCCGTATCTGTCGCGGCTCGGCGGACAAGCGCAGATCCGCGAGGACGCCGACACGCTGTATCAGCTGGCGGCGCAGCGGACGCTGGCGTTGCTGGAAGAGCCGGACTATTTCGAGACCGTCGCGGCGTTTCTGCGCCACGTCGACAATGACGGCAACAAGGCGCAGCGGCTGCTGGTCAGCATGCTGGCCCGGCGCGAGCAGTGGCAGGATCTGCTCGGCTCGCTGAGCCATCCGGCACTCAATGAACGGTTGCACGACGATTGGTCGGCCTTGATCGCCGCCAGCATTGAACCGGTGCTGCAATTGTTCGACAGCCGCCGGCAAAGCGCGTTGATGGCACCGGCACAACATGCCGCACGCAACCTGCTGGCAGCGCAGAGTGATTCGGCGATCATCGCGCTGCATGACTGGGACAGGCCACTGCGTGCCCGCGCCGAGGATTTGCCGCGCTGGCAGGCGCTGGCCGAATTGCTGCTCACGCAGAAAGGTGAGTGGCGCGCCAAAGTCGATGTCAGACTCGGGTTTCCAGCGGCCAAAGCCGGTCCCGACTTCGAGGCCAAGCAACAGTTTCTCGAACAGCTGGCGGTGTTGGCCGAATACCCGGCCGAACCGCTGGCCGATCTGCTGCTGCTCTGCCAACCGGGCGAGCTCAGCGAGCAATCGGGTTTTCTCTGGCATCTGGCTGGCGTGCTGCGCCTCGCGGTGGCGCAACTGTGGCTGGTGTTTGCCGAGCGCAACGAGATCGATTTCAGCCAGATGGCGCACGCCGCCATTGCCGCGCTCGGCGAGTTTGATGAGCCGAGTGAATTGGCGCTGGCGCTCGATTACAAGATTCGCCATCTGCTGGTGGATGAATGCCAGGACACCAGCGTCGGTCAGTTCGCGCTGCTGAAGAAATTGACCGCCGGTTGGCAGCCGGGCGATGGCCACACGCTGTTTCTGGTCGGTGATCCGATGCAATCGATCTACCGCTTTCGCAAAGCGGAAGTGAGCCTGTTTCTCGATGCCCGCAAGAACGGCGTCGGTCAGGTCCCGCTCGAAGCGATCACGCTGCAAGCCAACTTCCGCGCTCAGGCCGGTATCGTCGACTGGCTGAACCGGCACGGACCGCAGTTGTTGGCCGCGCAGGAAGACAGTGTCCGCGGCGCCGTGCCGTACAGCGCGGCGGTCGCAGTCAAACCGGCGCTGACCACAGCGGCGGTGCAGTGCCACGGCTTCAGCAAGACTGCCGGCTACCCGGACGCGGAAGCTGAGCGTGTCGTGCAGCTGGTGCAGGCGGCAATGGCAGAGGGTACCGTGGCCATTCTGGCGCGGGCACGCAGTCACTTGTTCGAGATCGCCAGCGCGCTGCGCGCCGCCGGCATCGCCATGGAAGCGGTCGATACCGAACCGCTGGCCGCGCAGGCCATCGTCATCGATTTGCTGCAACTGACCCGGGCACTGCTGCACCCGGCCGATCGGCTGGCCTGGCTGTGCGCATTGCGGGCGCCGTGGTGCGGCCTGACGCTGACCGATCTGCACGCCCTGTGCGGTTTCGACGACAAGACTCCGCTGCCGAGCCTGCTCGAGCACAGCGATCGCTACGCGGCATTGTCAGCCGACGGCCAGCAACGCCTGCGCCGCTGTGCGCCGGTGTTGCTGGAGGCGTTGCAGCAACGCGTGCGCCTGCCGCTTGCCACTGCCGTCAGCCATTGCTGGCTGCAACTGGGCGGTCCTGCCGCCTGCCTCAGCAACGACGAGTTCGCTGTCGCCCAGCAATACCTGCAATTGCTCGAACAACTGGACAGCAACAGCGACGATCTGCTGACCGATCTCGAGCGTGAACTCGGCAAGCTCTATGCACGGCCAAGCAGCGGCGCCGCGGTCAAGCTGCTGACCATGCACAAGTCGAAGGGACTGGAATTCGATACCGTGATCCTGCCGCGTTTGGCCGCCACCGCAAAAAGCGACGAGACACCGCTGCTGCGCTGGGATCTGCTGCCGGTCGCTGGTCGCGATCGCCTGCTGATCGGCACCGTCGCCGGTGCCCGCAGCGAAAGCAGTGGCGCCAACCTGTTTCTGAAAAAGCTCGAACAGGAACGCGCCGATCACGAACGGGCGCGCTTACTGTACGTGGCATTGACCCGTGCCAAAAAGCAGTTGCACCTGCTGGCGGCATTGCCGGCCGAGCAACCGGAAAAAGGCCCGGCCGGCAGCAGCCTGCTGGCACCGCTGTGGGCCGGTTGCAGCGCCGATTTTCTGGCTGGCTTCACCACGCTTGCCGACGACAGCGACGACACCGACGCTGCTGCCATTGCGCCGAGCCCCTTGCAGCGCTTGCCGTCGTCGTTTGTGCTGCAGGCACCGCCGCTACCACCGCCACCGCCGGCACTGGTCGACACCAGCACCAGCCTGCCGGAACTGCTTGCTGGCGACAGTGCCCGCATCGTCGGCACCCTGGTGCACCGCTGGTTGCAGCAATGGTCGGAGCAAACGCCGCCGACGCTGGCGGAACTGCCGGCGTTGCGGCCGCTGTGGCGCAAACAGCTCGGCTGGTCCGGTATCGCCGAGGACGAATTGGCGGCGGCACTCACCGAACTGGAAACCGCACTGCGCAATACCCTGAGCGATCCGCAGGGCCTTGCCCTGCTGCAGCATCGCAACGAGGCCTATGCCGAGTGGGCGCTGACCTCCAGCGAAACCGAGCAGGCCGGTAAGCTGCGCCAACACGTGATCGACCGCAGCTTTGTCGACGTAGACGGCGTGCGCTGGATTGTCGATTACAAAACATCTCGCCACGATGGCAGCGACAGCGAAGCCTTCCTCGCCGAGCGCGTCGCCGAATACAAACCACAATTGCAGCGTTACGCCGCGCTGTTGCAGCGGCTGGAGCGGCGACCGGTTCGGCTCGCCTTGTATTTTCCGTTGCAGCAGCGCCTGTTCAGCTGGCATGCCGATGGCACGCCAACCTGAGCGCGCTGTGACAGCGGATTTTTTCTCAGTCCGCGCAGGTAGATTGCCCACGATGACCGTATCGGTACCACTGACCGCACCGCTGGATCGGGCGCTGGCCGTGGTGGATCTGGAAACCACCGGTGGCAATCCGCAATTCGATCGGGTGATCGAGATCGGCGTGCTGCTGATCGACGACGGTGAAGTGCGGCAACGCTGGCAGCAACTGGTCGACCCGGGTTTTGCCCTGCCGTCTGGCATCGAACAACTGACCGGCATCCGCAGCGCCGATCTGATCGGCGCGCCGGCGTTTGCTGACGTCGCCGATGAGGTGCTGACGCTGCTGCAGGATCGCCTGTTCGTCGCGCACAACGCCCGCTTCGATTACGGCTTCCTGAAAGCGGAATTCGCCCGCGTCGGTGTCGCCTTCAACCCGGACCGGCTCTGCACTGTGCGTTGGTCGCGGCAACTCTACCCCGACGTGCGCGGCCACGGCCTCGACGCGGTCTGCACCCGCTTTGGCATCGGCAACGCGGCCCGGCACCGCGCGCTCGGCGATGCCGAGGCCACCTGGCAATTCCTCGCGCTCAGCTGCGAGCAAATCAGCGCCGAGCAGCGCCACGCCGCGCTGGTCAATCAGTTGAAGAAGCCGTCACTGCCACCGGCGCTGACAGCGGAACGGATCGACGCCATTCCGGAAGCCCCCGGCGTCTATCGCTTCTTTGCCGACGATGGCGCACTGCTTTATATCGGCAAAAGCAACCATCTGCGCACGCGAGTGTTGCAGCATTTCGGTGCCGACCCGATTCTGGCGCGCAACCAGAAACTGCACGAGCGCCTGCGTGATGTCACATTCGAGCGCACCGCCGGTGAACTCGGCGCGCTGCTGAAGGAGAACGCGGCGATCAAGGGCGAGGTGCCACTGTTCAATCGCAAGCAACGTCGTGTTCGCGAGCTAGTCACCGTCGAAACCTACACCGATTCGCATGGCTACCTGCGCACCCGCTTCGCCACCGGCGAGATCCGCGCCACCTCCGCTGACAATGGCATGGGCTACGCGCTGTTCCGCAGCCGCAGCCAGGCACGCGAAAAATTGTTTGCGCTCGCCAAGGAACACCGGCTGTGCAAAAAGCTGCTCGGCCTGGAATCCGGCAAAGGTGCCTGTTTCGACGTGCAACTGAAACGCTGCAACGGCGCCTGTACCGGTCAGGAAGCCAGTGCGCTGTACAACCTGCGCCTGCAACTGGCGCTCAAGCCGCTGCAAACCCGCAGCTGGCCATGGCCGGGCCCGATCGCGATTCAGGAGAGTGATGGCGAACGTAGCGACTGGCACGTCATCGATCACTGGTGCTATCTCGGCACCGCGCGTAACGAATCCGACATCGCCGATTTGCTTGACAATCCACGCCAATTCGATCTTGACGCTTACCGGATTCTGCAGCGCTGGCTGCGCCGGCACTCCAATACGGTAGTGCCAATCTCATCGGGCACGACGCAATCTGTTGATTAGTATCTAAACAAGCGGCGCATTCACCGCCTGGCGGCGATTTGTGCTTGTCAGACCAGGAAAAATCACTATGATCGCGCCCGCTCGTGTCGAGCGTGAGACATATGGAAATTCAGTGATGAAGCGTGTTGTTGTAGCCGCCCTCTTGGTCGGCACGACCGTTGCCCCGTCGGTTAAAGCGGAAGACTATTTTCAGATTCAGGCCAACAGAGCGACCACCGAAGCGATGGACGAACTCTGTACGGATATCGCGGATGCGGCAGATTATTACGGCCTGGATGACGACTGTACTGATACCGACAACGGCTATCGCCTCGCCTTCGGTATCGGCTTGAGCGACAGCCTGGCGCTTGAGGTCGGCTATGGCGATATCGCCACTTTCAGTGCCGGTCTGTCCGGTTATGGCGAGTATGAAAATTACTATTTCGATGTGAAGGGTTATGACATCGCCGCGGTGGGTCGCATCGCACTGTCTGACAGCGTAAACCTGTTGGCACGGGTCGGTCTGCTGCGCTGGGATGCTGATGTGCGCTACAGCTCAAGCTTTGGTGATGACGACAGCGTTTCCGACTCTGGCAATGCCAAGCTGTTCGGTGCTGGCATCGAGTTCGGCATTGTCACCCTGAACTATGAGCTGCTTCAGGATGTAGGAAACGACGACATCGGCGAAGGTGATATCAAGCGCACCAGCTTGGGTCTGAAGTTCTCGTTCTGAGAATTTCAGCAGAAGATAAAAAGGGCCTGACGGCCCTTTTTTTGTTCTTTTCCTTATCACCCCAGCTTCAGGTGATCGGTCTTCGGCGGCGGTGGCGGAGCTTTCTTTTCGCTGGTATCCAGCGTCGCGCCGACTTCGGCAATCGTGATGCCGGAGATGTCGCCAATCTTGATCGGTTCGATTTGTCGTGGCGAGCCGAGGGTGGCGCCCACCTCGGCGACCGACAAGCCGGTCAGGTCGGGCTCCGGTAATGGGATCACGTCCCTTGGCACGCCCAAATCCGCGCCGACCTCTGCCAAAGACAGCCCTGACAAATCACCAATGGGTACAGTCACCACTTCGCGCTTCTCGCCCATGTCGCTGCCAACTGGCGCCAGCGTATAGCCACTGAGATCGACCTTGGGCGGCGCCGCTGGCGCCTTGCGCTCGGCCAGATCGGCGCCGACCGGTGCGACACCCCAGTTGCCGGTCGGCGCGGCAGCTGGCGACGCCGAGGCAGTGACCGGCGGAACCGTCGCCGCCTGATCTGGTGCGGGGGTCGGCGCCGCGCCGGCCCCGTCAGCCTGACGCAACCGGGCCAGCGCGCCCGCTTCCTTCAGCGCGGCGATGTAGCGCAGCGCGCCTTGGTAATCGAGATCCTTCTTGATGGTCACGAGCTGGCCGCTGAACAGCCGCTCGACGGTTTCCGGCTTCGCCTTGAACAGGTTGGCGACATTGGCCATGACTTCAGCCCGGTCGCGCCCCGGCACCGTGCGCCCGTCAAACACCACTTCGAATACGCCTTCCATCGCCAGCTACCTTCGGCTCGTCTACGCTCCGATTGTAGCGCCAGCCACTGACAAGCGAGCAATCATGTTGACCACGCTGCAACTGAGCCTGCCAGACTGGGTACCGACACAGGTCACGCTGGACCGCCGCTACCCGACCGATGACACGCGCATGGCGGTCGCCATCGCGCTGGCGCAGGCCAATGTCGCGCACGACACCGGCGGGCCGTTCGGTGCCGCCATTTTCGAACAGGACAGCGGCCGGCTGATCAGCGTCGGCGTCAATCGCGTGCTGCCACTGCACAACTGCACGCTACATGCCGAGATGCTGGCGTTCATGTTTGCCCAGACCCGACTGGGCTCGCACACCCTGCATGCTTCGGCGCTGCCGGCGCACACGCTGTACACCTCCTGCGCGCCATGCGCGATGTGTCTGGGCGCGAGCCTGTGGAGCGGCGTCCGCCGCATCGTCATTGCCGCAAGACGGGAAGATGCCGAGGCGATCGGTTTTGAAGAAGGGCCGGTGTTTGCCGAATCGGAAAGCTATTTGCAGCAACGCGGCATCGACATTGTCCACGACGTCCAGCGCGACGCCGGCGCGGCCGTGCTGCGGAGATATGCCGAACTGGATCGGCTGCGTTACAACGGCTAGCGCATGACCACAAAAAAGCCGCGGTCAACGCGGCTTTTTTGTGGCAGGTCAACTGACCCGGCGATACATCAAATCCCAGACGCCGTGGCCGAGCCGGTGACCGCGGGCTTCGAACTTGGTCAGCGGACGTGAGTCCGGGCGCGGCACGTAATCGCCGGTTGCTGATTCGTTCTGATAACCGTCGGCGACATTCATGATGTCGCGCATGTGCTCGGCGTAGTTTTGCCAGTCGGTCGCCATATGAAAAATGCCACCGAGTTTCAGTTTGCGCCGGATCAGTTCCGCGAACGCCGGCTGGACAATGCGGCGTTTGTGGTGACGCGCTTTCGGCCACGGATCCGGAAAGAACAATTGCACCCGCTCGAACACGCCATCGCCGAGGCATTTGTTCAAAACGTCGATGGCATCTTCTTCATAGACACGCAAGTTGCTCAATTTGGCGGTTTGCGCCGCCGTCAAACAGGCGCCAACGCCCGGCCGGTGCACTTCGATGCCGACAAAGTTGATGCCGGGATTGCTGCTGGCCTGCTGCACCAGCGATTGGCCCATGCCGAAACCGATTTCAAGCCAGACCGGATGATCATTGCCAAACCATTGCGCCAGTTCCACCGGACCATCGACAACATGACGCCCCCACTGCGGCAGCAACATGTCGATGGCGGCTTTCTGGCGCTCGCTGAACCGGCCCTCGCGGCGAACGAAGCTGCGGATGTGGCGCTTCGGCCTGCCGTCTTCGGTCAGTTCGATGGCATCCAGAGTGGTGTCGGTTTTGTCGTTTGCCATGACGCAGACTTCAATTCAGGAAAAAGGAAACGGCGTTTTCTGTCGTAAAAATTGCGAGCGAGCGCCGCTCAGAAAATCGTCCCGTCAATCGGTGACGAGGCGCTCGCATACAGCTTGCGTGGCATCCGGCCGGCGAGAAAGGCTTCACGGCCCGCCTCGATCGCCTTGCGCATTGCGCTTGCCATCAGCACCGGATTTTTCGCGGCGGCAATCGCAGTGTTCATCAGCACGCCATCACAGCCCAGCTCCATTGCAATCGCGGCATCACTGGCAGTACCAACGCCGGCATCGACCAGAATCGGCACCTTGGCGTTGTCAAGAATCAGTTTGATGTTGTAAGGGTTGCGAATGCCGAGGCCGGAACCGATCGGTGCGGCCAGCGGCATCACCGCGACACAGCCCATGTCTTCGAGTTTTTTCGCGGTGATCGGATCATCGCTGGTGTAGGCCATGACCTTGAACCCGTCCTTGATCAATTCCACTGCGGCTTTCAGCGTTTCCGGAATGTCCGGGTAAAGCGTTTTCTGATCGCCAAGCACTTCCAGTTTGACCAGATCATGGCCGTCGAGCAGTTCGCGCGCGAGCCGGCAGGTGCGCACGGCGTCTTCCGCGGTGTAGCAACCGGCGGTGTTCGGCAGAATGGTGTAGCGATCCGGCGAGATGACATCGAGCAGGTTCGGCTCATTCGGGTTCTGGCCGATGTTGGTGCGACGGATCGCAACCGTGACAATTTCGGCGCCGCTGGCTTCGATGGCGGCGCGGGTTTCGTCCAGATCCTTGTACTTGCCGGTACCAACCAGCAGGCGTGAACGGTAGGTCTTGCCGGCCAGGGCAAAGCTGTCGTGTTGGCTCATTTGCAACTCCGAAGAACGCGGTGGTGCGCCGGTGTCCGGCTCAGCCGCCACCGATGGCATGGACAATCTCAATGCGGTCGCCAGCCTGAATGATTTCGCTGGCATGGCGGGAGCGCGGCACGATGTCGCCGTTGCGTTCAACCGCGACCCGTTTGTCGCCAAGTTGCTCCCGCTGCAACAGCTCGGCAATGGTCAGTTCGGTAGTCAACTCGCGTGGACTGCCGTTCAACATAATCTGCATGACCGTGATGGTGTCGTCGAAACGGCGCCCGCCGGGCTGGCGAGCGCTGTGAAAGGGCTGGCATCATACCAGCCTGCCTCGGCCGGACGTAGCACCGGCAATGTCCGGATGTTTTACAATGGCAGCCGTCACGATCACCGCCGTGCCGCCGCAACCGCCTGATCTGACTCTGTTTTCCGATCATGGCATGGCACATGCTTTGCGTGACCAGACCGCATTGTTTATTCGCGCCCCGAGCGCACCGTAGGGAAACATAGGCGTATTCGCATGAGCGACCAGATCAAGCCCTCCGAGACCAACGGCTCCGACGTCAATGCCGACGATAGCACCGTTGCCAGCCGCCGCCGCCTGCTGCAAGGCGCGTTGACCGCCACCCCGGTCGTGTTGCTGAGCGTGGCCAGCAAGCCCGTGCTCGCCGGTCAGCTCTGCTCGCCATCAGGCTTTGCCTCCGGCAACGTCTCGACCTCGGATCAACCCAGTGCCTGCAACGGCTATTCGCCGGGCTACTGGAAGTCAAAGCCGGGCGTGCAATGGCCGTCGCCGTATTCCCGTACCCAGAAATTCCACAGCGTCTTTGCCGGCAGCATTTTCGGTACCAAGACCATGATGGAAGTGCTGTCGATGCAGGGTGGTGGTCTGAAGATGCTGGCCCGCCATTGCATAGCCGGCGTGCTCAATGCTGCCGACGCCCCGCTCGGCTATGTCATGACCGAGGAAGAGATCAAGAAGATCTGGACCGATTGCATCGCCACCGCGCCGAACTCGGTCTATACCACCGATACCGGTCTCGTGATGACACTGGCCGATCTCGACGAGTTCTTCAACGCGACTTACCATCAGAACATGCTCGCCTACTACAACTGAGGCGGTTCGTTTGATGAGGAACGGGTTCTGACGACCTATCTCGTCACCCCCGGTTTGGACACAGCAGCGCTCGATGGAGCGCTGCTTGTTTTTCACCCCGGCTCCGGTGCCACCGTCGCCCTGACCGGCGACCTCCAGCAGGTGTTCTGCCGGTTGCAGCAGGGCCTGCCCGCGGCCACGCCCGATACTTGGACCGACAACGTCGACCAATGCCTGCGCCTGCTGCGCCAGCAGCAACTGATCATGACGCCGCCATGACGCTCGGCGCGCTCTGCTACGGCGAATTCCGCCGGCGCCTGGCCGATGGCCTGGTGCTCGGGCTGCCGCCCTACCACATCCATGTCCGCAGCCCGTTGCCGCGCGTTGCCGAAGGCTTGTACGCGCTCTACCGCGACTATCCGCTGCACCTGGACGAAGCCTGCCCGGATTACCGGGTCGCGCTCGACATGCCGGCCTGGCGACGCTGGCTGCGGCCGCAAGTGCAGTTCCGGTTCGATGGCTTTACCCCGTTCAAACCGCTGCCGGCCGATCAGGCCCACGCCATGTTCGAATGGGGCATCAACTGGTGCATCGGCAACCACGACCATACCCGGCTGATCCTGCACGCGGCGGTGCTGGAGCGCGGCGGCCGCGCGCTGATCCTGCCCGGCGTGCCGGGCGCCGGCAAAAGCACGCTGACGGCTGCGCTCTGCCAGGAAGGCTTCCGGCTGTTATCGGACGAGCTTTGCCTCATCGACCCGGACCGCCTGCAGCTCACCCCGGTGCCGCGTCCGATCAGCCTGAAAAACGCTTCGATCCCGCTGATCCAGCAGCGCTACCCGAAAGCGGTTTTCAGCGAACCGGCCAATGACACGCTCAAGGGCACGGTGGCGCATATGCAGCCGCCGCGCGACGCGCTTCAGCGTGCCTTCGAGCCGGCGTTGCCGGGCCTGATCGTGTTCCCCCGTTACCTCGCCGGCCACGCCACCGACTGGCAGACCCTCGACCGGCATCTGGCGGTACTGCACTGCGTCGAGCAGAGCTTCAATTACAACCTGCTCGGGTCGCGCGGCTTTCATGCCTTGGTGGCGCTGGTGAGGGCAAGCCATTGTCACCGGCTGCATTACAGTCAGCTCGACGAAGCGATACCCCTGCTGCAATCCGCAATGGACAGCTGGACGGCACCGCCGGCGGAGGTCGCCGTATGAACCGGCTGGCCGTCGTCGATGCCCTTTTGCAACCGGAGCGCTGCCGCGACTGGCCCGCCAGCCGTTGGGATGCCGCCATCCGGCAGGCACGGAGTAGCCGCTTACTGCCATCACTTGCTTTGCGTTTTGAGGCCGATCAGCTACCCGATCTGCCGGCGGTACGGCGCGCCTTCGCTACTGCCTCGGTCAGCGGCCAAGCCACCGCCATCCGGATGCGCTGGGAGCTGGACCAGCTGGTGCCGGCGCTGCAACGGGCTGGCGTCCGGCCGCTGATTCTGAAAGGCGCGGCCTATCTCGCCGCCGGCCTGCCGGCGAGCCGCGGCCGGCTCTTTTCCGACATCGATCTGCTGGTACCGCGCGAGCGGCTAGCCGCAGTCGAAGACAGCCTGCGCTTTGCCGGCTACGTCAGCACCCATCTCGATGCCTACGATCAGCGCTACTACCGGCAGTGGATGCACGAGCTGCCGCCACTGCAGCACATGCAGCGGCTGATCACGCTCGATGTCCACCACAACATCCTGCCGCTGACCGCACGTGCCAAACCGGATGCCGGCAAGCTGCTCGCCGCCGCGGTGCCGGTCGCCGGCACGCCGTTCTGGACGCTGCAGCCCACCGATCTGCTGCTGCACAGCATCTGCCATCTGTTTTATGACGGCGAGTGGGATCACGCCCTGCGCGATCTCTGGGACATCCACCAGCTGTTGCAGCACTTTGGCCACGAGCCGGCGTTCTGGCTGCAATTGCCGGCGCGCGCCGCCGAGCTCGATCTGGCGCGGACACTTGCCTACGCCCTAGCCACCGTCCAGCAGGTGTTCGACACCGTCATTCCCGCCGCGACCACCGACGCCTGTGCGGCCGCCCTGCCGGCCAATGCCGACGCCATGCTCGCACTGTTCCAGGCCGCGCTGCGGCCGATCAACCCGAGCTGCCGACGCTGGCGCGATGATCTGGCCCGCTTTGCCGTGTTCGTCCGTGGCCACTACCTGCGGATGCCGCCGCACCTGCTGCTGCCGCACCTGCTGCGCAAGGCGCTGCGACGCGACGACGAAGCCGACGCCGCCGATCGGCCCGCTCCGGCGCGCGACCGCTGACACGCCACTGACACCTGGCGGCGAACCCGCGCCCGCCCCCTCATCGGCACCCGCACCAGCGCGGAAAATAGCCGCACGAGCGTCCGCCACGAACCGCTACAATCGACGCATCGTCTCCCACGGCTCCCGCATCCATGACGGCAGAACTTCCTCCCACCGGCGCGCCGCTGTATTTCGGTTGGCGCGAGTGGGCTGCGCTGCCGCAACTGCGCATCAAGCGGCTGCGGGTCAAGATCGATACCGGTGCCCGGACCTCGGCACTGCACGCTTTTGAAGTATTGCCGTTCGACCGCAACGGCCAGCCCTGGGTGCGCTTTGGCCTGCACCTGTCGCGCAAGGAAGGCGAGCTGGCGCACTGGTGCGAAGCACCGATGCTCGATCGCCGCATCGTCACCGACTCCGGCGGTCACGCCGAAGAGCGTTATGTGATCGCCAGCACCATCGTCTTCGGCAACCGGCACTGGCCGCTCGCCATCACACTGACCAATCGCGATGCCATGCGCTACCGCATGCTGATCGGCCGCTCCGGCCTGCCGCTCGATGCTCATGTGCGGCCGCATCATTCCTGGCTGCAAGGCCAACCCGTTTACGACAAACAAGCGTTCCGCGGTGGCGGTGGCGTTGCCGTCGCCAAGGAATTGTTGTGACCTTCTTCCGGTGACCACTTCGTCATGAAAATCTGTGTGCTCTCGCGCAACCCGCGCCTGTATTCAACCTACCGGCTGGTGGAAGCCGCCGACAAACGCGGCCACGAAATCGAAGTGCTCGACACCCTGCGCTGCACGATGAACGTGACCAGCCACAAACCGACCATCCGTTACGGCGGCGAAGAACTGGAACAATACGATGCCGTGATCCCGCGCATCGGCGCCTCGATCACGTTTTACGGCATGGCCGTGCTGCGCCAGTTCGAAGTGATGGGCGTGTTCCCGATGAACGAGTCGGCCGCCATCGGCCGTGCCCGCGACAAACTGCGTTGTCTGCAAATGCTGGCACGCGAGGGCATCGGCCTGCCGGTCACCGGTTTCGCGCACGCACCAGACGACATCCAGGACGTCGTCAAGATGGTCGGCGGCGCCCCGCTCGTGATCAAACTGCTCGAAGGCACCCAGGGCATCGGCGTCGTGCTCGCGGAAACGCAAACCGCCGCCGAAAGCATGCTCGAAGCCTTCCTGAGTCTCGATGAAAACATCATGGTCCAGGAATACATCCGCGAAGCGAGCGGCGCCGACATCCGCTGCTTTGTCATCGACGGCGAAGTGGTCGCGTCGATGAAACGGCAAGCCAAGGAAGGTGAATTCCGCGCCAACCTGCACCGCGGCGGCCAGGCCACCGCCATCGATATCACCGACGAAGAACGCGCCACCGCCATTGCTGCCGCCAAAGCGCTCGGCCTCAACGTCGCCGGCGTCGACATGCTGCGCTCATCGCGCGGCCCACTGGTGCTGGAAGTCAACGCCTCGCCGGGCCTCGAAGGTATCGAACACGCCACCGGTGTTGATATCGCCAGCAAGATGATTGCGTTTCTGGAGCGGCAGTTGTCGACGGATACGGCGCGAAAGCGCAGCGAAGGGTGAGTACATCACCAGGCAATAAAAGAGCAATAGTAGGGCGCAAGCACCGCAGGGCATTGCGCCGAATTTCATGCAATCCGGCGCAATGCGGCTACGCCTTATTGACGCCCTACGTAAAGCGAACGGGCTCCGTTGATGTCACCCACCTCTGTCCTTGCCTGGTTTGATCACAGCGGCCGCAAAACCCTGCCGTGGCAACAGGATCGCAATCCGTATCGGGTCTGGATCTCCGAGATCATGCTGCAGCAGACACAGGTGGCCACTGTCATCGGCTACTACGAAAAATTCATGCAGCGGTTTCCGGATGTGCAGGCACTCGCCTCGGCACCGCTCGATGATGTGCTCGCACTGTGGGCGGGCCTAGGCTACTACTCACGCGCGCGCAATCTGCACGCTGCCGCGAAACATGTGGTCGAGCATTTCGGCGGCGTGTTTCCGAAAACAGTCGATGAAATGTGCGAGCTGCCCGGCATCGGCCGCTCGACCGCTGGCGCGGTATTGAGTTTGGGCAGCAATATCCGGGCGCCGATTCTCGATGGCAATGTCAAACGGGTGCTGTGCCGCGTGGCCGGCATTCGGCTGTATGACGATCGGCGCCGCAACGAACAGAAACTCTGGCAATTGGCCGACGAGTTGACACCGACGAAACGTGTCGCCGATTACAACCAGGCGATGATGGATATCGGCGCCACCGTCTGCACGCGCGGCACACCGCGTTGCGACAGTTGCCCGTTCAGCGGCAGCTGTGTCGCACAAGCGGAACAGAATTTCAGCGCTTACCCCGGCGCCAAACCGGCGAAAGTGCTGCCGGAAAAGTCGACCCGGATGCTGGCGCTGGTCAATGGCCGCGAGGAGATCCTGCTGACCCAGCGCCCACCGGCCGGGATCTGGGGCGGACTGTGGGTGCTGCCGGAAGTGCCGGAAGGGTTGTCGCCGGGCGAGTTTGCCGAAAACTTTGGTGATCGCATCGCCTTGCGCGCATTGCCGCCGCTGCGGCACACGTTCAGCCACTTTCATCTCGATATCCACACCTTTGCGGGGGTGATGGCCGGCAACGGCTCCCGTATCATGGACGGCCCGTGGCGCTGGCAGCCGTTGACGGCCCTGCAAGCGGTCGGTTTGCCGGCGCCGGTGCAGAAATTGCTGAAACACATGCTCGCGAGCCAATAACCGGCTCGCCCCCGTCATTGAGGTGGTTATGTCCCGTACCGTTCACTGCGCCAAGTTGGGCAAAGACGCCGAGGGTCTCGCGTTTGCCCCGTATCCGGGCGCGCTCGGCAAGCGCATTTTCGAATCGATTTCGGCCGAGGCCTGGGAACAGTGGAAAGCCCACCAGACCATGCTGATCAACGAGAAGCGGCTGTCGATGCTCGACCCGCAGGCGCGCAAATTCCTCGAAGGCGAGATGGAGAAGTTCCTGTTCGGTGGCGACTACGAGAAGGTCGAAGGCTACGTGCCGCCGTCGGCCTGAACCGGCCGATTCCGGCTGGCACCTGCGTCTGGCGAATGTTTGAGCAATCAACGGCTTGGCCGCGCTGTGTGCCTTGACTTCACCGGCCCGGCCCGGCATCATGCGCGCCCTTGGCCCGGTAGCTCAGTCGGTAGAGCAGCGGATTGAAAATCCGCGTGTCGGCAGTTCGATTCTGCCCTGGGCCACCACCATTCAACGCCCAACCGGCTCCGGTTGGGCGTTTTCGTTTTCAGGGTCCGCGAAACAACGCGGGGCGGCGACCCGTTCTGCGTGTGCTGCCCTTCGTCGCC
>JBKBHF010000006.1:0-117526 GCA_046297695.1 Permianibacter sp. | reverse complement strand
GTGCCCACACAGATTACTTCGTTCATCTTGTTAAAGAGCATCTGCCTTTCGGCAGCGCCAGACTTACCGTCCGGCGGGGCGCACATTCTACAGCACCCCAGTTCGTTGTCAACACACCGTTTCGACTTTTTCGTCGCGTCGCCGCCTCTATATAGAGCGGCGACTGGCTTGCTGACTACCGTCTTCGCCGCATCTGACCGGCTGCTTTCGCTGCCGTCAGCGCGTCGTGCGTCGACAGGGCGCGCATTATAGGGGGCCCAAAACGCCGCGCAACCCCTTTTTGAAATCTTTTTGCAATGTCGTATACGGCGCGCGCAATTTGCACAGACACTAGGCAAAAGGGCGAAAAAACCAGCGTTTTTCCCGGCGATTTCTTGCTCCATCCGGCGCGTTCAAAAAGGAAATGGCGACCTTAAGTCGCCATTTCCTGAGCAGTGAGTGTTGCCACTCTGTTGCCGTACGCGATTTGTTCGCCTCACTGCACCGTGACTTTCGCCACACGACGTTTACCGACCTGGAACACCGCAACGGTCCCGCGAGCAAACACCCGCTTGTCGTCGTCCAGCTTCTCGCCTTCTACCTTGACCGCACCTTGTTTCAGCATCCGGATGGCTTCCGAGGTCGAGGCCACCAAACCGGCCTCTTTCAACAGATTGGCGATCGGCAAACCGGCTGCGCCGCCCGCCGAAACCGCGATTTCCTCGAGGTTTTCCGGCAGCGCCCCCTGCGAGAACCGGGCAATGAAGTCCGCCTGCGCCGCTTCGGCGGCGGCCTTGTCATGGAACCGGGCGATCAACTCTTGCGCCAGCTCGAACTTGACATCGCGCGGGTTGCGCCCCTCGGCGACCTGCTGTTTCAGGCCGGCGATTTCCTTCATCGGCCGGAAGCTCAGCAACTCGAACCAGCGCCACATCAGCTCATCCGACACCGACATGATCTTGCCGAACATCTCGGTCGGCGACTCGGCGATACCGACATAATTGCCGAGCGATTTCGACATTTTCTTACTGCCGTCCAGGCCTTCGAGCAGTGGCATGGTGATGACGATCTGCGGCTTCTGGCCGTAGCTTTTCTGCAGTTCGCGGCCAACCAGCAGATTGAATTTCTGATCGGTACCGCCGAGCTCGACGTCGCATTTCATCGCGACCGAGTCATAGCCCTGCACCAGCGGATAGAGGAATTCGTGAATCGCGATCGGCTGGTTGCCCTGGTAACGCTTGGAAAAATCATCGCGCTCCAGCATCCGGGCCACGGTGTACTGCGCGGCCAGCTTGATCATGTCGGAGCTGGACATCTTGCCCATCCACTCCGAGTTGAACATGACCACGGTTTTCTCCGGGTCGAGAATCTTGAACACCTGCGCCTGATAGGTCTTGGCGTTCTCCAGCACGTCTTCCTTGGTCAACGGCGGCCGGGTCGCGCTCTTGCCGGTCGGGTCGCCGATCATGCCGGTGAAGTCGCCGATCAGAAACACCACCTCATGGCCGAGCTGCTGGAACTGGCGCATCTTGTTCAAGAGTACGGTGTGGCCGAAGTGCAGGTCCGGTGCGGTCGGGTCAAAGCCGGCCTTGACCCGCAGCCGGGCGCCAGTCTTGAGCCGCTCTTTCAACTCGTCGGCAACGATGCATTCGCTGACGCCGCGCATCAGCTCTTCATAGTGTTCGAGGTATTGTTCTTGGCGGTCGACCATGGTCATTCCTGTGTAGTGCGCGCCCGGGCTGCAAACCGGGCCGGCGATTCTAGCAGGCTCGTCGGCACCGATAACTGCCGAAATGGCGGTCAACACCGAGGCAGTGCAGCTATCCGCTTTTTCAGCGGCTGCTGAAATATCCAGCGCATCATATTGATTTCGTTAACAAGTCTATTGACCTGGCCTTTTCTCGGCCGCTACCTTATCGGCCATCTTCATATGGGTTCTGGCGGACCATGCAGCATCCGGATTTCCACCCTTCCCACCACAAGGACCAAGGTCCGGTGGCGGGTGCATTGGCCCGTTTCGGCTCACGGCATTACATGGCGGTGGCTGGCATCCTGCTGTTGCTGCTCGCGCTGTGGCTGCCGGTACCGCAGACCCTGCCTGAGCCCGGTCCGCTCTCGGCTGCAGAAGAAGCCCAGCTGGCGCAACTGCCGCGCGTGGAGCTGCCGCTGGCGATGGCCGAGCTGGCCTTGGTGGCGTTGCCGGTGCGTGAGCACAGTTGGCAGAACGCCACCATTCGCGCTGGCGACACGCTGTCCACCCTGTTCAAACGCAATAACCTCAGCCTGAGTGATCTGCATACGATCATGCAGCTGCCGGTTGCCTCGGATGTGTTGCGCCGGGTGTTGCCGGGGCGGCAGCTGAGTTTCAGTCTGGACGAACAAGGCCAGCTGCAAGCCATCCGCTATGAGCAAGATGCCCTGAACAGCTTGGTGATTCAGCGCCAGAATGGCGAATTCGTTGCCCATCAGGACAGCAAGCCGGTCGTCAGCCGCGAGCAGTTCGGCGCCGCCACCATCACCAGTTCGCTGTTTGCCGCCGGTCAGCAAGCTGGCCTGCCCGACAGCGTGATCATGGAACTGGCCAATATTTTCGGTTACGACATCGATTTCGTGCTGGATTTGCGCCAAGGCGATCAGTTCTCGCTGATTTTTGAAGAACGTCTGGTCGATGGCACGCCGATCAGCCCGGGTCCGATCCTGGCCGCCGAGTTTGTCAACCAGGGTCAGCGCTTCCGCGCCGTCCGTTATCTCGACAGTGAAGGCCGCGCCAGTTACTACACGCCGGAAGGCAAATCGCTGCGCAAAGCCTTTCTGCGCACCCCGGTGCCATTCTCGCGGGTCAGCTCCAACTTCAACCTCGCCCGCAAACATCCCATTTTGAACCGCATCCGCGCGCACAATGGCGTCGACTACGCGGCGCCGGCCGGTACCCCCATTTATGCCGCTGGCGACGGCCGGGTCAGCTTCGTTGGCACCAAAGGCGGTTATGGCCGCATGGTCGCGATCCAGCACGGCAACCAATACAAGACCCATTACGCGCACCTGTCGCGTTTTGCCAAAGGTCTGCGCAGCGGCAGCCGCGTCCGCCAGGGCGAGATCATCGGTTATGTCGGCGCATCGGGTCTCGCGACCGCGCCGCACCTGCATTACGAATTCCTGGTCAACGGCGTGTACCGCAATCCGCGCACGGTGCCGTTGCCGCAAGCCGAGCCGGTGCCGGCAGCCGAACGCGAACGCTTTTTTGCGGCGGTGCAAGGCCCACTGATGCGGCTGGATGCACGCTCGCGCGTGTTGCTTGCCCAGGCGCGTTGAACCGTTCGCAACAAAATCCCGAATAAAAGAATTCCAAACGGCAACGGCTTCGATCCCGCGAAACCGACAATACTTGCCGTATCACCCGCCACTGACCGTGAGGGACCATGGCTGAACTGTATGTAGGCGCGCTATCCGGCACCAGCATGGATGGCATCGATGTCGCGTTGGTGCGTTTTACCCCCCAGCCGGAAATGGTGGAAAGCCATTTCCAACCGTTCCCAGCGGAGTTCCGCAAACAACTGGCCGCGCTGGCAGAGCCCGGCGACAACGAGATTGATCGGCTCGGCAGCATTGATGTGCTGCTCGGTCAGCAGTTTGCCCGCGCCGTCCGCGACTTGCTGAACAAGGCCAAGGTCGAGGCGGTGAATGTCCGCGCCATTGGTTGTCACGGCCAGACCATTCGCCATCGGCCCAATGGCGAACCACGGTTTACCCTGCAGATCGGTGATCCCAACGTCATCGCCGTCGAAACCGGCATTCGCGTGGTCGCCGATTTCCGCCGCAAGGACATCGCCCTGGGCGGCCAGGGCGCGCCGCTGGTGCCCGCCTTTCACGACAGTGTTTTCCGCAGCCGGCAGGTCGACCGCATCATCTGCAACATCGGCGGCATAGCCAACGTTACGGTACTGCCGCGTGGTCAGTTTTCTCCGGTGCTCGGCTTCGACACCGGTCCCGGCAATACCCTGCTTGATGGCTGGTGTCAGCGCATGCTCGGCGAACCGATGGATCGCGACGGCATGCTCGCGGCGCGCGGCCGCATTCAGCCGGGTTTGCTGCAGAAGCTGCTGGAAGACCCGTACTTCAGCCAGCGCCCGCCGAAAAGCACCGGCCCGGAATACTTTTCCATGGAATGGTTGATGCGCCACCTGGAAGCGTTTGGCCGCCCCGGCGTTGCCGATGTCCAGGCCACCTTGCTGGCGCTGACCGTGCACACCATCGCGGATGCCATCAAAACACTGCCGATGCTGAAGCAGCCGGAGATTTACATCTGCGGCGGCGGCGCCAACAACATCGCCATGATGCGGGCTTTGCAAGTGCAGCTGCCCACCAGTAAAGTCAGCAAAACCGATGAACTCGGCATCGCCGCCGACTGGGTCGAGGCACTGGCATTCGCCTGGCTCGCCCGCCAACGCATGCAGGAACAACCGGGCAATTTGCCAGTGGTCACCGGCGCCAGCCGACCCGCAGTGCTCGGTAGTATTTATCTGCCGGGTTAGCCGCGCCATTCGACAAAAGCGCGTAGCGGCGCATTCGACGCCAGTTGCCGCATCGTGTCGGCCCTTGCAGCAGTTTAGTGGCAGCTGCCCCGACCGTTCGCCACGCTTTTGTCACGCCAATGACGTTTCGAGAACATTTGTTTTATTTGCCAGGAGCTCGGCAGCGCAAGTGATGCGCAGGCAAATCAAGCCCCCTCACGGCAGACCCATTTCAAACCGATGCAACCCGCGACGATCAACGCAATGAAAAACAGTCGCCACGCATCCCGCGGTTCATTCAGCCAGAACATGCCGATGAGCACCGTTCCCAGCGTACCGATACCCGTCCAGACCGCATAGGCCGTACCGACCGGCAGGGTTTTGACCGCCCAGGCAAGCACTACCACGCTCAAGGTGCCCATCACCAACACGAACACGCTCGGCCAGAACTTGCTGAACCCCTGCGTCGCCGGCAGCGCGGCCGCCCAGCCGATCTCCAACAGTCCGGCGATCACCAACCATAACCAGGCCATGAGCTTTCTCCTGAAGAAAGTTCGGGCCTGCCACCGTGGCGCCACGCGAACGGCGCGATTGTAGCAACGGAAAGGGCTTGCCGCTGGGTGCTGAAAGGACCGCGAAAACGCAAAACGCCAGCGTTAGCTGGCGTTTTGCTGACTACGTAAGCTTCTGATATCAAACGGAGAACGATGAACCGCAGCCGCAAGTGCTCTTGGCATTCGGGTTACGAATGACAAACTGGGCCCCCTGCAGGCCTTCGGTGTAATCGATCTCGGCACCGATCAGGTACTGGAAACTCATCGGGTCGACCAGGAGCTTGACGCCGTCGCGCAGGATCTCGGTATCGTCTTCGGCCTGGTTCTCATCGAAGGTGAAGCCGTACTGGAAACCGGAGCAGCCACCGCCGGTGACGAACACCCGCAGTTTCAGGTTCTCGTTCTGCTCTTCTTCGATCAGGCTGCGCACCTTGGCAGCGGCCGCGGCCGAGAACGTCATCGGACTCGACGCAGCGGGGGAAATATCGGTAGCTAAGGTCATGACCACTCCTGCAGGCTCGGTGGGTACGCCTGTACAGAACAGGCGGGAGCCAGAAAACCTGAGTGGAATTATCGGATAAAGCGACGGGCCGACGCAAATCGGCCCGCTGGCCGGGGATTACTCGGGCTTGTGCTCCAACCCCTTCGGCGGTTCGGTCGGCTTGTGCACCAACTGACCGTTGATTTCGGCGCCCATGCTCATCTCGATCAGGTGGTAGTAGACATTGCCGTGGATGCGGGCGTCCGCGCTCAGCGAAACATGGGCATTGGCGTAGACATCACCTTCAACCTTGCCATGAATCACCACATTCGGCACCCGGACCTCGCCTTTGGCGACACCGGAATTGCCGATGGTCAGCAGCGCTTTCGGGTCATCCGACTCGATGTTGCCTTCGAGCGTGCCGTCCAGGTACAGCACGCCGGTGAAGCGGATATTGCCGGTCAAGCTGGTGTTGGGCGAGATCAGCGTATCCACGCTGCCGCCGCGCACCAACTTGACGCCCTTTTTCTTGTCATTGAACATTTTGCTGCTCCGGTTGTGGCCAGGCGAAGAGACGTTCGACCGCTGGCAGGCCATCCTGATTGGCACTGACCCGCACTTCCCGCGGGACAAACCCGGCCGGAAGCGTCGCTTCGCCCTCGATATTCTGGAAGTAACGGAAGTCGAATTTCTGTGATTCGCCTTTCACGCCGGCAAGCACGAACAAGTCGACCGCTTTGTTGTCGGTGCCGATCACCTGCACCTGGACGCGACCCCGCAAATTCTTTTCATGGCTGCGCAGCTGTGCCAGCACCAGCCGATAACGCACGCGATCGGCCGCCAGCGGCAGCACCGTGAACGACTCGATCTGCAAGCCGCTTTTCTCACCGCTCGGATTCATGATGCTGCGATAAAAGGTGTTCTCTTTTTCCAGCTCTTTGACTTTGTCTTGCAGCCCCTTCAACGTGGTCTGCAGCTCGCTCGATGCCATTTGATCGATCTGGCGTGATTGGCTCAGCGCCGTGCGCGTCTGCTTCTCCAGCGCCAGCTCACGCTCCAGTGCGCTGACCTGGGCGCTGAGTTTGGCGCGCTCCTCGGCCAGTTGCCGGCGCACGTAGTAGTCTTCAACGCGTCCGGCGACGAACACCGCGGCCAGCACCAGCAGAACCAGCAACCAGCGGCGCAGATGCCAGCTGCGCGGCTTGCGCTCGACAACGACATATTGTGATGTTGTGCTCTTCATGGAATTTCCCAAGCGACCTTTTTAACGGTGCGCTGACGCCATGACACATGGTATCGACGCAACAACTTTGTTCTTCAACAACAGGTCCTCTACAATCCACCACAGAAGTTTCATGGCAAACCGGCGGGATTATGTCATTGATGGAGCGGGCCCGGCTACGGCTGGCGGGGATGGATGCCCTGCTGCTGCTGGCGCTGCTTGGCCTGCTCGTCGGCGTGCTCGCCGGTGGCGTGATTTTGCTGTTTCGCATCTACACCGATGCCGCCATTCTGCTCTGGTTCGGCCAGCAAGTCCGTGATCAAGATTTCGAATCGCTACCTTGGCAGCTGCGACTGGCCCTGCCGGTCATCGGTGGTCTGGTGATTGGCGTGGTGCTGCATTGGCTGCCGCGCCATGTGCGTGCAGTCGGCGTCGGCCATGTGCTGGAGCGCCTGTCCGAGCATCAGGGCCACATGCCGGTCAAGAACGCCCTGGTGCAGTTCTTCGCCGGCGGTCTGGTGCTGGCCTGCGGCATGCCGGTCGGCCGCGAGGGCCCGGCCATACACCTCGGCAGCGCGGTCTCCAGCGTCACCGGCCAGTATTTGCGGCTGCCGAACAACAGCTTGCGCGTACTGGTGGGTTGCGGCGCCGCCGCCGCCATTGCCGCCTGTTTCAACACGCCGCTCGCCGGCGTTATTTTTGCGCTCGAAGTGGTGATGATGGAGTACACCGTCGCCACCTTCGTCCCGATCATTCTTGCTGCCGTGGTATCCACGCTGATGGCGCGACTGGCGTTCGGCAATTATGTCGCCTACGAAGTGCCCGCGCTGGATCTGATTTCGATGTGGGAGATCCCGGCCATCGTACTGCTCGGCCTGCTCGCCGGACTCTGGTCCAGCGGTTTCATCGCCGCCACGACCAGAGTCGCGACCAAGACCCGACCGTGGCCGCTGTGGACCCGTCCCGCCATCGCCGGCATCATCATCGGCCTGCTGGCATTGGTGGTGCCCGAGATCATGGGCACCGGCTATGACACGGTGACCGCCAGCTTTCACAGCGAATTGCCGTGGACCATTCTGCTGTTCGCGCTGATCGGCAAAACCATTGCGACCACGCTCTGCAGCGGCTTGAGTGTGCCGGGCGGCGCGATCGGCCCGTCGCTGTTCATCGGCGCCACACTCGGTGGCCTGGTCGGTACGGTGGTGACGGCATTGCTGCCGGAACCGCATTCCGGCAGCGGCCTGTATGCCATGTTAGGACTCGCCGCGCTGATGTCGGCGACGCTGCAAGCACCACTCGCCGCGCTGATGGCGCTGCTGGAATTGACCGGCAATCCCAACATCATTTTGCCCGGCATGCTGACGGTGGTGATCGCCAACCTCGTGGTCAGTCATGGCTTCAAGCAGCGGTCGATCATTCATACGCTGCTGGCAATACGCGGGGTCGAAGTGCGGGTCAGTCCGCTGAAAGAGCTGCTGCGGCGCGCCGCAGTGGGCACGGTCATGGACACCAGTTTCGTGCTGGTCAGCAAGCAGATCAGCCGCCATGATGCCGAGATCCTGTTGCGCGGCGAGCCGCGTTGGTTGCTGGTGCGGGATGGCAACTGGCCGGTCGCACTGATGCATGCCACCGATCTGGCGCGCGCGCTGCTGGAAGAAGATGGCGAGACACTCAACTTGCTGGATATTCCGGGCAAACGTGAGTCGTTGACTGCCATCAACCTGCAGGCAACGCTGGCCGAAGCGCTCGACAGCATGGACGAAAAACAGGTCGATGCCGCCTACGTCTATCAGCGCGGCAACCAGGAACGGATCGCCGGCATCGTGACACGTGGCAAAATCGAACACTTCTACACTTACAAACACTGATGACGACCGCGTCGTCACGCGGCCGTGAGGATGGCACTGTGCTGTGGATTAAAGCGTTTCATATGATTGCGATGGTGACCTGGTTCGCCGGCCTGTTCTATCTGCCGCGGCTGTTTGTCTATCACTGCCAGGTCAAGGATGCCGACAACAATGCCCGCTTCAAAATCATGGAGCGCAAACTGTACTGGGCCATCACCACACCGGGCGCCATCGTCACCATCGCGCTCGGACTTGCCGCCATCCATGGCTATGGCATCGAGTGGTTCAAGCAGCAGGGCTGGCTGCATCTGAAGCTGGTCTTCGTGTTGTTGCTGATCGGCTTTCATGTGTGGTGTGGCCGATTGCTGCGCGACTTTGCCGCCGACCGCAACCAGCGCAGCGAGCGCTTTTACCGCGCCATCAACGAAATCCCGGTGATCCCGCTCATCGCCATCATCTTGCTGGCCGTGTTGCGGCCGTTCTGACCCGTCTCACCGCCTCGGTCGCGGCCGGCGCGAGCACCCGCCAAGCGGTCCTGTCTGCCTATGCCGGCGCCATCGGCGAGTGAGGCATCGGCAGACGGCCGTGTCCTTGTCACTACCCTGCCGCTTACCTGTCACTACAAAACGCTACGAAATCGCCCTTGCCGCTCGTGCATCAGTGTATTACTGTAAATATACACATAGGCAATGACGAGGTCGCCATGGCGCGCTCCCGCCCCACGCTGGTCACTCGCAGCGCCGAGGCTCTGGTCGCGCTGCTCGCACCGGCCTTGCCGCTCATCATCGTGCTGCTCGGCGTTGTCCCAGCCCAGTCGGCAATGGCCGAATGGCTGCTTGCCGTGCCGGCACTGTTGGCCGCGCTGTTGCTGCTTGGCCGCCCACGCCGTCGACGGTCTGTGCGGTCAACATCCACCCTCAACGCAAGGACTCCACATGGCCTTCTGGATTGAACTGAGCCTGTTTGTAACTGGCGTACTTTTGCTAGTCATCGGGTATCGCAAAAACCGGCGTGATTTGCTGGTCATTGGGGCGATTGCCTTGTACGTCTCCGCAGCTCCTGTTGAGTTTGCGGAGGGGATTATTGAAGGTTTCCGGAGTGGCTATGTGGAATAAGCCGAACGACCGGCACCGAAACGGCAGCGATGCCCCGCGCAAACTGCCGGGCAAGCTGCTGGCGCTGATGCTGCTCATGCCGGTGCTGACTTTGTTGCTGGCGCTGGGCGGCCAGCAGCGCATTGCCCAGTTCATGCTGCTGATGATCGGACCAATGGTCGTATTCGGCGTGGCGGCGAGTCGGCGCAAACCCGACTGCTCGTTTACGCCGGGCCGGGACGACAATAGATGAACGGCGAACAAGGCAAGCGAGCAAAACGAGTCATGACTTCATCATGTTCACGCTGAATCCGCAGTCCGGCATTCCCATTTACAAGCAGCTGATTGATCAGGTGCGCTTACTGGTCGCGGGCGGTCAATTGAAAGCCGGCGCCGAATTGCCGTCGGTGCGCGAGCTGGCGCTGCTGCATGCCGTCAACCCGATGACCATTTCCAAAGCCTACAGCCTGTTGGAAGCGGAAGGATTATTAGAACGCCAGCGCGGCAAACCGATGACCGTTGCGGCGCAAGCACACAGCAAAGAAAGCAAGGCCGATCGCCTGCAGCGGCTGCAACCGCAAACGGAGCAGCTGGCGCAGGCGGCCAAGCAATTGCAACTGTCCACGGACGATGTGCTCGGCCTCGTGCGTCGGGCGATGGAGAAAACGCATGACTAAATCTGTTTTGAGCATCGAGGGCCTGCACAAGCGCTTTGCCGACAAATCGGTACTGAAAGGCATAAGCGCCAGCGTCCAGCGTGGCGAAGTGATCGGCCTGCTCGGCCTCAATGGCGCCGGCAAAACTACGTTGCTGGAGACCGCGCTCGGCTTCGCCCTCCCCGATGCCGGCAGCGTCAGACTGTTTGGTAGCGAAAGTGCGCTGATCGTCGATGAAAAGTTGAAACACAAAGTCGGCTTTGTGCCGCAACAGGACGAACTGCTGCCACAGATGACCGGCAAGCAATATCTGGGTTTGATTGCCGAATTCTATCCGAGCTGGAATCAGGAGCTTATCGACCGCCTGGCCCAAGAATGGTCCGTGCCGCTCGACACCATGATCCAGAAGCTGTCGGTCGGGCAACGGCAGAAACTGTCCATCCTGTCCGCACTCGGCCATGAACCGGAACTGATCATCCTTGATGAGCCAGTCGCCAGTCTGGACCCGATGGCGCGCCGCCAGTTCCTGAAAGAGATCGTGTCCCTGGCCAGCAATGGCGATCGCACGGTGCTGTTCTCCACCCACATCGTCAGCGATCTGGAGCGGGTCGCGAGCCGAGTCTGGATCATGAAGGACGGCGGCCTCTTGGTCGACGACGCACTCGATACCCTGAAAGAACGCACCGTCCGCCTGCGCCTGCCGGCCGACGCCAAACTGCCAGCAGGCTTTCAGGACGCCGGCATCCTGCACCGTCGCAGCGAACACGGCATTCAAGTGCTGACGCTCAGTCACTGGAGCGAGTATCACCAGCAGTTGCTGCAGCAATCCGGCTTGAACGCCGTGGTGGAACCGCTGTCGCTGGAAGATATCTTTCTGGAGCTGCACGCATGAAACAGGTTTGGCTACTGTTTCGCCACTACCTGTTCTGGCAACCCATCATGCGCCCGGTGTTTGGCCTGGGCGTTTTGATGACGCTGGCAGGCGTGATCGGGTTCGGTTACGCAGGCGCCGACCCTCTGACATCACTGTTGGTCATGCTGGGGTCGGTGCTGATGTGGCTGTTTCCGGTCATGGCAGGCAGCGCTGGCTTTCGCCAGTTGATCAGCAACCCGCGCACGGCGCTACTACCGTATTTGCGCCTGAAAGCGGGGCTCGCCCTGTTTTTGCTGGTCATTGTGGCCAGCAGCGCATTTGCGCTGGCTCTGGGCTTTACCAAGTACGGGTGGCAGTGGCAGGTCTTGGTCACCTGCTTTGTGTTCGCGTCATTGTTCCTGCAGCTCAGTCAGTGGTGGCTCAGTCAGTGGTGGCTCAGTCGTCGTTGGGGTGCTGCGCTGTATTGGTTGCTGCTGGTCGTGATCAGTCAGGTCTGGCAGTTACCGGCCATCCGGTCGCTATGGCATGACCCGCTCGGATTGTTGTTCGCCTTAGTCGTTGCCATCATCGGCTGGTTGCTGCTACTGCGTTGGCTGCGGCAAGCACGCACTATTCGGCGCTTCACCGTTGGTCTGATGCAGCAAAGAGATAATCGAGGCAACAATGAAATCCATGTGCCAACCAATGTTCTGAAGTGGGGCTTCACTGGAACCCGCTCGGCGACAAACACACTGTTATTGGGCGCGTATTACAACCTGAAAAACCGCTTCGGTTTGCAGATTTTGATGCTGACGATAATGCCGCTAATGATTGCGGTGGTTCTGCTGGTGCCAGCACTCATGAAGGGCAAGCCAGTAGCGGATCTGGGACTCGAACCTATCGTGCTGCTGGCAATGGGTTTGTATGGCAGCTTGATTGGCGGTTTCCTCAGCCGCGAAAGCGTCGCTCGTATGCGTTACTTGTGGCTCCGATGTCCTGGCGATCGGATGGCGCTGTGGCAGCAACTCGACCTCATGCTGCGCGGTGAATGGCGGGTTTCTGTCGTTGCGAGTGTTTTTTACGCGGGCATGGTCTGGCTGCTGACCGCCATGCCAATTCAGTACGGTGTGTGGTTTGTCTTGCTGTATGGCACCAGTCTGTTCTGTTTGCAGTATCTGACGCAGTACCTGCGGGTGCGACTGACCGGAAACCTTGTCGCAGGCCTCACATACAGCGCACTCATGTTAGTCGCCGGCGCACTGATCGTGACCACGCTTGTGACGAAAGCAATTTGGCCCGTAGCCAGCTTGAGCGTGGGATTTGTACTGCTCGGCGGGGTGTCACGACGCGGCAGCCAACAGCATTTCCGCCTCGTGGACTGGTGCCAGATCAAACCAGTGATGCTCAGCCGTTTGACCACGCCCACCTAACTGCTCGCTGATCTGGATGTTCACCATGATAAGTACGCTCTTCAAAGTTTGTATTTACCTGCTCTTCTGGCAGCGTTTGGTCCGCGGCTTGTTCATTTTTGGTGCCTGTCTGGTATTGCCCGGTGTCATGTGGGAAGTACTGAGCCCCAGCAGCGCTGGCGGTTTAGTCTTAATGTCGGCCGGCTCCGGGATAGCGTTGCTATTCCCGGTGATCTTGATGCCACTGGCGTTTCGCCAGCTAATCAGCGGCCGACACATGGCGATGGTCCCGAACTTACGTCGCGTTGCTGGCGCCAGTTTGCTGGTACTCTGCGTTCTGGTCTCGCTGTGGTTTGCCTTGCTATTGGTTCTTGGCCAACATGCCAAGCCGATAGAGATGACCATTCTGCTGTTTAGCGCCTTGTCGGGATACTGGCTACTTGCGCAATGGCTTCAGCGCTTTAAAGCAGGCGCCATCGGCATCTGGATTTTGGTCATGGCACTGCTTCAGTTACTCGAAAACAAAGCGCTCGTCAACTGGGCCATGACCGATGTCGGTAATACATTGGTACTGCGAGTCGCCATTGCAGCTTGGATAGGGTTTGTGTTGTGGCTGCGCTACGCTCGCCATATCCCGACCCCGACTTTCATCATCAATCAACTGCAAAACCCCGAACTGAGTCAGCAACAGCATCAGACGTGGTTGGACGGAAAACTTAGTTTCAGCGGTATGCGAAGTGCCAGTGGCAGCGTACTACGCGGGGCCTACGACAATTGGCGTAATCGTTTTTTGCTGCATTTTCTTGCGTTTTTTTTATTTCCAGTACTACTCAACATAATTTTTGAGGTACTGGATTTTGTGCACGGCAGCAAGCGGCAACGCGCCGGGCTTTCTACCGACGCTTGGCTGACCATGGGCGTATTCGGTAGCACCATGGTCAGTTTTTACACCCGCGAGTGGATCGCCCGCACCCGGTTGCTGTGGCTGCGCAGTGGCGGTAGCCGCCTGCAGATCTGGCAGCACGTTTCGCGCATGACCTTGCAAGAGACCCTCATCGCATTATTGGTCAGCGGTCTTTACTTCGGCATGGTGGCGCAAT
Source organism: Permianibacter sp. (assembly GCA_046297695.1). Taxonomy (GTDB): domain Bacteria; phylum Pseudomonadota; class Gammaproteobacteria; order Enterobacterales; family Permianibacteraceae; genus Permianibacter. The sequence continues at coordinate 103,820 of JBKBHF010000006.1, read as the reverse complement.
TCAATAGTTTGAGCTTCACCCTAGCTGCAGCCACTACACTCCTATGTACCAGCGTGGTCTGGTTTAGCTTGAACGCAGGCCATCTTGCGCGTTTGCGTGGTTGGAGTTGGGTGTCAGCCATAGCTCTGATGATGTTGCTGATCCTGTTGCTTGTTGTCGTCATCGTGGTCGCGCAGCGGCAAGTCGACCCATGGCTGCCAATTGTAGTCGCTGCGGGATTCGCCCTAATGGGCGCACTCGCTTCAAACGCTTGCAAGCGACAATTTGTGCAGGTGGACTGGTGCCAGCTGCGTCCGTTGATAGGAAGGGCATCTTCCACCCTTGCCCCATAAACGATTTGCCGACAGGATGGTGGCAGCGGCTAATCACCGTCCTTTGAAACGTCAATTGAGCACGCAGACAAACGGGAACTTTACATATAGCGGCTCGGGAAGAGCCGCTATCGGTCAAGCCTCTGCAGCAATATTTTGCTGCAGCGCTTGCGCAAAGCTTTCCAGTGAAATCGGTTTGGCAAGATAGTCGGTCATGCCGGCGGCGAGGCAGCGCTCGCGGTCACCGGCCATGATGTTGGCGGTGACCGCGATGACCGGCGTGTTGATCCCGCGCACGCGCAATTGTCGGGTCGCTTCAAATCCGTCCATGACCGGCATCTGGCAATCCATGAAGATGCAGGCGAACTGGCCGTCACGCTGAACCGCATCGAGTGCGGCCTGACCGTCATCCACCGCAGTCACGGTGCAGCCCAGCTTTTCCAGCATGCGCTGCGCAACTTGCCGGTTGATGGCGTTGTCTTCGACCAGCAATACTGACAAACCACTTGGCACTTGCACAGCGGCCGGCGCGACCGACTGCACCGGCGCTGTTGCCGCCGGTCGCGCCGGTGCAGTCGCTGGCGCGACGGTGGACGGCGCTTGCCGCGGCGCCGCGCGGCGCTCGCCAGTGATGGCCGATATCGCTGCTGAGCCGGCGCGAGACGTAGCCGGCGCGGCCGTGATGGCTAGCGGCAATTGCACAACGAATTCGGAGCCGGTGCCGACTATGCTGTTGACGGTGATGCGGCCTTGCATCAGTTCAATCAGTTCACGTGCCAAGGCCAGCCCCAAGCCCTTGCCGGCATAGCGACGGTTCCAGCCGGTTTCACCCTGGCTGAAGCGCTCGAACAAGTGCGCCTGGGTTTGCTTGTCCATACCGATGCCGGTGTCACGTACGGTGATCTGCAAGGCGCCGGACGCTTCCTCGACTTGCACCAGCACGCCGCCGCGGACCGTGAACTTGATCGCGTTACCGAGCAGCTGCGCCAGGATCTGGCGCAGGCGCTGCCCATCTGCCAGCCAGAAACGCGGCAACGCCGGTGCGATGTTCAGCTCCAGTGCCAGGCCTTTTTCGCTGGCGCGCGGCCGCTGCGCCGCCAGTACTTCCTGCACCAGCTCGGGCAAATCAATCGGCTCCGGTTTCAACTCGACCCGGCGCGCTTCCAGACGCGAATAGTCGAGCAGATCATCGATGTGCTGCAGCAGCTCACGCGCCGAGCGGTCAACGGTACTGGCATGCTCGCGCTGTTCATGCGCGAGCGGCGTGCGCAGCAACAATTGCAGGGAACCCAAAACACCATTCAGAGGCGTACGCAGTTCGTGGGTCATGGTGGCGAGAAAATCGCTTTTGGCTTGCCGCGCCTGTTCAGCGGCCAAGCGCGCGTGCTGCATTTCCCAGCGCTGCTTGCGCCAGCGCAGCAGCATCACCAGGAGCACGCCCGCCAGCGCGACATAGCCGAGATAGGCCCAGCCGCTGCGCCACCACGGCGGCGCCACTTCGATGTGCAGCTGCGCCGGCGGGCTCCATTCACCGAAGCGGCCATCGCGCGCGCGCACCTCGAGAATGTATTTGCCGTCATGCAGACTGGAGAAGCTCGCCTGCCGGGCATCGGCGTTGGTGGTGATCCAGCGCTCATCCAAGCCTTTCAGTCGGTAGCTGTATTCGAGCGTGCGGGGATGGGCAAAACTGAGTGCAGAAAATTCGACGCTGAACAAAGTGTCGTCGTAGCCGAGTTTCAGTTCCGGCTCGGTCACCAACGCCCGCTCGGCGCGCGCCGCAAACGGCACCGGTTCGTTGCGCAGACGCAGCAAGGTGAACACCGGTGAGGGCAGTGGCGCCATCGGCACCAAGGCTTCCGGCCTGAACACGGTCAAGCCACTGACGCCGCCGAAATACAAGCGGCCATCACGACCGGCGTGAAACGCGCCGAGATTGAATTCATCGCCTTGAATGCCATCCGCCGGCGTGTACGTCAGAAAGCGCTTGCCGGCTTCGTCAAAGCGCACCAAACCACGGTTGCTGGACAACCAGTAGACGCCATCGCGTTCGCGCAGCACGCCCCACAAGGTGTCGACTGGCAAACCGTCCTGCATCCGATAACTGGTAAACCGTTTGCTGCCCGGATCGAATACGTTGAGACCGCCGCCTTCGGTGGTCAGCAGCAGGCGGCCGGAGTTCTCGACCAGAATCGAGGTGACGCTGTCCGAACTGAGCGAGTGCGGATCATCCGGATGATATTGCCAGCGTTGAAAGGTCGCCGATTGCGGATCGAAACGCAGCAAACCGGCGCGACTGCAGCCGCCCAGCCAGAGCTCGCCGGACAGGCCCGGACTGATCGTGTACAGGCAGCTGTCGTTGCTGTCACCGGCCGCCCCCGGCGGCGAAAACAAACGGGCACGACCGCTGTCCATGTCGTAGCGCACCAAGCCGAGCCGGGTGGCGAGCCAGAGACTATTGTCGTCAGCCGGCTCCAGATCGTAGACAGTGATGGCATGCAGATTGATCGGGTTTTCGCTGGCCAGTTTGGCGGGCGTAGCCTGGCCGGTTTGCAGATCGATGCGGGTGAGACCGCGGGTGCGCTGGCCCGCCCACAAGGTGCCGCGCGGATGCTCAAGCAGACCGAGCACGAGGTCATCACGCTGACCGTCTTGATCGCGCTGCACCGACACCAGATCAAGCCGCTGCCGGTCGGCGCTGAACCGATGCAGATGCGCGCCGAACGTGCCGACCCATAGCTGGCCGAAACTGTCCTCGTAAACACTCATGACGGAGGCATTGCGCAGCGCGTTGGCGCGACTGTGTTGACGCAGCAACTCAAATTGCCGGGTAGTCGGGTTGTGCAGCGACATGCCATTGAGCCCGCCCAACCAGATCAGGCCATCGCGATCTTCGAGCAGCGCAAACGGCCGCTCATCGGCCAGCGACAGCGGATCATTCGGATCCTGGCTGTAATGGGCGACGCGCTGGCCGTCGTTGCTGCGCACCAGCACGCCGTTGCGGGTGCCGATCCACAATTGCCCGCTGCGATCGCGCAGCAGGCTCAGCACATTGCGGCCACTGGCGGTGGGGTCAGGCGACCATTGCGCCAGCTTTTCTTCCAGACTGCCGGTGTCGAGCCGCAACAGAAACAGGCCGCTATCGGTGCCGAGCAGCAGTTGCTGCTCGCCATCGACAAACAGCGTTTGCAAACGCCGACCGGCCAGTGCCGCCAATGCCGGAAAGCGTTCGGCCGCGAGCCGCAACTGGCCGTTGCGTTGCTGCCACCAGAGCGCATCTGGCGCGATGCTCCAGCGACTGTCTGCGAGTCGCACGGTTTGCCGCAGCGACAAACCGGCACTGCCGGCGATCTGGCTGAAGCGGCCGTCGTCCTGCTGCGCCCACAGACCATCATCGGTGCTGACCAGCACCTGCCCGTCAAACAACAAATGGTGAATGCGGCGACTGCCACTGCCGCCCGGCAGCGCCACCCGCTCGAACTGCTGACTGCGATCGTCGAAGCGCGCCAACCCGTTATCGGCGGTGCCGATCCACAGTTCACCGGCGTCGGTTTGCATCAGCGCATTGATATCGGAGGACGGCAGCGTGGTGGCGTCACCCGGCCGGGCGTAATAGCTCTGGAAGCGATGGCCGTCATAGCGGTTCAGGCCGTTGCGGGTACCGAGCCAGAGAAAGCCGCGCTGATCTTGCAGCAGCGCTTTGACGTGGCCATCGGACAAGCCCTGCTCGATATAGAAACGCTGAAAACGCAAATCCTCGGCGACCGCCGGCCCCAGCGGGCAACACAGCAACAGCGCCATTCCAATCAAGCGACTCCACACGGCAACGCATCCTGAGGCCGGGCAAGCGCACACTATAAACCGAGACGGCTACTGCGGCGTCACCGCGCTAACTGAGCGCCATTGACGGCGCGGTCAACCGGCACGGATCCACGCCCAGCAGACGCAGCTCAAGCAGATCCAGCCAGCCAGCGAGTTCCCGGCGTTCAGCGGCCGACGCGTGGGCCGCCGGCTGCTCGCACAGCAGCTGATGCAAGCGCAGCAGCAGACCGTCATCGCCGGACCGCATCGGCACCAGCGCGCCGGCAATCACCTGCAGACAAGCGAGCGCCTGCGGGTGACCGTGACCGCGCAAGGCCGCGACGATGTCGAGCGCCACATGCCAGCGCGCAAGCTGCAGAGTCGGACTAGTCAAACGGCCCTCGGCGGCCGCCCGTTGCAGCAGCTGCCAGAGCGTCAGCGCGGCCTCCGGGTCCTGCCGGATCAGCGCACGATGGCGTGGGCAGAGCCAGCGGTGACTGGTATCGGCGGTCATCCCGGTCATCGCGACGACTCCGTCCGGCCAGTTTCCGAGTTCGCCAGCGTCGACACCGCCGACTCCTGTAGCCACAGTTCGCGCAGCATCAGCTTGATGGCGGCGCGGCTGGACACCCGCCGCTCGCCGCTGGCGGTGCGCACGGTCAGTTCCGTGCCACGCCAGACGTAATGCAACCAGTCGGCGCCATTGGCACCAACGCACAGATGCAGGCAGCCATTGCCATCGGCCATGGCCCGGAGTTCGCACAACATGCCAGCCGCCTCCTTCGATGAACGGGAGCAGGTCAGGCTTGAGCTTATTTGATAACGATTCTCATTTGCAACCAATATCAACAGGTGCCGCTTGCCTGTTGCCGTGGTCCTTGGCTAAATGCGGCGCCCAATGCCTCGCATGGCCCGCAACCCCGGGCCGCCCTGGTCAACGGCCGCCGCCATCACGATGCCAAAACCGCCTTCACGCACCGCTACCCGAAGCTCAGACAAAGGCCTGCTGCATCCGCGCAACCGCCATCAGGGTAGCTACGACTTGCCGGCACTGGCCGCGGTCGAACCGACACTGGGGCCGCATTTGCGCCGCAACCCTTACGGCAATCAGTCCATCGACTTCGCCAATCCGGCGGCGGTCAAGGCGCTGAATCGGGCGCTGTTGCGCCTGCATTACGGCGTGCGGGACTGGGACATTCCGCCCGGCTACCTGTGCCCGCCGATCCCGGGCCGCGCCGACTATCTGCATTACGCGGCGGATCTGCTCGCCGCTGACGCGAGTGGCCAGCTGCTGCGCGGCGAACGTGTCCGCGTGCTTGATGTCGGCACTGGCGCCAATCTGGTTTATCCGCTGCTCGGCCAGCACGATTACGGCTGGCAGTTCGTCGGCATCGACATCGACTCGCAGGCGCTCGCCAACGCCGCCCGCATCCTCGCCGCCAATCCCGCCTTGGCCGGTTCGATTCAGCTGCGCCAGCAAGCCGATCCGCAGCGGATTTTCACCGGCGTACTCGCACCCGACGAACGGTTTGCCCTGACGGTCTGCAACCCGCCGTTTCACGCCTCGCTCGAAGCGGCCGCCGCCGACACCGCGCGAAAATGGCGCGGGCTAAGGCAGAGCGCGGCACGCAAAGGTCATCAGCGCAACGCTCGCACCGCGCCGCCGCCTGATGCACTGAATTTCGGCGGTCAGCACAATGAATTGGCCTGCGCCGGCGGCGAAACCGGTTTTCTGTTGCGGATGATTGCCGACAGCCAAGCCGTGGCGGCGCAGGTAGGCTGGTTTACCAGTCTGGTGTCGCGCAGCGAGCATTTGCCGGCGATTTATCGGGCACTGGAGCGGGCGCAGGTGCGTGCGCAGCAAACGGTGACGATGCGCCAAGGCCAGAAACAGAGTCGGTTCGTCGCCTGGAGTTTTCTCACGGCCCGCGAACGTCAGCAGCGCTCGGCCGGCTGAGCCTGCCAGTGAAAGGCGCACGGAGCGCGGCTAGCGGCGAATGACGATCTCCACGCGCCGGTTCTGAGCTCGACCAGTGTCGCGATCATTGCTGGCGACCGGCTGGGTGTCGGCGTAACCGGACACCGTGATGCGCTGCGGCGGGATCAGTCCACCGAGCATCAATTCATGCGCCACCGACACGGCCCGCGCCGCCGACAACTCCCAGTTGGAGCGGAACCGATCGGTCTCGATCGGCTGGTTGTCGGTGTGACCGGCCACTTCGATTTTGCCTTCCGTGCCAGCCAGCCGTTCGCGCACCCGCTGCAGAACCGCGCGCACCGGCGTCTGCAACTCGGCCTCGCCGGACGGGAAGCTGCCGTTTTCGCGGATACGCAAGGTGATAGTGCGCCCCTCGGCCACCAGCTCGATCCGGTTGGCGACGATTTCCGCGGTCAGGGCGCTGGCGAGATCGCGCGCCAGCTGTTCGGTTTCCGCTTGTTCCCGAGCCGCCAGTTCCTGCGCCGCGGTGGCCAGATCCAGCACCGGCGGCGGCGCTTCGGTGGTCGGTTCCGGCGGCGGTTCGACCGATTGCTCGGCCAGCTCGCCTTCGTCCGGCGTCAGCGCCGGCACCTCGGGTTCCGGCTGTTCAATCGCCGGCGCCACGGTGTCGAGCACGATCAGCGGCGCCGCCTCGGCGCCGAGCGTCGCCTGCAGCGAGCTGGCGATCGCCTTGAACTTGATGACGTCCATGGTCGAGAACGACAGCAGCAAGACGAAGAAGCACAGCAACAGCGACATCAGATCGGCAAAGGTCACGGTCCAGGCCGGCGCGCCGCTGGCGGCGGGCATTTCGTCCTCGTCCCACATCAGCCGCGCGCCTCCGGCGAGGGGTCAACGTAGGCTTGCAACTGGGCCACGATGGCGCGCGGATTGTTGCCGGCCTGGATGCCGGCAAGGCCGTCCATCACCAGCAGACGCAGGCGTTTTTCGTTCTGCGCGATGAGATTCAGTTTGTCGGCAATCGGCAATGCAATGATCTGGGCGATCAGCGCGCCATACAGCGTGGTCAGCAACGCCACCGCCATGCCGGGACCGACCGATTTCGGATCGTCGAGATTGGCCAGCATCGCGACCAGGCCGATCAGGGTACCGACCATGCCGAGTGCCGGCGCCACATCGCCAAGGCTGCGAAAGACCTGGGCAGCGCGCTGGTGCCGGTGTTGCTCCATCGCGAGTTCGCGTTGCAGCGCGGTCCGCACAGCCTCGTTGTCGTGACCATCGACCATCAGGGTGATGCCTTTCTGCATGAAGCCGTCGCTGACCACCGCCGACTCCAGCGCCAGCAGGCCGCCTTTGCGGGCCTGCTCGGCCAGCCGGCCGATTTCGCTGACCAGATCGGCCGCGGCCGGCAGCACATCGCGCAGGGCCCGGCCGGCACTGCGCAGCGCCAGCAGGCAGTCGCGACCGCGAAACCGGCTCAGCACCACCAGCGGACTGCCCACGACGACGATCAGCACCGACGGCCAATCGAGATAGCCGGCGATATCGCCGCCGAACCACAGCGCCGCCACCAGCACACCAATCGCGCCCAAACCACCGAGCAAGGTCGCCCAATCCAACACCGTTCCGTCCTCGTTCCGCCGATCCGCCGGTCACGACGTCCTGCCGCGGCCAGCCCCACAACGATAGCCCGTTTTCCCGGCACTGCCGTGAAAGCTTCGGCAGTTATCCCGCCAGCCGGCGTGGTAAAGCGCTTGGCCGGCACTGGTCGCATCAGCGACAATAGCGCCCCTCGACAAACCGCCCTCCCGACCGGGTTTTGACATGGCCAAGAAACCTGCTGCCGGCTTTGATGCCCAGCTGAAAGAACTGGAACAGCTGGTGACGCGCATGGAGCAAGGCGAGCTGGACCTGGACGAGGCCTTGCGCCAGTTCGAACACGGCGTCGCGCTGGTTCGACAATGTGAGCAGCAATTGCAAGCCGCCGAGCAGAAAGTGCAACTGCTGAGCAAACAGGGCGAACAGGAAAACCTGACCGACTTCGACAATGCGGTGGATCCGGCATGACCGCATTGGCTGCTTTTCTCGACGGCTGCCAGCAGCGCGTCGACGCGGCGCTGACCGCGATGTTGCCGGTCGCGACCGGCCCGACCGCACGCCTGCACGCCGCGATGCGCTACGCCACGCTGAACAAGGGCAAACGGCTGCGGCCGATTCTGGTCTACGCCGCCGGTGCGCTGCGTGATGCCGACGCGGCCGATCTCGATGTCGCCGCCTGTGCGGTTGAACTGATTCACGCCTATTCACTGGTGCACGACGATCTGCCGGCGATGGATGACGACGATCTGCGCCGCGGCCAGCCGACCACCCATATCGCGTTCGATGAAGCGACCGCGATCCTGGCCGGCGATGCGCTGCAGACCCTGGCATTCGAACACCTCGCCTGCGCGCCGTTGTCCGAGCCTGCGGAAGCGGTGCGCGTGCAACTGCTGCAATTGCTCGCCAAAGCCTCCGGCGCGGCCGGCATGGGCGGCGGTCAGGCCATCGATCTCGCGGCCACCGGTCAGCAGCTGACGCTCGCCGAACTGCAGCACATGCACGCGCTGAAAACCGGCGCGCTCATCACCGCCAGCGTGCTGATGGGCGCCGCCTGTGCCGGCCGCTGGCAGGACACGGAATGGCAGGCGCTGACTGCGTACGGTAACGCACTCGGGCTCGCGTTCCAGATTCACGATGATGTGCTCGACATCGAAGCCGACACCGCCACGCTCGGCAAGCCGCAAGGTTCCGATGTCGAGAAAGGCAAGATGACCTTTCCGGCACTGCTCGGCCTGGCCGAAGCCAAGCAGCGCGCGCTCGCCACCGCTGAGCAGGCGATTGCCGCGCTGAACGGATTGCCGTATCGCACCGAGCGTCTGGTCGAGCTCGCCCGTTACGTGGTGAGCCGTGGCCACTGAAATGCGCAGCGACGGAATCATGTCACTGCGGAGTTAGGAAACTGAATGCCACGCCCTTCGACAGGCTCAGGGCGAACGGATACGCGAGTAGGTGGCGAAATCACCGGTCGTGCGCAGCCTGTCCACACACGAACGATGATTTCCTCAATTTGGTGATCGAACAGAATGCCCGCTGACCTGACCCAATACCCACTACTGTCGCGGCTGAATTCGCCGGCCGATCTGCGCGCGCTGCCACGGGCCGAACTCGCTCAGGCGGCCGATGAGCTGCGCCGGTTTCTGATCGACACCATTTCCCGTTGTGGCGGCCATTTCGCCGCCGGCCTCGGCACGGTCGAGCTGACGGTTGCGCTGCATTACATTTTCCACACGCCGGATGATCGGCTGGTCTGGGATGTCGGCCATCAGGCCTATCCGCACAAGGTGCTGACCGGCCGCCGCGATCAGCTGCACACCATTCGCCAGCACGACGGCCTGCATCCGTTCCCGACGCCCGCCGAAAGCGAGTACGACACCTTTGCGGTCGGCCACTCATCGACCTCGATCAGCGCCGCCCTCGGCATGGCGATTGCCGCCAAAGCCCGCGGCGATGAGCGCAGCGTGGTCGCCATCATCGGTGACGGCGCGATGACCGCCGGCATGGCGTTCGAAGCGCTCAATCATGCTGGCTCACTCGACGTGAACCTGCTGGTCGTGCTGAACGACAACGACATGTCGATCAGCGAGAACGTCGGCGCACTGAATAATTATTTTGCCAAGCTGCTGTCGTCGCGCTTCTACAACGCGGTGCGCGAAGGCGGCAAGAAAGTGCTGGCCGCCGCGCCGCCGCTGAAAGAGCTGGTGCACCGTGCCGAAGAACACATGAAAGGCATGGTGCTGCCGAGCACGCTGTTCGAGGAACTCGGTTTTCATTACATCGGTCCGGTCGACGGCCACAACCTCGATGTGCTGCTCGACACCCTCGGCAACCTGAAAAACCAGACCGGCCCGCGCCTGCTGCATGTCGTCACCCGCAAAGGCAAAGGCTATGCTCCGGCCGAAAACGATCCGATCGCCTACCACGGCGTGCCGATTTTCGACCCGAGCAAAGACAGCCTGCCAGCCGGCAAACCCAAACTGACCTACTCGAATGTGTTCGGCGATTTTCTCTGCGACATCGCCGCCCAGGATGACCGCGTCTACGGCATCACCCCGGCGATGCGCGAAGGTTCGGATCTGATCCGGTTCTCGAAAGAATTTCCGGAGCGCTATTTCGACGTCGCCATTGCCGAACAGCACGCAGTGACGCTGGCCGGTGGCCTCGCCAAAGAAGGCGCCAAGCCGGTCGTGGCGATTTACTCGACCTTTTTGCAGCGCGCTTACGATCAGTTGATCCACGACGTCTGCCTGATGGAGCTGGATGTGCTGTTCGCGATCGATCGTGGCGGTCTGGTCGGTGGTGATGGCGCCACCCACAACGGCGCGTTTGACCTGTCCTACCTGCGCTGCGTGCCGAATCTGGTCATCATGGCACCGAGCGATGAGAACGAGTGCCGGCAGATGCTGTACACCGGCTGGCTGCACAACGGTCCGGCAGCGGTGCGTTATCCGCGCGGCGTCGGCCGTGGTGTCAGCCCGGAGAAAAGCCTCACTGCGCTGCCGATCGGCAAGGGCCGGATCGTCCGCCCGGGCGAAAAGGTTGCGATACTCAGTTTCGGAGCGCTGCTCGACGACGCCTTGCGCGCTGCCGAACAACTGAACGCCACCGTCGCCGACATGCGTTTTGTCAAACCCTTGGATGGCGAGCTGATCACCCAGCTGGCGAAAACGCACGCTCGCTTGATCACACTGGAAGAAAATGCCGTGCTCGGCGGCGCCGGCTCCGCCGTCAACGAGTTTGTCCTTAATCAGGGGCTTGCCATTACCGTGCGCAACATCGGCCTGCCGGATCGGTTTATCGAACACGGCGATCCGGTTCGCTTGCGCGCCGAAGCCGGCGTATCCGTCGCCAGCATCGTGGCAGCCGCCCGCTGAAACGGCATCGTCGGCATTGCCTCGTCTCTCTCAATAAAAAGGCCGCTGCAGCGGCCTTTTTATTGCACGTGGCGAGAAACGCTCGGGCTCAGTGCGGCCCGATGCGCAGCGCTGCCGTGGCCACATAAATCTCGCGCAGAAATACCACGAGCGAGCCAATCAACGCGATCATCGACGCGACAAACAACCAGCCGATATAAAGCTCGATGCGGGTATTGGAAAACGCCGCGGCGAACAGCCCGACGATGACCAGGCAGATCAGCAGCGCACAGCTGGTAGCCATGCTGATGGCGCGGTTGATGAGCTTGGCCCGTTTCGACAGGGTGTGCAGTTCATCATGCACCCGCTTTTCCTTGTCACCACTGATATGTGGCAGCAGATCTTCCAGCTTGCGCGCGCGATCGATCACCCGGGCCAGCCGGTTGGTCAGCACACCGAGCAGCGCCCCCACGCCGGTCAACAGGAACACCGGCGCGATCGACAGCTGAATGACGTGCGAGATGTCGGCAACTTCGGAACCGGTAGCAAGCGGAACAGGCATGTCTCACCCAATAAATGGCAAACAGAATGGCGCAAGCTTAACCACCGCCGTAACGCAACGCCATGGGCAGTTCACGCGCCGGCACCGGAATGATCTTCCAGTCGCGCCGCATTTTCGGCACGCGCGACTGGTAATCAAAAATGCTGCGGGCCGGCTCGCGACCCCACGCCCGTGCCGACGGCAGTTGCGGAAAATGCAGACCGTAGATGGCTTGCACTTGCCGGCAGAAACTCGCCTCGGTCGGCGTGCTCGGCTGACGCGCGCGGGTCAGCAGACCGAGCGCATGCTCGACGCAAGCCTCGAATGCCTGCCAGGGCATCAACCGGGTTTGCTCGCTGAGCAGATAGCGGCTGGCTTTGCGGGCCTCCGCTACAGAGCGTTCCCTCAGCAGCGTGGACAGATACAGCAAGGGTGCCAGCAACCGTGACGACGGCCCGCGCAGTGGCACCCGCATGCCGATGGCGCGGAGCGCATCCATCGACAAACCGGTGCAGTTGTTGTCGGTGTGCTGGTAATGCAGGCGGTGATCGTACAGCCGGTTGAAAGTGTCGATCAGCTGCAGATACAGGGCGCTGGCTAGGTCTTCGTCCGACAACACACAGCATACCAACCACGACGGCCGGTATTGCTGCTGGCCGCTGTTCAAATCAGCCAGGTAATTGTCCATTGGCACCAGCGCCGGCAGGATGCCTTTTTCGCTGACCACATCCGGATTGTAGAAATTGGCGACCAGCCAGTCGGCTATGTCGCCATCGTCACGGTAGTGACCGAGCGTCAACGCGAAATGGCCGCCGTGCGCTTCATCGTCATCACCCTGCGCGCCGTTCAGCATAAAGCCGATGGCCCACTTGCCGGCGCCACTGTCGCCGTCGCTTTCGGCGCGACGCCAAAGCGTATGGCACCGGAACGCTTGCTGCGCGCCGGCTTCGCCGATTGGCACCAATTCCTGCCACGACGGCAGCTGTGCCGCCTGCACATCCAGCCGCCATGTCGTCGGCCAGATGGTGCGCAACTGCCAGGCAGAGTGGTGCCGGCTCGCCCGCAGCCGCACCGGCTGCTGCGCAAGATAGGCCAGGGTACGCTCATTGATGAACGTGGGATTACTGGCCAGCGCCGGCACCAGCGTGAAAGGCTCGGCGGCACCGGTGCCGACCTCAACGCAGCGCGACACCGGATCAAGCTGGACACGAGCCAAACAGTCGGGAGCCGCCAGCCAGATCGGCAATGAGGGATGTTGCGAAGGGTCCAGCGCCAGCCACTCGTGCTGAAAATACCAATGCGCCGCGGGCGCCAGCCGCTCTGCTATCGCATCGGCACGCGCTGCGCGCCACAATTCCGGTGCTGGCGGCAGCGCAAAGGCCATCAGTATTGCGCCTCCAACACCAGCAGGTTGCTCTGTTTTTCCATCTTCACGGTGCTCAGAAAACTCATGCCGAGCAGGATCTCGTTACTGGTCTTGGCCTCCACCACGAATGCTTCGACGTTTTTCCGCTCGATCTCGCCTACCCGCACCGAGCGCAGTGAAACCCGCCAGGCCGAGGTCATACCGGCTGCGGTCTGGACCATTTGTGGCCGGCCTTCATGGCGAAACGAAATGCCGAGTCGCTCGGCCATTTTGGCATTCATCGCCACGGTGGTGGCGCCGGTATCGACCATGAAGCTGACCGGCACACCATTGATCGCACCGGCCGTGGTGAACATGCCGTTGCCGTCACGGGCAATTTGTACCCGCACCGTTTCCGGCGCCGAGAAACTGGTGTGGATATCGCTGTTCAGACCGTACTCGCCGCGCTTGCCATCGATTTCCAGTACCGCAGCCGCACTGTCGGCGCGGATCAATTTCACGCCGTCATGCTGATCACCGGCTTTGAGAAACTGTTGTTTGCCATTGATCATCAACAGCGCGCGGCCATCGAACAAACCGAGCACGCGCACCTCGGCCGCCAATGCCGCGACAGTGGCAAAACCCAACGGCAAGCAGCCGAGCCATTGACCGATTTTCATGCCAACAATCGCCATCCCAAATGCAACACCGCACACGCCATCAAGCCGGCAAGCAAATCGTCGAGCATGATGCCAATGCCCCCCTCGCCGCGCCGATCCGCCCACGACACCGGCCAAGGCTTGGCGATGTCGAACAAGCGGAACAAGACAAAGAGTAGCAAGACATTGAGCCAGTGAAACGGCAACCACCAGGCGCCTGCCCACAAGCCGACCCATTCATCGATGACGATGGCGCCCGGATCCTTGACGCCAAAATCGCGTGCCGTGCGGTTGCAGGCGGAACAACCCAGCGCGAACAACGGCAACGTCAGCAACACATACACGAGCGGCGGCAAGCTGGCCCAGGCCAGTACCACCAGCGGCAGCGCCGCCAGGGTGCCGAAAGTGCCGGGTGCTTTCGGTGCCAGACCGCTGCCAAACCCAACCGCGAGCCAATGCCAGAAGTGCCTCGGTCGAATCATGTCGGGACACCAAAATGATCATAGCCATGGCCGTTCAGTGCAAACGGCTGGCCGTGCAGGTTCAGTTGCAGGGACGCCGGGCCTGCCGTGATGTGACCGATCGCCGTCAGTGGCACGCCACACGCGGCGGCGGCCGCTTGTGCGGCCGGCCAGTTGGCCGGAGCACAGGTGAGACAGAGCTCGTAGTCGTCGCCGCTTTGCAGGGCAAAACGCAGCGCGCTGGTGAGATCCGGCGTTTGCCGACGCAGTGCTGCACTGAGCGGGATCTGTTCCAGCTGCAGGACGGCGCTGACGCCGGATGCATTCAACACATGTTGCAGATCCTGCGCGAGCCCGTCCGACACATCGATGGCGGCATGGCAAAGCGAACGCAGTGCCAGCCCGATCTCGACCCGCGGCGTCGGCCGATTGAGCCGCGCCAACAAGCTCGCTGCATCTGCCGCATCGAGAATTGGCCGCTCCTGCAAAGCATGTTGCAACGCCCGGCCGGCATCGCCGAATGTGCCGGTCACAGCAACGATGTCACCGATCTGGGCGCGGTCGCGGCGCAGCGCCTGCTGCAATGGCACAAAACCATGCACGGTGACGGTGATGCTGAGCGGGCCGCGCGTGGTATCGCCGCCCACCAGCGCCAACTGATGAGCCTCAGCAAGGGTAAAAAAACCCTCGCTGAACCGCTGCAACCAGGCAGCATCTTCGCTGGGCAAGCCGATGGCCAGTATGGCCCAGGCCGGCTGCGCGCCCATCGCCGCCAGATCACTCAGGTTGACCGCCAGACTTTTCCAGCCGACATCATAGGGGTCGGTATCGAGCGGAAAATGCACGCCGGCATGCAGGGTATCGGTGCTGACCGCCAGTGCCTGACCAGCCGGCACCTGCAGCAAGGCGCAATCGTCGCCGACCGACAGCAGCACATCGCTGCGTCGACTGGGGCGGGTGAAATAGCGTTTGATGACGTCGAATTCGCCGGGCATGTCAGCCTTCCATCACAAGCTGATGGCCATGGTGCCATGGCCGAACATGCCCGAGAAGGGCAAACCGATTACGACTGCGGACGGGACTTGGCGGCAACCTCGGTGGCGCGCAGTACGCGTGCCAGCTTGTCGAGCACGCCGTTGACGAATTTGTGGCCGTCGGTGGCGCCGAAAGTCTTGGCCTGTTCGAGCGCCTCGTTGATGACGACTTTGTACGGCACGTCGAGGCGCTCTTTCATTTCGAACGCGGCCATCCGCAGAATCGCCAGCTCGACCGGGTCGATCTCTTCCAGCTTCAGGTGGATGGTCGGCTTCAGCAGGTTGTCGAGTTGATCTTTCTGCTCGACCACGCCGCGCAGCAGCTGCTGGAAATAGGCGGTATCGCAGCCTTTGAAATCCTGATCTTCCAGCATGTGCAGTTCGATCTGCTGCGGCGCGATCTGGTTGATCTGCCACGAGTAGATGGCTTGCACCGCGAAGCGGCGGGCCTGACGACGTTCGGAGGGTTTGCTCATTTCACTGTCTCAACTTCGAATACAACAACCGCCAAAGCGGTGAATGACGGATTATCCGATCTGCTTCAGCACGCTGAGCATTTCGATGGCAGCCATCGCAGCATCGGCACCTTTGTTGCCGGCCTTGGTGCCGGCACGCTCGATCGACTGCTCGATCGAGTCGGTGGTCAGCACACCGTTGATGACCGGAATGCCGGCCGCGAGTGCAACTTGCGACAGGCCCTTGGCGCTCTCACCGGCCACCACTTCAAAGTGGTAGGTGGCACCGCGAATCACCGCACCGAGCGCAATCACCGCATCCTGCTTCTTGCTGGCCGCGAGCTTCTGGCAAACCAACGGCAATTCCGCCGCACCCGGCACCCGCACCACGGTGATGTGTTCGTCTTTGACACCGTGCCGCTTCAGCGCGTCGATGGCGCCCTGCACCAGCTGCTCGACGATGAAGCTGTTGAAACGCGAGGCGACGATGGCATAGCGGGCATCTGCCGAAGTGAACACGCCGTCGATTTGTTTGATGCCGCTCATGCGGGGCTCCTGTCAATTTTCTGTTCAACTATCAAATTGGCTAGCTATTCTGCCGTGGGAGCGGGTTTGCCCGCGCCCACAGGAAATTCATTACGGCTCGACAAACTCCACCACTTCCAGCTTGAAGCCGGACAGCGAATACTTGATCGGCTTGCTCATCAGCCGCAGCTGGTGCACGCCCAGATCATTCAGAATCTGCGAGCCGATGCCGATCCGGCGCGAACCACCGACCGGCTCCCGACGCGGCACCGACTCGCCGCGATCTTCGGCGGCATAGCGCGCCAGCTTGGCGAGCTGCTCGTCATTGCCGGCTTGCGCAGCCAGCACCAGCACGACACCGGCGCCTTCCTGCACCACCCGCTGCAAGGTCGCATCCATCGGCCACGAGCTGGCACCGCGCTGGCCACGCAGGACGTCGGCAAGCGGATCGGCGACATGGACCCGGGTCAGCACTGGTTTGCCGTTGTCGACCTTGCCGTAGACCATGGCGTGATGCAGCGCGCCGTCGATGGTGTCTTGATAAGTGTAGAGGGTGAATTCGCCGTAGGCGGTCGGCCAGCGGCACTGCTGCAGCTGCTGGACGGTTTTCTCGTGCAACGAGCGGTATTCGATCAGGTCGGCAATGGTACCGAGTTTGAGCCCGTGCTCGGCGGCAAATTTTTCCAGATCCGGCCGGCGCGCCATGGTGCCGTCTTCGTTGAGGATCTCGACGATGACGCCGGCCGGCTCAAAGCCGGCGAGCCGGGCCAGATCGACCGAGGCTTCGGTGTGGCCGTTACGGGTCAGCACGCCGCCGGGCTGGGCCATCAGCGGAAAAATATGGCCGGGCTGGACGATGTCGGCCGCCTTGGCGTTTTTCGCCACCGCGGTGCGGATGGTGTGGGCACGATCCGCTGCCGATATACCGGTCGAGACACCCACGGCCGCTTCAATCGATGCCGTGAATGCGGTGCCATGGCGGGTGCCATTGGCCTGCACCATCGGCCCGAGACCGAGGGTCAGGCAGCGTTCGCGCGTCATCGGCAGGCAGATCAAACCGCGACCGTATTTCGCCATGAAGTTGATCGCTTCCGGCGTCACACACTCGGCCGCCATCACGAGATCGCCTTCGTTCTCGCGATCTTCGTCATCCATCAGGATGACCATCTTGCCGGCGCGGATATCGGCGATCAGTTCCGGCACACTGCTCAAAGCCATGTTCAATTCTTCCTGCAGCAATCGGTTCAGCGCCCGCCGGTAAAACCGGCCCGCGCCAATAAACTTTCGGTGACGCCATTCGCTGTGCCGTCACCGGCTTGCAGCAAACGCTCCAGATAACGCGCCAGCACATCGACTTCGATGTTGACCAGCGCACCGGGCTGCCAATCGGCGGCGTTGGTTTCGGCCTGGGTGTGCGGCACCAGCGTCAGTTCAAAACAATCGTCATTGACCGCGTTGACGGTCAGGCTGATGCCATCTACACAGACTGAACCTTTGTGCGCGATGTAGCGCTTGATGCTATGCGGCACCCGCACGGTGAATTGGTCGGCACGGGCAGCATGGCGGCGGCTGATGATTTCGCCGATGCCATCAACATGGCCAGACACCAGATGGCCACCGAGCCGGGTGGTCGGCGTCAGTGCTTTTTCCAGATTGACGCGGGTGCCGACTTTCCAGTGTTTCAGCGTGGTCACCGCCAGCGTTTCGACCGAGACATCGGCCTCGAAATGCCGCGCATCAAAGCGCACCGCGGTCAGGCAGACGCCGTTGACCGCAATGCTGTCACCAAGCTGGACATCGCCCATGTCCAGTTTGCCGACCGCAATCGACAGCAGCACATCGCCGCTACGCGGCTCAATGCGCTGAATGCTGCCGACCGATTGGATGATGCCGGTGAACATATCGATTTCCCGTCATTCCCGCGCAGGCGGGAATCCAGTTACTTTGCTATCTCGTCAAACAGGTCGCGCCACTCAGGATTGCCGGTTTCAATCAACCGCAACTTCCATGCCCTGTTCCACTTCTTAATTTGTTTCTCTCGTGCAATCGCATCGAGCATTCGATCGTGCCGTTCAAAGTAAACCAGCGACTTCACGTCATATTTGCGGGTAAAACCTTCGCATTGTTCTTGTTTGTGTTGCCAAATGCGCTTTGGCAATTCACTGGTCACGCCAACATAAAGCGTGCCGTTTTTCTGGCTGGCCAGTATGTAAACCCATGCAGCATCCATTGCTGAGAGCATTCCTGGATCCCCGCCTACGCGGGAATGACGGCAAGAAAATCAGGGCCGCAACGTCAGCCGCAGATCATTGCCCAGCTGACGGACATCAACCAGCTTCAGTTGCGGGCATTGCGGCAACGCGCTGAATACCGGCAGTTGCAGCAGCGGCCGGGCGGCATCACCGAGCAGGGTCGGTGCGACATAGAGCACCAGCTCATCGACCAGCACGGCAGCGAGAAACGCCCCGGCCACGGTCGCGCCCGCCTCGACCAGCACGGCATTGATTTGCCGCTCGGCCAGTGCGGCCAGCACCGCGGGCAAATCGACCCGGTCGTCAGCGCCCGAAACACCCGCGCAACGCAGGGCCGTGATCATACCGGGCAATGCCGGTTCCTGCTTGGCGTCGTCGCGGGTGGAGCCGGCGTGACAGACCAAGGTCGGCGCCGAGCTGTCGGTGATTTTGCGACCGGGCGGCAACCGGCCATGGGAGTCGAGCACCACGCGCAAAGGCGGTTGCCGGTAGGACGGGTTGACGTAGGCCGGCCAGTCGGCATCGCCGAGCCGGACGGTGAGCTGCGGATCGTCGGCCAGCACAGTACCGATGCCGGTCAGGATGGCCTGATGGCGGGCGCGCAGGAACTGGACATCGCGCCGCGCGGCCTCGCCGGTGATCCATTTCGATTCGCCATTGCTGAGCGCGGTGCGGCCATCGAGGCTCATGCCGAGCTTGACCGTGACCCACGGCCGACCGCTGCGCATCCGCATCAGAAAGCCGGGGTTCAGCGCCTCGGCTTCCATCTGCATCAGCCCGTGTTCGACCGCTACTCCGGCATTTTTCAGGATCGCGAAGCCCTGCCCCGCCACTTTCGGATTCGGGTCCTGCATCGCCGCGACGACCCGGCTGACGCCGGCGACCAGCAGCGCCCCCGCACACGGTCCGGTCCGGCCCTGATGCGCGCAAGGCTCGAGCGTGACGTAAGCAGTCGCGCCACGGGCCTTGTCGCCAGCCATTTTCAGCGCGTTGATCTCCGCGTGCGGCCCACCAGCCACCTCATGCCAGCCCTCGCCAACCACAACGCCGTCGCGCACCAGCACGCAGCCGACATTCGGATTCGGCGCGGTGGTGTAGCGGCCACGCTCGGCAAGCCGGAGCGCGTGGGCCATATGGACAGCATCGTCAGCGGTAAAGGTCATGGCGGAGATCAAATGGGCGATTGAATCCAGTGTAGGTTGGGCTGAACGTATGTGAAGCCCAACGGCGGAGTGGGAGTCGGGGAAGGCCGTTGGGCTTCGCTAACGCTTAGCCCAACTTACGCGACTAAGAAATGCGCAAGACTTCATTTGGCATAACCCCATTTGCTTCGAACTCCGCCTTTATCTTCGCTGTAAGCGCAAACACACATCTCGCATCACTTGAAACGAGACCTTTTTCCTCAGCGCCAGCAGCTTCGATAATTTTGGGTTGCCACGAAATAGGATCTACCGCAAAAATTCCCGTTACATCCTTCGCCATAACGCAATCAGGAAAGAACCTGTAGGTAGAGCTACCTGTCGGTGATTGCTGCAATAGCTCGGCTTTATAGTGAAATATGCTCATGAAGCAGGGCGACATCCTAGGGTTTTGGTACGTAGCTGGAAAGAAAGAAAACGGTCAGCGCGACTCCAAGCATAAACCCCAATATACAAAGCCATAAG
Organism: Permianibacter sp.; assembly: GCA_046297695.1. Classification (GTDB taxonomy): domain Bacteria; phylum Pseudomonadota; class Gammaproteobacteria; order Enterobacterales; family Permianibacteraceae; genus Permianibacter. Next base: position 83,887 of record JBKBHF010000006.1, on the reverse strand, counting down.
GTCCATTCAAGGATACGCTCAACGGCATGTTCAGTAAGCGCCTTGCCCGCAAACTCCACTGGTTGCTCCCAAGCAAGGCGAACCCATTTTGCGGAGAAAAAATGAAAAATCACTCCGCTGATTATGGAGCAACCCAGAGAAGCCCATGAAAAATATGTGCTCGCCGGAAGCACTTGGTTCAATGCGACGGACTCGTCAACTCCGAAGTATTCTCTGGCAAAGAACACCGGAAGTATCAGGGCAGCGGTTGCCAGTCCGATCAGAAGGCCCACTAGCTCTCGGTATCGGTCATTGGTGTCCAACCGCCAAGGGTACTTTGGTTGAGTTTCCAATAAACACCATCCTTTGACATGTGAGACAAACAAAACCGATGAGTCAATCCCCCTTCTGCAACTTCGCAATCTCGTCACGAAACTCCTGCACATCCTGGAACCGACGATAGACCGAAGCAAACCGCACAAACGCCACTTCATCGAGTTTGCGCAGTTCGGCCATCACCAGCTCGCCAAGCACTTTCGATTGCACTTCGCGTTCGCCGGTGGCGCGCAGTTTGGACATGATGTGGCCGATGGCTTCTTCGATTTGCTCGACCGAGACCGGGCGCTTTTCCACCGCCCGCATCATGCCGGCGCGCAGCTTGCTTTCGTCGAACGGTTGCCGGCTGCCATCGTTCTTGACGATGCGCGGCATCACCAGCTCAGCGGTTTCAAAGGTGGTGAAGCGCTCGCTGCATTGCGTGCATTCGCGCCGGCGGCGAACTTGCGAACCATCGGCAACCAGACGCGAATCGATGACCTTGGTGTCGTCGGCGGAGCAGAACGGGCAGTGCATGGCTGTCCTCTTGTGGGATGGCGGGTGTTGGGTTAAGTAGAGCTGGGGAGCAGGTTAACGGTTTGAGAGGGGAAAGCGAAGGGATGGGGGCACGAGCGTTAACGGATGACGGTGACAAATCGATCCTTGGGAGCGGCAACACCCCACCCCGGCCCGCCCAGCCGCCAGCAGAGCTGGCGTCGTTCGGTCGGCGAGGTCGTCAGCAATGACGACCTTGAATTCCCGACCTCACCCCCTTGACAGGGGCGGGAGTGGTTTCGCACCTCCCCCGGCCAAGGGGGAGGCCGGGAGGGGGGTCTTGTCGGGATGGACTGTCCGATCAAGCTCCGTCGCTATTGAGTCACCATGAAAACAAAACCCCGCCGGAGCGGGGTTCTGTCGTGATGACGTGATGCGACTTAGCTGCCATAAACCGGAAACCGCGCCGTCAACTTCAACACCTCAGCCTTGACCCGGGCAATGGTCGCCTCGTTGGTCACGTCGTCGAGGATGTCGCACATCCAGCCGGTCAGTTGCACCGTTTCGGCTTCTTTAAAGCCGCGGGTGGTGATGGCCGGGGTTCCAACGCGGATGCCCGAGGTCACGAACGGGGTACGCGGGTCGTTCGGCACCGAGTTCTTGTTGACGGTGATGTTGGCGCGGCCGAGGGCAGCGTCGGCATCTTTACCCGACAGGTCCTTGGCGATCAGGCTGACCAGCATCAGGTGGTTGTCGGTGCCGCCGGAGACGATGTCGTAACCGCGATCCATGAACACCTTGGCCATGGCCTTGGCGTTGGCGACCACTTGCTTCTGGTAGGCCTTGAATTCCGGCTCCAGCGCTTCCTTGAAGGCGACCGCCTTGGCAGCGATCACGTGCATCAGCGGGCCGCCCTGGCCGCCCGGGAACACGGCGCTCTGGAATTTCTTCTCCAGCTCGGGGTTGGCCTTGGCCAGGATCACGCCGCCGCGCGGGCCGCGCAGGGTCTTGTGGGTGGTCGAGGTCACGACGTCGGCATACGGCACCGGGTTCGGGTATTCACCGGCAGCGACCAGACCGGCGACGTGCGCCATGTCGACCATAAAGTAAGCGCCCACTTTGTCGGCGATCTCGCGCAGCCGCTTCCAGTCCACCACCCGCGAATAGGCCGAGAAGCCGCCGAGAATCATCTTCGGCTTGTGCTCGAGGGCCAGCGCTTCGGCGTGGTCGTAATCGATGTAGCCGGCCGGGGTCAGGCCGTACTGCACGCTCTTGTAGAGCTTGCCGGAGAAGTTGACCGGCGAACCGTGGGTCAGGTGGCCACCGTGGGCCAGCGACATGCCGAGCACGGTGTCGCCCGGGTTCAGCAGCGCCATGTACACCGCCGAGTTGGCCTGCGAGCCGGAATGCGGCTGGACGTTGGCGTAATCGGCGCCAAACAGCTGCTTGACCCGGTCGATGGCCAGCTGCTCGGCCACGTCGACGTATTCGCAACCGCCGTAATAACGCTTGCCCGGATAGCCCTCGGCGTACTTGTTGGTCAGCACCGAGCCCTGCGCCGCCATGACCCGGGCGCTGGTGTAGTTCTCGGACGCGATCAGTTCGATGTGCTCTTCCTGACGATGACGTTCGTGTTCCATCGCCGACCAGAGTTCGGCGTCGTATTGGGCCAGGGTGGCGGGGTTGCGCAGCATGTTCGGTTACCGGATGGGGGGCCAAAAAATGAGCGCGCATTGTACCGAAATGGGCGGCAAACAGCAGCTTACAACTGGCACTCTTGTCAGCGCTTTCACAGCGGCGTAGCCTCGGTCGTCATGACGATTGGCCATGTAAGGAGAAACACCCCGGCGACCAGGCCGGACCAGCGGTTTTGAACAGGAGCAAAACCGCTTGCCAGATCAGCACCGTTGTACCCGAGCAATGCAGTCCGGGGTCGCAGATGAGACAGACATCTGACGACACCCCTGCCCATCAGGGCGGGAGAAAAAAGACGTGAAAACGTAGAAAAACCTGCAAACGGAGCACCCATGAAAACCAAAATGTCCAAGCTGTATCTCGCCTTGCTTGCCACCACCAGCACCGCGCTGTCTCATCCAATCCTTGCCGCAGAAAACGAAGATACCGAACGCATGGAAGTGGTAGGTTCTCGCATCAAACGCACCGACATCGAAGGGCCGCTGCCGGTCCAAACCATCGATCGCGATACGATTGAGAAATCGGGCTACAACAATCTGCAACAATTGCTCGTCCGGTTGCCAACTGCTGGTAACGGCACCTTCTCGACCCGCGGCAACAACCAAGACTCGACTGCCAACGGTGCGGCCGCCGTCAGCTTGCGTGGTTTGGGTGCCGATGCCACGCTGGTACTGATCAACGGCCGTCGGGTGGCTGTCAGCTCCTTCGCCGAGGGCATTACTACCAACTTCGTCGACATCAACAGCATTCCTGTTTCCGCCATCGAACGCGTGGAAATTCTGAAAGACGGCGCATCCGCCGTTTATGGCTCTGACGCGGTGGCGGGCGTTGTCAATGTCGTGTTGCGCAAGGACTTCACCGGCACAGAAGTGTCGCTGGGTTATGGCAACACAACCGACACCGACGCCGATGAAAAAACCGCTTCATTCATTTGGGGCGTAGGCGGTGACAACGGTAACGCGACCATCATTTTTGATTACTTCTCCAACAACACATTGATGAACTCCGACCGCGGCTCCCTCGGCACCGCTAACCAGGCGCCGCGCGGTGGCGATGATTTGCGTTCATCACGCGGCTTCCCTGGCACGTTCATCGTGGACGGGGTGCCAACGATTGACCCGGGCTGCGCGGCAGAAAACGTCGCTGGCGCTATCTGCGTTTACGATTACGGCCCGTGGAACGTCCTCACCCCGGCAGCGGAGCGGGTTGGCGTGATGTTGATCGGCAATCGCCAAGTCGGCAGCAACCTGGAGCTGTTCACCGAGATTGGCGTCCAGCACAACAAATCTTTCGCCCAAGGCGCCCCGACTCCGCTTGATGGCGATGCTCAGCTGACAGTGCCGACCAGCCATCCGAACAACCCGTTCGCAGGTGCTACTACCATCGACATTCTGCGCTTCCGGACCGTCGATGCCGGAGCGCGGCGGTGGGATATCGAAACCGACAATCTCCGCGCTGTACTCGGCGCACGCGGCAACATCGGCGACTGGGACTGGGAGGCATCGGTGCAGCGAGCCCGCAGCGAATCAACCCAAACGGGTAACAAATCGCAAGGCTGGGTGCGGACTGACCTGCTGCAGGAGGAAATCAACGCTGGTCGCTACAATCCGTTCGGTGGCACCTACAACTCGCCGGACGTGATCAATGCCATCACCACCAATCTTGTTCGCCAAGGCGAATCGCATCTGACCGCTTACGATGTCAATTTCACCGGTGACTTGTTCGAAACCGATCACGGCGCCATCGCCATGGCGGTCGGTGCAGAATACCGCGAAGAAGATGTTCAAGATGTTCCGGATGACCAGTTCCAGCGCGGTCTGATTTTCGGCACCGAATCGGTTTCTGCCGCAGCATCGCGCGACCACAAGGCACTCTTCGCCGAGCTGTCCGTGCCGTTGATGGACCGCTTGGAGCTGCAGATTGCGGGCCGCTTCGATGATTACAGCGACTTCGGCAGCACCACCAACCCGAAGGTGGCCCTGCGCTGGGCGCCGGCCGACAACGTGGCATTGCGCGCATCGTGGAGCACGGGCTTCCGCGCGCCATCACTGGCGCAGATCGGCCTTGGCCCATCGCAAGAATCGATCTTTATCGATGACGATTATGGCTGCCCGGTACCGGACGGCAACAACCCGGCATGCGCGACAACCGACTTGACGGTCGTGTTCGCCGGCAACCCGGACTTGGATGCCGAAGAGTCGGAGTCCTGGAACGTCGGCGCCATCTGGGAGATCACGGATGATTTGAGCCTGTCGCTCGACTACTGGAGCATCGTTCAAGACAACAAGATTGAGCGCGGTGATATCAATCAAGTGTACGCAGACAACTGCGACAATCAGGCCAGCACGGTCTGCGTCCGTAATGCACCGCTGCCAGGCTACACGCTCGGTGCGATCTCCCGTATCCAGAACACCTTCTACAACCTGACGTCTCAGGAAGCGCAAGGTCTGGATCTTTCCGCCAACTACAAGCTCGATTTGGCCGAGTCGGGTACAGTGAATTTCACTCTCGACTGGACCTACCTCGAAAACATCGAAAAGGATGATGTCGACTGGACCGGCAAATACGAGTACCCGGAAATCCGCTGGCTGGGTGCGGCTGACTGGGCGGTTGGCGATTGGGGGGTTAATGCATCGGTTTCCTATATCGGTGAATTTGAGGACTACACCGAGACCCGAACCGTCGATTCAATGATGACCCTGAACCTGCAAGCGCGTTACAGCGGTATCAAGGATGTGCTGGTCAGCGTGGGTATCGACAACGCACTGGATGAGGAAGTGCCGTTTGCCATCGGTGATGGTGACAGTGACTTGTATGGCTATGTTTCGGCCCTCCATGATCCCCGCGGCCAATTCGTCTACGGCAAGGTCACTTACTCGTTCTAAAGCGCGGCTCTCACATCGAAACGGCGCCTCTGGCGCCGTTTTTTCCCCACAGCGACTCCCACAGTGATCCGGTGATCGGGCAAGGACGTAGAAGTCCGTACCCCCACCCCACGCGGATGTCTGCACCGTGAAACTGGTCTGGTTCCGACACGATTTGCGCCTTGCCGACAACAGCGCCCTGGCAGCCGCCTGTACCGGCGATGCTCCGGTGACGGCGCTGTATCTGCTGAGCGAACAGCAGTGGCAGCAGCATCGCTGGGCCGGTCGCAAGCGCGCCTTTTTGCGCGAGCATTTGCGGGCACTGTCGACTGCGCTGGCGGAGCGGAACATTCCGCTGAAGCTCATCTTCAGCCGGCGCATTGTCGGCCAGGCCGATGAGGTGCTGGCATTTGCCCAGACGCACGGCTGTCATGCCATCTATTTCAATGATGAGTACGGCGTGCACGAGCAGGACCGCGACGCCCGCTTGAGCCGCATCGCGCAGGCCGCCGGACTTGCCGTGCACCGGTTCTGCGATCATGTCCTGCTGCCGCCGGGCAGCGTACTGACTGCGGACAAACAGCAGCCCTACACCGTCTACACGCCGTTCCGTCGCGCCTGCGAAGCGCGCCTGCCGGCCACGTTTGCGCTGTTGCCGCCGCCGTCGCGGATGCCGGCCAATCCGCTCAACGCTGATCCGGTTCCTGCTGCGTTTGCCGGCGAGACGTCGTTTGCCCTTACCGATTGGCCGGTCGGCGAAGCCGCCGCACTGACGCGCTTGCAGCAGTTCTGCAAACAAGCGGTTCGTCATTACAAGGACGAGCGTGACCGGCCCGATCATGCCGGCACCAGTCGGTTGTCGCCGTATCTGATGTTGGGTGTGTTGTCGCCCCGCCAGGTTTGGCAGGCTGCCGCCACGGTGCCCGGTGAAGGCAGTGTTGGCTTTCGCAGTGAAATTCTTTGGCGCGAGTTCTATCAGCATTTGATGGCACAGATCCCGCGACTTTCCAAAGGCAAACCATTCAAAGAAGAAACGGATCGGTTGCCCTGGCGCTATGACGAGGCGGATTTCCAACGCTGGTGTGCCGGTGAAACCGGCATTCCGATCGTCGATGCCGCCATGCGCTGCTTGAACGAGACCGGCTGGATGCACAATCGGCTGCGGATGATCGTCGCGTCATTCCTGACCAAGAACCTGTTCATCGATTGGCGCTGGGGTGAGCAGTACTTTCTGGATCAGTTGATCGACGGCGAATTTGCTGCCAACAACGGCGGCTGGCAATGGAGCGCCTCCACCGGCACCGATGCCGCGCCATATTTCCGGGTATTCAATCCGGAGAGCCAGGCGCAGAAGTTTGATCCCGAAGGCACGTTCGTGCGTAACTGGGTCAGTGAGCTGCGCAATGAACCTCCTGCCAGCATTCATCTGGCCGGCGCCCGTCGTGGCTACCCGGCACCGATGGTGGACCTGAAGCAGAGTCGCGCGCTGGCCATCAGCCACTTCCAACGCCTTGGCGGCAAGCTGCCGACCGCACAGCTGGCGCTTGAAGTATGACCCGAATCACCGTTTTCCGGCCGCGCGTCGGAGCGCCGCAACGCGCGGACATTTGTCCATCATTATCGAGGCAACCATGACATTGGTCGCAGAAGTTCAACAGCTTTATCGCAACCTGCACGCCGGCAATCTGGAGCAGCTCGGCCGGGTCTACGCCGAGAACGTGCTGTTCATCGATCCGTTTCACCGAATCGAGGGGCTGCAGCCGCTGAAGGCGTACTTCGCCGGCATGTACAGCAATGTCCGGCATGTCGAGTTCCAGTTCGAGCGGGTCTTGCAGGATGACAGCTCGGCGCTGATCCGCTGGACCATGTCGCTGTCGCATCCACGCCTGAACAGCGGCAGGACTTTGCATGTGCCGGGCGTGACCGAACTGGAATTCACCGATCGCATCACCCTGCATCGTGATTTCTTTGATGCCGGCGCCTTGCTGTACGAGCAGGTGCCGGTGATTGGCTGGGCCATTCGCCGCATCAAGGAGCGCATCGCATGAGCTGGTCAAACGCGCAACCGCGACGCATCTGGCTGGTGGGCGCCAGCTCGGGCATTGGCCTGGCATTGGCGCGACAACTGCTCGCCGAGGGCCACAAGGTCGCGCTGTCCGCCCGCCGGACCGCGCCGCTCGGTGAACTCGCCGCCGAGTATCCGGACCAGGAGTTGGTTGTGCCCTGCGATGTCACCAAACCGGAAGACATCCAGGCGGCGGTGCGGCGCATCGAAAACAGTTTCGGCGCCATCGACACGCTTATCTATAACGCCGGCACCTGCGAGTACATCGACCACGGCGCGCTGGATAGCGCGGTGGTCGAACGGGTGATGGCGACCAATTTCTTCGGCCTCAGCCGCTGCATCGAAGCAGCGTTGCCGCTGCTGCGCAAAGGTCTGCAACCGCAGATCGCCGCCGTGTCGAGTTCGGCCGCTTACCTGCCATTGCCGCGCGCCGAAGCCTATGGCGCCTCGAAAGCGGCCATGAGCTATCTTCTGCACACCCTGCGACTCGGCTTGCGGCCGGCCGGCATCAGCGTCAACGTGATTTGTCCTGGCTTTGTCAAAACCCCGTTGACCGACCGCAACGACTTTGCCATGCCTTGCCAGATTAGCGCCGAGGCCGCTGCGCGCGAAATCGTCAGCGGGCTGCGCCGCAACAAAAAAGAAATTCATTTCCCACGCCGGTTCACCGGCTTGCTGAAATTGCTCGGCGCATTACCGCTGGGCGTACAACAAAAACTGACCGGCTCCCTGGTCAAAGCCTGAACCGAATCAAGACATCCATAGTGAGTGAACGCGTGAAACTGGCAATCGTTGGTGGTGGTATTTCAGGTTTGTATGCGGCGTGGCGACTGGCGCCACAGCATCAAGTCACGCTGTTTGAGGCCAACGATTATGTCGGCGGCCATACCCATACGGTCGATGTGAGCATGCCAAGTGGCCGTTATGCCATCGACACCGGCTTTATTGTCTGCAACGACCGGACTTACCCGCTGTTCCTGCAACTGTTGGCCGAGCTTGGCATCGAACGCACCGCGACTGACATGAGTTTCGCCGTCAGCTGTGCCGACAGCGGCCTGGAATACAACGGCCACAACCTCAATACGTTGTTTGCGCAACGACGCAATCTGCTGTCACCGCGTTTCTGGCGCCTTATCCGTGACATCCTGCGCTTCAACGGCCTGGCCAAACAGGTACTGCGCGACCAAGCCATCAGCGACGAACAGACCTTGGCGCAGTTCCTGCGCGAGCATCAGTTCAGCGGCCCGGTGATCAGCCATTATCTGGCACCGATGACAGCCGCCATCTGGTCGACCCCACTGCGTGACGTGAGTGAGTTTCCGCTCGGGTTCTTTTTGCAATTCTGTGACAACCATGGCCTGCTCAACGTCAACGACCGGCCGCAGTGGTATGTGATCAAAAATGGTAGCCGCAGCTATGTCGATGCCCTGTTGCAGCGGCTGCCGGCAACTGTGCATCGGCAGACGCCGGTGCGCAGCGTCAGCCGGCACGCCGATGGCGTCGATCTCACCCTGGTTGACGGCCGCAGCGAGCGCTTCGATCAGGTGATTTTCGCCTGCCACAGCGATGAAGCCCTGGCCCTGCTGGCTGATCCGTCCAGCGCCGAGCGCGAGATCCTGTCGGCCATTCCGTACAAAGCCAGCGAAGTGGTGCTGCACACCGACACCCGCTTGCTGCCGAAAACGCCGCGTGCCTGGGCGGCCTGGAATTACCTGCTGCCACCGGCGCGCGAAGGCAGCAGCTTGCCGACGCTCACCTACAACATGAACATCCTGCAGCGCCTGTCGGCGCCGGAAACCTTCTGCGTTACGCTGAACCGTACCGGCGCGATTGCTCCGGAACGCGTGCTCGGCCGCTATCTTTATTCGCACCCGCAGTTCAGCCGCGCCGCCGTGCAGGCTCAGCAGCGGCACGCCGAAATCAGTGGCGTCCGGCGCAGCCATTATTGCGGTGCCTATTGGTTTTACGGCTTCCACGAAGACGGCGTGCGCAGCGCCGAGCACGTGGTCAACGCCCTGCGAGGTTCACCATGAGCAACGCGATAAACGAGCAATGGCGCAGCGCCGTTTACACCGGCGTGTTGACCCACCGGCGCGATCTCGCACCGGCCCATCGCTTCGCCTACCGGATGCGATTGCTGTGGCTGGATCTGGACGAAATCGAAACCCTGTTCACCGCCGCGCGCGGCTGGTCGCTGACCCGGCCAGCACTGGGCTGGCTGCGCCGGCGCGATTATCTGCGTGCCGATACGCCATCACTCAAGCAGGCGGTCAGTGATGAAATCGCCGCTCAACTGGGAACCGGCCCGGACGGCCCGATCCGCATGTTGACCGCGCCGCGGGTGTTTGGCATCGGTTTCAATCCGTTGACCTTGTATTACTGCTACGACCGCAGCGGTAGCCACTTGCAATACGTGCTCGCGGAAGTGCGCAACACGCCTTGGTTGCAGCGGCATTGCTATGCGCTCGACCTGCGCACGGCGGCGCAGCCGGCCGCGCACGGCAAACACTTCCATGTGTCGCCCTTCCTGCCGATGGATCTGCAGTATCACTGGCAGCTGAATCAGCCGAACGAACAATTGAACGTACAGATCCGAAACAGCCGTCAGGGCGTAACGGTATTTCGGGCCACCTTGGCGTTGCAGAAAGAAGCCGCTCTTGCGCCACAGCAACTGCAGCGCGAACTGTGGCAACACTGGCCGCAAGGGTTGAAAACCCTGCTCGGCATTTATTGGCAAGCCGTGAAACTGTTTGGCAAGCGCGCGCGGTTCTACTCACACCCGGGCCACACCGCCGCCGCGAAAAACACGGAATACCTGGCCAACACCGATGATAGCAAGCTGATCACGACCGCACCGGAGAGTCTGAAATGAGTGCCCAGATAGAAAGTCAGCGCCTGCCCGTACGCGACTCCGTACTGACCCAGCGCTGCCGTCGTGCCGTGCTGGACAAGCTCAGTCAACTGCAAGGTGGCAGCATCAGCGTCCACGAGGAAGGCCAGCACGCCCGCTTCGGTGATGCCGACGCGCCGCTGCATGCCGAGCTGCACATCCTGCACCCCGACGCCTGGGCAGAAATTGCGCTCGGCGGCAGCATCGGCGCCGCTGAGAGCTACATGAACGGCGACTGGCGCTGCAACGATTTGACCTCGCTGGTGCAGATTTTTGCCCGCAACCTGGACCTGCTCGACCAAATGGAAAGCAAGGTTGCCTTTTTCACCAATCTGGCCCGCAAAGGCCTGCACTGGTGGCGCCGCAACAGCCAGAGCCAGGCACGCAAAAACATTGCGGCGCACTACGATCTCGGCAATGACATGTTCCAGCTCTGGCTGGACCCGCTGATGATGTATTCCAGCGCCATCTACCCGAGTCCGGACAGCACTCTCGATACGGCGGCCCGGCACAAGTTGCAGCGCATCGGCGAGAAGCTGCAGCTCGGCCCGAATGATCACCTGCTCGAGATTGGTACCGGCTGGGGTGGCCTCAGCGTCTACCTCGCCCAGACTTTCGGCTGCAAAGTCACCACCACCACCATTTCGAAAGAGCAGCACGCATTGGCGCGTGAGCGTATCGACGCCGCCGGCCTCGGTGATCGCATCGAGCTGTTGCTGGAAGATTATCGCGACCTGAACGGCCAGTACGACAAGTTGGTATCGGTCGAGATGATCGAAGCGGTCGGCTTGCAGTATCTGCCGCAGTATTTCCGCAAATGTTCCAGCCTGCTGAAAGCCAACGGCGCCTTCCTGCTGCAGAGCATCACCATCGCCGACCAGCGCTACGATTACGCCGCCAAAAATGTCGACTTTATCCAGCGCTACATTTTTCCGGGCGGCGCGCTGCCGTCGAACACCCGCATCGGCGAATGCCTGCGCGATGCCACGGACCTGCGCCTGGTCCATCATGAAGACATCGGCCTGCATTACGCCCGCACGCTGAAAGACTGGCGCGATCGTTTCCACCACAAGCTCAACGATATCCGCGCTCTCGGTTATGACGAGCGCTTCATCCGCATGTGGGAGTACTACCTCTGCTACTGCGAAGGAGGCTTCCGCGAGCGGGTGATCAGCTGCGCGCAGATGCTGATGCACAAGCCGCGCTGCATCGCCGCGTTGCCCTGACATTGGCCGCGATCGCCAGGAGAACCTGACCGATGTTCTACCGTGGTCCGTTTTATCACGCTGGCAACTACCGGTTGCTGCCGTCGGCCGCCGCGTGGCTGCCGGTGCTGATGGCCCAAGCGGTCTGGTGGGCCGCGATTCTGTCGGGCGCGCTGCTCGCGGCGGCGGCCCTGCTGCTGCAGTTCGCGCTGGCCTGGTGGCTGGATCGTGACAACGTACCGAGTCTGCGTCGGCTGCCAAGGTTGTGTGGCAGCGGGTTGTTGCTGGACGCGCTGACGGTGCAGCTCGGGCTGGTCCAGTTTCGCGATGCCGCCGCCTTTGGTCTGCCACTTTGGCTGGTGCTGCTGTGGCTCAGCTTTGCCTTGACCGTGCCGCGTCTGCAGCGATGCTTGCCGAATCTGGCAAGCCAGCTCACGCTGTTTGCCGTTGCTGCGCCACTCGCTTACTTCGCTGGCGCCGCACTGGGCGCGGCGACGATATTGCATCCGTTTGGCTACGGCGTGAGCCTGGTCGCGGGTTGGCTGGCGTTGACGCTGCTTTGGCGCGTGCAAGCGGCCGCGCAACCGACTGCAATGCGACGGCAGCAATCGTTGTCGTCGTGAACGGTTCGCTGGCTTGGCTCGTATCACTTGCAAAGGCCGACGCCGGCAGCGGCGTGCGACCAGTGTCCTTGCTCGATGACGCCACCGCCCGCTTGCTCACCGCAGCCGTTTGAGGTGTTGCCGATGTCCGCATTCGCTTTGCCACGATTGTTCCCGATGCCGATTGCGAACCCGCTCGCACGGTCGCTGCTGCTGCTGACGCTGGCGCTGTTGCTGCCGGCATTTGCTGCGCGCGCCGAACTGCGGGTACCGGAACCGCAAGGCCTGCAACGGGTTGGCAGCGGCACACTGCGCTGGCTCGGTTTTCACGTTTACGATGCCAGCACCTGGGCGACGGTGCCGAGCTTGCCTCGTGATGGCAGCGTGCCGGCGCCGTTTGCCCTGCAAATCACCTATGCCCGCGCCATCAGCGCCGACGATCTGGTCGGCGCCACCGCATCGGCGTGGGAGGATCTCGGCCTGCTCGATGCCAAGGCCACGGCATGGCTTCCGCAGCTGCAGCAGCTGTGGCCGGATGTGAAAGCCGGCGACACACTGGTGCTGCATATCGACGAGACCCGGCAGGCACGTTTCTATTACAACGGCGAGTTACTTGGCAGTGTCGCCGATGCCGAGTTCGGCCCACGTTTCGCCGCGATCTGGTTGCATCCGGACAGCAGCGAGTCGACGCTGCGCCGGCAATTATTGGGAGAACGCTCGTGAAACCTCGCTGGTGTTGGCAGCCGCTGGCGGCGGCGTTGCTGTTGTCACTGGCAAGCTGTGCGCCGTCCTTGCAACAGTATCAGGACAAGACGCCGCGGCTGGATTTGCAGCAGTATTTCAATGGCCGTGTCGAAGCATGGGGGCTGGTGCAGGATTTTCGCGGCAATGTCACCCGACGCTTCCAGGTCAGTATCGATGGCCGCTGGCAGGGTGACACCGGCACGCTTGATGAACATTTCGTTTTTGACGATGGCGAAAAACAGTTCCGGCGCTGGACCTTGACCAAACTCGACGAACGGCGCTATCGCGGCACCGCCGATGATGTGGTCGGCGAAGCCGAGGGCGAAGTGGCCGGCAACACGCTGCGCTGGCGTTACACGCTGCGCCTGCCGGTCGATGGCAGCATGTATGACATTGCTTTCGATGACTGGATGTATCAGATGGACGAGCAGCGCTTGTTCAACAAAGCCACGCTCAGCAAGTTCGGCATTCAGGTCGGTGAAGTGACCCTGTTTTTCCAGAAAGTGGCAGCGCCTGCGAGTTAATGAGGTCGCTCGCCGGCAAACTTCAGACCGGCGCTGCGCCGACAGAATCAAAGCGGTTTCGGTCGACCAAACAGCCAGCCCTGACCGCTCGGACAACCGTGCGCCACCAGGTAATCACGTTGTGCTTCGGTTTCCACGCCTTCGGCCACGATTTCCAGCTGCAGTTGCTTGGCCATGGCGATCAGCGCGGCAACGATCGCCGCATCATCTTCATTGTCCGGCAGCTCGCGCACGAACAGGCGATCGAGCTTGATGCCATGGATCGGCAGCTCGCGCAGCTGGCTGAATGAGGTGTAACCGGTGCCGAAATCGTCAATGACGATGCGGGCGCCGGCATTCACCAGACTCTCCAGATTGTGTTCGGTGACGGCACTGCGCTCAAGCAGCAGACTCTCGGTGATTTCCAGCTGCAGCTGGCCCGGCGGCACCTGGTGCTGCTGCATCTGCGCGACTACGCGGTCGGCAAATTCCAGCTCCCGCAGCTGCCGGGCCGAGACATTGACCGACAGCCGCAGGTTCTCGCCGCGTTGCCGCAGCAGCGGCAAATCACTCAGCGCCTTCGCCAACACTTCCTCACCGATCGGAACGATAAGGCCGGTGTGCTCCGCCACATCGATGAAGGCATCCGGGCTCAGCAGACCCTCGTCCGGATGCTGCCAGCGCAGCAGCACTTCCATGCCGCGCAGCTGGCCGTCCGGCATGTTGACGATGGGCTGGTAGAACAGCTTGAACTGGTTGCGGCCGAGCGCGCGGCGCAGCTCGCTTTCGCGCTGCAGCCGAACCCGGCTGACATCGTTCATCTCCGGCGAGAAGAACACGAACCGGTTTTTGCCTTCCGACTTGGCTTGGTACATCGCCAGGTCGGCATTGCGCAGCAACACATCCGGTTGATCGCCATCGACCGGCAACAGCGTGATACCGACGCTGCAAGACACCGAAATGGCATGGTCACCCAGCTGCATCGGCGCTGCCATCAGCGGCATCAGTTTGCGGGCGAGATCGCCGGCCTCCAGGCTGTCATGCAGATTGCTGAGCAACAAACAGAATTCGTCACCACCGAGCCGGGCGACCAGATCATCTTCCCGGACATTGCTCAGCAAACGATTGGCGATCTGCTTGAGCAGCTCATCGCCCGCTTCGTGCCCCAGCGTGTCGTTGATGCGCTTGAATTCATCGAGATCAAAAAACAACAGCGCTGACATGCCGCCGGTACGGCGCCGACGGCGTACCGCCTCGTCAAGCCGCAACAACAGCAAGCGACGGTTGGCGAGCCCGGTCAGGGGGTCGTGGAAGGCCAGGTATTCGACATTCGCCTGGGCCTGCTTGAACGAGCTGATGTCTTCCAGCACGGTGACCAGTTTTTCCAGCTGGCCATCGGCGGAGAACATCGGTGAAATCGACGCGTGCAACCAGATCCGGCTTTCATCGGCCCGGCGGCCGACAAACTCGCCGTGCCACCCGGAGCCTTTGCCCACCACCTGCTGGATCGCGCCACGCACCAACAAACCGTCTTCGTCATCCGGCAGCAACACATTGAACACCGACTGACCGCGAGCCCGCTCGCTGGACTGCAACAGCATATGGGTGAAACTGGCGTTGGCATACTCGATGTTGCCGCCGGCATCACACAGGATGACTGCACTCGCGGTTTGCTCAATCGCCCGCGACAACAGCCGCAGATGCTGCAAGTTGTGATGGTGTTCGATGGCCAGGCGCACCAGTGCCGCCATCGCCTCGATCAGCAGCAGCTGACTGGCGGTCGGGCGCGCCGGCTCTTTCGCGTACAGGGCAAACGTTGCCAATACCTGACCGTTGTTGTCGCGCACCGGTTCTGACCAGCAGGCCGCGACGCCGGCCTGCGCCGCCAGCGCTTTGTACGAAATCCAGAACGGGTCATTGGCAATGTCTTCGGTGATGGTGCGCTGGCCGGTGGCCGCCGTGTTGCCACAACTGCCGACACCGGGACCATAGCTGGCGCCATCAATCGCCTTGCAGAAAAAGTCCGGCATTCGACCGGCGGCGCCGTGGCGCACCACTTGCCGCTGTCGATCGACCAACAGAATCGTTGCGATGATCGTCGGCTCCAGCTCCTCCACCGTCCACACAATCTGCTGCAAGACCGCCGACAATGACGACTCGCCAGCCAGCCGCTGCAATACCGTGGCGTGCAGTTGTTCCAGCCGTTGCCGCCGCACCCGTTCGGTGATGTCCTGCACCACCACCAGCACGGATGGCTCGGCCTCTTCGCGCAGCGGCACCACCTGCGCCTGCAGATGCAGCGCGTTGCCGCGTGGCGTCCGGACCGAACCGAAGACATCGCGCACCGGCTCACCGCGCTGCAAGGCCAGTTCGCGCGCCGCCTGCAGCCAGTCCGGCTCTTGATCGGCGATCAGCGCGATGGCGCGGTTGCCGATCCGCGCCTGCCCCTGCCGGTCCCGTACCGACAGGTGCAGCGGCAGCATGGCGACGATTTCCTGCAGGCGGTTGCGTTGCTGGGTGATGGCGTCGGTGCGCTCCTGCACTTGCCGCTCCAGCGCCGCATTGGCGCGTTGCAATTGCTGATGCAGATAGCGGCGCTCGCGCGCCAGTGTCGCAGCCAGTACGGTAGAGCTCAGCAATACCACCAGAAACGATTGCAGCGCCCAATGGGAACGCAGCGGCGTCGGCAGTTGGAACGGGCCGAGCTGATGATAATGCGCCAGCACAAACACGAGGCCCACCGACGCCAGAAAGGCGGTCAGATGAAACAGCCGCAAACGCGCTACCGCCCAGAACAGCAGCGGCAAACCGAGCGGCGCGATCAGCACCCGCCAGCCACTGTCATTGAGTGTCGGCGTCAGCAGCAGGTACAGATACAGCGCCGCCGCCGCTTCCAGCAGCAGAAATTCGCGCAACAGCCGCCATTCGCGCGGCCTTTCCGACCAGGTCAGCAGCAACGGGGTCAGCAGCAGGCAGCCGACCATGTCGCCGCTCCACCACAACGCCATCCGCACCAGCGGCCCGAGTTCGGCTTTTACCGACAATGCCACCAAGGTGGCGATGCCAACCACGGCGCTGAACAAACTGCCGAGCGGCGCCGCCACGGCGGCAAAACGAAGGAACGCACGGCTGTCGTGCAGACGGCGTGGGCCGTACCCGCCGCTCAGCCGCAGAATCAACCAGGCTTCACCGGTGTTGGCAGCGGCACAACCGATGGCGATGGCGAGCGCGACGGTAAACGGCTGGCCATAGACCATGCTGATCGGCAGCATCAGGATCAGGTTACCCAGCGCCGGCACCCAGAAGCCCGGCGCACCATGGCGCAACACGGTTGCGGCAGCCAGTCCGGAGGCTGGCCACACCGCCGATACCAGACCATCGCCACCATCGAAATGCAGACCGACATAGCCGAGCACGGCGTAGAGCAGTGCCAGCCAGCCGAGCAAGGGCCGACGGATCGCCTCATAAGGCACAAGAGCGGGGGCACTTCCTGTTACCGACGCCGACACGAAACGCATCCTGAGCCAAGCCACGAGCCACTCGCACACGCCGACGCAGACACCGGAACGCCGAAGGCGATTCGTTTGAGTCTAGACGCTGGTAGCGAATGCCAGCAGCTGCGTCATGGCTTTTTCTGTAGCGTTTTGTCACGGCGTCAAGGCAGGCGGCGCACCGCCAGCAAGGCATCACCCGGCAGCAGTTGCTGGACCGCCGCCTGGCCGGCAATGACCCGGGCAAAAATCGTGTAGTGCCAGTCCAGGTGCGGATTGCGGCCGGTGTTGATGAAAAATTGTGAACCCGCGGTGTCCTTGCCTGCGGTTGCCATGCCGACATAGCCCGGCGCGTGCGGCAGCGGCGACAACTCTTCGCGGATGCGCCAGCCCGGGCCACCATCGCCGGTGCCGCTCGGATCGCCGCCCTGGGCGACGAAATTGCCAATCACCCGATGAAACGTGCTGCGGTCGTAGTAGCCCTGGTCCGCCAGACGAGCAAAGTTGGCGCTCGTGTAGACCGCATCCGGCAGCAGTTCGATATCGACGGCACCGCGCACGGTATGCAGTCGGTAACGCAGGCCGACGTAAGCCAGCGCATCGCGATATGGTGGCGTTGGCGCTGCCGGTTCGGCGTCCGCTTCGGTTTCGCTTTCGGCCGCTGCCTGCGCCGGCTCGAGCCAATCCTGCAGCCAGCGCTGGTCGGCCGGCTGCAGTGCAGCGTGCGCCAGCAGCAAATCACGCAAGGCCTGCGCTTCGACCGGCCGGCTGCTCAGTGCCTGCAAGATCGCCAACCGCTCCGCCGCGGCGGCGCTGCGCAAACCATAGGCCACCGCCTGGCGGAGCGCCGGCATCGGCAGATTGGCCGCCAGCATGGCATTCAGCTCGACCCGTTCGGCGGCGAGCAAACGCCGGCCGGCCAGGCGCTGTTGCTGCTGGACCCGCAGCCAGCGGCGTGCCGTTTGCTCGGTCACTGCGCTTGCCAGGGCCCGCAACAGAAAAATGCGGGCACCGGCAGAAGGGGCCCGGCCGAACGCCGCGGTCAGCGCCGGTGTTTGCCTCTGAACCAACGGCTCCTTGCGGGCGCGCGCCAGCGCGAACGCCGCCATTTCGGCGACCGGCTCATCGCGCGCGAGCAGGCCCAGCAAGCGCGCCACCAAGGCCCCGTCCAGCGCCGACAGCGCGCCGCGGCGGTAACTCCACAACAGGCCGACGGCCTGCGCCCAGGCCGCGCGCTCGTCGGCGCTGCGGCCGTCGAGCCGGTAATCACGCAACAGCTGCTGGCTGTGCTCACCACCGCACTTGCCGAGCGCGCGCAGCAAGTGCTGGCGGACCTGGCTGTCAGGCTCCAGCGCCAGCCGCAGCGCCAGCGCCCGTTCCTGTTCGGCCTGCGCGGCTGGCGCCTGCACCGCCAGAATGGCGATGGCGAAAGCGGCCTCGGCCCGCACGGCCGGCTCGATATGTGCGAGCAGTGGCAACAGCAGCGGCAACCGCTCATCGCCGCCAATGCGACCGAGACCGCGCGCGGCCACCTGCAACAGCACCGGATCGTCCTGCGCCAGCGCCGCTGCCCAGCCCGGATCGGCCGGGTCGCGGCGATCCGCCGCTGCCATCAACGCATCGACACTGACCGGCGTCGCTGCCCACAGTGAAGACGCCAGCCACAATGGCGAAGCAAGCAACAGCAAACGATGGAACGGACGGCGCATAAGGAATGCTCGGCAGGTGAAGCGGCACAAGGCGTTGTACCAGTTAGGGCGAAGGTAGCAGAGCCGACCGGGTGCCGAGAAGCGGCCCGGCAGCCGCAGTACGGGCCGGCTCAGGTACAATGCCGGCCGGTTTTTCCCTTGTCTCCAAGAGGACGCGTCAGTGGCGCAATACATTTACACGATGCATCGGGTCAGCAAGGTCGTGCCCCCGAAACGCACCATCATCAAGGACATTTCGCTGTCGTTTTTCCCGGGCGCCAAAATCGGCGTTTTGGGCCTCAACGGCGCCGGCAAATCGACCGTGCTGCGGATCATGGCCGGTGTCGACAAGGAATTTGATGGCGAGGCGCGCGCGCTGACCGGCACCAAGATTGGCTACTTGCCGCAGGAGCCGCAACTGAATCCGGACAAAGATGTCCGTGGCAACATCGAAGAAGCGGTGGCCGATCTGATCGCCGCGAAAGCCCGGCTCGACGCCGTGTACGCCGCCTACGCCGAGCCGGATGCCGACTTCGACAAGCTCGCGAAAGAGCAAGGTGAACTGGAAGCCTTCCTCGCAGCCAATGGCGGTGACGACATCGATCGCAAACTGGAAATCGCCGCCGATGCCTTGCGCCTGCCGCCGTGGGACGCCGATGTCAAAACGCTGTCTGGTGGTGAGAAGCGTCGGGTCGCGCTGTGCAAGCTCTTGCTCAGCAAGCCGGACATGATCCTGCTCGACGAACCGACCAACCATCTGGATGCCGAAAGCGTCGCCTGGCTTGAACGCTTCCTGCACGATTTCCCGGGCACGGTCATTGCGGTCACCCACGACCGCTACTTCCTCGACAACGTCGCCAGCTGGATTCTGGAACTGGATCGTGGCCACGGCATTCCGTGGGAAGGCAATTACTCGTCCTGGCTGGAGCAGAAGCAGGCCCGCCTGCTTCAGGAAGAGCGCGCCGAAGCCGCGCACCTGAAAACGATGAAAGAAGAGCTGGAATGGGTCCGGCAAAACCCGAAAGCGCGTCAGGCCAAGAACAAGGCCCGTATCCAGCGCTTCGAGGAACTGTCGAGCGTCGAATTCCAGAAACGCAACGAAACCCAGGAGCTGTACATTCCGCCGGGCCCGCGTCTGGGCAACCTCGTGGTCGAAGCCAAGGGGCTGAAGAAATCGTTTGGCGACAAGCTGCTGTACGACAACCTGAGCTTCAATCTGCCGCCCGGCGGCATTGTCGGTGTCATCGGCCCGAACGGGGCCGGTAAATCGACGCTGTTCAAGATGATCACCGGCGAAGTGAAGCCGGACGGCGGTGAGCTGCGCATCGGCGACACCGTCAAGCTCGCCTATGTCGATCAGTCGCGCGACACGCTCGACCCGAACAAGACCGTCTGGGAAGAAGTCTCCGATGGTCTCGACATCATCACCATCGGCAACTTCAGCATGCCGTCGCGCGCCTACATCGGCCGCTTCAACTTCAAGGGCAGCGATCAGCAGAAGTGGGTGAAGGATCTGTCCGGTGGCGAGCGCAACCGTCTGCACCTCGCCAAGCTGCTGAAAAGCGGCGGCAACGTATTGCTGCTCGACGAACCGACCAACGATCTCGACGTCGAAACGCTGCGGGCACTGGAAGAAGCGCTGCTGTCCTTCGCCGGCTGCGCCGTGGTCATCTCGCACGATCGCTGGTTCCTCGACCGCGTCGCCACCCACATTCTGGCGTTCGAAGGCAATTCGCAGGTGGTCTGGTTCGAAGGCAACTACGCCGATTACGAAGCGGACAAGAAACGCCGTCTGGGCGTCGAAGCCGATCAGCCGCATCGGCTGAAGTACAAGCCAATCGAGCGCTGAGCGCATTCGCTAACGCAAAACCACAACGGGCGGAATGTTCCGCCCGTTGTGGTTTTGGTGAGTGCAGCCGCTCGGTCGCTCGGATCACGATGATCGAAGGGTCGACCTCCTGTTCACCGACCTTGACGACGTAGTCCAACTTTCCATCGTCCGGCCCTTGCCTCCCTCACCCGGGAAAACGGATGTCTTGTCACTCTCGGCCACCCGGTCGGCCGGACAAACTTGTAGCGGGTTCCGATGGTCGCGGCAATCCCTAAGGCGGATGGCTAACGGTCGCTTGCGCATGCAACCGTGCAATGCCATCGCACAATGCCGCCGGCATCGGTCGCTACGCCTTGGCGGGCGGAATCATGCCCCCATCGGCACGGCTGGCGATGGTGCCTCTGCAGCAGGGCTCAGGCCGGTCCCGGGCGGCGGTGCTGCGTTCGACGCGGCGTTCACAGCCAGTCGATGCTGGGCTCACTCCAGCAGCGCCACCGATTTCAGCTGTACCCAAATCGGCATGCCAGCGTCCACGGCAAGCGTATTCACGGCCCGTTTCGTGAGGCGGGCCAGCAGCACCGTCGCGCCCACCCTGACCTGCACCAAGGCCAGCCCGGGATGGTCGTCATCACCGATGGCGTCTACGGTTCCGCGCAGCACGTTCTGGATGCTGCTCACGCCCGGTTCGCAGGCCAGGCTGACATCGCGTGCCAACACCCGCAGCCGGACGCGGCGGCCGACTGATAGCCCCTGATCCCGTGCCCACAGGCTGCCGCCGTCGAAATCCACCCGCACCAAGTGCCAGTCCCTGTCCACTTCGGCCACCGTGCCCTCGAGGATCGCGCCCGCGTCCTCGCCCAGCCGGATCGGCAGGTCGAGTCGAGCCAGCGTTTCAGCCAGCGGCCCGTTGGCCACCACCTTACCGCCTTCCATAGCGACGAGATAATCCGCCAGCCGCGCCACCTCATCGGGCACATGACTGACATAGAGCACCGGGATCTCCAGTTCTTCGTGCAGGCGTTCCAGGTAAGGCAGGATTTCCTGTTTGCGCTTCACGTCGAGCGCGGCCAGCGGCTCGTCCATCAACAACAGGCGCGGGTTGACCGCCAAGGCGCGGGCGATGCCCACCCGCTGACGTTCGCCGCCGGAGAGTCGCTCCGGTTTGCGATCGAGCAGGTGCCCGATGCCCAGCAGCGCGATGGCCTGGTCGAGACTGATCCGCTGCGGCTTGGCGCTGCGCGTCATGCCGTAGCGCAAGTTGTCCATCACCGAAAGGTGGGGGAACAGGCTCGCTTCCTGAAACACATAACCGATGGGGCGTCGGTGGGTCGGCAGCCAGTGCCCGGCGTCCTGCCAGACCTCGCCATCGATGGCGAACCGTCCCTGCGGCGCGCGCTCCAGGCCGGCGATGCAGCGCAGCAGCGTAGTCTTGCCCGAACCGGAATGGCCGAACAGGGCGGTCACCCCCCGACTGGGCAGCTCGAGATCCACGTCGAGGGAGAAACCCGGCCAGTCGAGCCGGAAACGCGCGTCGATGCCGGCCATCTCAGGCGCCCTTCTTCGGATTGGGCCGCCAGGCGTACAGGGCCAGCAACACCAGGAAGGAGAAGACCAGCATCACCGCCGCGAGACGGTGCGCCTGCATGTATTCGAGCGCCTCCACATGGTCGTAAATCTGCACCGAGGCCACCCGCGTGACGCCCGGCAGGTTGCCACCGATCATCAGCACCACGCCGAACTCGCCCACCGTATGGGCAAAGGTCAGGATCGAAGCGCTCAGGAAGCCCGGCGCGGCCAGCGGCACGGCAACGGTGAAGAAGGCATCGAGGGGGGACGCGCGCAGGGTCGCGGCCACTTCCAGCGGCCGGTCGCCGACGGCCTCGAAGGCCGTTTGCAGCGGCTGCACCATGAACGGCAGCGAATAGAACACCGAGGCGATGACCAGGCCCCAGAAGGTGAAGGGCAACGGCCCGAGGCCCAGTGCCTGGGTGAGCTGGCCCACCGGCCCGTTCGGCCCCATGGCCAGCAGCAGGTAGAAGCCCAGCACCGAAGGCGGCAGTACCAGGGGCAAGGCCACCACCGCGCCAACCGGCCCCTTCCACCACGACTTGGTGCGGGCCAGCCACCAGGCGATGGGCGTACCGACCAGCAGCAGGATCAGGGTGACCATGCCAGCCAGGCGCGCCGTCAGCCACAGGGCTTGCAGATCAGCATCGGTCAGCATGTTCCCTCCCGCTCACGGCGCCTGCCAAAAGGTGTCGATGGCCGCGACCATCGGGCCGGTAGCGAGCGGTCCGCTCGGACCATCGCTCGGGGAGTCGTCCAGGCCACGTTGACCGTTGCGGGTAGGCGCGCTCAAGGTTGCGTCCTATTTGCCAGCGGCTTCGCCCGGCAGGACGAAGCCGTACTTGCGCATCACGGCCCGCGCCGGTTTGCTGCCCATGTGGTCGGCGAAGCGGCGGGCCAATGCCTTGCCCTCAGCCCGCTTGGTGATGATGAAGCCCTGTTCCAGCGGCTCATGCAGATTGTCGGGAATCAGCCAGTAGCCGCCTTTGCTGGCCAATTCGGGATTCACCGCCAGGGCCAAGGCAATGATGCCGACCTGGGCATTGCCGGTCTGCACGAACTGCGCCGTGTGGGCGATGTTCTCGCCATAGACCAGCTTGGGCGCCACCTTTTCCCACAGCCCGGCGGCGCGCAAGGCCTCTTCGGCGCGCTTGCCGTAGGGCGCGTGCCTGGGGTTGGCGATGGCGATGCGGGCGAGCTTGGGGTCAAGCAGGCTTTTCAGCGTCATCTGGCTGGCGTCGCGCCCTGCGCTCCAGAGCACGATGCGGCCAAAGGCGTAGGACTTGACCGCCGAGGCGGCGAAACCGGCCTCGGCCAGCCCGCGCGGGTAAGCGATGTCGGCCGAG
The DNA here is from genome assembly GCA_046297695.1 of Permianibacter sp. GTDB lineage: Bacteria > Pseudomonadota > Gammaproteobacteria > Enterobacterales > Permianibacteraceae > Permianibacter. The sequence goes on along the minus strand of JBKBHF010000006.1, from coordinate 60,608 downwards.
AAATACAGGTCATAGGGCGCGCCCTGCCGGATCTGGGCGTAGAACTTGCCCGACGAGCCATAAACGACGTCCACCCGATCGCCCGGATTGGCTTGGGTGAAAACGGCGACGATCTCGTCCAGCGCAAATTTCAGATCGGCCGCCGCCGCGACGGTGATCTGCTCGGCATGGGCCATGGCGGCGAACAGCAACGCCCCGGCCAGCAGCAAGGAGCGCAGGCGTTTCATGGGTAGCACTTCTCAGTCAGGGCCGCGCAGGAACCCGGCGCAGTGGCGCATTGTCCGGTTCCTGACGTCGTGCAACAAAACGCATAGCGGCAAGCATACCGCAGCCGCCCTCCCAGGCCAGCACCCACATCAACAGCGGCGCAAGTCCTTGGTCCTCCAGCGCTTGCTCATGCCTGCCTGAACGAAGTTGCAACGGCTTGCCAAGGGGGGGCACAACGCCCGTGGCCCGGCACGCGCCACAACAGGCGTCGGTCGAGCCACTCGCGTTCGCACCACTGGCGCCAGCGTGGCGCGATGTCGGTTGTGGGCGAGGTCCGCCAATTTGCCGAACCCGGCTGTCGGCCCTTTCTTTCCGCGAGTCCACGCAGACCCCTTCTTGTTGCCCGATCACCGGTGTTCGCCCCCGAACGGACGGCCGCGTGCTCGGACCCCATACCGATCACTCGCCATCAAATCCCAGGCTGCAATTCCACAGGCACCTCGCGCGATTTGCCAGCCCGCTCCACCGACAAGACCACCACGTCGCCGACGTTCTTGTCGTCGAGCCGGGCCAGCAGCTTGGCGACGTCGTCGACGGCCGCGCCGTCGATGCTGATGATGCGATCTCCAGGAGTGATGCCTTGCGGGGTGACCTCGACCCCGGCTAGCCCTGCCTTCTGCGCCGCCGAACCGGGCGCCACGCGCAATACGAACACGCCCTGGCTGCCGGTCAGCATCTGCAGACGCGCGTTGAGCTGCTCATCCACCTCGATGCCCAGTGCCGGCCGGATGTACTTGCCGGATTTGATCAGCTGCGGCACCACGCGCATGACGGTATCGACCGGCACGGCGAAACCGATGCCCGCGGATGCACCCGATGGGCTGTAGATGGCGGTGTTGATGCCGATCAACCGCCCGGCCGAATCGAGTAAGGGGCCGCCGGAATTGCCCGGATTGATCGCGGCGTCGGTCTGGATCAGGTGGTCGATGGCCGGGCCGCCGGCTTCGCCCGCGAGGCTGCGGTCAAGCGCCGAGACGATGCCGGTGGTCAGCGTCCAGTCCAACCCGAACGGATTGCCAATGGCAAAGACCTTCTGCCCCACTTTGAGATCGGCGCTGGTCCCCACCGGCACGGCGGGCGGGCGTTTGAAGCCGACACCAATCTTGAGCACGGCGATGTCATGCGCGGGACTGGCGCCAACGAGCGCAGCTTGATAGTCGCGGCCATCTGCCAGTTTGACCGTGGCGGCAGAGGCCCCCTGAATGACGTGGAAGTTGGTCACGACGTGGCCGGCATCATCCCAAATGAAGCCGGAGCCGGTGCCGCGCGGCACGGAAAAGACATTGCGCGACCAGACGTCGCGCACCAGTTGCGCCGTGGTGATATAGACCACCGAGCCGCGCGACTGCTCGAACAGTTGGATGGTGGTCTGTTCGTCCGCCGCCAGGTCGCCGCGCGGCGTCACCGTGCGCTCGGCCGCCTCGCGCGGGCTGAACCAGGCTTCGATGGCCGGTAGAAACTGCCACAGCAACATGAGCGCGGCGATGCAGGCGGTGATGAACAGCCAGCGCTGGACGAAGCGGTCCGGGGCCGGGCGGCGGTAAGGGTCGGGATAGATCATCAGCTTCTCCTGCTCGAAATCAGCGTCAAACGCCACCGGGCCGCCTGCGGCGGACACGGCGAGATCGCCATCAATGGAATCAATCGGGTCAATGGAAACGCCGCATCGCGGGCGACGGGGCGGGTGCCTGCGAGCGCGCGCCGTTCGGTCCAGGTTGCAGCGACGCCCACCTCGGCCACGAGCGGTGAGGCCGGGCCACGCCCCGCACCGTTCGCGGCAACGCGGCAGCGCCGCGACGCGAACGCCACGCCGCAACGAACGGCTGCCGGCAAGGCTTGGCCCAGGATAGCGCATCGTCCAGGACAACCAGCACGCGGACAGCCGGCATGTCTTGGCTCGCCGGCGTGGCGCCGGTCGATTGAATCGCCGGGGCACAATCCCCTACAGTTTCGCCCCCGCTCGACCATGCAGCCAGCACGGCGCTGGCTTGCTCCATGCCGGCTCGCCGCTGACGGGGCGGCTTGGCAACGACGGGAAGCAGCAGCCTGGGCACGGCGGCCACCTGGCGACCGGGCGGTTTTCGAAACGCCGATTTTAGGGTAAACGGACACCGGCATGATAACCACCGAATCACTCCAAGCCGCGCACACTGACGATCTGACGCGCGCCGCTCAGTTGCTGCGCGCCGGCGAGCTGGTCGCGGTGCCGACCGAAACCGTTTACGGTCTGGCGGCCGATGCCAGCAATCCGATGGCGGTCGGCAAGATTTTTGCTGCCAAAGGGCGGCCGGCGGATCACCCGCTGATCGTGCATCTGGCGGCGGCCGCGGAGCTCGACAAATGGGCGCGTGAAATCCCTGCCTGGTTGCCGCCGGTGCTCGACGCGTTGTGGCCGGGGCCGTTGACGGTGGTGCTGAAAAAGCAGGCGCATGTGTCCGATGTGATCACGGCCGGCTTGCCGACGGTCGGTTTGCGGGTACCCGCGCATCCGGTGCTGCGCCGCTTGTTGCAGCAGTTCCAGCTTGCGGTGGCCGCGCCTTCGGCCAACCCGTATCAGCAACTCAGTCCAACACGTGCCGAACATGTGTTGGCGAGCCTCTCCGGCAAAATCGCCGCCGTGCTCGATGGTGGGCCGTGCACGCTCGGCACCGAGTCGACCATTGTCCGCATCGCCGACGACCACGCCGAATTGCTGCGCAAAGGGCCACTCAGCGCCAGCCAGCTGCAAGCGCTGCTGCCGGTGCCGTTGCTGACGCCGGATCGGCACCAGCACGCCGTCTCCGGCAACAAAAAAGTGCACTACCGGCCGCGCGCCACCGTGCGGCTGAAAAGCACCGAATGGCTGGAGCAGAATCCAGTATCGGCGCAACAAAAAGCGGACGCGGAAAAGCTGGCCTGGCTGGTGTATTCACAGGCACTCACCGACCGCTCGGCGCCGATCGTTGCCCGGATGCCGGCCGATCATCACGGTTACCGGCAACGCCTCTATGCCGCGCTGTTCGAACTCGACCAACGCGGCGCAACGGAAGTGTGGCTCGAACTGCCACCGCAGGCGCCCGAGTGGGCCGACATTCACGATCGTCTGCAGCGCGCCGCCAGCCCCGACGACGATCGCGACAACAACGACAACGACTGACCTCAGCGCACTGCGCCAGCGTGCTGCTTGCGCCATTGCCCGGGCGTGACGCCGGTCCAGCGCCGGAACGCCCGATAGAACGGACTCAGTTCAGCAAAGCCGAGCGCTTGCGCAATGTCAGGCAGCGTGCGCGAGCTTTGCGCCACCGCGTGTAGCGCCGCTTCTTTGCGCACCACATCCAGCAACTGCTCGTAACTGTGGCCCTGCGCCTGCAGCCGGCGCGCCAGCGTGCGCTCGCTCAGATGCAGTGCGCGCGCCGCATCGGCGCGGCGCGGCAAGACCGGCCCGAGCTGACCGGCGAGCCATTCGCGCAGCGATGGCACGGCAAGGCCGCTTTCGCTGAGCGCGCTCAGCTGGGCAGCGGCATGGCGTTCGTGCAGCTGGGCGAGCTGGGCATCGGCTTGTGGCAAGGCGAGATCGAGCAGCGCGTTGGCGAGCAGGAGACCGTTGAACGCCTGCTCGAATTCGACCGGACAAGCGAACAGCTCGCGATAACCGGCGAGCGGCCCGAGCTGGCCATGACTGCATTGCACCGCCAGCGGCGCTGCCGGAGTTGCCGTGACCCAACGGGCAAAACTCACAACCGCCGCCAACACCGCTTCGATCTGATGCGGGCTGAACGCCAGCTCGCCCTGACGCGGGTGATAGACCAGCCAGCTGGCGGACTCGCCTGCCAACAGCTGAAAGCGGCCACCATCGGAGATGAGCCGCTGGTATTTCTGCAGTTGCAGCAGCGCCTCGCGCAGCGTCGCCGACGACTGCAACAGGAAGCTGACGACGTTCAGACTGCCCGGGCCGACCAGCGCCCCGGCTTTGAGACCAAAACCGGGATCGCCGGTGCAGCGCTCGGCGGCCCGCCAGAGCCGGGTGATGTCGTCGATGGGCCAGCGCTCGCCACGCAGTGCGGCGGCCGCGATGCCAGCTTCTTTCAGCAGACGTGCTTCGGTCACCCCGAGCCGCTTGGCGGCGGCAATCACGGTGTTGACCCAGCTCATCGAGACAGTGGCCTGCAAAGTCAATTTCGCTGACCTACAAAGTCAATCATGCCGGCATCTTAGCCAGCTATCTTCGGCAGCGAAAGCCAAGTACCTGTTTACCGGGCAGGGCGGTTTCGATTGGCCAGCCCCCCTCTCCCCCGTGAGGGGGCTCATACAAGCGGCCTTCGCTTAACCGCACTCATCAGGAGACGAGATGACCCAAACGCCGGACTCGGATGTGCTGGTTGTCGGCGGCGGCCTCGCCGGCATCGTCACCGCGCTGGAGCTGTTGCGCGCCGGCAAGTCGGTGACGCTGGTCGATCGCGATACCCCCGAGCGCTTCGGCGGTCTGGCGCTGTGGGCGTTCGGTGGCATGGCGCTGGTCGGCACGCCGCTGCAGGCGAAAATGAAAATTCCGGACACGCCGGAGCTCGCGCTGCGCGACTGGCAACGCTTTGGCGAACTGGATCCAGACGATCACTGGCCGCAGCAATGGGCGCGCCATTACGTCGAGCATTCGCGCCGCGAGGTCTATGACTGGCTGATCGGCGAAGGCATTTCGTTTTTGCCGGCGGTGAACTGGGTCGAGCGCGGCCGCTTTGGCGACGGCAACAGCCTGCCGCGCTATCACGTGGTCTGGGGCACCTCGCGCGAATTGACCCGTTGTCTGATCGCCGCACTGCAGCGCGCGAACCACAATGACCGCCTGACCCTGCTGCACCGGCATCGCGTCACCGCGCTGGATCATCAGGCCGGCAACATCTGCGGTGCGCTTGCCCGCAACGAACTCACCGGCGCGGACATTCGTCTGTCGGCGTCGCAAGTTGTGCTGGCGATGGGCGGCATCAACGGCGCGCACGACGAATGCCGGCGTAACTGGCCGAAAGATCGGCCGCTGCCGAAAACGATGCTGAATGGCGCACATCCGTATGCCGATGGCACGCTGCATCACCATGTTGAAGATCGGTTCGGCGGCTGCATTCGCAATGCCGGCGAAATGTGGAATTACGCCGCCGGTTTTCCGCACCCGTATCCGCATTTCGATGGGCATGGCTTGTCGACCATTCCGTGCAAGTCGGCGCTATGGCTCAACCACAAAGGCGAACGCATCGGGCCGGAACCGCTGATCACCGGCTTTGACACCCACTGGCTGTGTCAACGCGTCGCCGAACAGGAAAAACCGTGGACCTGGCACCTGCTGAACTGGCGCATTGCGGCGAAGGAATTTGCCATCTCCGGTGCCGAACACAACCAGCGCATCCGCGACCAGCAGTTCCCGCAATTCCTGAAAGAGACCTTGCTCGGCAATCACCGGCTGGTCAAACAGATGCAGCGCGAAAGCCGGCACTTCCTGGTCGCTGACACGCTCGTCGAACTCGCCAGCAAAATGAATGCACTGACCTGCTCACACGACATCGACGCGGCCGTGCTGCAAGCCACGGCCGACGCGTTCGACGCCAACTTCCGTCATGGCAACAAACTGGAAAACGATGATCAAATCCGGCGCATCCTGCATGCCAGACAATGGGGGCCGGATAAATTGCGCACCTGCAAGCCGGCGCCCTTGCAACTGCCGGGCGCCGGGCCGTACATCGCGATTCAGATGCAACTCATCACCCGCAAAAGTCTCGGCGGCTTGCAGACCGATTTGCAGAGTCGCGTGCTCGATGCTCGCGGCGAGCCGGTGCCGGGCTTGTACTGTGTCGGTGAAGCCGCCGGCTTCGGTGGCGGCGGCGCCAGCGGCAAGCGTTCGCTGGAAGGCACGTTTCTGCCCGGTTGCATTCTGACCGCGAAAGCGGCGGCGCGGTCGATCGTGGCAGGTGGGTGAATCCGCGCAGCAAATGATGTGATGACCAAGTAGATCCCCCTCCCTGACAAGGAGGGAGAAAAAATCGACGGAGAACAACCATGGCCAATGGCGCCCAAGCCCTGATGAAAACGCTGGTGGATGCCGGCATCGAGGTTTGCTTCACCAACCCCGGCACCAGCGAGATGCATTTTGTCGCCGCGCTCGACAGCGAACCGAAAATGCGCGCCGTGCTCGCATTATTTGAAGGCGTGGCAACCGGCGCCGCGGACGGTTACGCACGGATGGCCGACAAACCGGCCGCGACGCTGCTGCATTTGGGCTGCGGCCTTGGCAATGGTCTTGCCAATCTGCACAACGCCCGCAAAGGCAAAGTGCCGGTGGTCAATATCGTGGGCGATCACGCCAGTTACCACGTACCGTTTGATGCGCAGCTGCAATCGGATATCGAAACGGTGGCGCGCAATGTCTCGCCCGGTTTTGTCCGCACCGCGCAATCGACTACCTCGCTGTGTCAGGATGCGGTCGATGCCATCGCGGCCGCGCGCGGTTTGCCAGGTCAGGTTGCGACGCTGATCCTGCCAGCCGATGTCTCGTGGGGTGACGGCGGCGTGCCCTGCCCGCCACCGCCGCTGCCCGCACCAGCAGCGGCCGATGACAGCACCGTCAATGCGATTGTCACCGCCATTCGCTCCGGCAAGAAAACCGCGCTGCTGCTCGGCGGCCGCGCGCTGCGCGAACCGAGTTTGCTCGCCGCGGCACAGATCGCCGCCCACAGCGGCGTCAAACTGCTGGCCGAAGTGTTCCCGACCCGGCTCGAACGCGGCGCCGGTTTGCCGGCAGTTGAGCGCATTGCGTATCTCGCCGAGCTGGCGGGCGTGCAGCTCGCCGATATCGAGCAACTGGTGCTGGTCGATGCCAGAGCGCCGGTGTCGTTCTTTGCCTATCCGGGCAAGAAAAGTTATCTGGTGCCGGACAGCTGCAGCGTGCACACGCTCGCAACGCCGGCGCAGGACAGCGCCTTGAGTCTGCAGAAACTGGCGCAGGCACTCGGTGCGAACCACACCGCGCCGGCTTTGCAAGCCGCACAACGTCCGAGCCGGCCACGCGGAAAGTTGAGCGCCGAAAAAGTGTGTAAAGCCGTCGGCCATCTGCTGCCGGAAAACGCCATCCTGATCGACGAGGCGATCACCTCCGGTTTGCTACTGTCGGCGATGACCGCCGGCGCCCCGCGCCATGATCTGATCACGCTGACCGGCGGCGCCATCGGCCAGGGCTTGCCGAATGCAATCGGCGCCGCGATCGCTTGCCCGAATAGACCTGTGGTCGCGCTGATCGGTGACGGCACCGCGATGTACACCATTCAGTCACTGTGGACGATGGCGCGCGAGCAGCTCAACGTGACCTCGATCATCTTCAACAACGCCTCGTATTCGGTGCTCAATATCGAGCTGGAACGGGTCGGTGCCGACGAGATCGGCCCGAAAGCCAAATCGCAACTCGACATCGGCGGCCCGCAGCTCAACTTCGCCCTGCTCGCTCAGGGCATGGGCGTGCACGCGGTGCGCGTCGAAACGGCAGAAGATTTCTGCAAGGCGATGGAGTACGCGCTGGCGATGCCCGGCCCGCATCTCATCGAAGCCGTGGTGCCGGAATCCTTGAACGGCGTCAAACGCAAGGTGCTGCCGTGGCTGCTGCGCACGCTGCCGAGCCTGCCGAAATCGGTGGCGCGCGCGCTGAAACGCAAAATCGCACCGTGACCCGGCGCAATGGCGCCACCAGGCGCGGCCGGCGCTGGCTCAGCCAAGGCGACAAAAGGGCCGCCGGCCCCACTCCGTGCTGGTATGCGTGGCCGGGCGCTTGACCAGTCCGCCGCGCGGCCGGCACCCCAGGCTTGCAGCGGGCCGTAGCGCGGTCCGGTGCCGACCCGCCCCATGCTCGAGCGCGGAGCCTGCCATCGGAGCTGCAGGCAGCCCGCCTCCTGCTATATTCCCCAGCCTCATAAGACCCGCCGGATCGTCGTCTCCGCCGTGGGTCAATTTTTCATGAGCACACGACCAAAGCCGGATGCTTCGCCGGGTCATTTTCCGGATAATGGACAAACGTTTGAATGCCGACTTCGGCGGCAGCCCCTCTTCAACCCCGCACTGGATGCCCTGCCTTATGAACACTGCGTTTCGCAAGAAGTTGACTGGTACGTCCCTGGATTGGTTCGACGCCCGCGCGGCGGTCGAGGCGCTGAAGCCCGGCAGCTATGACGGCCTGCCCTACACCGCTCGTGTCCACGCCGAGAACCTCGTGCGCAAATGCGACCCGGCCATCCTCAATGACTGCCTGCTGCAGCTCATCGAGCGCAAGCGCGAGCGCGACTTTCCGTGGTTCCCGGCCCGGGTCGTGTGCCATGACATTCTCGGTCAGACCGCGCTGGTCGATTTGGCCGGTCTGCGCGATGCGATTGCCGATCAAGGCGGCGACCCGGCGCAGGTCAATCCGGTGGTGCCGGTGCAATTGATCGTCGACCACTCGCTGGCGGTCGAGTGCGGTGGTTATGACCCGCAAGCGTTCGAGAAAAACCGCGCGATTGAAGATCGCCGCAACGAAGATCGCTTTCACTTCATCAACTGGACCAAGCAGGCGTTCAAGAACGTCGATGTGATCCCGCCGGGCAACGGCATCATGCACCAGATCAACCTGGAGCGGATGTCACCGGTGATTTACGTCCAGGATGGCGTGGCGTTCCCGGACACCTGCGTCGGCACCGACAGCCACACCCCGCACGTCGATGCGCTCGGCGTGATCGCGGTTGGCGTCGGCGGTCTGGAAGCGGAAAACGTCATGCTCGGCCGCGCCTCGTGGATGCGTCTGCCGGACATCATCGGCGTCGAGCTGACCGGCAAACCGCAACCGGGCATCACCGCCACCGACATCGTGCTGGCGCTGACCGAATTCCTGCGCAAAGCCAAAGTCGTCGGCGCCTATCTGGAATTCCGTGGTGAAGGTGCCGCCGCACTGACGCTCGGTGATCGCGCCACCATTTCCAACATGGCACCGGAATACGGCGCCACGGCGGCCATGTTCTTCATCGATCAGCAAACGCTGGATTACTTGCGCCTGACCGGCCGCGAGGAAAACCAGGTGAAACTGGTCGAGACTTACGCCAAGCAGGCCGGCCTGTGGGCAGATGCGCTGCAAACCGCACAATACGAACGCACGCTGACGTTTGATCTGTCGAGCGTGGTCCGCAACATGGCCGGCCCGTCGAATCCGCATGCGCGCGTCGCGACCACGGATCTCGCTGCGAAAGGCATTGCCGCACCGTACACCGAAACCGCCGGCCAGATGCCGGATGGCGCCGTGATCATCGCCGCGATCACCAGCTGCACCAACACCTCGAACCCGCGCAACGTGATCGCCGCCGGCTTGCTGGCGCGTAACGCCAACCGCAAGGGCCTGACCCGCAAGCCGTGGGTGAAAAGCTCGCTGGCGCCGGGCTCGAAAGCGGTCGAGTTGTATCTGGAAGAAGCCGGTCTCAAAACCGAGCTGGAACAGCTGGGTTTTGGTATCGTCGCCTTTGCCTGCACCACTTGTAATGGTATGAGCGGCGCGCTGGATCCGAAAATCCAGCAAGAAATCATCGACCGCGATCTGTACGCCACCGCCGTGCTGTCCGGCAACCGCAATTTCGACGGCCGCATTCACCCGTACGCCAAGCAGGCCTTCCTCGCTTCGCCGCCGCTGGTTGTCGCTTACGCCATTGCCGGCAGCATCCGTTTTGACATCGAGAAGGACGTGCTGGGTCACGATCAGAACGGCAAAGCGGTGACCCTGAAAGACATCTGGCCGAGCGATGCCGAAATCGATGCGATTGTGAAATCGGCGGTCAAGCCGGAACAGTTCCGCAAAGTCTACGAACCGATGTTCACTGCCTCGGTCGCCAGCACCGAAAAAATCAGCCCGCTGTATGCCTGGCGCGAGCAGAGCACCTACATTCGTCGGCCCCCCTACTGGGAAGGTGCCCTCGCCAAACCGCGCACGCTGAAAGGCATGCGGCCGCTGGCCCTGCTCGGCGACAACATCACCACCGATCACCTGTCGCCATCGAACGCCATTCTGCCGAACAGCGCCGCCGGCGAGTACCTCGCCAAAATGGGCCTGCCGGAAGAAGACTTCAACTCTTACGCCACCCACCGCGGTGATCACCTGACCGCGCAGCGCGCCACCTTCGCCAACCCGACCCTGATCAACGAAATGGCCGTGGTCGATGGCGCGATCAAAAAGGGTTCGCTCGCCCGCGTCGAGCCGGAAGGCAAAGTGATGCGGATGTGGGAAGCGATTGAAACCTACATGAACCGCGGCCAGCCGCTCTGCATCATCGCCGGCGCCGATTACGGTCAGGGCAGCTCGCGTGACTGGGCTGCCAAGGGCGTACGTCTGGCGGGCGTTGAAGCGATTGTTGCCGAAGGTTTCGAGCGCATTCACCGCACCAACCTGATCGGCATGGGCGTGCTGCCGCTGGAATTCAAGGCCGGCGTCAACCGCAAGACCCTCGGCCTCGACGGCACTGAAACCTACGACGTGCTCGGCGCTCGCACTCCACGTGCCGATCTGACGCTGGTGATCAACCGCCGCAACGGTGAACGCGTTGAAGTGCAAGTGACCTGCCGCCTCGACACCGCCGAAGAAGTCTCGATTTACGAAGCCGGCGGGGTGCTGCAGCGCTTTGCCCAGGACTTTTTGGAAGCAGCGAAGGCGTAAGTTAATAATCCCCCTCTCCCCAACCCCTCCCCCACGAGGGGGGAGGGGTTGGGGAGAGGGGGTTTTAGGAGAGGCGCCTCGCAGGATGCAACGCGCTAAGGATACGGAGAATGGACTCCCCGAAAAGCCGCAAAGGCTTTGCGTCAGCAGATGACCGAAGCCGAACAAAAGCTCTGGCATCACCTGCGTGCACATCGCTTAGATGAGCAGAAATTTCGCCGGCAACAACCTATCGGTCGGTACGTGGTCGATTTCGTCCACTTTGGCGCAAAACTGATCGTTGAAGCCGACGGCAGTCAGCACCTTGATAGTACGCGCGATGAAGTGCGCGATTCGTGGCTGCAAAGTCAGGGGTTCAGAATCATGCGATTTTGGAACAACGACATTTTGCAGAATACCGAGTCCGTGCTGACGGCAATTTTCGACGCGGTTAGTAGCCCCCTCTCCCACGAGGGGCGAGGGGAGCGAAACAACAGCGCCGGATTGATAAAGCTCCGTAAGGCATCGGGCAGACCAACAGAAGCTAGAGCAGCGCAAACCATGTCGACCAGACATTGGCTACCGAATGGAAAGAGCCCCTCTCCCCTCGTGGGAGAGGGGTTGGGGAGAGGGGGAACCCTCCGCAGAATTCAAAAGAAGACAGGACAAGCACCATGACCCAAGCACAAATCAAAATCCCCGCCATGTATATGCGTGGTGGCACCAGCAAAGGCGTGTTTTTCCGGCTACAGGATTTGCCGAAAGCCGCGCAAGTGCCCGGCCCGGCCCGCGATGCCTTGCTGATGCGCGTGATCGGCAGCCCGGATCCGTACGGCAAGCACACCGACGGCATGGGCGGCGCGACGTCATCTACCAGCAAGTGCGTGATCATCAGCAAGAGCAGCAAACCCGATCACGATGTCGACTACCTGTATGGCCAGATCGCGATCGATCAGGCCTTTGTCGATTGGAGCGGCAATTGCGGCAACCTGAGCACCGCAGTCGGTCCGTTTGCGATTGCCAATGGCTTTATTGACCCATCACGACTGCCGCGTGATGGCATGTTCGCGGTCAAAGTCTGGCAGGCGAATATCGGCAAGACCATCATCGTGCACGTGCCGATCCAGAACGGTGAAGTGCAAGAGATCGGCGACTTTGAACTCGACGGTGTGACCTTTCCGGCCGCCGAGATCGTGCTCGAATTTATCGACCCCGCCGATGAAAGCGAAGGCGACGCCGGCGGTTCGATGTTCCCGACCGGCAATTTGGTCGACGATCTCGACGTGCCCGGCATCGGCACCTTGAAGGCGACGATGATCAACGCCGGTATTCCGACCATCTTCGTCAATGCCAGGGACATCGGTTACACCGGCACCGAACTGCAGGACGCGATCAACAGCGACAGCAAAGCGCTCGCGATGTTCGAAACGCTGCGCGCCCATGGCGCGGTCAAGATGGGCCTCATCAAGGACGTTTCGGAAGCCGGCAAGCGTCAGCACACGCCGAAAATCGCCTTCGTCGCGCCGGCCACTGATTACAAAGCTTCAAGCGGCAAGCTGATCGCGAAAACCGACATCGATCTCTGCGTGCGCGCGCTCTCCATGGGCAAGTTGCACCACGCAATGATGGGTACTGCCGCCGTCGCCATCGGCACCGCCGCGGCAATTCCGGGCACACTGGTCAATCAGGCTGCCGGTGGCGGTGCGCGCGAAGCGGTGCGCTTCGGTCATCCGTCTGGCACCTTGCGCGTGGGCGCCCAAGCCGAACAAGTGAACGGCCAGTGGGTGGTTCGCAAGGCCATCATGAGCCGCAGTGCGCGGGTACTCATGGAAGGCAGTGTACGTGTCCCGGCGTTAGCGAACTATTGCTAAACCGCTTGACTCACCAGCCCCATCATCCGGTGGGGCTGGTGAGCATCACAGCAGCCATTGCGCTCACGTTCGCTTCCGTTTTTATTGTCACGCTTACTTCCGTTTGTAACCCGACACGTGTGACGCCACGGCCCGCCATTGGCCGTCTTGCTTAACCAGCACATTGCTGGATTGATACTCCGCTTCGTACGCGCCTTTTGCATCCTTGCCTGTCATCACGCCTTTGCCGGCAATGATGGCGGTGTCGCCGTTGTAAATATCCAGACGCTGGATTTCATAGCGAAACGTGTCGTGGCTCAGTTTGTTGGCCGCCCCCCACTTCAGTTCGCTCGCTTTGTCCGACCACGAACCATCGCCATCGATCATCTGAAAACTGTCGGCCAGTATCCGATCCAGCAACGCCACGTCTTGTTCGCGATACGCCTTTGGCCACAAGACCTGCTTGAGCTCTCGCAGTAACGCCTCATCGTTTGCGGACGCGCCGGAAAATGCCGGCGCCATCAACGCCAGCCACAACAAACATCCCGCCCAATAACGATTTCACGCCTGACATCTGTTCGTCCCGTTGGTCCTGTCCGTGATGAGCGCCAGTGTAAGGACGCCGCCAAGCAACGGTCGCGGCCTTGTCGCAGCGGGGGCTCGGTTCATCGCAAATACCCCGCTGCTTCAGCCATGACCGCCACGTGGTCGCGGCCCCGTCACCCCGCCGCCGAGGCTTGACAGGGACGGAACGCCTGAATACTGTACTACCACACATAATACAGCAAGGACAAAGCATGTCCCGCACCGTTCCCTTGATGCTGCAGCTCAGCGCGGCTGATCCGCGCCCAATCAACAAACAACTGACCGATGGCATTCGCCGGCTGATCGCCAGCGGCGAGCTGGCGGTCGGCGACCAGCTGCCGAGCGTCCGTGGTCTCGCCCAGCAGTTGACCATCAACCCGAACACGGTCGCCAAGGCCTACAGCGAGCTGACCAGCGAAGGCTGGCTCGATGCGCGCCCAGGCCTCGGTTTGTTTGTCGCCCCGCAACGGCAGCGGCTATCCGACGCCGAACGCGAGCGTCGGCTCGGTCTGGCGATTGATCGCTTCACGGCCGACGTGGTCGGGCTCGGTTATCCGCTCGACGACGTGCTGCGCCAAGTCGAGACGGCGCTTGAGCCCTGTTTGAAACGGCGCAGCGCTTGACCCGTTCACGCTGGCCAATCAGTCATCTCACTGAGAAAGGATTCGTCATGTCCGTTCCGCAATTGCAGATCATCGACAACCACACGCCACCGCCGCAACCGGCGACAGCGGATTGCGTCATCGAAACCGATGTGCTGACGCTGAGTTACGGCCGCAAGCGCGCGCTCAATGCCCTTAGCTTGCGCATTCCGCGCGGCCGCATTCACGCCATTGTCGGCGCCAACGGCGCCGGCAAATCCTCGCTGTTCCGGATTCTGCTCGGCTTTCAGTCACCGACCTCCGGCACGGCGCGCATTCTTGGCCGCGACTGCAATGCCCTGAGCCATCACGATCGCGGTCGCATCGGCTTCGTCAATGAAGAGCACAGCTTGCCAAACTGGCTGCGCGTCGAGGAAGTGGTGGCGATGCAGCGCCGGCTGTATCCGCGTTGGGATGAAGCGCGCTACCGCAGCATTGTCGGTCACTTTCATGTGCTGCCGGAACAGCGCGTGCGCGAGCTGTCACGCGGTGAACGCGCCGGTGTCAATCTGGCGATGGCGCTGGCGCAATGCCCGGAGCTGTTGATCCTTGATGAACCGACACTCGGCCTGGATGTGGTCGCCAAACGCGCGTTTCTCGAAGCGGTGCTGTTCTCGGTCGACAGCAGTGACTGCACCATCATTTATTGCTCGCACCAGATGGAAGAGATCGAACGGCTGGCCGACAACCTGATCATTCTGGAGCGCGGCGAACTGAAGCACATGTCCGCACCCGATGCCTTTTGCGAGCGCGTTTCGCTGTGGGTGGCCGAGTATCCGTTTGTTGCACCGGGAGCTGAGAGCTTACCCGGTGTGCTGCAGGTGCAGCGCATCGATGGCTTGTTTCATTTTCTGGTGCTCGATCAGGGCGATGAATTTGGCGCGCTGCTCGACGCTCACGGTGCCCGCCGCCATTACCGCGGCAGCGTCAGCCTCGATCGCGCCGTCAATGCCTTTCTGGCCCGCAATCATGCCACGCCGGTTTGATAAACGCCCCTTGTCAGCAACCACTCGGCAGCCATTCCGAACGGAGTCATCATCATGAAGGATTTGCTTTTCTCCGAGCTGCGCCGGTTCCGCTATACCGCACTGATCGCCGGTGTCGTGCATCTATTGTTGCTGCTGTTTCTGAACCGGATGAACGATCTGCTGCAGCAAGCCTACTTCGAGAGTGTGCCGTTCTTCGGCTTCTATCTGCTGGTCGGGCTGGCGTTGGCGCTGGTGCAAGTCGGCAGTTACCGCAAACCAAGCCAATGGCTGTGGCTGATGCACCGGCCGTTGCCGACCAGCCAGATTTTCGGCGCACTGGCGCTGTCGGCACTGACCCTGCTGGCGCTGACCATGTTGCTGCCGCAACTCATCCTGGTGCTGGGCACCGATCTGTTCACCAACAAAGTGGTCGATGTCCGTCACTACCTGATGCTGGTGCATCTGCTCGCATTCGCCATGATGGCCTGGCTCGCCGGTGCCCATGCCTGCGTCAGCCGGCACAAAGCCGCCATCGCGGTGCTGGCCGCGCCGATTCTGCTCAGCATGCATCTGGTCTCGGTCTGGTGGTTGCTGTTGCCAGTATCATTGGCGCTGGCTTGGCTGAGCTGGATCACGCTGAAAAGTTTTCGCGCCAACCGCGATGCACCGGTGCAAGGCAATATCACGCTGCTGCTGACCGCACTGCCGCTGCAACTCGGTTTGTTTCTGGTGGTATTTGAAGTCGGCGCATTCCTGTTTGTCACTGGCAGCATCATGGTCGGCACTGACCCGCTGAACACCGAATACCCGCCGAAAGGTGGCGTTATCGAAAGCCTGCGCACTGAACCGAAAAAAGCCATGGTCTTGGCGCTGACCGGCAGCCGCGATGAACGCGCCGAATCATGGCGCGAACAATTGCCGCTGATGGAACCAGCGCGCATCGGCCCGTATGTATTGCGCTATCCGATTCGCCATCAGCTCAGCAACCTGAATGTGCCAAGCCGCTGGTATGACGAAACCCACAAGATCATGTGGACTTTCAGTCACGACCAGATGCTGTTTCACGGTCGCCATCCGGAGAGCGGTGCCGACCATGGCTGGTGGGGCGTCAACGGCGCCGGTGATCCGACCCCGTTCAGCGAAGTGCCGCTCGCCAGTCACGAAGGCTATCTGATGACCCGCTCGGCCTTGTATGCCATCGATGAAGAAGCCCATCGTCAGCACGAACTGTT
This sequence comes from Permianibacter sp., assembly GCA_046297695.1. Lineage (GTDB taxonomy): Bacteria > Pseudomonadota > Gammaproteobacteria > Enterobacterales > Permianibacteraceae > Permianibacter. The sequence goes on along the minus strand of JBKBHF010000006.1, from coordinate 44,411 downwards.
CCGCCTCAACGTCGGCGAATGGTTTGTCGATGTGCCGCGGCGCGAGTTCAACCGGCTGCTGGTACTGACCAATCAGCGGCTGCTGGCCTACCGCGCCGATCGCGAAGCAACGTCGGCCTTTGCACCGCCGCTGCTGGATTGGCAGCTGCCGTTGCCGCGCAGCGTCGATGGCCTGGAGTTTGTCGACATCGCCGAATTGATGGACGGCTGGCTGGTGTCGATGCTGTGGGGCGAAGGTTATCGGCAAATCGGTTTCAATCAGTTCAACCACTTGGCCGAACCGTGGCAGCAAGTGAGCTACATCGATGACGACGGCAAGATTGCGCTGGTCAACGAGCGTGCAATCAATCGCGATTATCCGCTGCTGTATTCAATCGACTGGTGGTTTTCGCCGCCACTGCACCTGCTCGCCGAATGGCCGGACAGCGCACTCGACAAAGGCCTGAGCTGGCCATTGAAGCCGGATGTGCTGCCGAACGCGCCAGTGTTCTATCCGGTCGCGGCGACGTTGATGTTGCTGTCGTTCGTGCTCGGCCTGTGGTGGTTGCGTGGTCGCGCCTTGCCGACCAGCCGTCGCAGTCTCTGGCTCGCCAGCTGCGCCCTGCTCGGCCTGCCGGCACTGTTCAGTCTGATGCTGCTGGAGCCGCGCGCACAGCGCAGCTGAAACAACGTTTCAATGGCCAGCAGTCGAACGCCATAAAAATCCCCAGCACGCACTCTCACCGCACAATTCCCCTCTCCCCCGGAGGGAGAGGGGCCAGGGGTGAGGGGGAAACCCGCCAGCCGAACGGATCTTCGCCACGCTCGCCCACACTTTCTCGGATCCCATCATGCCCGCCATACTCAGCACGCATTCACGTCAGCCACCGCAAGCAATACTGCACGTTCTGCTCACCGCGCTGCTCATCAGCATTACGCCATTAAGCCAAGCCACCGCGCCCGATCCGGTTCAAACAACCATCGACGATCTGCGCGCCGCCATCGACAGCGCCGCGATCCATAGCACTACAACCGCCAGCAAGCCGCCAACACTGGCTCGCGAAGATTTTCTGCGGCTACCGCCGATCAGCGACGTCAAGCTGTCACCAGACGGCCGCCAGCTCGTCTATCGCCAACGCAAGCCACAACAAACCGATCTGATGCTGCAGGATCTGCAGACCGGTAACACGACACGCTTGTTGGCCGATATTCGGCAACTGAACGTCGAGTGGGCCGATGCCGGTCAGGCGCTGTGGCTTGCCGACAACGATGGCCTCGCCCGCTACAACCTCAACGAGAGGCGCGTCAAACGCTTGCTGAAATGGGACAGCAAGCGCGAACAACGCTGGTGGGGTGTTGACGCTGCCGCCCCGCAGTACGTCTTGTTGCGGGAAAAAATTGCCGTGCACGGTGCGTGGCAGCACCGGGCCTTGCGTGTCGATGCAGACGGCAAGAGCGAACTGCTGCTGAGCGCCAGCCAGCCACTGCGTGGTGTGCTGCTGAACCGCGACGGTTCGCTCGCTTACGCCACGGTTTACGACGGCCCGCGCTATGACACCTCGGTGCGGCGGTACCGTCCAAATCCAAACAGGTTGGTCACCAACGCAGCTGCCAGCGACGGCACAGAGATCCTGCGGTGCACTGGCGCTGAACAATGCAGCCTGCTTGGCCATGACGAAAAGAGGAACGCACTTTGGGTGCTGAGCCATCATGGCGAAGACCGCAGCGCCTTGAAGCGCTGGCAGCCGGATCAATCGAAAACGGGTCAATGGCGCACCGAGCACAGCGATCCAATGCAACTGGCCGATGTCGCCAGTGTGCTGTGGCAGCCACAGCGCAATGACTGGCTCGGCATTGCCTATCACCCAAACCGGCGGCATTGGTATGGCCGCGACGCCGCGCACAGCCAATTGCTGAAGACGCTGCAACAGCAATTGCCGGACGCCAGCCTGACGCTGAGCGCCAGTGCCGATGACAGTCGCTGGCTGGTGCAGGCCAAACATGCGCAATGGGAGCTGGATCGCTATTTCCTGTACCTGCCGGCGAGCGGATCACTGCAAGCGCTGTTTACGGAAGCGCAGCAGCAGTATCGGCCATTTGCCCCGGAACAACTTTCACCGGCTGTGCCGCTGCACTATCGCAGCCGCGATGGCTTATTAGTGCATGGCTATGCTTACTTGCCGCGCGGTGTGAACCCGGCGACCGTGCCACTGATTGCCCATATTCATGGCGGTCCGTTCAATCGCGACCGTGATCAGTACAGCGCCATCGTGCAGCTGTTGGTCAACCGCGGCTATGCCGTGTTCACGCCGAACTTCCGCGCCTCGACCGGATTTGGCAGGCAACATCTATTCGCCCCGAACGGCGATTTCGGCAATGCTGGCGTGCTCAACGACATCATCGATGGCATGGATTTCCTGCTGGCGAATGGCGTCGGTGACCGGCGCAAGCAAGCGGTCTCCGGCCACTCCTTTGGCGGTTATGCCAGCTTGCTGGCCGTCAGCCACTATCCCGATCGGTTTCGCTACGCCGTCGCCACCGCCGCACCGGTCGATTTCAACTGGGTGATGCAGGAGATCGTCGACACTGGCGGCAGTGGCTTACCACCCGACAGCCCGCCCGGCGACATCTACCTGAGTCACCATGGTTTGCGTTTCGATGACCAGAAACTGCGAGAAAAGATGCGCCGGGAATCGCCACTGGCCATGCTCGACACACTGCAGACGCCAATCTATCTCTGGGCCGGCGCTCAGGATGATCGAGTACCGGTCAAAAGTCTGAATCACTACGCCGGCGAAGCCAAGCGCCTGCGCAAAGCCGTCACGCTGTTGATCGACCCGGATTCTGGTCACAGCCCGGAGCAAGCCGTGAATCTGGAAGCGCTGGTGTATCTGCACGAAAGCGCCGGTGCCCACTATTTTGGTGGCGCATTGACGGCGCCATCGGCGCCACTGGATACCTTCCTGCGTAGCAATCTGCGGTTGAAAGTGGAGTAAGTGGGCTGGGATTAACGACTTGCTTCCAGCCGGTACCGCCGGCTGGACCCGGATTACGCTGCGCTAATCCAGGCTACGTGCTTTTACGGACTAACTACAGACTTCATTTCTTTTCCGTGGCCTTCTTCTTGTCGATTAAAACATCTTGCTGCCACTTGCTGGGTTTCTTGTCCGTGCGATGAATGCAGCCCACCCAACAACACGGCCGTTTCTTACCTTCTGCCAGCTCCTCTACGGCTCTGGCGATCCGCTTGCCCCTTGTTGCCGCTGTTTTGGCCTCTTCAACCCAGCAAATAAATTCGTTCCGACCAATCGGCGACAACGCCTCCCACGCGATAACGGAATCCGTTTCAGTCAGCGCGTTAGCCAGATCAGTGGGCAATTCGTGCACAAGCCCACCAGACATCTTTTTGGAGTTCACTTTCAGAACTTACCCCATCGTTTTAGGTCAGAAGCTCTCGAAGAGCGAGGACCATAATGCTTGAAATGAGCGGCGCGCGTCAGCTCGTCTGGCGCAGTAAGCACGCACTCGATTGAATTGTTATGGCGCTCTTAGTCGAACTTAAGAACACTGCCCTTTTTGATGACAATTTCATGAGACTCTTCGCCCCTTGGTCCGCCCAGCCTAAAATTTAGCTTGGTGTCACTCAAAAACTCAACCTCCTCGAGCTTTTCGAGAATTGGAAGTCCGCTTGAGCGAACTCTAGCAAGGTTGCCGCCATGTAGCTTTGTATAAATCTGCCCGGACTTTCTATCGTATCACTCCCAGCTAAAATCAGCGTCAGTTTTCTTTGCGAGCAAGCCAAAGCCCGTAAGTTCTTGCTGCTCTACCAATCTGGCGCCGATTCGGTAGCCATGCTCTAGCTCTAGATGTTTCTCTGTTACGCTCATGCCGTTGGCGTTATATTTTTTAATCACTATGTCGTCATGCGAGTAATGCCTCTCACCCTTTGCCACCAACTTTCCAGTGGCCAATTCGTAGATTTCGTACACGATGGATTCTGCGCGAAGTTCTGCAGAAAATACTGCGAGCAACATTAAAATTGAAAGTTTCACATAGCACCATAACGCTAATTCGGCCGTCGAAAAGGGGCGTTATCTCGCGACTTTTCGGGACCATATCCAGTTCCAGCGAAGGCAAACCCCTGATTCAATTCGACCTTGCCGGAAATAGGGTCGAGTAGGGTCCAAAAGGATAGACACCTTTGATGACAAACCTAAGCCATCCCGTTACGGTCGACAACTGACACGAAAGGATCGGTAACAGCGCTTAGACCGACTTTCTGCAGTTGGTTGCTAGCGAACGGAAGGCTTCAGCCGTTTTGCCAGCACGAAGCCCAACAACGCCATCGGCAAATAGGCCGCGAGCAAATCCAAGCCGATGAACCACACCGGTGCCGGGATCATGAACGCTGCCATCACTCCGCCGATCAGAAACAGCGCACCGATACCGAGCGCCAGCTTTTTCTGCTGGCTCGCAGCCAGCAGTGTGACGGCAATGGCGCCGGCCAGTGTGCCGAGCGCGTGGGCGAGAAATGGCATCAGAAAGTGTTTGGGTTCGAACCGGTGGATATTGGCGGCCAGGCTTTCGGCTTGGGTGACGTCCACGCCCGCCGGTGGCGGGATGGCTTGCGCGCTGATGGTGATCAGGCTGCCATTGACGATCATGCCGAGGATGACGGCGGCAAGAAAGGCGAGGCTGTTGCGTAGCGTGTTGTTCATGGTGTCCGTTCCGTTTTGTTGTTGGTGGTGCGCCGAGCTGGGCTTGAGTCTAGGACGGATGCGGGGCGGGTGAAAAGTCTTTTGGGGAATGGCGCGGGAATTTGGCAGCGGTGCGCTACGGACGGTTCCCCCTCTCCCTGGCCCCGCTCCGCGCCCCAGCCACTCGCTGGCTCGTGGCGCTGCGGCGGAACGAAGCGGTGCTTCGTTAATTCCCGCCTCGCCCCACCAGGGGGGAGGGGATCTTTTTTTTGGTGAGCAATGTCAGTCGTCGCGGGTCAGTGCTTCCAGCAGTTCGATTTCGAATACCAGATTCGAGTTTGGCTTGATCAGCGGGCCGACTTGCCGTTCACCATAGGCCAAATGTGCCGGCACAAGCAGTTTGCGTTTGCCGCCGACCTGCATGCCGATCAGGCCTTGATCCCAGCCTTTGATCACGCGACCGGTGCCGATGACGCATTGAAACGGCTTGCCACGATCATGCGAGGAATCGAACTTCGTGCCGTCTTCCAGCCAACCGGTGTAATGCGCGGTGATCAACGCCCCCTTGACGACGGCTTTGCCGTCACCGACCACGAGATCGGTAATTTCCAATGCAGTGCTCATCGTTATTGCCCTGTAATTGTCTGTAGCCGCGCTGTAGTTCTGCTTTGCATTCTCGCATTGAATGGATGCGCCGACCTAGCAAATCACGCTGTCGCGGTCAGATTTGCAATGCTTGGGCGGCGACGCGCTTGACAACTCAGGGCTTGGTTTGCGGACCAAGCCATTCGTCATCAATGGCCTTGAGCATTTCCTCGGGCGTGAGCTGTTGCATCATGCGCCCGCGCAGCACATGGCGATGTTCAAAGGAACGCGCACCGTGCGCCATCACCTTGGCCTGGAACGCGGCGATTTGGTCGTCGCCAAAGTTACTGTTGAAGGTGTTGAACAGCACCACATGCTTGCCGTCAAAACGGTTGTGCTCAATAAAGGCCCAGATCGGCGGCGCGGGGCTGTAGAACCAAATGGGTGAGCCGAGCCAGACGGTGTCGAACGGCGTGAGGTCAATTGTGCGCGGCGTGATTTCTGGCAGCTTGCTGGGATCATCGCGACGCGCTTTGGCATCGAAGGCCGAGTTCGCCAGGCCATTCACCCCAAGGGCGTACTCCGGCACCGTCAGCGGATAGAGATTCGCATTGAGTCGCTTCGCGACATGGCGCGCTGCCAACGCGGTGTTGCCCGAGCGTGAGAAGTACACAACGGCGGCGCGACTCTGCAAAATCGGATCGGGCTTTGCGTAGGGCTCCAACTCACCAACCTGCCGGGCTTGGCGGCTTTCGATGGTGGTCACTGCCACCACAGCGCCCAGCGCGGCAAGAGCAACAATAACGATGACAACCAACAGCCAGTGCGTAAGCGTCATGTGTTTTAGCAGTTCCATGCGCGATGAACTCCGATGTTTAGTTGTTGGGCGACGAGGGTGTGCCTGCCGACGCAATGAAGTACGACTTACATGAAGTAAGGCTTGTCGCCGTCACTGCCCGGTTTGTTGACGCCCAGATCCGCCCGCAGATGAAGCTTGGGGTTGGCAATGATCTTCGTGATCAAATCGGCGACGCTTTTGCGCGAGACTACTGTGCCTTTGAACGGTGTGCCCTTTGCCGTCAATTCGTAATCCACTTCGTCTTCATCGGTCAGCCAGGCCGGGCGCAGGATGGTGTAGTCCAATCCCGAGGCTTCGATGACCTCTGCCGCGCGACGAAAAGGTTTGAGATCGTCGCCGATGATGGCGTTGTTCCATTTGCCGAACTTGCCCGGTACCTCGTCGTAGATGCCCAGCGACAACACGAAGATCAGTCGCTTGAGCCCTTGCTCTTGCATGGCAGCGACAATGGCTTTCGCCTGCTTGTCGATGTCGTCGCCGGTGAGATTGGCATAAACCAGATCCTGCCCGACCATCGCTTGCTTCAGCAGCTTTTTGTCCAGCGCGCTGCCAATCACGACGGTGGCATTGCCAGACTCTTTGCCGGTCAGCTTCTTGGGGTTGCGCAGCAGTAGCGTCTGGCGCAGGTTCGCGTTTCCGGTCAATGCCTGCACGACCCACTGCGCGATCTGACCGCTGGCACCGAGGATTAGAATGTTTTTCATTTCATTCTCTGCATGTCGTTGAGGCCAGTGGCCGCGAATACGGCAGCTGGGCCGGATGTTGCGTTTACAGATTGCTCTTGAAGAACGGCACCACCTTGGCCATAGCGATGGCCACCGGTTCCGGCTTGTCGTAGAGGTCGTAGTGCGACCAACCTTCTGCGACAACGATCTGCTTGTTCTCGGATGCAGCGCGGCTGTAGATCTCCCAGCCATCGCGGTAGGCACCAAAGCCGCCAGGTTTGTCGCCGATTACCACCATCAGCGGTTGCGTCAGCAGCACTTCGGCGTTGGTGAACGCATCCCAACCCATGGCCGCGCCGGTGAATGACATCAGTTGGCGGGTTGCGCCGTTCGGTTGCTGACCGCGCTTGGTTTTGTAGTAGTCAGTGGCTTCGAGCACGTCGATGTCGGTAATGCCGGCTTGCTTTGCCGCCGCCACCGACGCCGGCAGCAGGTCGGCCGGATCACGCGCCTCTCCTAGCGCTTGCGCGGTGCGCATTTGCGCAATGCCCTGCGCCAATTCGCGCGGCTTGAACTGCGCGAAACCTTCGCGAATCAAGCGGCCGTAATTCACCCCCGTGATGGAGACCAGGGCTTTCAGCCGGTGATCGGTGATGCCCGCATGCACGGTGTAGGCGCCGCCGCCGCACACACCGATAGCGCCGATGCGATTAGCATCCACATAGGGCAGCGACTGCAGGTAGTCGACGGCAAAGCGAATGTCCGAGACGCGAATGGACGGGTCTTCGATAAAGCGCGGCGAGCCGCCGCTGGCGCCTTGGAAACTGGCGTCATGCACCAGCACGACGAAGCCCGCCTCGGCCAATCCTTTGGCGTAGATGTTGCCGGCTGTCTGCTCCTTGCAACTGCCGATGGGATGGGTACTGACGATGGCAGCGTACTGCTTGTTCTTGTCGAAATTTGGCGGCAAATAAATGTCTGCGGCGGTTTGCCAGCCCAGGTTCTGGTAGCTGACGGTTTGCATGCTGATGTCACTCATGGCGATCTCCCGTTACACGATATCTGGTTGAGAAAGCAGGGGCCGCTCCGGCCCCTGCGACACAAATCACTTCAGCTTGGTCAGAAAGAACGGCGCCAATTGCGACACCGCTTCATCGACGTACTTCGGCACGTCGTACAGATCCATGTGATCGGCGCCGTTGACGACGTAGAGCTGCTTGTCTTTGCTCGCGGCGCGGGCGATCAAGTCGTCGCTCATCCATTTGCTGCCGGCGTTACTGCCCGCTACGGCGAGAATGGGCTGGGTCAGAAACGCTTCGGCTTTGTGGTAGGCGTCGTAGCTGACGATTTGCATCAGGTTGCGCGCCAGCGTGTAGCCAGGCGCATTCGGGTGCTGGCAACGCGGCGTGTGGTAGTACTCCCAGGCACCGCGCAATTCTGCGTTCGGTGCGTCTTCTTCTTTCAGCGGCGCCAGCGGCATGGTGGCCAATTTGTTGTTGCTGGCGTCGGCGGTGCGTGCGGCAGAGCCCGCTTCCAGATAGGGCAGCGCGTCGGCATCTTTCACCGAGCCATCCCAGCCATTGCGGAACATCTGGCCGATGTTCACAGCGCTCACCATCGCCAGCGCCTTGATGCGGCGGTCATTGATGGCGGCGTTGGCGCTGTAACCGCCACCGGCGCAAACGCCCATGGCGCCGATCCGGTTTTGATCGACATAGGGCAGCGTGGTCAGGTAGTCGACCACGGCGCTCACGTCTTCGGTGCTGACGTAGGGGTTTTCCATCTGGCGCGGCTCGCCGGTGCTCGCGCCTTGATAGGAGCGGTCGAAGGCGATGGTGATGAGGCCTTGCTCGGCCAGCTTTTTCGCGTACAGGCCTGCGGTCTGCTCCTTTACACCGCCGCCGGGGTGCGAGACGACAACGGCCGGGTATTTCTTGCTTTCGTCAAAGCCGGCCGGGAAGTTGATGACGGCGGCCATGGTGACGCCCAGGCCGTTGAGGTTGGGGAAAGTGATGCTTGGCATGGTGGTGCTCCGGTTTCGGTCAGGGGGAACGGGTTGCTGAATTCGCCTGTGGCCGGGCCCTGGTCACATGCTCGAGGCAAAGATTTGGCGCGTTATTGGATGGGATAAATACGCCTTGAAACACATGACTGGTTAGCTAAACTAACCAATATGCCGATACAGCCCTCCCTGCTCTACTCCCTGACGTGGTTCGCCCATATCGCTCGCCACCGCAGCTTCACCAAGGCGGCGACCGAAATGGAGGTCACGCGCGCGGCCTTGTCGCAGCATCTGAAAGCCTTGGAACAATCGCTGGATGTGCGGCTGCTGAACCGCACAACGCGGGGCATGTCGCTGACCGAAGAGGGGCAACGCCTGCTCGATGTTGTGCAACCGGCGCTGACGGCCATCGAGCGGGTGATCGCGGAACTGGATGAAGCGCACAGCGAACCATCGGGACTTATTCGCCTGTCGGTGTCGCGCGTTGCCGCGCGAACCTTGATCGAGCCGCATCTGGCGGAATTGCTGACCCGCTATCCCAAGCTGCGGCTGGAACTGGTGATCGACGATGGCTTTACCAACATCGTGCTCGAAGGACTCGACGCCGGCATTCGGCTGGGTGAAAGCCTGGAAGAGCATATGGTGGCGGTGCCGATCACGCCGCAACTGGAAATGGCGATCGTCGGCTCGCCGGCGTACTTCGCGCGCCACGGCATTCCTGAAACGCCGCAAGAATTGAAACGGCACAACTGTCTGGCGTATCGCTTCACCTCAAGCGGAACGATCGATCGCTGGTCGTTCATCACGCCCGGTGAAGACGCTCGCACCGTGGTCTATGAGCCGCAAGGTAGCGTCACCTTCAACGACGACGACAGCATGTTGCGGGCGGCACTGCAGGGCGTTGGTTTGGTGCAGCACCTCGACATCTGTGTTCGCCCGCATCTGGAAAGTGGCGCGCTGAAGCGCGTCCTGCTGCCGTGGGCGCGACCCCGTTCCGGTTTCTTTCTCTATGTGCCATCGCGCGCGCAGATGCCGACCAAGATCCGAGTGCTGATGGATTTTTTGAAGGAAAAGCGCGAGCAGATGTTGCTGACGCCGCGTGGCCGTTCACAGCGATAAATGACGCATTCCAAGCGTTTCCTCGCCGAAAACGCAGACAGAAATTCGAGTGTACAGCGAGTAGATTTCTTTTTCCCCCCTTGCAAAGAGTGGCCTGCTCGGCAGTTCTGTTGCGCGCACCGGCTTTTGCTGAAGGTTCGGCAAAGGCTGGTTCGCCCACGAGCGCTGCAAACACATCTACCAGCCCACTCCCCGGCTGTGATATACCGCTGCTTCCCGACGCGACACACCATGGCTAAACCTTTTTGAGCCAGTGGTATCGGCTCCTTTCTTTGAGGAGATCGGTTCATGTCGTTTTGTCTGCGTTTTGTATCTGTTTTGTTCTTGCTGTTGCTCGCTGCCTGCACACCGAAACAACCGGTGCTGGATCTGCCGGATGCCGAGAACCTGCATTTCACTCCGGATGGTCGCCTGATTGCCTCGGGCAAAGGTATTTACGAAATCGTACTGCGCAATGGCCAGTACCAGGCCGTGTCGCTCTACGCCGGTGACTGTGGTTTTGCCGGCATTGCCCAGCGTGGCAACTGGCTATACAGCGTTTGCGCCACCGGGCCGTTGTGGGCATCAAAGCGTTATTTGCTGGCGGCGGAAGTGCAGCCGGGTGTCACGCCGCAATTCCAGATCATCAAGCAGATTGATCTGGTGATTCCGAATGGCATGGCCTTCGATCGCAATGGCGTGCTGCTGCTGGCGGATGAGAATTTTCTCGGCGGTGGCAAGATCGTGCGCGTGCATATCGCCGACGGCGTTGTGCCGCAGGTGACGCGCATTGATACCTGGCTGGATCACCGGCACGGCGTGTTCTATCCGAATGGCATTCGCGTAGTCGGCGATCAGCTGTTCTTCACCGATGCCGGCAACGTCAAAATCATCCGCTTCGATGACGATGGCAATGTACTGACCAACCGCACGCTATTCAGCCGCGCCACCATTTTCGATGATCTGCTGCCCGCTTGCGGTGGCGCCGCAGTCACCGATTACATCAACGGTACGGTGCTGTACATCGACCGCGACGGCAACAAGCGCTACGAAAGCTCCGCGCAGAGTTTCCCCGGCGCCTCGTCGGTGCAGATTGGTCGGCCGCCGCTGTTTACCGGTTATCAATTGCTGGTCACGGAGAAAGGCATGTTGCAGGAAACCGACAGCCGGGTCGGCGACAAGCTGTCGACCATCCGCGCCGATTTTGATCTGGCCGAATACGTTGCCAGCTGCGCGCCCTGAGCCACCTCGACCCCGCCGGACTCGGCGGGGTCAACCTACCTGCCCCCCCATTTCCTGCTTGTGCCGGTACCTCGTTATTGCGGGGCGGCGCTTGGCCACAAGCGTTCTAACCGTTCGAGCGGTTGCGGGTTGACAGGGGGATTATCTCGCCTTACTTTACCAAACAGTTAACTAACCAATGAGTTAAACATGGCTGCCGACCCGCTTTCCGCCACCTTCGCCGCCCTCGCCGACCCGACCCGGCGGGCGATCCTGGCCCGGCTGTCGCTTGGCGAAACCTCGGTGACCGAGCTGGCCGAGCCGTTTCAGATGAGCCTGCCGGCGGTGACCAAGCATCTGAAAGTGCTGGAAAAAGCCGGCCTCATCACGCGCGGCCGCGCGGCCCAGTGGCGGCCGTGCAAGCTGAAGGCGCAGCCGCTGCAGGAAGCGGTTGGTTGGCTTGAGCAGTACCGGCAGTTCTGGGAGCAGCGGCTGGATCGGCTTGAGGCCTATTTGCAGCAGTTGCAGGAAGCTCCGTCGCATAGCCCGCAAGATCGACCAGTACCCGATGCAACCGGCCTCGCAGGCAGCGACACCGGCATGAAACCTTCGGCTGATTCACTGGCTGGCGACGCAAGCAGCACCGGCGAGAAAAAACAAAGCAAACCCCGGCACCCGTCTGCGAAAAGGACACCGAAAAATGGCGCGCACTGATTCCGACACAATCATGACCGCACCGGTGCAGCACGACAGCTTTGTGCTGGAGCGGCATTACCCGGCAAGCGTTGCGCTGGTGTTCCGCTGCTGGAGCACGCTGGCCGACAAGAAACGTTGGTTCTTTTGCGAAGACTGGGGGCCGAGCGAACACACGCTGGATTTTCGGGTTGGCGGCCGCGAATACAGCTGCACCGGCCCGAAGGACGGACCGAAGTATATTTACGAAGCGGTGTATCAGGACATCGTGCCGGAGCAACGTTTTGTCGTGGCGTTTTCGATGACGGTCGGCACGCAGCGCATTTCATCATCGCTGTTGACGGTGGAACTCTTTCCGGAGCGTGACGGCACCCGCTTGAAGCTGACCGAACAAATCGCCGTGCTCGATGCCCGCTACACCGTCGCCGATCGCAAACACGGCACCGCCATTGGCCTTGATCATCTGGCCGATGCACTGGCTGCCATGTCGCGCTGACGCGACTGGCAAGACAGCCAAACCGCACGCCACAAAGGAGCCCACTGCATGGACGCCAAAAGCCAACTCCGGTCAACCGTTGACGCGCAAGCGCTGGCGAAGTTGCTGCCAGGCCGTCAGCAAGTGTTGAGCGTTACCCGGTTTCTGCCGGCCACACCGGCGACCGTATATGCACTGTGGACCGATGCCAGCCAGCTGCTGCACTGGTATGCGCCCAATGATTTTGCCGACGCACTATGTGAAGGCGACACCGCGGTCGGTAGCCGCTGGCGCATCGTGCTGCGTCGTGATGCCGAGCAGGCCTTCACCGTGCAACGGCAGTTCCTGCAGGTCGAGCCGGCACGCCGGCTGGTGTACACAGAGCAATGTCTGTACGGCGACAGCTACACCAACACCGACAGCGAGCTCGACTCCAGACAGCAGGCTGGCAGTAGCCACGTGTTCTACGACACCATGACCCAGGTGACATTTGAGAAACTGGCGAACAAGACCAAGCTGACCGTGCGCGCCGAACCGCAAAATCACTACAGCGAGGCCGACATCGCCGAATGGCTACGCGGCAGCAATGCATTGCTCGACCGTTTGAACGCAGCACTGCGGCGACGCTGACTGCATCAATCCGTTGCCGATTGCTACGTTGTTTTCCGCAGCGAGCTGCCAACCAACCGCGGGTTGGCCAGCATAAGGTCCAAACGGCAAGCCCTTCCCCTCAACCACCACCGGAGCAAACACCATGAAATACCAAGGCAGCTGCCACTGCGGCAAGATTGCATTTGAAGTGGAAGGCGACATCGACGGCGCACTGGCCTGCAATTGCTCGATCTGTCAGCGCAAGGGTTCGCTGCTGTGGTTCGTGCCGCGTACGGCAATGACGTTGCTGACGCCGGAAGCCAACATCAGTACGTACACTTTCAACAAGCACCAGATCAAACACCGGTTCTGCTCGACCTGCGGCATGCACCCGTATGGCGAAGGTGCGGCACCGGACGGCAGCGTGATGGCGGCGATCAATATTCGTTGCCTCGAAAACATCGATCTGAACGCCATTCCGGTGCAGCACTACGACGGCCGCGCGCTGTAACAGACAAGACCAAGCTGAGAGTCAATCTGCATGAAAGAACATCTGGATGAACGAAAACGCTGGTTGGCGCTGCTGGTGCTCTGCCTCGGCGAGCTGATGATTGTGCTCGACACCACCATCGTCAACGTCGCGCTGCCGTCGATCCGGCAGGATCTGCAGTTCAGCGAGACGGCGCTGGTCTGGGTCGTCAATGCCTACATGCTGACCTTTGGTGGCTTCCTGTTGCTCGGCGGTCGCCTGGGCGATCTGTACGGGCAGCGAAGGATTTTTCTGTTCGGGCTGGTGCTGTTCACGCTGGCGTCGCTTGCCTGCGGCCTTGCCGGTTCGCAGTCGGTATTGATCGCTGCGCGCGCCATTCAGGGACTTGGCGGCGCCGTGGTATCGGCCGTCGCGCTGTCGCTGATCATGAATCTGTTCACCGAGGACAGTGAGCGTGCCAAGGCGATGGGCGTGTACGGTTTTGTCTGCGCTGGCGGCGGCAGTGTCGGCGTGTTGCTTGGCGGCCTGCTGACCGACAGCCTGAGCTGGCACTGGATTTTTCTGGTCAACCTGCCGATTGGCATACTCGTGTACTGGCTGTGCCTGCGCTTGATTCCGGCACTGCCGGGTCAGATCGAAACCGATCCGAGCGGCAACAGCAAACTCGATATCGGTGGCGCCGTCACGGTGACTGCGTCGCTGATGCTGGCGGTGTATGCCGTGGTCGATGGCAACGAGGCCGGTTGGACCTCGCTGCAGACACTCGGCTTGCTCGGTCTGTCGGTGGCGCTGATGCTGACTTTCCTGTGGCTGGAAGCCACCGTGCGGCAACCGCTGATGCCGCTCGGTTTGTTCCGGCTGCGCAACGTCGCGATCGCCAATATCGTCGGTGTGTTGTGGGCCGCGGCGATGTTTGCTTGGTTCTTTATTTCGGCGTTGTACATGCAGCTGGTGCTGCACTACACGCCGATGCAAGTCGGGCTCGCCTTTCTGCCGGCAAACCTGATCATGGCGGCGTTCTCGCTCGGCTTGTCGGCAAAAATCGTCATGCGCTTTGGCATTCGCGCACCGCTCGCGGGTGGTTTGCTGCTCGCCGGCATTGGCCTGGCGCTGTTTGCCCGGGCCCCGGTCAATGGCGATTTCTGGCTCGACATTCTGCCCGGCATGGTGCTGTCCGGTATCGGTGCTGGCATTGCATTGAATCCGGTTTTGCTGGCGGCAATGAGCGATGTCGAGCAAAGTGAATCGGGGCTGGCGTCAGGCATCGTCAACACCTCGTTCATGATGGGTGGCGCGCTGGGTCTCGCAGTACTGGCCAGCCTCGCGGCGGCGCAAACCCACGGTGTCAGCGCCGGTGGCGGCGATGAGCTGAGCGCACTGAATGCCGGCTATCAAACGGCCTTTCTGATCGGCGCCGGCTTTGCGCTCTTGGCAGCACTGTTCGGTGGTTTGCTGCTGCGCACGCGCCGAACCGACAGCGCCGAATCGCCCGGCGCCGCGGCCGCACCGGCACTGGACTGAGCACACCTTTACGCGATGGCGGCAGCAAACAGCCGCCATCAAAATTCTGTCACCGGTTTGCTACAAGGAGACTGCACATGAGCCATTCACACCACTTCAACCCGAAACTGGATCTGATGTTTGAACGGGTCGTCGATATCGCGCCGGAGCTGGTCTGGCGCGCCTGGACTGAACCGAAGCACATCGTCAACTGGTTCACGCCGAAACCGTGGCAGACGCCGGAATGCGAAATCGATCTGCGCCCGGGCGGCCGATTTTACACCGTGATGCAATCGCCGGACGGCGAGCGCGTTGCCGGTGCCAGCTGCTATCTGGAAATTGTGCCGAACCGTAAGTTGGTCTGGACCAGTGCTTTGGAGCCGGGCTACCGGCCAGTGGCACCAAAACCGAATACCGGTTCCTGCACCGACTTTCTGTTTACCGCCGTGATCATGCTGGAGCCGGTCAGCTCTGAAAAAGGCACCGGCACGAAATACACCGCTTTGGTGATTCATGCCGATGAAGAAAGCCGCAAGCAACACGAAGCAATGGGCTTTGAAGAAGGCTGGGGTGCGGCGCTGGATCAACTGGTCGAGCATATGAAGGCACAGTAAGGCCTGCGACAGCTCGCTACGAAACCCGGCATCCGGCTCAACCGCCACCAGCCCAATAAGGAGTGAATAATGGGACGCCAACTTTACGTCAACCTGCCGGTCAGCAACATTGCGAAGACCAAGGCTTTCTTCTCGGCGCTCGGCTTCACGTTTGAACCGAAATTTTCCAATGACGATGCCATCTGCATGATCATTGCTAACGACATTTACGTGATGCTGCTGGTCGAGCCATTCTTCAAGGGTTTTATCAAGAAGGAGATCAGCAACGCCAAGCAGGCCACGGAAGTGCTGCTCTGCCTGTCGTGCAGCAATCGTCAGGAAGTCGATGCGCTCACCGACAAGGCGCTCAGCGCCGGCGGCAAGCTCGCGCGCGAACCGCAGGATCTCGGCTTCATGTACAGCCAGGCGTTCGAGGATCTCGACGGCCATATCTGGGAACTGATGCACATGGACCCGAGCGCTATGCCGGCCAATGCCTGACACCATGCGCTTCGCTGCGGTGCACGATACTGGTCCTTCTGTTGCCGGCTGTGGCACAGTGCGCTTCTACACTGTGTCATCGGAGCGGCGCATGAACGCCAGCACGCCCACCACTGCCGCCCAAGGTACCGCTGAGAACACCGCAGCCGAGCTCAGCATCACCCGTTTGCTCAATGCGCCGCGTGAATTGGTGTTCAAGGTCTGGACCGATCCCCGTCATGTCATGCAATGGTGGGGCCCGCAAGGTTTTCAAAACACGGCCTGTGAACTCGATTTGCGCCGTGGCGGCCGCTTCGCCTTGCAAATGGCCGGGCCGGATGGCACGACCTATCCGTGCACCGGTTATTACGAAGAGATTGTGCCACCGGAGCGGCTGGTGTTTATCGGCGAAGCCGATGACGGTCACCCTTGCGGTGCCGGCTTGCCGCCGCGCGCACGGGTAACCGTGACGCTGATCGATTTTCACGGCAAGACCGAGCTGACCCTGCATACCCGCTTTGAATCAGCCGCGTTGCAACAAGCCGCGCTGGCGCACGGTTACCGACAAGGCTGGGAAGGCGCGTTGCAACGACTGGCCGATGTGCTGGCAAGCGCGTAGCGCTTGGCTGTTTTCTACATAAGAAAAGGAAAAGCATGACCGATAACAGCGCCCGCGAAATTCGCATCAGCCGCTTGTTCGACGCCCCGCGTGCCCTGGTCTATCAAGCCTGGACCCGACCGGAACATGTTGTGCACTGGTGGGGGCCGAATGGCTTTCGCAATACCATTCATGAAATGCAAGTGGCGCCCGGTGGCGTCTGGCGATTCATCATGCACGGTCCGGATGGTCGCGATTACCCGAACCGCGTGCTGTTTCGCGAAGTCGTGCCGAATGAGCGGCTGGTCTACCACCATTGCGAAGATGTGCCGCAGCCGAGCATTGAATTCGAAGTGACCGTGATCTTTTCCGATGAGGCCGGCAAGACCCGCCTCGACATGTGCATGCTGCTCGCGACCGTCGAAATGCGCGAACGGGTCGTGCGCGAGTTTGGCGCGCTCGAAGGCGCGCAACAGAATCTGGAACGGCTTGCGGCCTACTTGCGCCAGATGTGAGGGCTGGTGTCGCTTGCCGGTGATGATTGGCAGCCAGCGATACGCTGCACGGTACGGTCAAAAGCGTTTCATTATCGCCGTATCGCAGGCATTCGATACGGCGCCGCAATAGGCAACACCGTAGAGAAGCAAACAACAACAAGCACAAGGAGAACGCATCATGACCGCTGTTTTGTCGCTCTGGTTACCGATTCTGCTGACCGCCGTTTTCATTTTCGTCGCCAGCAGTCTGATTCACATGGTGTTTCAATGGCACAAACCGGATTACCGGCAACTGCCGAATGAAGACGAGGTGCGCAAGGCACTGCTAAACGGCAAGATCGGCCCCGGCAAATATGTGATGCCCTACTGCACTGACATGAAAGCGATGCAGGACGAGGCGATGCTGAACAAATACCGGGAAGGTCCGATAGGTTTTCTGATGATTGGCAAGGCCGGTATGCCGAACATGGGCAAATCGCTCGGCACTTGGTTTCTGGTGAGCCTGCTGGTCGCGGCCATCGCCGCGCTGGCGGCAGTGCAGTCGATTGGTCTGCAAGCCGACAGTCACGTTGCAGGCCACTTGATTGGCCTCATCAGCCTGCTCGCTTACGGCACCGGCAGTGTCATCAATGGCATCTGGATGTGCGTGCCCTGGCGCAGTGTCGGCAAGCACCTGCTTGATGCCGTGATCTACGCCACCATCAGCGCCTTCACCTTTATGTGGCTGTGGCCTTGAGTGGCTGCTCAGTCTGTTAATTTTAATGGTGCGCGACCCGATCACCGGGTCGCGCACGGATATAACTCAGCGCAAGCTGGCCAAGCTGCCAGCCACTTTCTCGCCACCGCGCACCGAGGCGGCATTGGCGATGCGCACTTTCTGACCGTGCTGAGTCGATTCTGCCCCACGCACAATCAGTTGATCACCGGCCTGCAATGCTGCCGTCACCGCGATGCGATCGCCGTTGCCGGCGCCCGCGGTCACCGGCAGCCGTTGCGCGGTGCCTTCTGCATTCACTTTCAACACATACATCTGCTGTTCGCGGATCACCAGCGCATCACGCGGGATGGTCATGGCTGTTTCCGCGCCGGCTTTTGGCACCGCCACCCGCACCGCCATACCGGGTACGGCCTTCAGCGGCCGGGCATCAAGCCGCAGCTCAATGGTCCGCGAACTGATCGTGCCGGCTGGCGTCCAGGTGCGCACCGGCAATTCCACCAGCGTGTCGCCGTATTCGACCGTGAGTCGTTTGCTGCTGCCGACAAATGGCGCCAACGCAACCGGCGCTTGCACCTGAATATCGAGGCCGTCGGTGTCGACCAATTGTGCCACCGCCTGACCGGCCTGCACGTATTCGCCCGGCTGCACCCGCCGCGCGACCAGCACGCCGTTGAATGGTGCGGTGATGCGTGCTTTGCTGATCGCCAGTTTGGTTTGGGCAATCAGCACCTGCTGCTGCTGGATGCTGGCGGCGTTGATGGCGCGGTCGCGCTCGACAGCATCAAGCTCGGTTTTGGCAATGCTACTGTTGGCGATCAATGTTGCCAAACGCTGCAACTGCTTGTCATAGAAGCTTTCTGAAGCGCGCAAGCGCTGCAGCACCGCCTCTTGTTCCGCCAGATTGAGTTTCAATGCTTCGTCATCAATGCGTGCCAACGGTTCGCCTTTCTTGATCGCAGCGCCCAGCTCGGCCACCCACCGGATCTGACCGGCTTGTTCGCTGGCGATCTGGGCGTCGTAACGGCTGATGACATTGCCCGGCACCCACATCACCGGCGCCACGGTTTGCACTTCCACCGGTGCAACCGAGACCAGTGGCGGCGCCGGTTCGGCGGCGTGGCTGCGGTTGAAGAGCCCCATCAGCAGGAACCAGCACGTGGCGACTGCCAGCGGCTTCGCGCATTTCAGAGTGGCAAGTTTCATGATCGGGTGTCCTTGTCAGTGTTCAGCGTTTCTTGATCGAATGGTCGCGACCAGATTTCCAGGGTCAGGCGACCGACTCCAGCACCGGTCGCTGCCGCTGTTTTTGCAATTCCATCAGGATCAGTTTGGTTTCACCGAGTCGCAGCAGACAGGGCAGTAGCAGCAGCGTGAACACCGTGCTGACGCTCAGCCCACCAACGATGACGGTAGCCAGGCCGCGGTAGATCACGCTGCCTTCGCCCGGCATCAGTACCAGCGGCAACATGCCGAACAAGCTGGTCAGCGTGCTCATGAAGATCGGCCGCAGCCGGGTTCGTATCGCCTGTTCGACAGCCTGATGCCGACTGACGCCGTCACGCTCGGCGCAGCGGGTCTGGTGCACCAGTAGAATCGCGTTGTTGATGACCAACCCGAGCAGGATGATGAAGCCGATCATGGTCAGCAGATCGAGCGGCTGAAAGCTGAACAGGTTCAGCAAGCGCAAACCGAGCACGCCGCCAACCGTTGCCAGCGGCAACGACAGCATCACCAGCGCACTGTCCTTGACCGAACGGAACATCGCCGCCAGCAGCAGGAACAGCACCAGCAAGGCCATCAGGAAATTGAGCCCCATCGTGGTGATGGCTTTTTCCAGTTGATCGGCGCTGCCGCCGTAGCGGATTTTGCCGTCAGTCGGCAACAGCGCCTGCAACTCCGGTTCGACGTGTTGCTTCAGTGTCTCGACCGTTTGCTCCAGCGACCAGCCTTCCGGCGGATTGATCTGCAAACTGATCGTGCGATTGCGATCAATGCGCCGCAAACGAGTCGGCCCCACTGTCTGCTCAATCGACACCAGTTCGCGCAGCGGTAGAATATTGCCGGCCGGCGTGTACAACGGCACATCGGCCAGCGCTTCCGGATCCAGGCCGGCATCGCTGCGCAGGATGATGTCCTTGCGCTGGGTGCCATCGAAATACTCGCCAACAAACTGGCCATCACCGAGCGCGCGGACAATGGTGCCCAGCTCGCGCCGGGTCCAACCCTGTTCGCTGATCTTGCGATCGTTCGGAGTCAGCCGCAGTTGCGGCTCCGCCACTTCCAGACCGGGCTGTGCTTGCACTGTCGCGCCTTCTATCACCTGGCTGATGCGCTCTACGCCATGACGGGCCGCATTCAGCAGGGCGTCGCCGTCGCGTGACTGCAAATGCAGCTCGACGCCACGACCACCGCCAAAGCCACCGAACAGATTGCCCTGGTCAGCGAACGCACGCGTATCCGGCAGATCGGCCAGCACCTCGTTGCGGATGATTTCGCGCAACTCCAGCAAGCGCGATTCGTCCTGCGCCCGCACACCGAGGGTGCCACCCCAGTTGCCGACGATGATGTAATAGTTTTTCAGTGCCGGTTGTTTTTCGCCGGCCATGTATGGCGCCAGTCGTTCAATGATCGGCTTGACCACATCGGCTTCGAGCGCGTCGACGTTTGCCCCCGGCGGAAACTGGAAGAAGGCATCGATGGCATCGCGTTTGACTGGCGGCAGGTAATCCAGACTCGGCATGGCGAGCCAGGTAACGGTGGTGGGCACGATCAGCATCGAACTGATCACGACAGCGCGCTTGCGCCGGGTGCTGGTGATCCGCATCACCAGCGCCGTGACCCGCTGCCAGTGGCCGGCAAAGCGATCCGGCACGTCGATGCGGGCCAAGCCGGTTTTGGCGACCACCGGCAATACCGTGACCGCTACCAGCAACGACATGCTGACGGCAATGGCGATGGTCAGCGCCAGATCACCGAACAGTTGGCCTTCGACATCTTTGAGAAAGAATACCGGCAGGAATATCGCCACGGTGGTCGCGGTCGACGCCAGCAAGGCGCCCCAGACTTGCGTGGCGCCCTGCTCGGCTGCCTGCTGCGCCGGCTGACCGTCATCACGCAAACGGATCGTGTTCTCCATCACCACGATTGCGGCGTCGAGCACCATGCCGACCGCGAACGCGACACCGGCCAGCGAGATCACGTTCAACGAGCGGCCCGTCAACTGCAAGGTGATGAAGGTCGCCAGCAGCGAGGTCGGAATCGCCAGCCCGATCATCAAGGTCGCCCGCAGATTGCGGACAAACCACCACAGGATGCCTAGCGACAACAGCACGCCATACACCAGATTGCCGGACACCAGGTTGACGGCGCGATTGATGAACAGCGACGCATCGAACGACTGCACCAGCCGCAACTGCTTGTCGGCCAGCAATTCGCTATTCATGCGTTCGACTTCGGCCTTGACCCGGGTCAGCGCCTCCAGCACATTGGCGCCGCTTTGCCGCAGGATGCGAAAACCAACTGCAGGATTGCCGTTCTGGATCGCCAGGTTGGCGCGATCGGCAGCACGCAGTTGCACGTCCGCAACATCGCCGAGCCGCACCGGCACACCGTCGCGCCAGGCCACGATCAGTTCGCGCATGGCGTCTGGCTCATACTTGCCGTTGAACCGCAGCGTGTACTGACGCCGACCGACATCGAGAAAACCGCCGGAAACATCGTTGGTGGCGCCAACCCGGTTCACCAACTCCGGGATCTGCACCCGATAGGCCGCCAGCTTGTTGGCATCGAACCGGATCTGCAGCTCCTCCCGTTCGGCGCCCGCTTC
Source organism: Permianibacter sp. (assembly GCA_046297695.1). Lineage (GTDB taxonomy): Bacteria > Pseudomonadota > Gammaproteobacteria > Enterobacterales > Permianibacteraceae > Permianibacter. Next base: position 22,844 of record JBKBHF010000006.1, on the reverse strand, counting down.
GATATTGACTCCCGCGACACCGGGAATCGCCTCCAGCCGCGGCCGGATCACCTCATCGACAAACTCGGTGTGGCGCGCCAGATCGGTGCTGGCGCCGGGTAGTGCTTGCAAAAAGAAGTAGGTCAGCGCCTCACCACTGCCGCCGCCACCGCCACGCAAGATCTGTGGCGGAGTCGCGTCGCGCGGCAGCGTCTGCAAGCGCGACATCCGACTGATCACCTCGACCAGCACCTGCTGCATGTCGCTGCCGACCGCAAATTCGAGATTGATCCAAGCCGTGCCCGGATTGGCATACGCCTCGAGTCGCTCCATTCCGGGCAGTCCCTGCAACACTTCTTCTTGTGGCTCGATAATCTCGGATTCCATTTCCTGCGGCGACGCGGCCCGCCAGCTGGTTTGTATGGAGATCACCGGTCGCTCGATATCGGGGAACAGCTGGATTGGTAATTGCCAAATGGCGAATACGCCAAACAGCAGCAGCAACAAGACGGCGACCAGCACAGCAGCGGGATTGGCCAGCGCAGTTGATGTGAGTTTCATCGCGAGGCTCCTTGCCACGCTCCAGAGTCGGCATAGCCTGACGCGCCTCTTTGACAATAAAAAGTGCAACACGGCTAAGCGACAGGATTCTGCGACCAGATGTTGAACGCCAACAGACCGACGATGGAATGACGATGGCATGACGATGGAATCTGTTGCGACATGTTTTTCGCGGAAACATTTCGAGATATTTGCCGAAGAGCAGAACACTTATCCGGACAGGCAGAGGTCTGCGCCTCGACAGGCTCAGCGCGAACGGCCTGATGAGTCTGGCATGAGAAGTGGCAATAGCCACGCAGATCTATGGCAGGCCTGAACAATTGAGGCGCCTGTCGTACCGACGTAAGCCGGGACGACAGCCGTTGCTCTGCTCCTGCTCTGAACAGAGTCCGCCTCGGTCAAATTAGCTGGTAAATATGGAGACATCCGCCATGCAGAAGCATGGCGGAAGATGCACGCGTACTCAGGCGAAATGCTTGATCTTGTCTTTGTAGCCACGGCTCATCTTGAGCCGGGTGCCGTTTTTCAGCAGCAGAAAGAACTCGCCGTTGAGATGGTTCTGGATCTTGTCGACATGATCCAGATTGATGATGGTCGAGCGATGGATGCGCTGGAACAGGGCCGGGTTCAAATGCCGTTCCAGTTCTTTCATCGTGCAGCGCATGATATGGGTCTGCTTGCCGGCATGCAGGCACATGTAATCGCCGGCCGCATCGATCCAGGCAATGTCCTTGATGTCGACCAGCGTGGTTTCGCCCTTGTCCTTGATCGACAGCCGGCTCGGATAGCTGTCACCGGCACTGCGCCGGAACACCTCATCAACCGAGTTGTATTGTTCGCCGGTGATATCGCTGATGAAATTGATCAAGCGTTGCTTATCCGTTTCCGACGCCTTTTGCGCCAGCTGTCGCTTGACCCGTTCAATGGTTTTGGCCAGCCGCTCTTCGTCAGCAGGCTTCAACACATAGTCCACCGCATGGACATCGAAGGCATCGAGCGCGTATTCATTGAACGCGGTGACAAAGACAATCAATGGCATCTGCTCGGTTTGCAGCGCCCGCACGACGTCAAAGCCGTTCAACCCCGGCATCTGGATATCAAGAAACACCAGATCCGGATGCTGTTCGGCGATCGCCGCCAGCGCCTCCCGGCCATTGCCGCACTGGCCGATGACTTCAACTTCCGGAAATGCCGCCAGTCGCAATGCCAGGCCGCGCCGTGCCAGCGACTCGTCATCGACTATCAAGGCCCGGATTGTCACGACATGCCCCCTGATGCCAGCGGCGAACGCTGACCTTCGGTCTGGAATGGAATCCGGATGCTGATCTGCAAGCCATGCGGCTCGACATTGCTGAGCTGGAAGGAGTGATGATCGCCGTATAGCTCGCGCAATCGCTCGCGGGTGTTGCGCACGCCAACGCCACAGCCGGTCTTGCCATTGCCGTTTTGCGGTAGCGCCGCACCATCCGCCAGACCGGGAATACCCGGGCCATCGTCGCTGACTTCCAGCAGCAGTTCGCGGGCAAACACCCGCGCCCGAATCGCAATGGTGCCGCCCTGTTCCGCTTTGGCAATGGCGTACTTGATGCTGTTCTCGACCAGCGGTTGCAGCAGCAGGCTCGGGATCAGGCCATCCAGTGCCGCCTCTTCCAGATCGAATACCAGATTCAGCCGGTCCTCAAAGCGCACCTTCTCGATGTCCAGATACAGCTTCAGTGCATTGATTTCCTGCGCCAGCGTGGTTTTCTGCATCGGATCGTTGTCGAGCGAGTAGCGCAGAAAGTTCGACAGCCGCGCCACCATGTCGTTGGCGACCGCATTGTTCTTTTCCAGAATCAGGGTCGAGATGGCGTTGAGCGTATTGAACAGAAAATGCGGATTGAGCTGGTAGCGCAGCATCTTCAGCTGCGCTTCATGGGCCAAGGTGTTCGCCCGCAGTGCGCGCTGGGTGGCGAGCTGCATACCTTCGTAAAACTTGAAACCGAAATAGAACCCGCTCCAGCAGATAAAGACATAGTACAAGCCGGTCACGCCCTTGAAATAATGCATCAACGCGCGTTCGGTATCGGTGTAGTGCTCGGGATAGAGATTCCACAGCGCAGCATTGCACAGCACGGCCATGACGGCGCCACAGAGATAGGCACTGATCAGCACGGTCAGCACTTGCTGCCAGATCGGTTTGTCCCAGACCCGCTTGTATATCTGCCGCAAACCGAGCGAGATGACAAAGCCGGTCGCCGAGCTGACCAGCCGGTACAGCGGCAAGCCCCATTCCTCGCCCCAATAGCGGCCGGCCAGATAATTGGCAAAACCATAGGCGGCCCAGCCGCTGATGTTCAGCAGCCAGAACAGGCGGGTGCGGGTTTGCAACAGGCGATCAAGCACGATGACGGGTTCCGGATTGTCGACTGGCCGGGATTCTAGGCCAACTGCCGGTACCACCGTCGCCGCTTCGTCGCGGCCGCCGCTCCATTGGTCGCAGCGCTTGCCGGCGCTGGCTGATTGTTCATCACGTACGCCCGTTTTACGTAAGCCAGCTAGACTCTGCTTCACCGCCATCGCCCGGCCAAGGTCACGATGTCATCCGATCTGCTCTGCCAGCTTGTCGAAGCCGCCCGCCCGAATCCGGCCGGCTTGGCCTTGCCGTTTGAACGGCTCGGTCGACTGCTGGTGCAGGAACTGGCGCTGTCGCGGCTTGGGCTGTGGCGTTTCGCTGACGACCGTGAGCGGCTGCTGTGTCAGCAACTGGTCGCAACCGATGGCCGCCAGCCGGCAACCGGTATCGCCGTTGCCACCGGGCAGCTGCCCGACTACCTTGCCACGCTGCGCCGTGGCCAGGTAGTCAGCGTGGCCGACGCCCAACGCGATCCGCGCTGTCAGACACTGTTGGCCGGCTATCTGACGCCATTCGGCATCGGCGCCTTGCTGGATGTGCCGGTAACCGTCAATGGCGAGCTGTGGGGCTGTCTGCGGGCCGAACAACAGGGCCAGGGCCGGAACTGGCAGCCTGCCGACGTGAAACTGCTGACCTCCAGCGCACTGCTGCTGGAGCCGCTCATTCACTTGCATCAGCTGCAACAGCGCCAGCGCCAGGCGGACGACAGCGAGCAGCGCTACCGAACCCTGTTCGATGGCACTGGCGACAGCATTTTCCTGATGCGCGGCGAACAGTTCATCGACTGCAATCCGGCCACTTTGCGCATGTTCGGCTGCAGCCGCGAGCAGATCATCGGCCAGCCGCCGTACCGGTTTTCACCCAAACTGCAACCCGATGGCCGTCGCTCCGACGAAAAGGCGGTGGAGAAAATCAGTGCCGCCTTCAACGGCACCACCCAGAACTTTGAGTGGCAGCACTGCCGCTACGACGGTACCCCGTTTGACGCCGAGGTCACTCTCAATGTCATCGACATTCATGGCGAACCTCACCTGTTGGCGACCGTGCGCGACCACAGCGCCCGCAAGCGCGCCGAGGCCGAGCTGGCGCAATCACGCCAGACCCTGCTGGAACGCAACGAGAGCCTGCGGTTGATCAACCAGTTGTCCACCCAGCTGCACGATTCCGTCGATGTCAGCCGCATTCTGGCCATCACCAGCGACGCCTTGCGGCAGTTGCTGCCAACACCGCACGTGCTGATCTGCTTGCAGGAATCGGCGCAGGCGCCACTGCGCATTGCCGCCAGCGAAGGTTTCGCGGCCGCATTCTTCGCCAACGGCGAGCCGTCGCCGCTGGCCATGCAGCTGCTCGCCAGCAAGGCACCGGCACACGGGCTCTGGGTCGGTGAGGATCTGGCGGCATTGTCGTCACTGTCACCGGCATTGCGGGCACGGCTGCAAGCTGACGGCATACGGGCCGGCGTGATCATCCCACTGCTGTACCGCGACCTCAGCCTCGGCTGTATCGGGCTGTGGTATCCAAACGTGCGCCAGTTCAGTGAGATCGAACGTGATTCCTTTGTTGCCATCGGCAACACGGTCGCCCTCGCCATTGCCAGCGCCCGTCATGTCGATGGTCTGGAATACCTCGCGCATCACGACAGCCTGACCGGGCTGCCGAACCGCATGTTCCTGCACCGGGAATTTGAGCGGCGTTTGCCCGCTGCCGATGCCACCGTACAGGCCGCGGTGCTGATGTTGATGGACCTCGATCGCTTCAAGGAAATCAACGACACCCTCGGCCACCATGTCGGGGATCTGCTGCTGCAACAGATTGGGCCGCGCCTGAAAACCGCCCTCGCCGATCAGGATGTCGTGCTCTGCCGCCTGGGCGGCGATGAATTTGCCTTGCTGCTGCCCGATACCCAGCCAGATCGCAATCTGGCCAGCGTCGCCGCCCGGGCGTTGGCCCAACGGCTGCTTGACGCCTTGCGCACGCCTTATGTGGTGGCCGGCATGCAGTTGATGGTCGATGCCAGCATCGGCATCGCGTTCTTCCCGGACGATGGCAGCGACAGCCACGCGCTGCTGCGCAGTGCCGATGTCGCAATGTATGAAGCCAAGCGCCATGGCGGCGGCGTCGCGCTGTACGACCACTCACAGGATCAGAACAGTCCGGAGCGGCTCAGCATGGCCACCGATCTGGGTTTGGCGATCCGGGATCAGCAGCTAGTACTGCATTATCAACCGAAGCTGTCACTGAAATCCGGCACCATCAGCGGGGTTGAAGCGCTGCTGCGCTGGCAGCACCCACGCCTCGGCCTGCTCTATCCCGACAGCTTCCTGCCGCTGGCGGAAAGCAGCGAGATGATCCATCCGCTGACCGAGCAGGTGCTGGATCTGGCACTGGCACAGCTGCAGCAATGGCAGCGCGAGGGCCATCGCTTAACGATGGCGGTCAACCTGTCGGCGCGTAACCTGCGTGACGACCGGATCCTGCATCTGATCCAGGCAGCGCTCACCCGCTACCAGCTGGCACCGGCGCAGCTGGAACTGGAGATCACCGAAACCGCGCTCATGGATGATCCGGAAACCGCCGCGCAGCGACTGGATCGGCTGGCCGCGCTGGGGCTGCACATTGCAATCGACGATTACGGCACCGGTTATTCCTCGCTTGGCTACCTGCACCGGCTGCCGCTACACGCCCTGAAAATCGACCGGTTGTTCGTCCGGGACATGCTCCACAACGAACACGACGCCATCATCGTCCGCTCGACCATTGCCCTGGCGCACAACCTCGGCCTGCAGGTGGTCGCCGAAGGGGTGGAAGACTGCCAGACCCAGATGCTGCTGCTGGGCATGGGCTGCGACCACATCCAGGGCTATCACCTGTCCCGGCCGCTGCCAGCGTCGCAGCTGGCCGCATTCCTGATCCCGCAAAGCCGGGAATAGCGCTTTTCATTCAAACACTTAGCCTTCCGGGCTGGCCAGCTCGCGGGGATTTGACCGAGATCTATTGATAATTGTTCGCATTTACTAATAGGATCGTCTCGCATCTTTGCCCTTGCTTTCCCGGAGCCGATTCGATGTCCCGCCGTAGTCTGCAATTCGTGTCTCAACCGTATTCCCAACCGCTTACCCATCGCCTGCATCCGCTTGCACTCGCCCTGCTGCTTGGCCTGCCCACCCACGCCGCATTGGCGTCGGCTGAGTCCGACGCCGGCGCGGAGGCCGCTGAAACCACGCTCAAAACCGTCGTCGTGCAGGCCGGCGCCGACGAAACCGCGACCAGCCCAGTGACCGGTTATGTCGCCAAACGCAGCGCCTCGGCCACCAAGACCGACACGCCAGTCGCCGAAACACCGCAGGCCGTGTCCGTGGTCACTCCCGAGCAGATGCGCGATCAGGGCGCGCAAACGGTGCAGGACGCACTGCGCTATGTCGCCGGCGTGCGCAGCGAGCCGTATGGGCTCGACAGCCGCGGCGACTGGTCGATGATCCGTGGTGCCGATCCGGTGATTTTCCTCGACGGTCTGCAGCAGACCTTTGGCTACTACGCGAGCTCACGGCCGGACCCGTTCACGCTGGCGCGCATCGATGTGCTGAAAGGTCCGTCGTCGGTGCTGTACGGTCAGGGCACAGTCGGTGGCATCGTCAATCTGCAAAGCAAACGGCCGCAGGCCGAGCGCCAGGGCGAACTGCAATTGCAGCTCGGCTCGTTTGATCGGCGCCAGCTCGCCGCCGATGTCACCGGCGCGGCCACGGACGATGAAACGCTGCTCTATCGCATGGTCGCAGTACAACGCGACAGCGAAACCCAGGTGAATTACGTCGACGACGATCGGCTGGTGCTGATGCCGTCACTGACCTGGAAACCGAACGACGCCATCGAATGGACCGTGCTGTTCAATTACCAAAAAGACGAAACCGGTTCGAGTACGCAATTTCTGCCACACGCCGGCACCGTGCTGCCGGCACCGAACGGCTTGCCGGAGATTCCCTACGACGTGTTCATGAGCGAACCGGGCTTCGACGAATACGACACCGAACAGACCGCGCTGACCTCGCTGCTGAGCATTCAGCTGAACGAGCATTGGCAATTCCGGCAAAATCTGCGCCGCGCCGAAAGCGAAGTGAGCTACCAAACCATTTACCCGCAATTCCGGCCGACGCTGCAAGCCAACGGCGACATCAACCGCGTGTACTGGATCGCCAAACCCGAGCTGGAATACCTGACCGTTGACCACCAGCTGCAGGCGGACTTCGGTGACCGCGCGTTGCAGCACACCTGGCTGGTCGGCGTCGATTATCAGGATGCCACCACCAATCGCGACTGGGCCTACGGCGCCGCGACCCCGCTCAATCTGTACAACCCGGTGTATGGCACTTTCACCGCACCAACGAGCTTGCTGTCCGATCCGGAAAACCAGATCAAGCAACTCGGCGTTTACGGTCAGGCACAGCTGACGTTCAACGAACGCTGGCTCACCACGCTGGGCCTGCGCCACGATAAAACCGAAAACCGCACCGAAGGCGCCGGCAGTCAGAAAGACGATGCCACCAGTGTGCGCGCTGCCGTGATGTACAAAACCGGCACGGGCTGGCATCCCTATCTTTCATACACCGAATCGTTCCAGCCGCTGATCGGGCTCGATGTTTACGGTGAAGCGTTCGAGCCGCTGCAAGGCGAGCAAGTCGAATTCGGTTTGAAGTATCAACCGGACGGCAGCAACAGCCTGGTGACTGTTTCGCTTTACGATCTGAAAGAGTCGAACCAGACCGTCAGTGTCGAAGTCAACGGCGTGCTCGGCCAGATCCAGGCCGGCGAAGCCACGGCGCAAGGTGTCGAACTGGAATCGCTGCTGCAGCTCAACGAGGATTGGGCGTTGATCGGCAATTACACCTACACCGACACCGCGGTCAATGACGGTCCGCGCATCGCCAGCGTGCCGGAACATCTGGCCTCGCTGTGGGGCCAGCATCGCTTTGCCATTGCCGGCATCAATGGTTTTCGCGCCGGGCTCGGCGTGCGCTACACCGGCGACAGCTGGGACGGCGCCGACAACCTCAAAACGCCGGCCTACACGCTGTACGACGCGATGTTCGGTTACGACGTCGGCGATCTGAGCTTCACGCTGACCGTCAACAACCTCGAGAACGAGACCTACTACAGCACCTGCCTGGCACGCGGCGACTGCTTTATCGGCAGCAAGCGTAACGTCATCGGCACGGTCAGCTACCTGTTCTGATCGTCTGCAGCGGGCGCACACGCCACGCTCACCGCAAACCCCGCTCGCCTCGCGTCCGGGGTTTACGCTTTTGTCGGAGCTTCTCTTCATGCGCATCAACCAACGTTTCTGGTTTCTGCTGCACGGCTGGTTTTCCCTGCCGATCTGGCTGCTGTTCTGTTTCATCTGCCTGACCGGCACCATTGCCGTCATCAGTCATGAACTGACCTGGCTGACCAATCCGCTGGCACGGGCCAACAATCCGCAGAACCTGCCCGCCAAACCGATCCCGGAACTGATCGCCGCCGTGCAACAGCAGGTGCCGGACGCCGACGTCGGCCATGTGATGGTGCTGGAGTCCTATTTGGTAACCGCTGTCAGCTTCGCCAGCAAGGACATGCCGGCCGCCATCGCTTACGTCAATCCGTACACCGCCGATGTGCAAATGATCAATCAGGGCATCACCTTCATCGGCTTCATGCGCACACTGCACGGTTGGCTGCTGTTTCCGTGGCAGCACCACTACAGCATCGGTTATTACCTGGTGTCGGCGATGTCGCTGGTCGTGCTCGGCGCGCTCATCACCGGGCTCGTGGTTTACAAGCGGTTCTGGCAGGCCTACACCGAGAAACCCCGGCTGCGTTTTGCCAGTGGCGCGCGGGTCTGGCTCGGCGATCTGCACCGGCTTGCCGGCGTTTGGTCGCTGTGGTTTCTGCTCATCATTGGCCTGACCGGGCTGTGGTATCTGGTGCAGGCGATGCTCTGGCACAACGAGGTCGAGCTCGGCCCGGAAACCGCACCGATTGCCATGACGGCACTGCCAGCATCCGAGGCACAAATCCCGCAGCGGGTGGCGTTTGTGCAGGCCTACAACACCGCCTTGCAAACCCTGCCAGCGCTGCAGCCGGCCTGGATCGCACTGCCGGAGCACAACCGCGATTACTTCAGCATCGCCGGCGCTGGCGACAATTTCCTGTTCGATCAATACGCGTATCGCGTGCAGGTGAATCCGTGGACCGGCGAGGTCGTGTCGGTCCAAACCCCCGCCACCATGACCGGCCTGCAAACGCTCGCGCACATCGCGGATCCGCTGCATTACGGCACCATCGGCGGCATCTGGACCAAGCTGCTGTGGTTTGTCTTTGGTCTGATCCTGACCGGCATGTCGATCACCGGTTTCCTGATCTGGAGCAAGCGCACGTTCAAAACGGCGCGCGAAAACCATCGCGCCGCCGACAAAGCACGGCGCCGGCGCCCGCTCGACGCATCCGCGACAACAGGAGAGGACGCGGCACGGGAAGAAACGGTCCAGAGAGGTACCGCACCATGAGCAAAAGCAGATTTCACTGGCAACGGATCTGCTATCACCTGACCGGCTTGCTGCTGCTGTTGCCGTGCTGGTATCTCTGGCAGGCACTGCATCCGCAGTTTCCGCCGGAATGGCCGGAACAACGCATCGGTCCGTTCACCGCGGCGCCGACACCGCTCGATGAGGCGCCGCCCTATGACCATGACGGCGCCCGGCAAAAAGATTTCAGCGTGCGCTTCTGCACCGGCTGCATCGCCCGGATCCGACAGGCCTATCTGAGCGTCGGGCCGGAACCGGCGCCGCTGCCCGACAACGCAGACGGCATCCTGCATGGCAATCGTCTGCTGCAGCATGTCCATGCACCATTTCCGTTGTCGCTTGGCGCGGACGACCAGCTCTGGCTGACCGTGCAACTGTGGAACGGCGAGTTGCACAGCAGCGCCTGGCCGCTACCAGCGGCATGGCGGAACGCGCCGTAACGTCAGCTCGGTTCGAACGCCATCGCCGCCAGTCAAACGGCGATGATGGCGTTTGCCTGCGAGCGACCGGCGCCGGCGGCCCGAGACAAACCTGACATCGGCCAGTTTGGCCAGCTATGCTCTGGCTATCTCCGGCGCCGACAAGGATTTGCAGCGCATGACGAGTACCGTGACACTGCCGTTATGGCTGGTGCTGCTCCTGCTGCTGCTGAGCGGCTGGTTGCTGGCGAGCCGCCTGCTGATGCCATCGATGCGCTGGCTGATGCGGCGCCGGGTCAACAAGGTCATCAACCGCCTCAACCAGCGCCTGCACATCTCGATACGCCCCTTCCAGCTGACCAAACGCGAAGCGCTGATCGACCGGCTCGCCTACGACCCGAAGGTGCTGGAAGCCGTGGCCGAACATGCCGCGGAAAAACAGTTGCCGCGCGAACTGGTGCAACAGCGGGTGCTGAAATACGCCCGGGAGATCGTGCCGGCCTTCAATGCTTACGTGTATTACCGGGTCGGTTACGCCATTGCCCGCCGCTTCGCGCGCATGCTCTATGCCGTGCGGGTCAAATTCCACGACGATGAGAAACTCGCCGGCATCGACAGCAACGCCACGGTCGTGTTCGTGATGAATCACCGCAGCAACATGGATTACGTGCTGGTCGGTTTTCTCGCCGCCAAAAAGACCGCGCTGTCCTACGCGGTCGGCGAGTGGGCACGGATCTGGCCGTTGCAGCAATTGATCCGTTCGATGGGCGCCTACTTTGTCCGGCGCAACTCAAAAGATCCGCTGTACCGGCGCGTGCTCGAACGCTACGTCGCGATGGCAACCGAGCAAGGCGTCTGCCAGGCGGTGTTTCCGGAAGGAGGTCTGTCGCGCGATGGCAAATTGCAGGCGACCAAGCTCGGCATTCTCGATTACATGCTGCGCGGCTTCGGCCCGCGTTCGGAACGCGACATTGTGTTTGTGCCAGTCGGCATCAATTACGATCGCGTGCTGGAAGATCGCAGCTTGCTGCGCACGCTTGACCCGGATGCCCAGCGCCGCAGCGGCTGGTTCGCCGTGCGGACAACGCTGAAATTTGTCGCGCAATCGGTCTGGTTGATGCTGCGCTCGCGCTGGCAGCGCTTTGGTTATGCCAGCGTCGTGTTCGGCTCACCGCTCAGCATGCGCAGCTGGTGCGCCGAGCGGCAACTGATACTGCCCAAACTCGACAAGGACAGCCGGATGGCAGCGGTCAGCGAGTTGTCGCAACAGCTGATGAGCCGTATCGATCAGGTGGTGCCGCTGTTGCCGATTCCGCTGGTCTGCGCCGTGCTGCTGCAGGCCGAAGGCGTCTGGTTGTCGGCGCTGACCATCAAGGCGCGCTGCCAGCAACTGCTGGCCCATGCCGCCGAGCGCGGTTTGCCGGTGGTCATACCGCCGGCACTGCAGGAAAGCCAGTTCGAGGCCGCGCTGCACATGCTGCAGATCCGCCACCTGCTGGAAGAACGCGACGGGAACTACCGCGCGGTAATAAGCGAGCACAGCCTACTGCGCTATTACGCCAACACCTTGCCAACCGCGCTGCAGGAGTTGATGCCGATCAAACCCTGTCATGACGAACCTGCTATCAAAGTGACAACAGATCAACAGGTGATCGCGTCGCCACCGCTTTCCGGCTGAAACGTTGCCCTGGCACCGGTCAACACGACACCTACATTGCGAGCAGCGCGAGCGGCAGGGAGGGAGGATCATGAATCGGCTAGCGAACAAAGTCGCCATCGTCACCGGTGGTGCCGTCGGCATAGGCCGCGCGTGTGTCGAACGCCTGGCACAGGAAGGCGCCAGCGTCGCGATTTTCGATATCAACGACAGCGCCGGTCAGGCGCTGGTCGCCGGACTCCAGGATCGCGGCCAGCGGGTCGCGTTCTGGCATGTCGACACCGCCAGCGAAGCGCAAGTCAAAAGCGCCATCGACGATACTGTGAAGCGGTTCGGCAAACTCAATGTGCTGGTCAACAATGCCGGCATTGCCGGCTCGGTGAAACCGACCCACGAAGTCAGCGAAGAAGAATGGGATCGGGTGCAGGCGGTCAATGTCAAAGGCGTGTTCTTCTGCAGCAAGCACGCCATTCCGCATCTGAAAGCAGCGGGTGGCGGCAGCATCATCAACCTGTCGTCGATTTGCGGGTTGGTCAGCACCACCGGCGTGCCGCCGTATCATGCCTCGAAAGGTGCGGTTCGCCTGATGACCAAGAACGATGCCATGCAGTACGCGCCGGACAAGATCCGCGTCAACTCGGTCCACCCCGGTTATATCTGGACGCCGATGGTCGAGAATTTTCTGAAAGCGACCAGCCCGGATCTGGAAGCGGCGAAGCTGGCGGCCGGCGCGTTGCATCCGCTCGGCCACATGGGCGAGCCGGATGACATCGCCTGGGGCGTGGTGTATCTCGCCAGTGACGAATCGAAATTCATGACCGGCGCCGAGCTGGTGATTGACGGCGGCTACACGGCGCGCTGATTGCCGTTTCAATCAGCGCCAATTTGTCTACGGCGTTTGCGGTGACACCTGCGCTGCAGACCCGGACGACTCAGGCGCAACCGGGTTGCCGGTCGTACTGCCTGACTTGTCACCGTTCCACTTGCCAAAGCGCGGCAACAACGGATTGCCAAAACGCGCCTTGTACAATTTGCCGACCAAGGCAGAGCCGATGTAGTTCAGGTGATTTTCATCACGGTACAGCGGCGTGCCGTCGATCACGGTATTGCAACGCCGGCTGTCGCAGATGATCGGCAACGGATCGATCCACTGCACGGCCGGAAACTGTTGCATCGCCCGCGCTTTGAATGCAATGAACGGCTGTTGCGCCTGCGCGACTGCCGGCCACGGTAATGAACAGTCCAGTTTGTTTTTCAACTGGCAATAGGCATACGACGCCGACGGCAATATCGGCGCATCCTCGATCACAATCACCTGATGGCCACGCTGCAGCAACCAGTCCAGCGCTTCCAGGAAATGTTGCTCATATGCCGGATTGGCAAGATAGGACGTCCACCAGGCACCGACAAACACCGTCATCGGCTCCGCGGACAAATAGGCGGCAATCGCCTCGGTGCGGGCAATTTTGGTCGGATCATCGGCGAACAGGGTTTTCGCCCGTTCCGGCGCGACGAATGGCGTCGAGGCGCGGTTGATCAGCAAGACCGACAGCTCGGTATCCTGCAGGAACTGTTCAAGGAAGCCGGTCATCGCGGTGGCGTGCGAATCGCCGATGAACACCGCATTCGGCTTGCCGTCTTTTACGCCGAGAATGCAACGGGCCGACTGGTCGAACGCGGCGGGGTCGCCTTTGAAACACGGCTTGTAGATATCGGCCGAATTGTTCAGCGCGATGGTCTTGTAGATCTCGCGCTTGTCGGCCGGAATCCGGAAGCTCAGATCGTCGGCGATGCGGATGGTCGATTGCACCAGCCAGATGGCGATCATCGGCACCAGCACGAACACCAGGAAGGACTTCTTGAATCCCCACGGCAGATAGCGGAAGCGGTTCTCGACAAAGCGATGACTGAACCAGGACAGCGCGATCACTGCCGCAAACAAGCCGATACGCCAGTACGCATCAAGCTCGACCAATTGATAGTGCAGCAAGGCGACCGGCGGCCAGTGCCAGAGATACATCGAATACGACAGGCCACCGAGCCAGACCATCACCGGCACGCTGAGCGCACGGGCCACCAGCGTGTTCGTGTGCTGTTGACCCGCGTAGATCATCAGCGCAGTACCGAGTGTCGGCCACAGCGCGTTGTAACCGGGAAAGTGCGCACTGTTCGGCAACAACAAAGCCGTGCCAAGAACCAGCAACCAACCGACCGCTGCCAGCATTTGCGCCACCGGCAACGACAGGCGCGGCAGCTCACGCGCATACAACGCGATGCCAGCACCGAGCATCAGTTCATAGGCGCGTGCCAGCAGCAGGTAGTAGGCCGCTTTGACCGCATGCTCGGCCATGTACACCGACAGCGCAAACACCACGCCCCAGAGCAACAGAAACACCGGCCAGCCACGCTTGCCGGGAAAGAACTTGTAGGCGGCGAACAGCGTCAGCGGCCAGAGCAGATAAAACTGTTCTTCCACCGCCAACGACCAGGTGTGCAACAACGTCAGGCTTTTGGCTTCCGGCGCAAAGTACTGGCTCAGTTCCGCGTAGTAATAGAAATTGCTGAAGCCGATCAATGACGCCAGCCAGCTCTTGGCGAAGACGTAATAATCTTCATCGAGATAGAACGGCGAGATCAGCAGGAAGCTCACCGTCGAAACCAACAGAAACACCGGCACCAACCGGCGGATCCGGCGGGCGTAGAAATCGCGGAAACGAAAACAGCCGGAGGCAAATGCCCGTTGCAGCAGCTGGGTGATGACAAAACCCGAGATGACAAAAAAGACATCGACACCGACAAAGCCGCCGGGAATCCCGGGCACGCCAAAGTGATAGAGCATCACCAGCAGGACGGCAACGGCACGCAGGCCTTCGATATCGGAACGGTAGTTTTGCATGGCACCCCGGGCGCAAGGACGGATCGGTCAGCGCGCCGGCGCACCCGCCACGGATGCCCTTGCTGACGCCGCCGCGAAGGATAGCGGCGCGACCCGGTTCGGACAACGGCAATCGCCACGCTCGCCGCACCGGCCAGCCCTTGAAACCACGGCAACATGCCCCAGATTAACGGCGCCCGCCATGGGCCAGGTGAAGCGTACAGGAGGCTGGTATGTATTACCGTTCACTGTTTCCCCGCGACGTGTTCGCGGATCTGGAGCGCCTGCAACGGGCGATGCAGCAGGCGTTTGATGGAGGCCCGAATATCCGTGGCCTCACCCGCGGTTTTCCGGCGTTGAACGTCGGCGGCACCGCGACGTCGGTCGAGATCTATGCGTTTGTGCCCGGTGTGGATCCCGCCAGCATCGACGTGCAGTACGAAAAAGGCACCATCGCCATCGCGGGTGAGCGCCAGGCAACGGCCGTGCCCGAGAAAGCGACCCAGCATATCGGTGAGCGCTTCAGCGGTCGCTTCCGCCGAGTGGTGTCGCTGCCGGATGACATTGACCCGAATTCCATCACGGCCAGCTACCGCGACGGCGTCTTGCACATTCAGATCCAGCGCACCGCGGAATCACAGCCGCGCCGGATCGCGATTCAATGAGCTTTGCTGAGGAGGTGCTGTCATGAGCGAGAAAACCACGGCCACGCGCAGCCCGGAAGAAACGCGCGAACAGGCGGCGCTGCTGCCACCGGTAGACGTGTTCGAGGACAGCCGCGGCATCACGCTTTACGCCGATCTGCCCGGCGTCAGCAAGGACAAACTGAACATCCAGGTGGATGCCGACAGCCTGGTCATCGAAGGCGAACTCGCGCTGGATACGCCGGCCGAGATGGAGGCCAACCATGCCGAAGTCACCCGGCCGCTGTACCGACGGGTGTTCACGCTGTCGCGTGAACTGGACAGCGCGAAAGTGGAAGCCGAGTTCCGGCAGGGAGTATTGGCGTTGCGCATTCCCAAGGCCGAGCACGCCCAACCGCGCCGGATCGAAGTCAAGCTGGCTTGACGCGGACTCCCGGACGCGTCGTCAGCACTCCAGTCCCCGGAAAGAGGAGAAAGGCGACATGAAACCGGAAACGCTGAAAGAGAGCGTCACGACGTTTTGGGACAAGCTCGCTGATGGTTGGCGACATCTGCTGCAATCGGCGAGCAGTGCCCTGACCCGGTTCAAACCGGATGAAAAAACCGAACTGCCGGCGCCGTCGGCGATCGACGATGCGTACTACCTGCCGAGTCAGGCCTGGGCCATGATCGGCGGTGACGTGTTTGAAGACGACAAGCGCCTGATCGTGCGGCTGGAGTTACCCGGTATGGACAAGCGCGATCTCAACATCGAGGTCCGCGGCGACACCCTGCTGGTGTCCGGCGAAAAGCGCTTTGAACGCGAGAGCAGTGAAGGCCGCTGGCGGGTGATGCAGTGTGCCTACGGCGCATTCCAGCGTAGCGTGCCACTGCCCGCCAAGGTGCTGGCCGACAAGGCCAGCGCGCGCTACCACAATGGCGTGCTGCGGGTGGAATTGCCCAAGGCAAAGCCGAGCGAGCGCCGGACCATCAAGGTGAACGTGACATGAGTTGGTCGGCATCAGTGCGCGGCGCTGGCGCCGCGCACTGCCGGCAGTCGGCACATGCCGGACGGGCGGCCAAGCTCCGGCGCAGGCGCTTGCCAGCGGCGAACAATGCCAGCAGCACCATCAGCAGGGCGATGCCATCGAACAAGGCAATCATTGCTACACCTCCAGTTCTGGATCCGGGCCGAAACCGCTTGCTCAACGCGCACCGCGCGCCGGGGCGCGCTCAGCGGCGGCGGCGGTTCAACCCGCCCCCAGCATCAACGCGACCCGATAGGTCACGAACGACGCCAGATAGGCCAGTGCAAACAGATAGCCGGTCATGATCAGCGGCGCTTTCCAGCCGCCGGTTTCACGCTTGACGGTCGCGATGGTCGAGATGCACTGCGGCGCAATGACGTACCAGGCAAGCAGCGACAGCGACGTCGCGAGACTCCACTGACTGGCGATGATCGGGCCGAGCAATTGCGCGGCGTTTTCATCAGTTGCCGACAGCGCATAGACCGTGCCGAGCGCACTGACGGCGACTTCACGCGCGGCAAGGCCCGGCACCAAGGCAATCGAGATCTGCCAGTTGAAACCGATTGGTTCGAAAATCACTGCCAGCATTTTGCCGAGCTGACCGGCGTAGCTGTAATCGATCGCGGCGCCGGTGTAATCCGCCGGTGGCGCCGGGAAGGTGCTGAGAAACCACAACAGAATGGTCAGCGCCAGAATGATGCCACCGACGCGCGACAGGAAAATCACCACGCGTTGCCAAAGTCCGATCAACACGTTGCGTGCCGCCGGCCAATGATAGGTCGGCAGTTCCATCATCAACTGACGCACTTCACCGTTCGCCGTCAATCGTTTCAGCACCCACGCGACGAGCAGCGCGGTAACAATGCCAGCCGCATACAACGCAAACAGCACCAAACCCTGCAGCGACAAACCGCCCCCGACGTCGCGCTGCGGAATGAACGCGCCAATGAGCAGCGCATACACCGGCAAGCGCGCCGAGCAGGTCATCAGCGGCGCGATCATGATGGTGACCCAGCGATCACGCGGGTTCTGGATGGTGCGTGTCGCCATGATGCCGGGGATCGCACAGGCAAAGCTCGACAGCAGCGGAATGAATGAGCGGCCAGACAGGCCGACACCGCCCATCAAGCGGTCGAGCAAAAACGCCGCGCGCGGCAAATAGCCGGATTCTTCCAACACCAGAATGAAGAAGAACAGAATGACGATTTGCGGCAGAAACACCACGACACCGCCAAGGCCGGCGATGATGCCGTCGACCAGCAAACTGCGCAGCAGGCTGTCCGGCATCGTGCTGGCGAGCCACTCACCGGTTGCCGCGGTCGCGGTTTCGATCACGCCCATTGGCCATTCTGCCCAGGCAAACACCGCTTGGAAAATCAGGAACAGAATCGCCAGCAGAATCAGCGGGCCTGCCACCGGATGCAACACCACTTGGTCGATCTGATCGCTGCGTTGATTCGGTACGGTGTGATCCAGGCCGAGCACTTTCAGAATGCGCTGCACTTCGGCGTGATCATCGCTGACCGACACCGCAGCGGTGCTCGCTGACGGCGCGATCCAGCTGTCGACCTCATCGAGGGCCGCGCACAGCGCCTCGGCTCCGTTGTGCTGCACCGCCACCGTCGGCACCACCGGCACGCCGAGTTCGCGCGCGAGCGCATCGGCATCAATGCTGATGCCCTGCTTGCGCGCGATGTCGGCCATGTTCAGCGCCACCACCATCGGCACGCCGAGTCGTTTCACTGCCAGCACAAATCGCAGATTGCGACGCAGGTTGGTCGCGTCAACGACACAGACGGCAAGTTCCGGTTTCGGCTCATCGGCCAGCCGACCGGCCAGCACATCGCAGGTCACCTGTTCGTCCGGCGAACGCGGCTGCAAGCTGTAGGTTCCGGGCAGATCCAGCACCCGCATCCGGCGGCCAGCCGGCGTGACAAAGCGGCCTTCCTTGCGCTCGACGGTGACCCCGGCGTAGTTGGCGACTTTCTGCTTGCTGCCGGTCAGCAGATTGAACAGCGCGGTCTTGCCGCAATTGGGGTTGCCGACCAGCGCGATATGGCGCGGCTGCAGCAGGTTGCCGGTCAGGCGGGCATCGGCCATCGCGTCCATCAGTGCCCGCCCCCATCACCAATCGCCACCACTCGGACACAGTCCGCCTCGGCCCGGCGCAACGCAAAGGTCGACAGCCCGACCCGCACTGCCAGTGGCTCGCCGCCCGGCACGCCACGCGCCAGCACCGCCACCCGTTCACCGGGCAGAAAGCCCAGCTCGGCCAGGCGGTCGGCAGTTTCGGAAAGGGCGTCAGCCGAAGTAAGTGCTACCACTTCGTAGGCCTGACCGGTCACGGCAGCGGTCAATGGCAGCGCCGACTCGACCGGGGTCAACAGATGGCTCATGGCAAAGGCAAGGATGATAATGATTCGCGTTTGCCATGATCCGCCTCACGCTCGACGCCGTCAAGTCGGCAGATCAATTACCCAGCAGCTAAGCCGGACAAAGCGCGTCTGTGCCGTCGAACCGCATTTGGCGCCGCTCAGACAAAAGTCAGATACGGCACGATGCTGCCGGCGAACTGGGTCAGGATGCGGAACACCGGCACGCCGGCGACGCTGAGGACGATCAGGGCCAGGAAGACCATCGTGCCGTAGCGGGCGTTGAACTGATCGTACTGGTAGCCGAGCCGCGGAGGCAGCAGCCAGGACATGATGTAGTGACCGTCGAGCGGGCCGAGCGGGATCAGGTTGAACAGCATCAGGAGCAGATTGATTTGTGCCATCACCAGCAGTGTCAGTGCGGCATTGCTGTCCGGGGCAATGCTGCCGCTGCGCGAGAACCAGACGTAAAGATTGATGGCGAGAATCGCCAGCAGCAGATTCATTGCCGGGCCGGCGGCGGCGACGGCAGCCGAGCCCCAGTGGTGGCGAATATGGCGCGGGTTGAACGGCACCGGTTTGGCGTAACCGAAACCGACCAGCACCACCATGGCCAGACCGAGGATGTCGATATGCGAGGCCGGATTGAGTGTCAGCCGACCGGCCAATGACGGGGTCCGATCGCCGAGCATGGTCGCTGATGCGGCGTGGCCAAATTCGTGCAGGCTCAAGGAAAAAATGATCGCCAGCAGAATGATGCCAAACAACTGATATTCACCACCCAACAACAGCGATAGCACGGTATTTTTCCTTTTCCGGCCGGTTTGGCCAATGGTTCGAAACAGGGCTTTGGCAAGCTGGCCACGACAGCGGTGGGCCAACCGCCGGGCATTGTACGTGAATCTCCCGGCCGCAGCGGCACGCGCGCTCAGGCCAGCGCCAGCGAGCTGTCGGCCCGGCACAGTTGATCGTGCAGTTGTTGTACGGCGAGCGCGTCCGGATGGGTGGTTTTGCTGCCGAGTGCTTCGACAAAGCGGCAGCTGGCGAAGCGGGCGGCGGCCGCTTCATAGGACGCCACCCATTGTTGCCGCGCCCGCAGTTGTTCCGGCTTGATCGGCCAGATGCCCGGACGTGGCCGCAGGTGTTTGCCGATGCCGACGCGCCACGGCTTGGGGCTGACCCGGGCGCGGAAGCAGCGCTGGTTTTGACACATCTGCTGATACAGCGGGTCGGCATTCAGCGCCGCGAAGCAGTCATGCACCGCCGGATCGGCGGGGTCGAACAATTGATGTACCGCCAGCACACGAAAGCCGGCCGGTGTCCGGTACAGCCGCAGGTGCCAATCCGGATGCCGGCGACTGAACTGCTGAATGCGCCGATACGCGCGCTGCTCGGCGCCACCGATCAGCGCCAGCCAGGCTTTGAACAACAGCTGTGCCACGGCATAACTGAGCAACAAGCCACCAATCAGCAAGGCAAACGCAACGCCCCAGCCAAATCCGGCAAGACCCACCGCCACTGCCAGCGCGACGATCAACAACATGGTCAGCATCACGCCGGTGCTTGCCACCTGCCGTTCAAAGTCGACATCGGCAAACAGCACCCGCTCGGTATTCAGGCACAGTGCGCCGTAACCATTGCGGGTGATCACGGTGTCGCCATGACGGCTGATGACTTCTTCCCGAATCGGCACGCCGTCGGCGCCGTTGTACGCCACTTTCGGTTCCCGGCGCAGCACGTTGCCGCCGGCCAGCGCGTCATTGAGTGCTTCGCGGGCGCGCGCATCCGCGTGCTGCTGGGCCTCGTCCTGACTGCGATCGGACCAGCCAAACCGGCGAATGGTGATCTGCTGGTTGCCGCGCCGCTGTTTGACGCGCGCTTCGGCCCAGTACGTCGGCACAATCATGTTGCCCTCCCCTCCTGTCGTGCGTTGGTCGCCCGCGTTTGCCATGGTCGATACCGCCGCACCTTCCTTTCATTTGATGTTGTCGATGATCGACTGCGTGCTGTCTGACTGTTGCTTGAGCAGATCCGAGATCCGTTGTTCCAACTGCGCTTTGCGGTCCATCAGTTGCTGCAGCTGCTGTGCATCCGGTTGCGACAGTTCGGCGACGCTGTCGCGTTTGCCGCGCAGCTGGTTCAGCGCTTGTTCGGTTTGCTGCAATTGCTGACGCAGGCGCGAGAGTTCGGGCGAAGTCTGACCGGGCGGTCGCACCACCGGCTCGCGGACAAACTGCGGACCGGTCTGTGCCGGCGCCGCGGGCCGCTGCACCGGCTTGTTGACCGATGGCGGCTGTGTAGGCGTCGTGGCGGGCGGCCTGGTCGTGGATGATCCGGTCGTGGACGAACCGGTGGTGGATGAGTTGGTGGCGGGCGGCTCGGCGGCCTGTCCGGTTGCCGGCCACAGCCAGGCCAGCAGCAGCACGGCCACCAACCCACCCGGCAGGCGAGCACGACCAGAACCTGTGCCGACACCCTTGGCCGGCACGGAACAGCGACAAATGCGGTGCATGACGACACTCCTTGTGGCGGCAGCGGCCGGCTGCCGACGGACATCCCTTGCGGGCGCCAGCATGCGACGACCGGCCACCGGCCGGCAAGCACCGGCAGGTTTTGCTGTGAAGCCGGGCCATCTGCCGTTATCTTAGCCGGCGCCACGGCAGCGCCTTGGCCTCGCGGCGTTCCGCGCAACCGGCGCGACCGGTGCAGTTCCGGCAATGGCTGCCGGTTCACGACAACAAGAGAGTTACCCCATGCAGGACTTGGTCAATCTGATTAACCGTTATGTCTGGAGCGATGCGCTGATCTACCTGTGCCTTGGCGTCGGACTGTATTTCTCCATCCGTTCGCGCTTTGCCCAGCTGCGCCATTTCGGCGAGATGCTGCGCCTGATGCTGGACGGCAAATCCACCGATGCCGGCGTGTCGTCGTTTCAGGCGCTGACCATGACGCTGGCCGGCCGGGTCGGCACCGGCAATATCGCCGGCGTGGCCACCGCGATCACCTTCGGTGGGCCGGGCGCGATGTTCTGGATGTGGGTGGTGGCGTTTTTTGGCGCGTCGTCGGCCTTTGTCGAATCGACGCTCGGCCAGATCTACAAGGAAAAAATCGCCGGCGAATACCGCGGCGGCCCGGCCTTCTACATCGAGAAAGGGCTCGGCATGAAGTGGTATGCGGTGGTGTTTGCCATCGCGACGATTTTCGCCACCGGCATCCTGCTGCCGGGCGTGCAGGCCAACTCGATTGGCGCCGGTCTGAATCAGGCCTTGGACGTCAACGTCAACGTCACGGCCGCCGGCCTGGCGCTGCTGCTGGGCTTCATCATCTTCGGCGGCGTCAAGCGCATCGCGACGTTTGCCAGCACCGTCGTGCCGTTCATGGCGCTCGGTTACATCATCGTCGCCTGCGTCGTGATCATGCTGAACATCGGCGAGCTACCGCACATGTTCATGCTGATCATCAAGAGCGCGTTTGGACTTGATGCGGCTTTCGGCGGCCTGCTCGGTTTGGCGGTGAGCTGGGGCGTCAAGCGCGGTGTGTATTCGAACGAAGCCGGCCAGGGCAGCGGCCCGCACGCGTCATCCGCAGCAGCGGTATCGCACCCGGCCAAGCAAGGCCTGGTCCAGGCGTTCTCGGTGTATATCGACACACTGTTCGTCTGCTCGGCCACCGGTTTCATGCTGCTCATCACCGGCCTGTACAACGTGCAGGGCGCCGATGGCACAGCACTGCACACCGGTATTGCCGGTGTCGCCGCCGGACCAGGTTATGTGCAAACCGCGATGGAGCAAATGATGCCGGGCTTCGGCGCGATCTTTGTCGCCGTCGCGCTGTTCTTCTTCGCATTCACCACCATCGTCGCCTACTACTACATTGCCGAAACCAACATCGTTTACCTGACCCGCAAGATGCAGCTGCCGTGGCTCACGCTGCTGCTGAAAATCGGCATCATGTCCGCGACGGTGTACGGCACGGTCAAGACGGCCGATCTGGCTTGGGGTCTGGGCGATATCGGTGTCGGTCTGATGGCCTGGCTCAACATCATTGCGATCATCCTGTTGCAGAAGCCGGCGTTCCTCTGCCTGCGCGATTACGAAGCGCAGAAAAAACAGGGCATCGACCCGGTTTTCCATCCGGAGAGGCTCGGCATCGAGAACGCCGATTACTGGAAAGGTCAGCGTGCTGAGCACAATCGCAAGATGGATCAGAACGTGCCGTCGATATAATGATTCCCCAATCAGACAAAGGCAGCGCTAAGCTGCCTTTTTAATTGGTTCATCGCGGGATACCGGGAAATGCGGCTTTGATCTTCAAGAAGAAGTAGCTGTTATCCCGGTAGCCGTAGGCCATGCGCTTGATCACCTTGATGCGATTATTGACG
>JBKBHF010000005.1:0-119586 GCA_046297695.1 Permianibacter sp. | reverse complement strand
GCTGGAGGGCGTCAATAATCGCATCAAGGTGATCAAGCGCATGGCCTACGGCTACCGGGATAACAGCTACTTCTTCTTGAAGATCAAAGCCGCATTTCCCGGTATCCCGCGATGAACCTTTCTTTTTGCGCGGTTTTTGCGGCGGTGCTGAATCGGTAGCGCCGATGGGCTGGGGTGCGCGGATAAGCGTTGGTCAACGACCTCATGCGATGGCAAAAGCATGAACTGGCACGATCGCCGCCGCGGCCCAGCCCAACGGGTGCCAAAGTTTCAGCTAGGCATCAGACGCAGGCAGGAAAAAGTTCTGCCAAGAATTTGACAATATCAGCTCTGTCTTCTATCCCTTATGCCAACCTCTTGAAGTGACAATGATTTTGGAGAGTTGGCAACGTGTGGCGGGAACTGCAGCTGTTGGTGTTGGATGATGACAGCGAGCGCCGGGCGCGCCTTGGCATTATTTTGGAATTTCTGGGCGAGGAGTGCTCACTGGCGGACAGCCAGACCTACCGTGATTTTCTGCCGGAAAACCGTCGCTACCTCGGGGTGGTGCTTGGCACCTTGAACACCGACAGCAAAACCATCATGCAGGCCCTGCATCAACATGATCGGCAGGCGCCGGTGTTGCTGATCAATGGCGGTACTCCATTGGCACAGCTGGAACCCGTACTGCAGCCGCACGTGGTCGGTACCATTGATGTGCCGCTGCGTTACGCCCAGCTGCTCGATCTGCTGCATCAATGCCAGGTCTGTCGCAACAATCAGCATGCCGTCCGGGTTGGTGATCGGCCGGTGGAGCTGTTCCGCAGTCTGGTTGGCAACAGCAAGGCGACGCAGGAAGTGCGGCGGCTCATCGAACACGTGGCGCAGACCGATGCCAGCGTGCTGGTGCTCGGTGAAACCGGCACCGGCAAGGAAGTGGTCGCGCGCAATCTGCATTACATGTCGGCGCGCCGGACCAAGCCGTTTGTGCCGGTCAACTGTGGTGCCATTCCGGCCGAACTGCTCGAAAGCGAGCTGTTCGGCCATGAAAAAGGCGCGTTCACCGGCGCCATCACGGCGCGTCAGGGCCGTTTCGAACTGGCCCAGGGCGGTACCTTGTTTCTCGATGAGATCGGCGACATGCCGATGGCATTGCAGGTCAAACTGCTGCGTGTGCTGCAAGAAAAGACGTTCGAACGGGTCGGCTCCAACCGCACCATCCAAGCCGATGTCCGCATCATTGCCGCGACCCACCGCAATCTCGAACGGCAGGTTGCCGAGGGCAAGTTCCGCGAAGATTTGTTCTATCGCTTGAACGTGTTCCCGATTGAAATGCCGCCGCTGCGCGATCGCCGCGAAGACATTCCCTTGCTGGTCAACGAACTGATTGCCCGGCTCGAAGCGAGCGGAGCGCCGGCCGTGCGCTTGTCACCGAATGCCTTGGTCAGCCTGAGCCGTTATGACTGGCCGGGTAATGTGCGTGAACTTGCCAATCTGATCGAACGCCTCGCCATTCTCTATCCGTATGGCGTGGTCGATGTCGGTGATTTGCCGACCAAGTATCGTCACGCCGAGGGCTTGACGGTGACTTCGGCGCCGGCGCTGGCCGGTGAAGATCGTAGCGGCGCCATGCTGACCAGTACCGTCGCCGTGCTGCCACGCGATGGCATCAACCTCAAGGACTACATGGCTGAGCTCGAGATCGCGTTCATCAACCAGGCGCTCAGCGAAGCAGGGGGGGTGGTGGCGCGCGCGGCCGAGCGGCTGCAGATGCGCCGGACCACACTGGTCGAGAAGATGCGCAAGTACGGCATGGGCCGCGGCGAAGAAATGACGGAAGCTTGACGTCATTTCTTCGCAGTCTATTTATCTCTTTGATTATCACAGTATTTTTATTCTGGCACAGTCCCTGCATTGGTGGTTTCGCGAGCCGGTATTCCACCGCGGAGCGAAACCATGATCGATGCTGCACCCCGTTCTTCTGCCACGCCCAACCCGAGCGCTGCCCTGCATTCTATGCTGGCGGCGGCCGGGCACGCTTCATTCACGCAGAACCGCGAGCCGTTGCGCGAAGTGCTGGCGCTGCTGCCGGTTGGTGTACTGCTGCTCGACATGGCCGGCAAGGTGCAGGACGCCAATCCGGTCGCCATCGATCTGCTGGGCGTGCCGCTGCTCGGTCAACGTTGGCGCGATGTCATCGCCCGCAGTTTCGAGCCGCGTGCCGACGATGGCCATGAGGTCAGCCTGCGTGATGGCCGCCGTGTCCAGATCGCCACGCGCGCAATGAGTGATGGCATGGGCCAGCTGGTGGTGATCTCGGATCTGACAGAAACCCGTCGCCTGCAGGCGCGGCTTGCCCAGCGGGATCGGATGGCGTCGATGGGGCAGCTGATGGCCAGTCTCGCGCACCAGCTGCGCACGCCAATTGCCAGCGCGCTGCTGTGCGCACATCAATTGCAAAAGCATGCCGGCACCGATGCCGGTAACCGTCATGCCAGTCGGGTGATCGAGCGGCTGCAGCACATGGAACGTCAAATTGCCGACATGTTGTTGGTCGCCGGCGGTGGCAGCCCGAAAGTGGAAGCGCTGGTCGTGTCCGAGCTGCTGGATCGACTGTTCGATACCTATCAACCGCTGGCGCAGCAACATGGCATCACGCTGCTGCGGGAAGGGCCGCGTTCGGCGCTTGCAGTCATCGGCAATCGCGATGCCCTGATTGGCGCACTCGGCAACCTGATCGACAACGCGTTTCACGCCTGCCTGCAGCGGAGCAAGACTGCTGGTGAAGTGCGCGTTCGCGTCAGCGAAAGCGGCGAGCAACATCTGACCATCAGCGTCGAAGACAACGGCTGCGGCATGTCGCCAGCGGTGTTGGCGCGGTTGCGCGAACCGTTCTTTACCACCAAACGCACCGGCACTGGGCTTGGCCTTGCGGTAGTACAGGCGGTGGCGGAATCGCATCAGGCAGAACTGCGGATCAGCAGCGAAGTCGGCCAAGGCAGCCGCTTTGCATTGACATTGCCGCTGGCGTCCATGGCGCTGGCACGTGCGGGTTGAAACCGCGCATCGGTGAGGAGGTAAGTGCCGTGACTGATATTTCTGTTCTGGTGGTTGAAGACGACATCGCATTGCGCGAGGCCGTCGTCGAAACCTTGTCGTCGGCCGGGTTCTCGGTCAGCAGTGCCAGCAGCGCCGAGCAGGCGCAGGTCTTGCTGCACGAGCAGACACCGAATCTGGTGCTGTCGGATTGGAATCTGGAGAACATGTCGGGTCATGATCTGCTCCGTCATATCCGCCGCATTCACAACAATCTGCCGGTCGTGCTGATGACGGCCTATGGCAACGTCGGCAACGCCGTCAAAGCCATGCAGGACGGCGCCACCGATTACCTGCAAAAACCCTTTTCGCCCGAGGCGCTGATCGATACCGTCAAACAATATGCCCGCGCGCAAGTGGGTGGCAGCGGTCCGGTTGCAGTCGATCCGCGTAGCGTCGAATTGTTGACGCTGGCGCGACGTGTTGCCGAATCGGAAGCCACCGTCCTGCTCACCGGTCCGAGCGGGGTCGGCAAGGAAGTTCTGGCGCGCTATGTCCACGATCATTCGCAGCGGCGTGATGGACCGTTTGTCGCCATCAACTGTGCGGCCATTCCGGAAAACATGCTGGAAGCCACGCTGTTCGGTTACGAAAAAGGCGCGTTCACCGGCGCCCATCAGGCGACGCCGGGCAAGTTCGAACAGGCCCAAGGCGGTACGCTGCTGCTTGATGAAATTTCCGAGATGGATCTGAACTTGCAGGCCAAACTGCTGCGCGTGCTGCAAGAGCGCGAGGTCGAGCGTTTGGGCGGTCGCAAGCCGATTGCGCTCAATGTGCGCGTTATCGCCACGTCCAACCGCAACATGCTCGACGAGGTAAAGGCCCATCGCTTTCGCGAAGATCTGTATTTCCGACTCAATGTCTTTCCGCTGCGCTGCCTCGCGCTGGCGGAGCGTCCGGGCGACATCGTTCCGATTGCCGAACACCTGATTGCCCGCCACTGCCGCGGCAGTCAACGGGTGCCGCCGAAGCTCTCTATTGAGGCGATGGCAGCACTGACCGCCCATAACTGGCCGGGTAATGTGCGCGAACTCGACAACGCCGTGCAGCGTGCGCTCATTCTGCAGAGCGGACGCGAGCTGACCGCTACCGATTTTCAGTTGGCGACGGCGCCGGCGAGTGAGAACGGTTCCGCGGCAGTCGAGCCAACGCCGGAGAACCGACTCAGCGATGCAGTGCGGCGCATCGAGTTCGAACGCATTCTGCAAACGCTGCGCGACAGCGGCGACACCCGGGAGAGCATTGCCAGGCAGCTTGGCATCAGTCCGCGCACCTTGCGCTACAAGCTCGCGCGGATGCGCGAGATGGGTTATGCCGTGCCGGGCGGCGTCTGAAGAAAAGCGGCGGCCAGCGGTGCCGCACAAGCCATAAACGTGGTGAAGAGCAAGTGCCATGAACACGATCGATCGCAGTCAGTTGCTCAGTGAGTTGCGTGCGCTGGCGGCGCAGGCAGGTTCCGGCGCCCGCGCCGATACCGTCCGGCTTGACAGCAAGCTCGGCAGTTTGCCCGCCATTGACACGCCGGGTGTCAATGGCGTTCAGCAGTTCGGCAAGCTGTTTTCGCAGGCGCTCGACAACGTCAACAGTCTTCAGCAACAAGCCGGCGCCTTGCAGACCCGCGTCGAACTGGGTGACAAGAGCGTGAGCCTGGTTCAGGCCATGGTCGCCAGTCAGAAATCGAGCATCGCGTTTCAGGCGACCGTGCAAGTGCGTAACCGATTGGTCGCGGCCTATCAGGACATCATGAACATGCCGATCTGATGATCGGCTGAGCGGAGCAAGCGGTCATGGCAGAAGTTGCACAAGAGAATGCATTGGTCAGCAGTCCCGGAGTCGGGCTGGCCAGCGGTGGCATTCTGGCCAATCTCAGCAACATGACGGTGCTGCGGCAGATCGGCATCCTGATCGGTCTGGCGGCCAGCGTCGCCTTGGGCCTGTTGGTGGTGTTGTGGTTGCGTGAGCCGCTGATGCGCCCACTTGGCCCGATTGATCGCGACAATTCGCTCGCAGTCGTCAGCATGCTGGAACAGCAGAAAGTACCGTACCGATTGGAGCCGGACGGTTCGATCAGCGTCGCGCAGGAAGATTTCTCACGGGTCCAGATGCAACTGGCCGCGCAAGGCATTGAGACCGGCGGTGCCGAGATCGACAAATTGCTGGCGCGTGACAGTGGCTTCTCGGTGAGCCAGCGTCTTGAACAGGCACGTCTGCTGCGTACACAGGAGATCCGGCTCGCTCGCACCATTGAGCAGTTCTCTGGCGTGCGCGCCGCGGAAGTGCATCTTGCCCTGCCGAAGGAAGCGGTTTTCCTCCGTGACAACGAAAAGCCCAGTGCTTCGGTGTTGTTGAATCTGTATTCTGCGCGCGCACTCGATGCCGAGCAGGTGCGTGCTATTGTCGACCTGGTCGCCGGCAGTGTGCAGAACCTCGATGCCAGCCGGGTCACGATCACCGACCAGTTTGGTCGGCTGCACCATTCCGGCAGCATGAGTCAGGACGAAATTCAGTCCAGCAAGGAGTTTGCTGAAAGCCGCAAGCGTGCTGATGAGTTGCGGAAAAAAGTCGAGCGCATCCTGGAGCCGATTGTCGGTGCCGGTAACTACACCGTCGAACTGCATGTCGATATGGATTTCAGCGCCCAGGAAGCGACTCAGAAAGTCTATAACGCGGATCTGCCGGCGCTGCGTTCCGAGCGGGTGCTGAATGAACAGAATGCAACGGCCGGCGCGCAAGGTGTGCCGGGCGCCCTGACCAATCAGCCGCCGACGCCGGCGACAGCACCGGAAGTCGCGGGTGCCGGTACGGCGGCAGCAACGGCTGGCCAAGCCGGTAGCGGCAGTCGTCGCGAGGAGGCCGAGCGCAACTACGATCACGACACGACCATTTCGCATACACGCTCGCAAATTGGCGTGGTGCGCCGGGTCACTGCTTCGATCGGTCTGGACTTTATTGCCCCACCTGTCGCCGCACCGACTGACCCCGCAGCAACGCCGGATGCCGCGGCATCGGTCGCCAAAGTGGCACGTTCTCCGGCGGAAGTGGCGAACATCACGCGTTTGGTGCAGAGCGCGATTGGTTTTGATCCCCAGCGCGGCGACGTGGTGGAGGTCCAGAGTTTCCCGTTTGTACGGGCGGAAGTACCAGAAGCGCCGCATGAGATCCCGTTCTGGGAACAACCCTGGTTCCAGATGCTGTTCAAACCGGTACTCGGATTGATCATTGCTATCGTCTTCGTGCTTGGTGTGCTGCGCCCGGTGATGCGCCGTCTGGCCGGTGAGGAACAGAGCCAAGCCGTGCGACAGGCTACACTGGCTGGTATCGGGCCGGATGGCATGCGTGATGACACGGTGAGTCTGTCGGGTAAGGAAGCCTCGCTTAGCTTGCCACCGCCGGTGACGACGGAACTTGATTCGGTCGCTCGTGCCAAAGCCGTAGTACAGTCCGACCCCACCATCGTTGCCCAAGTGGTGAAGACCTGGATGGAAAAAGATGCCTGAGACCGCAAGCACCGAAAAGAAGTCGGCCGAAGCGGAAAAGAAAGAGCTTTCGGTCGAACGCTTCAACAACACCGAACAGGCGGCGATTCTGTTGCTGAGCCTCGGTGAGGATCATGCCGCACAGGTGCTCAAGCACATGGGGCCGAAAGAGGTCCAGCGCATTGGTCTTGCCATGGCGGCGGTCAAACACGTCGAGCGTACTGATGTCGACGCGGTGGTCAACAAGTTTCTGGTTGAGGTGGAGAAGCAGACTGGTATCGGTATCGGCACCGAAGAGTACATTCGCAATACCCTGCGAGCCGCGCTCGGCTCCGACAAGGCGGATGCGCTCTGTGATCGGATCCTGGCTGGCGCCAACACCAAAGGACTCGACACACTGAAATGGATGGATGCCCGCGCCGTGGCCGATCTGATCCGTTACGAACATCCGCAGATTCAGACTATCGTTCTGGCCTATCTCGATCCGGATCAATCCGCAGCGGTACTGTCGCAATTCCCGGAAAAGGTCAAATTGGATCTGACCATGCGCATTGCGTCGCTGGAGTCGGTGCAGCCGGCTGCGTTGTCGGAACTCAATAACATCATGGAACGGCAGTTGTCCGGTCAGACCGGCTCCAAATCTGCGAGCCTCGGTGGCACCAAACGGGCCGCCGACATCATCAACTTCCTGGATGGTTCCATCCAGAGCGCGCTGATCGATCAGATCAAGCAGGTCGATGAAGATCTGTCACAGAAGATCCAGGACTTGATGTTTGTGTTCGAGAATCTGGTCGAGGTTGATGACCGCGGCATCCAGACCTTGCTGCGCGAAGTATCGACCGACACGTTGATCACCGCCTTGAAAGGCGCCGATGAAAGCGTGCGCGAGAAAATCTTCAAGAACATGTCGAAGCGGGCGGCAGAACTGATGCGGGAGGACTTGGCCTCGATGGGGCCGGTCAAACTCAGCGATGTCGAAAAGGCACAGAAGGAAATCCTGACCGTTGCCCGCCGCATGGCCGATGCTGGCGAGATCGTGCTGAGCGCAAGCGGCGAGCAGATGGTGTAAGCGGAGCCGGACAACGCCCATGAGCGGATTTGATACCTCAAAAGCCAAGCCGTGGGAACTGCCGGACATGAAAGAGAAGGCGGTCAACGCGGCGTCGCGTCCGCCACCGCGCCAGCCCGGCGAAACCCGCAATCACACTGCGCTGGTCACTGCCGAAATGCTGCAGCAGCTGCGCGAGCAGGCTCGCCATGAGGGCTATGAGGAAGGGCTGAAAAACGGTCACCGTGACGGCCTGGCACAGGGTCTGGCTGAAGGCCGCCGAACCATTGAGGAAGAACTGCGCCGGCAACGCGAACGGCTCGAGCAGTTGTTCAATGCCGTGGCGCGACCGCTGGATGCCATGGATGAACAGGCAGAGCTGGCGCTGGTGCAGTTGGCGATTTCGATTGCCAAGCAGATCATCCGGCGCGAACTCAAAACTGCGCCCGGCCAGATCGTGGCCGTGGTGCGTGAAGCGGTGAAATTGCTGCCGATCTCGCGCCAGACCATACGGGTGTATCTGCACCCGGAAGATGCGGCGTTGGTGCGGGAAGTGTTTGCACTCGATGCTGGCAGTGAACACACCTGGCAGGTGCTGGATGACCCGAGTCAAACACGCGGCGGTTGCCGGGTGTTGACCGATGATTCGACCATCGACGCCAGTTTGGACAGTCGCATTGCAGCAGTCGTCGCCCATGTGCTGGGCGGCGAACGGAGTGATGATGAGCGCAGCCCGGCGAGTTCCGTTGCACCAACGGCTTGATGCCTACCAGCAACGCGTTGCGACTGCGCCCGGCGTGCAGGTTGAAGGCAAGCTGGTGCGCATGGTCGGCTTGACGCTGGAAGCGGTTGGTTGCCGCTTGCCGGTTGGTGGACGCTGCCTGATCCGCGGTCACGATGGCCGACTGCATCGTGCCGAGGTGGTTGGTTTTGCCGGTGACAGTTTGTATCTGATGCCAACGGCCGAGCTGCACGGGCTCGGGCCTGGCGCCACGGTTTTGCCGATTAGCGGTGCGACGGAAATTCTGGTCGGCGGCAATCTGCTGGGGCGCGTGCTCGATGGTGAAGGTCAGCCGATCGATGGCAAGGGGCCATTGTCCGGCAGCTATCGTTCGTTGGCGGCAAAACCCATCAACCCGCTGGCGCGGCATCCGATCAGTGAACCGCTTGATGTCGGAGTCCGCGCGATCAATGCCTTGCTGACGGTCGGGCGCGGCCAGCGCATGGGCTTGTTTGCCGGCTCCGGCGTCGGCAAGAGCGTGCTGCTCGGCATGATGACCAAATTCACTGAGGCCGATGTGATTGTCGTCGGCCTGATTGGCGAACGTGGCCGGGAGGTCAAAGAGTTCATCGAACACATTCTCGGCGAAGAAGGTTTGCGCCGATCTGTCGTGGTCGCGGTGCCGGCGGATTTGCCGCCGCTGCTGCGCCTGCAGGGGGCTCAGGTTGCCACCACGATCGCGGAATCGTTTCGCGATGAAGGCAAGCAAGTGCTCTTGCTGATGGATTCGCTGACCCGCTACTGCCAGGCGCAGCGTGAGATTGCCCTGGCGGTCGGTGAACCACCGGCGACCAAAGGTTATCCGCCGTCGGTGTTCGCCAAACTGCCCGTTTTGGTCGAGCGTGCCGGTAATGCGGACAAGGGTGCGGGTTCGATCACGGCGTTCTATACCGTGCTGACCGAAGGTGATGATCAACAGGACCCGATTGCCGATGCGGCGCGGGCGATTCTCGACGGCCATATCGTGCTGTCACGGCGGTTGGCCGAGGCAGGCCATTATCCTGCCATTGATATCGAAGCCTCGATCAGCCGGGCGATGCCGCAGATCACGGCCAGCGCACATCAACAAGCTGCCGTGCTGGTGAAGCAGATTTATGCCACTTACCAACAAAACCGCGATCTGATCACGGTAGGGGCGTACCAGCGTGGCGCCGACAGCGCCATTGACGAGGCCATCAGCCTGATGCCGGTGATCAACCAGTTCCTGCAACAGGGCATGAATGAAAAAGTACCGCTCAAAGACAGTTTGCTCGGTCTCGAGCAGATTCTGGCCGCCGAACCGACTATGCTTCCTGTTAACCGTCGACGCTGAGCCGGCGGTGGAGTAACTCCCGATCATGAACCGTTCACAGCGTTTGCAACCGGTAGCCCGACTGGCCGACAAGCAGGAACGCTCGGCCGCCCAGGCTTTGGGCGAGGCGCGCCGGGCTCAGGTCAGTGAAGAGCAGCGCCTGCAGGAGCTGCTCAGCTACCGGCTCGAATACATCGCCGATTTCCAGCGCCGCGGCCGGGCCGGTCTGAACGGGGTCGAGTTGCAACAGTTCCAGCAGTTCCTGTTGCAGCTAGATCGTGCCATCGAGCAGCAACACCAGCGTATCCGCGGTGCGGTCGTCCAGGTCGAACAGCGGGTCGGCCAGTGGCAACAGCGAGCCAGCAAGGCCAAGGCCATCAGCAACGTGGTCGGTAACCTGCAGCAAACCGAGCTGCGTCAGGCCGACAAGCGGGAGCAGGCGGTCCAGGACGACCGGTCTGCCCAGCGCGCCCACAAAAATTCGTCCCACCGCTGATTCCTCCTGCCTGAACGCTGGACCTTCGTGCTGCTTGCGCTATAGTTGGCACAAGTTTCCCGTCCGTGTAGCCAGCCCGATCGGGCCCGTGCAGGAGTGGTTCATGGCAATCAGCAGTAGCGTCAATGCCGATGGTAGCGAACTGACCATCCGCATTTCTGGCCGGTTTGACTTCAGTTCGCACCAGGCCTTCCGGGAGGCCTACGAGAATCTTCCGGTCAAACCCAAGAGTTACGTCGTCGATATGCACGAGGCTACCTACCTCGACAGCTCGGCACTGGGCATGTTGCTGTTGCTGCGCGATTACGCCGGTGGCGACAGCGCCAACATCAGCATCCAACACTGCAACAACGACGTGAAGAAGATCCTGACCATTTCCAATTTCGAGCAGTTGTTCAAAATCGCCTGAGCCGCGACTCGCGTGTCCGGCTGTATTGCGGAGTCCAGCCGTTGGGGATGACGGCCGCGCTGACTGAACAGGGGACGTTTTGTGCCGGCCGATGCTTTGCGGATTCTGATAGCCGATGACAACCACAGCGATCGGCTGATCCTGCGCAGTTTGTTGCAACGCGAAGGCCACACCGTTTTTGAGGCGGAGGATGGCCGTCAGGCGGTGCAACGCTTTCTGGCCGACCAGCCCGACATTGTTCTACTCGATGTGCTGATGCCTGAACTGGATGGCTACGAAGCAGCCGTCCAGATCAAAATGATGGCCGGACACCGGCTGGTGCCGATCATCTTCCTGACGGCATTGACCGACGTGAACGCACTGGCGCGTTGCCTTGAAGTCGGCGGCGACGACTTTCTGACCAAGCCGTATCAAAAGCTGATTCTGCAAGCGAAGCTGCGCGCCTTCACCCGCATGCAGCAGCTCTATGACACGGTTGCCAAACAGCGCGACGAAATTCACTTTCACACCGAGCGGCTGGTGCGCGAACAGCAGCTGGCCAAGATCCTGTTCGACAATATTGCGCATCCCGGTTGTCTGGATGCGCCGACCATCCGTTACCAGCTGTCGCCGATGTACATTTTCAACGGCGATGTTTTGCTCGCCGCCGAAAAGCCAGCGGGCGGATTGCATGTTCTGCTCGGCGATTTCACCGGCCACGGCCTGCCCGCTGCGATCGGGGCCATGCCGGTGTCGGAAATTTTTTACGGCATGACCCAGAAGGGCTTTGCCTTGGTCGATGTGCTGACGGAAATCAATCAGCGGCTCAAGGAAATCCTGCCGACCGGCGTGTTCTGTTGCGCCATTGCTGCTGACATCGATTTCCGCGGCAAACTCATCGAGATCTGGAACGGCGGTATGCCGGATGGCTTTTTGTGCCGGAACGGCCGTGGCATTGTCGACCGTTTTCGTTCCCAGCATTTGCCGCTCGGCGTGGTGGGGCGTGAGCGGTTCCGCCCGCAGATCCAGCGCACGGTATTCGAGCCGGGCGACCGGCTGCTGCTGACCTCGGACGGCGTCATCGAGACCAGCAATGCCGCTGGCGAAATGTTTGGCAGCGAGCGGCTGGAGGAGAGCGTCAACAGCGCTGACGACAACGGCGTGTTTGCATCGGTGCAGCGCGCACTGGAGCTGTTTGGCAGCGGCCTGGCGCCGCGCGATGATGTGTCGATGGTGGAAGTGGCGTTGGTGCCATGGTCGGCCAGTGCCGAGACCGAAACCAGCAGCCCGGTTCCGCTCGACATCGGCCCGCTGGATTGGCGCTTTGACTACGAATTGCGCACCCAGTCCTTGCAGCACTTCGACCCTCTGCCATTGCTGCTGCAATTGCTGATGGAGCTGCCGGCGTTGCGGCCGCACCGCGGCCGGGTATTCACGATTCTGGCGGAGCTCTATTCCAACGCACTCGATCACGGCTTGCTGCGGCTCGATTCGGCGCTCAAAAGCAGTCACGAAGGCTTTGCCGAGTACTATCGCTTGCGGCAGCAGCGTTTGCAGTCGCTGCAAGGCGGCTTTATCCGGCTCAGTTTTGAGCACCAGCCCAGTGCGCAAGGCGGTCGCCTGCGTTTGCGCGTCGAAGACAGTGGGCCCGGTTTTGATTGGCGTAGCTGGCAAGCCAACATGGTGCCCGATGCCAGTTACAGTGGCCGCGGTCTGGCGTTGATTGCATCGCTTTGCCATTCGCTAAGCTTCGAAGGCCGTGGCAATATTGTCGAAGCCTGCTACGACTGGGGGCTGGCGGAAGAACAAGGACCACGTGAGGGCCATGGCGCCACATCTGGATGAACAACAACTGGCCGAATTGCGGGAGCTGATGGGGTCGGATTTTGATGGCCTGCTTCGCGCCTATCTGCGCGACAGCCGGGATCGGCTGCTGCATCTGGATCTGGCCATTGCCGACCAGAACTGGGACATCGCCCGCCGCCAGGCTCACAGCCTCAAGGGCAGCAGCAGCAACCTCGGGGCCATCGCGCTGGCGCAGCACTGCCAGCAACTGGAGCAGACCCTCAGCCGGTGTCGGCAGGAACCCGAACTCGTCGCTACCGTGGCGCCCGCACTGGCCGAGCTGCGCGGATTGGTCGGCGCGGTTCAAATCGAGTTGCAAAAGCTGCTCGCCTGATGGCACGTCACTTGCTCTGATCTTCCGGCCTGACCGCGTTGGCGGTGCTACCGGAGTCGAACGTGAACGCTTCACTGCTTGCCCTGAACGCGGCCGCCAACACCGGCCCGGCCGCTGCCGGCGTGCCCCCCGGCGCTGTCCCAAACGCTGCAGAAGCCGACCAGGGCGAACCCGGTTTTGCCCAGTTGCTGGAACAGGCCGCTGGCGGACGATTGTTGCCCGGCGCGATGGCGTCAGCGTCACCCGACGCTGAAGAAACCGCGGAAAACTCCGCGCTGGACGAGCTCGACGCCGAGGCTGAAATCGACAGCGAGTCCGAAACCGTATGGGCTGAGATGGCGATACCCCTATCACCGTCGTTGCACACCCTGCCAACCGCCAGCGAATCCACGACACCGCTCACCGCCAGCGCTCTGGCGACCAGTATCGGTCTTGCCATTGCGCCAACCGCGGGCGAAGGCAGCACGCAGACCGACGCCCTGAGCTTGCCGCTTGCCGGCAAACGCTTGCCGGCGCTCGCCGATCAGGCCGTCAATACCGGTACGGAGGCCGCAACCGATCTGGTGCAGATCGCACGGGTCGAAGACGGCTGGCCCAGTCTGCCAGACGGTGCCTTGGCTGGCGCCGTTGGGCAGAGTCGCGCGGAGTCTTCGCTTGCCATGCTGCGTGGCCGGGCAGAGCCGACGATCAGCAGCAGCGCCATCAACACGCTGACCGCACCGACGACGGCCGCTACAACCGAGCTGGCCAGGACGGATGCGCTCGACAATGTGCCGGGCATCGCCCTGCGCTCGCCGCATTTTGCAACCCTGCTTGGAAATCAGGTGCTCTGGCAGGCCCGCGTCGGCAATCAACACGCGGAGATCCGGCTCGACCCGCCTGAGCTGGGGCCCATTGAAGTCCGCATCAGCCAGAAAGACAGCGAAACCCATCTGCATTTCGTGGTCGGCCATCAAGCCACCCGGGAGCAGCTGGAACAGGCCATGCCGCGGCTACGCGAGCTGTTCGGCCAGGGCGGTTTGCTGCTCGGCCAGGTAGCGGTCGAGCAGGGCCAGCGTGAAACGGCATCCGGCCGCGAGCAGCAAAGCTCGGCATCGGCAGCTGGTAACGGCAACGGCGGTCGCGAGGAGCCGGCGGCGGTCGTGACCCGGCCGGTCGGCACCAGTCTGATTGACGCCTACGCCTGAATCGCCACACCCGCCGATTTCCCTTCGCCAGCTGCCAACGCCGACCTCATGTCGGCGCTGCTGTTTTCCGACGCCCGTTCGCGCGCTTGCGGTGTCGCTGCGCCAATTTCCCGTCATCTGGCTAAAGTCAAAACTTGGACTACGCTTCAAGTGTCTGTTGTGGAAGCTTTTTTACTGAAAAATATCGGCTGGCCCGAAAGCTGCATTTGGGTACAGCAAGCGCGAGGTGGGGCATGGCTGAAAAACAGGATCTGGAGCTCGGCGAAGCCGGTAAAGGCAACAAGAAAAAGCTGCTGATCATCATCGGCGCGGTTGTCGTCGTGTTGCTGGCCGGAGCCGTAGCGGCGTTCCTGCTGCTGAAAAAAGCGCCGGCCGAAGGCGATGCGGAAACCACCGATGGCGAAGCGGTCGAAGACGCTGTGGTCAGCTTGCGCTATGTCGGCCTGACCAATCCGTTGTTGACCAACGTCCCGAGCAGCACCGGCAAGGCCCGCACCGCGAAAGTTCAGGTGGTGTTTGCGGTCAGGTCGGAGGCGGCGGAGCTGGCAGTGAAAAAACATCTGCCGCTGCTCAGCAGCGAACTGCTGCAATTACTGAGCAGCAGCGATGCCGATCGGTTGATGAGCATGGACGGCCAGCAAGTGTTTCGCGAGCAGGCACTGAAAGTGGTGCAGGAGGCGATGGCACGCGAAGAAGCCTCAGCGCCGGAAGAGGGTGCGTCAGCACCGAAAACCAAGCAACCACTGGTGGAGCGCATTCTGTTCACCCAGTTTGTCATGCAGTAAACGGGTTCTGATGCCATGGCGACAACCGATCTGCTGAGTCAAGACGAAATCGATGCCCTGTTGCACGGGGTCGATGACGGCGATATCGATACTGGAGGTGAGGAGCTGGCGCCCGGTGAGGCGCGCGTCTACGACTTCAACTCCCAGGACCGCATCGTCCGTGGCCGGATGCCAACGCTTGAGATGATCAACGAGCGTTTTGCCCGCCATATGCGCATCAGCCTGTTCAATCTGATGCGTCAAGCCTGTGAGGTCTCCATCAACGGCGTGCAGATGATCAAGTTTGGTGAATACATTCACTCGCTGTTCGTGCCGACCAGCCTGAACATGGTTCGCATCAAGCCACTACGTGGCACTGCGCTGTTCACCATGGAGGCCAAGCTGGTATTCAGCCTGGTCGACAATTTCTTTGGCGGCATGGGCCGCTTCCACGCCAAGATCGAAGGCCGCGAATTTACTCCGACTGAACGTCGCATCATCCAGATCCTGCTGGAGCAGGCGTTCATCGATCTGCATGAAGCCTGGGCGCCGGTCATGCCGGTGGAATTCGAATACCTCGATTCAGAAGTGAACCCGGCGCTGGCAACCATTGTCAGCCCGTCCGAGGTGGTGGTGGTCTGCAGTTTCCACATCGAGCTCGAAGGTGGCGGTGGTAATCTGCACGTCACGATGCCGTACTCCATGATTGAACCCATTCGCGACAAGCTAGATGCCGGCGTGCAGAGCGACCGTGACACGGTCGATGAGCGCTGGACCGATGCGCTACGAGAAGAAATCATGTCGGCGCCGGTCGAGATCGAGGTGCAGATTGGCGAAAACCCGGTGCGGCTACGCGACATCATGGAATGGAAGGCGGGTGACATCATTCCGGTTGAACTGTTCGAACATGCCTTGATTCGGGTCGGTGGTCTGCCGACATTCCGCGGTCGCTTCGGTACATCGCGCAGCAACTATGCATTCAAGATCGTCTCCGAAATCAAGCGCGACCATATTCTGAAAAGCATGCAATTGGGAGTGTGAACCATGGCCAAAGATCAAGACGCTATGGCAGATGAATGGGCCGCCGCGCTGGCAGAGCAGAGCGAAGTCGAGGCCGGCGCCAAAGCGGCGCCGATGGAAGAGCTCCGCGATGACGGCCGTGCCTTGGCGAGCAATGGCAAGCTCGACGTGATCCTGGACATCCCGGTTACCCTGTCGATGGAGGTTGGCCGCACCCAGATCCCGATCCGCAACCTGTTGCAATTGAACCAGGGCTCCGTGGTCGAGCTCGACCGGATGGCTGGTGAACCGCTCGATGTGCTGGTCAACGGCACGCTGATTGCGCACGGCGAGGTCGTTGTCGTGAACGAAAAATTTGGTATCCGCCTGACCGATGTGATGTCGCCGCATGAACGCATCAAGAAATTGCGCTAACGCGGGTGTGGCCGTGTTGCTGTCGATGTCGGCAGCCAGCGCATTGGCGCAGAGCGCAGAAACGGTTGAAGCCGCCGCGGCGGTGCCGTCGGTCGGTCGCTTGCTGTTTGGTTTGCTGGCGGTGCTGGGCTTGTTGTTAGTGTGCGCCTGGCTGGTCCGCCGTGGTGGCCTGACCGGGCAGTCGGGCGTCATCAAAGTGGTGGCGCAAACGCCGGTCGGCACCCGGGAACGCTTGGTGTTGATTCAAGTCGGCGAGCAGCAATTGCTGATTGGCGTGACCGCGCAGCAGATCAGTTTGCTGCATACGCTGCCGGAACCGGTGGCGGCGGCCGCGCCGGGTAACGCGGGTGGCCGATTCGCCGAACAGCTGGCGCAGTTGATGAAGGGGCAGCGGCCATCATGATCGGCATTCGACGGCAGGTTGGCGGCAAGATGCTGGCTACCGGCTCACGCATTCTGCTGATGCTGGCGTTGTTCGCCGGTGGCAGTGTGTTGGCGGCCGATGCCAACACCGCATTGGCGCCGGGCGGACTCCCGGCACTGACCGTGACCACCGGTGCCGACGGTAGCCAGCAGTACTCGGTGACCTTGCAGATTCTGCTGCTGATGACTGCGCTGAGCTTTTTGCCGGCGCTGGTCATCATGATGACCTCATTCACCCGCATCACGGTCGTGTTCGCGATTTTGCGTCAAGCCCTTGGCATGCAGCAGACGCCGTCCAATCAGATTCTGATCGGACTGGCGCTGTTCCTGACTTTTTTCATCATGGCGCCGGTGTTCCGGGCCGCCAATGAACAGGCGCTTCAACCGTATCTGAACGAACAGATGGCGCCCGCCGAAGCACTGGAAAAAGCGTCCGAACCGTTCCGCAAGTTCATGCTGGCACAGACCCGGAAAACCGATCTCGATCTTTTCTTACGCCTGTCGCAAACCCAGGCCGACGGTCCGGAAGATGTGCCGTTTGTCGTGCTGGTGCCGGCGTTTGTGACCAGCGAACTGAAAACCGCTTTTCAAATCGGTTTCATGCTGTTCATTCCGTTTCTGATCATCGATCTCGTTGTCGCCAGCATCCTGATGGCGATGGGTATGATGATGCTGTCACCGCTGGTCATTTCCTTGCCATTCAAATTGATGCTGTTTGTGCTGGTCGATGGCTGGGCGCTGGTGGTTGGCACGCTGGCTGCAAGCTTCAAGGTGGTGTGACAAAAAGCTGACGGGATGCCGTCAGCAGCACCATCTTCCGCCAGAGAGAGTGTCATCATGAGCCCGGAATTCGCTGTCGAACTGCTGCGCAGCGCGCTGTACCTGACCATCATTCTGGTCGTCGCCATCATCCTGCCGGGCTTGTTGGTTGGCTTGGTGGTCGCGGTATTCCAGGCTGCGACCAGTGTCAACGAGCAAACCCTGTCATTCCTGCCGCGTCTGGTCATGACCTTGTTGACCCTGATGATCCTCGGGCACTGGTTCATGGACCGGCTGATCATCTTCACGACAGAGCTGGTCCGCAGCATTCCGTCGGCGCTCGGCTGAGCGGGTCAAGCGCGATGGAATTTTCACTGGGCCAAATCGACAGCTGGCTTGCCAGCGTACTGTGGCCATTCTGTCGCATCGCCGGCTTGCTGACGGCGATGGCCATCTACGGGACCCGCAGTGTGCCGGCGCGGGTGCGCGTGCTGCTGGCGATTTTCATTACCGTGACGGCCGCACCGGTGTTACCGGCGATGCCGGACGTACCGCTGTTTTCCGGCGCCAGTTTCATGATCGTTGCCCAAGAGCTTGTGATCGGCCTGATGCTCGGCTTTATCAGCCGGCTGTTGCTGGAAGTGTTTGTCGTTGCCGGCCAGTTGGTCTCGCTGCAAACCGGTTTGGGTTTTGGCTCTTTGGTAGACCCGATGAATGGCGCTTCGGTGCCGCTCATCAGTCAGGCATTTCTTATCATCGCGACCTTGCTTTTTCTTGCCTTTGACGGTCACTTGCTGTTCATCGAACTGGTCGTGAAAAGTTTTCACACCGTTCCGGTTGCCGCCGACAGTCTGGCTCGCATCGATTTTCTGGCGGTGACGGAGTGGGGCAGTTGGTTGTTTGCCGGTGGACTCTTGGCGTCGCTGGCGGCCGTGCTGGCATTGCTGATGCTGAACCTGGCCTTCGGTGTGCTGACCCGTGCCGCGCCACAGCTCAACCTGTTCGTCATCGGTTTTCCGGCCACGATGGTGGTCGGCTTCATTCTGCTCTGGCTGCTCAGCGGCGATTTGCTGCGCCATTTCGAGCGTGAGTTTGGTCAGGCGCGCGAATTTGCCTGCGCGCTGATCGGTTCGTCGTGTTGATTCGGTCGAGGTGACAGATGGCCGAAAACGATACCGGCGAACGCACAGAAGAGGCCACACCCCGAAGGCGCGAGGAAGCGCGCAAGAAAGGGCAGGTCGTTCGCTCGCGCGAACTGGCGACTGCAGCGATCACCATCGGTGGCGCAGCCGGCATGTGGCTGCTCGGTGGTGATCTCGCGGTCAAGATGGAGCGGTTGACACGCGCCATCTTCACCCAGGCTGGCGAAGGCATCGATACGCCGACGCGTATGGTGGCGGCGTTTGGCGAGGCGACCTTGTTGGCATTGTTCGCCTCGTTGCCGATTCTGCTGCTGCTGTGGGTGCTCGGTTTTGCTTCGTCGATTGCCGTTGGTGGCCTGAGCTTTTCGGCCGAGGCCCTGCAGCCGAAATTTGATCGGCTGTCACCCGCCAAAGGGTTGGGTCGGATGTTTGGCGTGCAGGCGCTGATCGAGCTGGTCAAAGCGGCCGGCAAGTTCATCGTGCTCGGCTTGGTCGTCGCGCTGATCCTGCAGCATTACACCGACGAGTTTTTGACGCTTGGCCGGGGTGGTGTGCGCGAAACCTTGACGCATGCGCTCGATCTGCTGGCGTTCACCTTTTTGCTGGTGTCGCTGTCGCTGCTGATTATCGTCGCCATCGACCTGCCGTTTCAGCTCTGGAATTTCAAGCGTCAGCTCAAGATGAGCAAGCAGGAGGTGCGGGAAGAGTACAAGGAAATGGAGGGCAAGCCCGAGGTCAAGGGCCGCATTCGCCGCTTGCAGCGCGAGCTGGCGCAGCGGCGAATGATGCAGAAAGTGCCGCAGGCCGACGTGGTCATCACCAACCCGGAGCACTTCGCGGTGGCGCTCAAGTACGACCCGAGCAAGCCGGGTGCGCCAGTGGTGCTGGCCAAGGGGATCGACTTCATTGCCCTGCAAATCCGCCAGATCGCCAAGGCCAATGGCGTACAAATTTTCGAAGCGCCGCCGTTGGCACGGGCTTTGTATCACACCACGGAACTGGATCGGGAAATCCCGGAAGGTTTGTACCTCGCGGTGGCGCAAGTGCTGGCCTACGTGTTCTCGCTGCGCCAGTTCGGCGCGGCGTACAACCGGCCGCCGCCGCGTGATTACCCGATTCCGGACGAATACCGTTACTGATGGCGCCACGGTAGTGGTGACCATCGCCTTGAGGAGAGTGGACCATGGCTGACGCTGCGGCTGTACCAAGCGTCCGGCGTATGAACCTGGCAGGCATCGGCACGCCGGCGGTGGTGCTGCTCATCCTCGCGATGATGACCTTGCCGTTGCCGCCGCTGGCCTTGGATGTGCTGTTTTCGTTCAACATCGCGATTGCCTTGATCGTGATGTTCGTCGCGATCTACGTGCTGCGGCCGCTCGATTTCGCGGCGTTTCCGACGGTGCTGCTGGTTGCGACGCTGATGCGGCTCGCGCTCAACGTCGGTTCCACCCGTGTCGTGCTGATGGAAGGCCACAATGGTCCTGGCGCCGCCGGTGCGGTGATTGAGGCCTTCGGTTCCGTACTCGTTGGCGGCAACTACGCGGTGGGTATCGTCGTCTTCGCGATCTTTATCATCATCAATTTCGTTGTCATCACCAAAGGTGCGGGCCGCATTTCCGAAGTCAGTGCCCGGTTTACCTTGGATGCCATGCCCGGCAAGCAGATGGCCATCGATGCCGATCTCAATGCCGGCCTCATCAATCAGGACGAGGCCCGGACCCGCCGCGCCGAGGTGTCGCAGGAAGCCGATTTCTATGGCTCGATGGACGGCGCGTCCAAGTTTGTGCGCGGTGATGCCATCGCCGGCATTCTGGTGCTGTTCATCAACCTGCTCGGCGGCATTGCCATTGGTACCTTGCAACATGATCTGTCGATGTCCGATGCCGCCCGTTACTACGCTTTGCTGACCATCGGTGACGGTCTGGTTGCCCAGATCCCGGCACTGTTGCTGTCGACCTCGGCCGCCATCATGGTGACCCGCCAAAACAGCAGCCAGGACATGGCCGGCCAGATGATGTCGCAGATGTTCCGCGAACCGCGGGCACTGGAGATCACCGGCTATGTGTTGATCACGATGGGGCTGGTGCCCGGCATGCCGCATCTGGCGTTCCTGTCGCTCGGCGCCGGCTGCGTTGCCCTGGCGCGGATGCTGCGCAAGAAGCAGGAAAAAGCGCAGCTGTTGCAGCGTGTGGCCGCCGCCCAGCCGGCACCGGTGGCGCAACCGGCGGAGATGAAGGAGCTGGGTTGGGATGATGTCGCTCAGGTCGATCCGATTGGCCTTGAAGTCGGCTACCGCTTGATCCCGTTGGTCGACAAGGCGCAGGACGGCAAGCTGATGGCGCGCATCAAAGGCGTGCGCAAGAAGCTGTCGCAGGATCTCGGTTTTCTGGTGCCGCCGGTACACATCCGTGACAACCTGGATCTGTCGCCGAGCGGTTATCGCATCACGCTGATGGGCGTCAATATCGGCGAGGCCGACATCTTTGTCGACCGCGAATTGGCCATCAATCCGGGGCAGGTGTTCGGTGAGTTGCAAGGCGCCACCACCAAGGATCCGGCATTCGGCTTGCCGGCGGTGTGGATTGACCGCAATACCCGCGAACACGCCCAGGCGCTCGGCTATACCGTGGTCGATGCCTCGACTGTGGTCGCGACCCATCTGTCGCAGATCCTGCAAACCCACTCGGCAGAACTGCTCGGTCATGAAGAAGTGGAGCAACTGCTCAAACAGTTGGCCAAGTCGGCACCGAAACTGGTCGAGCAATTGACGCCGCAAGCCTTGCCGTTGTCGGTGGTCGTGCGCGTGTTGCAGAACCTGCTGCGTGAACAGGTGCCGATCCGCGACCTGCGCACCATCGCGGAAACCTTGATCGAACACAGCGCCCGGACCCAGGACACCATTGCGTTGACGGCGGCTTGCCGGGTCGCGCTGTCGCGGCTGATTGTGCAGAACATCAACGGTTTGGCACCGGAGTTGCCGGTGATCACGCTGGAACCGTCGCTGGAACAGTTGCTGCAAAAATCGCTGCAGGTTGCCGGCGATGAAGGCGCGATCGAACCCGGTCTGGCGGAACGTCTGCAGCGTTCCTTGCTCGATGCCGGCCAGCGCCAGGAAATGGCGGGCCAGCCGTCGGTGCTGCTGACCTCACCGGGGCTGCGGCCAACGTTGGCGCGTTTCGCCCGTTTTGTCAGCCCGGGCATGCACGTGCTGTCGTATCAGGAAATTCCGGAAAACAAGCAAGTGAAAATCGTTGCGACGGTCGGTTGACCGGCGCTCGGCAAGGCTGCACCAGCAGCCTGAACGGGAGTAAAGCATCATGCAAATTCGTCGCTTTTTCGCCAAGGACATGCGCAGTGCGCTGGCCGATGTCAGCCGCGAACTCGGTCCGGATGCCGCCATTTTGTCGAGCCGGCAAATCGGTGGTGGCGTCGAGTTGTTGGCGGCGATCGATTACGACCCGTCGGTGCTGGCCGCACCGGCGAGCCGCAGCAGTCGCGAAGATGATGACGGCAGCGATGTGCCGGCATCGGCTCCCTCATCGGCATCGAAACGTGAAAGCAGCGCTGCTGCGCGCAACACCGCCTCGCGCAGCATCACGCGAGACTGGCAGCGCAGTGCGACAGGCGAATCCGTGCAACAAACGCGCA
Organism: Permianibacter sp.; assembly: GCA_046297695.1. Taxonomy (GTDB): domain Bacteria; phylum Pseudomonadota; class Gammaproteobacteria; order Enterobacterales; family Permianibacteraceae; genus Permianibacter. Next base: position 97,495 of record JBKBHF010000005.1, on the reverse strand, counting down.
GTGGCAAAGCCAGCGGTTTTGATCGCATCGCGGACGATTTGATCGCGCGGGCCGCACTTGCCAGCCGCAGCGCCGAACGCGTGCGTGAACCAGGCAATGCTGATGGCCGGACAGAAAAAATCAGCATGGCAGCTACCGGACGTATCGAGCCGCCGAACCCTGTGCAGCCGCCATGGCCGCTCGGTGTCGAGCCGCAGGAGCGGCAAAGCCTGCAGGCGAACTGGGCGGCGCCGGGTCTGCAGGATTTGAAAGAGGAAGTGCGCCAGCTGCGCGGCCTGATGCAGGAGCAGCTGCAGGGGTTGGCTTGGCGCGAACTGAAACAGCGGCAACCGCTGCGGGCGATGTTGACCAAGCGGCTGGCGCTGCTCGAATTGTCGCCACGGCTGCGCGATCACTATGCCGGCGCCGAGGGCCGCGATGTCGAGCAGGCGCTGGCGACGGCACTGGCCACTATCAGCCGCGACATCGTCAACGGTGACGACGCCATGCTCGACAACGGCGGCATCTACGCTTTCGTCGGTGCCACCGGCGTTGGCAAGACCACCACCATCGCCAAGCTGGCGGCCCGGTTTGCCTTGCGTCATGGCGCCGGCAGTGTCGCGCTGATCAGCACCGACAGTTACCGCATTGCCGGCCATGACCAGCTCGCGACCTATGCCCGGTTGATCGGTTGTGCCATCCGCACGGCCGATACCGCGGCCGCATTGCAGGACGCGCTGGACAGTTTTGTCGACCGCCGGTTGATTCTGATCGACACCGCCGGCATGAGCCAGCGCGACACCCGGCTGGCCGGACAGCTGGCCGCATTGGCCAGCAGCCGTTACCCCATCAAGCAGCTGTTGGTGCTGTCGGCCACCTCGCAACGGGCCATTCTGCAGGAAAGCATCAAGCAGTTCGGCCAACGCCATGTGCATGGCGCAATCTTGACTAAACTGGATGAAACGACCTCGCTCGGCGCAGTCCTGTCGGTCCTGTTGGAGAGTCGGCTGCCATTGATGGCGAGCGGTGACGGCCAGCGGGTACCGGAAGATTTGCGTTCGCTGCGCGGTGCGCAGTTGGTGGACCGGGCCTTGAAGCTGGCGGAGCAGTTCCGCGAAAGCCCGGACGAATGGCTGCTTGCGCAGGAGTTGCCGGCGCATCCACGCAAGGCGTCTGCACATGCTGGGATTTGATTTCTCACAGGGCCTGGATCAGGCCTCGGGGTTACGGCGGATGACACAGGCACGGCCGGTCAAGGTGATTTCGGTTACCGGCGGCAAAGGCGGGGTAGGCAAGACCAGCGTCACGGTCAATCTGGCCGTGGCCCTGGCCGAGCAGGGCCATGCCGTCATGGTGCTGGATGCCGACCTCGGGCTGGCCAACATCGACGTCATGCTCGGTCTGCATGCCAACCGCAACCTGTCCCATGTCATCAGCGGCGAGTGTGACATCCAGGACATCCTGCTGGATGGTCCCGGCGGCATCAGGATAGTGCCGGCCTCCAGCGGCACCCAGGCCATGGCCCAGCTGAGCCCGGCCGAACACGCCGGGCTCATTCGCGCCTTCAGCCAGATCGGCCAGCAGATTGATTACCTGCTGATCGACACCGCAGCCGGCATTTCCGACACCGTCATCAGTTTTACCCAGGCCTCGCAGGAGGTGCTGTTCGTGGTCTGTGACGAACCGACCTCGCTGACCGACGCCTACGCGCTGATGAAGATCCTCAATCGCGACCACAAGATGAGCCGGTTCCGGCTGCTTGCCAACATGGTCCGCAGCCCGCAGGAAGGGCGCGATCTGTACGCCAAGCTGACCCGGGTCACCGACAAGTATCTCGATGTCACGATCGATTACGTCGGTGCCATTCCGTTTGACGAAAACGTGCGCAAGGCCATCCGCAAACAGCGGCCGGTGGTGGATGCGTTTCCGCGTTCGCCGGCGGCGCTCGCCTACCGGCAGTTGGTGCGGAAAGTGGAGGGCTGGCCGCTGCCGCGAGTGCCTGGCGGCCATATTGAATTTTTCATGGAGCGACTGGTGCAGATGTCGGACGCCGTCGCGTTGCAAGAAACAGGTAACTGATGTACGCCGCGGTCATGTATCAGACAGAGCAGAGTCCTGAGCAGTTGCTGACCCAGTACACGCCACTGGTCAAGCGCATCGCTCACCATTTGCTCGCCCGCTTGCCCGCCAATGTCCAGCTCGATGATCTGATGCAGGCCGGCATGATCGGTCTGCTCGACGCGGCCCGCAAATACGACTTCAGCAAGGGCGCCAGTTTCGAGACCTTTGTCGGCATCCGTATTCGTGGTGCCATGCTGGACGAAGTCCGCCGCAACGACTGGCTACCGCGTTCGGTGCATCGTAATGGCCGGCGTATTGCCGAGGCGACCAAAACGGTCGAACAGCGCTTAGGCCGTGATGCCCGCGACAGCGAAATCGCCGCCGAAATGGGCATCAGCCTGAATGAACTCCAGGCCATGCTGGCCGACAGCAGCAGCGGTGGCGTCTATGGTTTTGATGACGTCGGCCTGACCGACGACGTGCTGGCGCAGCAGGAAGGCGGCCATGTTCCGGGGCCCGAGGCCGATGTCCATGATGCCGGTTTCCGTCAGGCACTCGCCGACGCGATCAACCAGCTACCCGAGCGGGAAAGACTGGTACTCGCGCTATACTACGACGAGGAAATGAACCTGAAGGAAATCGGGGCGGTTTTGGGGGTCAGCGAGTCGCGCGTTTGCCAGATCAGCAACCAGGCCATGGCCCGGTTGCGAAGCCGGTTGCGCGATTGGCATTGAGACCCAACTATTTTTTGTTTTTTGAGGGCGGACAATGGCTTTGGACAAGAACATGAAGATCCTCATCGTCGATGACTTTTCGACCATGAGGCGCATCATCAAGAACCTGCTGCGGGATTTGGGCTTCACCAATACCCAGGAAGCAGATGATGGCGCAACCGCGTTGCCGATGCTGCAAAACGGCAACTTTGATTTTCTGATCACCGACTGGAACATGCCGGGCATGCAGGGCATTGACCTGCTCAAAACCGTTCGCGCCGATCCCAACCTGAACACCTTGCCGGTGCTGATGGTGACTGCGGAAGCCAAACGCGAGCAGATTGTCGAGGCGGCACAGGCGGGCGTCAACGGCTACATCGTCAAGCCTTTCACGGCACAGACCTTGGAAGAAAAAATCAACAAGATTTTTGAGCGGATCGGCTGAGCCCCAGGAGGGTTGGCATGGATACCGGAACGGATAAGCAATGGAGTCAGACTGTGTTAGGACAGGCAAAAGAACTGGTGGCCTTGCTTGAGTCCGGCAAACATGATGATGCCAAGGCGCTGCTCGACACCATGCGGAGCGAGCGCGATGTCACGCTGTTTTCGGAAATTGGCAAGCTGACGCGACAGCTGCACGAGGCGCTGATCAGCTTCCAGCTCGACAACAAAATCAGTGCATTTGCGGCCCATGACATTCCGGATGCGCGGCAGCGTTTGAACTACGTCATCACCATGACCGAGCAGGCGGCCAACAAGACCATGGATGGCCTCGAGCGGGTGCTGCCGATGGTTTCGGATCTGAACCATCAGGCCAGTGAATTCCGCGGCAAGATGCAAAGGCTGCTGCGCAAGGAAATGCAGCCTGGCGAGTTTCGGATTCTCTGTGACGATCTGGTGGCGCATTTCGAGCGCACCGAGAAGCAATTGGGGGATGTCAATCACACCCTGAATGACATCATCCTTGCCCAGGACTATCAGGATTTGACCGGTCAGGTCATCCGCCGGGTGATCAACCTGGTGCAGGAGGTCGAAAGCAGTCTGGTCGATCTGGTCAAGATGTTTGGCAACATGAACGAGTTCAATTCCGCCAAGGATGAACGGGCCAAACCGGTTTCCGGCGTCGAAGGCCCGGTGGTCGACAAGACGCGTCAGGATGTTGTGCATGGGCAGGACGATGTCGATGCCCTGTTATCCAGTCTGGGCTTTTAAAGGCGAACAAGCATGGCCCTTGATGCTGATGAGGAAATTCTCCAGGACTTTCTGGTAGAAGCGGGCGAGATTCTCGAGCTGCTGTCCGAGCAGTTGGTCAAGCTCGAACAAAGTCCGGACGATCTGCCGCTGCTCAATGCCATTTTCCGTGGCTTTCATACCGTCAAGGGCGGCGCCGGCTTCCTGAAGCTGAATGCACTGGTCGAAGTCTGCCATCTCGGCGAGAACATTTTCGACAAGCTGCGCAATCAGGAGCTACGTGCCGATGCTCAGATAATGGATCTGGTGTTGCAGGTGCTCGATGTCGTCAACCGCATGTTTGACGAGGTACGTACCGGCAACGAACCGACACCTGCCGATCCGGGGTTCCTCGAAGCCTTGCAGGATTGTGCCGATGGCAAGCTGTCGACACCTGCGGCCACAACGCCGGCGGTTGCTGAGGTGCCTGCACCAGCGCCAGTTCCGTCACCTACAGCTGCGCCAACCGCTGGCTCAGGCAGTGACGAAATCACTGATGATGAGTTCGAGCGGTTACTGGACGAATTGCAGGGCGCCAAGCCGGCCGCAGCCAAACCGGCTTCTGCGCCTTTACCGACACCGGCCGCTCCACCGGCAGGTGCAAGCGGCGATGATATTTCCGATCAGGAGTTCGATGCGCTGCTGGATCAGTTGCATGGCAAAGGCAAGGTACCAGCGCCGGCTCCAGCCAGTGCTGCGGGCGGCGATACCATTACCGATGAAGAGTTCGAGAAGCTGCTGGATGAGCTGAACGCGCAGAAAAAAGCCGCGCCGACGCCAGTCGCCAAAGCGGAAACCGCCCCGGCGATAACCGCTGCAAAGGCTGCGACAGCTAGTCAGGACAAAGCGGTCAGCAAATCTGCTGGTGGCAAAGCTGCGAGCAGCGGCGAGAAAGGCGTTGCCGCCAGTGACACCATCTCCGAGCAGGAATTCGATGCCTTGCTCGATCAACTGCACGGCAAAGGCAAGGGGCCGGCACCGGCACCCGGCAAGCCGGCCGCCGTTTCTGCTGCCGGCCCCGCCACTGTGGCCGCGCCAGCCGCGGGCGCCGCCGCCGGCGGTGATGCCATGGCGCAGGCTGAAACCACGGTACGGGTGGACACCAAACGGCTTGACGACATCATGAATCTGGTTGGCGAGTTGGTGCTGGTTCGCAACCGGTTGCTGACGCTCGCCAACGCGGCTGGCAATGAAGAAATGGCCAAGGCCGTACAGAATCTCGATGTCGTGACCTCGGATCTGCAAGGCGCGGTGATGCAGACCCGCATGCAACCCATCAAGAAAGTGTTCGGCCGCTTCCCGCGCGTGGTGCGCGATCTGGCGCGCAGCCTGAAGAAAGAAATCAATCTGGAGTTGATTGGTGAAGAAACCGATCTCGACAAGAACATGGTCGAGGCGCTCGCCGATCCGTTGGTGCACCTGGTTCGCAACGCGGTCGATCACGGTATCGAGATGCCCGACGAGCGCGAGAAGGCCGGCAAGCCGCGCACGGGCAAGATCGTACTGTCGGCGGCGCAGGAAGGCGATCACATCCTGCTGGAGATCCGTGATGACGGCAAAGGCATGGATCCTGCGGTACTGCGCCGCAAGGCCGTCGAGAAGGGCTTGATGGATCAGGATCAGGCCGATCGACTCAGCGATCTCGAAGCTTTCAATCTGATTTTCATGGCCGGCTTTTCGACCAAGTCGGAAGTGTCGGAAATTTCCGGTCGTGGCGTCGGCATGGATGTGGTCAAAACCCGCATTTCACAGCTCAACGGTTCGGTTTCCGTGTTCTCGGAAGTGGGCAAGGGCAGCCTGATTCAGGTCAAGCTGCCATTGACTCTGGCAATTCTGCCGACCTTGATGGTCAGTGTGCAGAAGCAGGTGTTCGCGTTGCCGCTCGCCAGCGTCAACGAAATCTTCCATCTCGATCTCAGCAAGACCAATGTGGTCGATGGTCAGCTCACGATTCTGGTTCGTGGCAAGGCGCTGCCGCTGTTCTATCTGGAGGAGTGGCTGGTGCGCGGTGCGGTGCGCAGCAGTCGCCGCCGCGAAGGGTTTGTTGTCATCGCCCAGATTGGTTCGCAGCGCGTTGGCTTTGTCGTCGATGCCTTGATCGGGCAGCAGGAAGTGGTGATCAAACCACTCGGCAAATCGCTGCAGGGCACCCCCGGCATGGCCGGTGCCACCATCACGTCCGATGGCGGCATCGCCCTGATTCTGGATATGCCGGCGCTGCTGAAACAGTACGCGCGCCGCAACGCGGCTTAAGGTTGCGACGATGCCGGTTCGTGTCCTGGTCGTAGACGATTCCAATTTTTTCTGCCGTCGGGTGGTCGAGATCCTGAAATCGGATCCGAATATCCAGGTGGTCGGAGTCGCCAACAACGGCGCTGAAGCAGTCAAGAAAGCGGCCGAACTGAAACCCGACGTCATCACCATGGATGTCGAGATGCCGATCATGGACGGCATCACCGCCACCAAGCAGATCACCTCGCAACAGCCGGTTGCCGTACTGATGCTGTCGTCGCTGACCTACGAAGGTGCGCGCATGACGCTGGAAGCGATGGCTGCCGGCGCCGTCGACTTTCTGTTGAAAAGCTACGAGGACGTGCAGGGCAACCAGTCCAGTACGGCCAATCTGCTGCGTGAAAAAGTCAAAGCCATCGGCACTCAACAGCAGCGGCGCAACAGCGGTTTGCTGCGCGCTCCGGCGACGCCCGCACCCGCACCGGCAAGCACACCGGCGCGACCGGCTAGCTCTGAGCTGCGCCGGCCGGCACCGGCACCATCACCCGCGAACAAGACGGCCGCCGAAACGCGTGCAGAACCGGCCCGGCAAGCGCTGCGTCGCGGCAACGCGCGTTTGCTCGCGATCGGCTCGTCCACCGGCGGCCCGGTTGCCTTGCAGCAGGTGCTGACGCCGCTGCCGAGCAATTTTCCCGTGCCCATCGTCATCGCCCAGCACATGCCGGGTACGTTCACGCCGGCGTTTGCCCAGCGTCTCGATGGGCTCTGTCAGGTGCGGGTCAAGGAGGCGCAAGACGGTGATGTGCTGAAACCGGGTCACGTTTATCTGGCGCCGGGTGGCAAGCAGATGACATTGGAGCGGCAAGGCGAGCAACTACGCGTACGCATTCGCGAAACCGATGCCCGCTTGCAATACGCGCCCTGTGTCGATGTGTTGTTTGGTTCGGCGGCACAAGTGTTGGGTGGTGCCGTGGTAGCGGTGATTCTCACCGGCATGGGCGCTGATGGCCGTGAAGGGGCCCGCTTGTTGCGAGACAAGGGCAGCATCATCTGGTCACAGGATGAAGCCAGCTGCGTGGTCTACGGCATGCCACAAGCGGTTGCCGCTGCCGGCATCAGTCATCAGATTGTGCCGCTTGCCGAAATTGGCCGCCGTCTTGCGGCGGAGATCTGAATCGTGGATTCCCTGGCGCTGATCGGATTCCTGCTCGGCCTCGCTGCCGTCATCGGTGGCCAGTTGTGGGAGGGCGGCCAGTTGGCGATGCTGGCCAACGGTCCGGCACTGCTGATCGTGCTCGGTGGCACCTTGGGTGCCACCTTGCTGCAAACGCCGCTGCGCACGTTCATACATGCGTTCAAGATTCTGCGCTGGGTCTTGTTGCCGCCGGCGCTGCCGTTCGAAGACGGTTTGCGGCGGATGGTGAATTGGAGCTCGACCGCCCGCAAAGAAGGTTTGCTGGGGCTGGAACAGCTGGTCGATCGGGAAGAGGATTTGTTCGCCCGGAAAGGGCTGGCGATGCTGGTCGATGGTGGTGAGCCGGAAAGCATCCGCAGCGCCATGCTGACCGACATGGAGCTGCAGGAACAGCGCCAGCTGCAGGCGGCACGCGTGTTCGAAGCAATGGGCGGTTATGCGCCGACGCTGGGCATTGTCGGGGCGGTGATGGGCCTCATCCAGGTGATGGGCAATCTGAGCGATCCGTCGCGGCTCGGTGGTGGCATTGCTGTCGCGTTTGTGGCCACGGTATACGGGGTCGGGTTTGCCAACCTGCTGTTTCTGCCGATAGCCAACAAGCTGCGCACATTGGTGCTGGCGCAGAGCCAGTACCGGGAGATGCTGATCGAGGGCATCGTGGCGATTGCGGAAGGGGAAAATCCGCGCGTCATCGAGAACAAACTGGCAGGTTTTCTGCCCAATCATTGAGTCGCGCCAGCAGGCGGAGTGGCGCGTTATCGGGAAGGCGTGAGTCAAAGCCGATATCGGCGCTAACTGGTACTACAGGGTAATACCGTATCGGCCGCTGTCTCGTTCTTCACGCCAGAACTGCCGCGCCGTTGGCCGCAGAGGGCCTTTGCATGATCCGTCGCCGACGCCACGATGACACCGAAAACACCCATCGCTGGTTGGTGTCTTACGCCGACTTCATCACGTTGTTGTTTGCGTTTTTTGTCGTGATGTATTCCATCTCGCAGGTCAACGAAGGCAAGTATCGGGTGTTGTCCGATGCCTTGTTGTCCGCATTTGAAAAAACACCGGCCAGCAGCCAGGCAGTCGATGCCGGCAGCAATACCACCTCGGCCAGTGGCGCCGGATTGCTGGAAGGTGCCGTCCAGCCCAATCCCACCGAGCCCGCTACGGCCGAACCGGAAACGGGTGAGCGCGCCCGCGCCGAGCAGGCGGAGCAGGAGGCGCTGAGCCTGCCGGCGATCAACGCACCGAACCCGGAGCAGCAGCGCCGGTTCAACCAGCTCTATTCCGAACTCGAACAATCACTGCAACCACTTATTGATGCCGGCCTCGTTGCCCTGCGTGGCAATCAGGATTGGATCGAAGTCGACATGCGTTCCGGTCTGTTGTTTGAGAGCGGCAGCGATGTGCTTGGCAAATCGGCCGAACCGGTGATCCGCGAGCTGGCCGACAAGCTCCGCGACAGCCGCAATCTGATGCGCATTCGCGGCTATACCGATAATCAGGCCATTGACACCGAGCGTTTTCCGTCAAACTGGGAGTTGTCATCTGCTCGGGCAGTCGCGGTGGTACGAAAACTGCAAAGCTTTGGCATACCGCCCGCCCGGATGGCGGTGGAGGGTTTCGGGGAGTTCAACCCGATCGCCAGTAACGATACGGCGGAGGGCAGGGCGCGCAACCGCCGTGTCGTGCTGGCGATTTCGCGCTTCCATGAACAAGCGGCGCCGGCCACCGCGGCAGACGGCAAAGCGGCACCAGCGGCCGGCGAAAGCTTGCCGGCCGGTGTTTCACCAGGTCAGGGTATCTCGCCGGCGCCTGGCACCGTGACCGGGCAAAACGCACCGACACAGCCAGAGCCGGATCAGGCGGAGCAGGTGGATGTGGTGCGGCTGCCAAATGGCGGCTTGTTGATCCGGGGCAGGGAGCGCACCGACGATGCAGACAATGACGCTGCAAAGAACCGGCCGGCGGAAACGCCAGCCAACCCGACGCCGTGAACGGGGAGCAACAGGCGCGGCGTGAACAATGACGGGAGCCAGCAGTGCGGATTTGGGCTATCGCCAACCAGAAAGGCGGGGTCGGCAAGACCACCACCACCGTTTCCCTCGGCGGCTTGCTGGCCAGTCGGGGCAAACGGGTATTGCTGCTGGATCTGGATCCGCATGCGTCGCTGACCGCGTATTTCGGCGTTAACCCGGACGGTGATCACGCCGGCATTTTCGATCTGTTTCTGGAACACAAATCGTTGACCCGCGAGCGCGTCCTGCAATGTGTGCAGAACAGCCAGCTTGCCGGTTTGCAATTCATTCCGGGCCAGGTTGCGATGGCCACCATCGAAAAACAATTGGCCAATCAGGACGGCCAAGGCCTCGTCGTCACCCGTTTGCTGCAGTTGCTGCAGAACGATTTTGATCACGTGTTGATCGATTGCCCACCGATCCTCGGCGTGTTGATGGTCAATGCGCTTGCCGCCTGCCAATACCTGCTGATTCCGGTCCAGACCGAATTCCTTGCGCTGCAAGGGCTCGAACGGATGCTGCGCACCTTGCAGATGATCGAGCGTTCGCGCCGGCAGCCAATCGCGCACCGGATCATCCCGACCATGTTCGATCGTCGTACGCGGGCCGCCGTGCAATGCCTGCGGCAATTGCGCGACAGCCACGGCAGCCGGGTCTGGCGCGGCGTGGTGCCGGTCGATACCCGGCTGCGGGAAGCCAGCCGTTCCCATCTACCACCGAATGTGTTTGCGCCGGATTCACGCGCGGTTGAGGCCTATGCCCAGCTGCTGCGCGATCTCGACGGTGAAGACAAAGCGGCGGCCAAAGCCGCGCTGCTCGACAAGGCGGCATCATGAGTGCCGGTCGCGCCGAGCAGGCCCTGTCCGATTATCTCGACCGCTTGCTGCAGCCGGAAGCGACGGCAGCAGCGCGGCCGGTCGCCGAGCCGGTGCTCAGCGAACCGGCGCTGTTGCCGGTGGCGCGCTCGCGCTTGCAGCAGCTGCTCGATCAAGTCAGCGAAGTCAGCCGCGCACCGGAGATCGCGCCAGCACCGGTGAGCGAACCCGTGCCGGCTCCGTCCGCGCCCGCGCCGGTCACGGCTGCCGTTTCGGCTCCGACTCCGGCTGCCGTTGCCGTTGAACCGATCCCGCAAGCTCTGACCGCGGTTGCCGCTGCCGTCGCCGACGCCCACGCCGCTTTTTATAGCAACGCCGATTATCGCCGCGATTTGCCGGCCAGTTTTCCGACCCTGGTATTCCGGGTCGACGAGCTGCGGCTCGCCTTGCCGCTGCATCTGCTCGGTGGCATCCAGCGCCGCGACAAGCCGCTGACGCCGCTGGTTGGTCGGGCCGAGTGGTTCCTTGGACTGATGCCGCATGAACCGGACAACATCAATGTGGTTGATACCGGCCGCTATCTGCTGGGCGACAAGTACCGCCCGGAACTGGTCGACGGCTATCGCTATGTCATCCGGATCGGCGATACCGCCTGGGGACTGGCCTGTACCGATCTGTGTGCCACCCGTGGCCTCAACCAGGACGACGTCCGCTGGTACGACAGCAACCCGCGTCGGCCCTGGCTGGCCGGGATGATCAAGGAAGACCGCTGCGCCTTGCTCAACACCCAGGCGCTGGTCGAGTCCTTTGAGCATCACGGCCGGCGCGCTGCCTGAGCCGCCGTTGTCAGAAAAGCAGGCTATGCTTAGATCGGCACCGGCATGTACCGATGCCGTGTTCCATTCAGGCTGCCCGCGAGGGCTGGATAAACAGGTGTATCCATGAGCAATGTCAGTTCAAATGCCGCCAAGGCCAGTGGCACCGTCAAGGAAGATCCGGTTCTGCAATGGGTAACGTTCCGGCTGGGCAACGAGACCTATGGCATCAACGTGATGCAAGTGCAGGAAGTGTTGCGCTACACCGACATCGCGCCGGTGCCGGGCGCGCCGGTCTATGTGCTCGGCATCATCAACCTGCGCGGCAATGTCGTTACCGTTATCGACACTTGCCAGCGTTTCGGTTTGGCACCGATTGAAGTCACGGACAACACTCGTATCGTGATCATCGAAGCCGATCAACAAGTGATCGGTATTCTGGTCGACAGCGTTGCCGAAGTGGTGTATCTGCGCAGCTCAGAGATCGAGTCGGCCCCCAATGTTGGTAACGATGAAAGTGCCAAGTTCATCCAGGGCGTTGCCAACCGCAATGGCGAGTTGCTGATTCTGGTGGATTTGAACAAACTGCTTTCCGATAACGAATGGGCCGAACTGAGCTTCAGCGCCCACTGACGCGGACATCCGGATTCGCACCATGGAACTCTTGGCTTATGTGGCAGTGCTGAGTACCGGGCTGGCATTCCTGTTTGCCGGCCTTTGCCTGTTTTTGTGGCGGCGGGTGCAGCGCACGGAATCCCTGGTGCAGGAGCTGCGTAACCAACATCAGCAATTGGCCGACACTGCCAAGGTAGTGGGCAAAAAACTGGTGCAACTGCAAACGGATCTGCAGGGTTTCGCCCAGAAAATGCAGAACGAAGCCACCGTCAGCGCCTCGCATCACAAGGCTTACAGCCAGGCGGCGCGCATGCTGCAACAAGGGGTCAGCGCGGATGAGGTCATGCAGCGCTGTAACCTCAGCCGCGGCGAAGCCGAACTGCTCGCGGTCATGACCCGTGCCGCCAGCGGTGAATGACCGGCTGATGTCGTCTTCTTCCTTTCTTACCAATTTTCCACTTCGCTTTACGCAGGTGTGCGCCGGTAAGCAGCAGGGCTGGGAACGCACGGCCGCCGTGCTGCGCTCTGTGCAGCCGCCGCAGATAACGTTGGCAACGGAGCACAGATTGGGCAGATAGCTCATGAGTCAGTCATAATTTAACATAATATACATTATAGGATGTTGTGGCTGCAGCTTAGCGTCTGGCTGCAGTCGGCCAAATTCAAACGGTTCCACAGTGTTCACCGCCTCAGTCCTGCCGCCGGAAACGCCAATGCCGGCTGGCGAATATCGATCTCGCTCCGAGGCCGTAAAAAATGGTACCGAATGCGGGCAATTTCGGCAGACACACCTATGCTTTGAACGGGCGTTTACCAATGGGACTGACGGATTAGATGCGCTGGTGCGGTCACACGGGCTGGAAACTGGGATGGGAGCCGCTGCGCCTGCTGTTGTCGCTGCTGATGGCCATGCCCGCCGTCCTTCGGGCTGACGACGCTCCGGCGGCCATGAGCCGCGAATACGAAGTCAAAGCGGCATTGCTGTTCAATTTTGCCAAGTATGGTGAATGGCCTGAAGCATCGTTGCAGACCTCGCCATTTCGATTTTGCATTGCCGGTCGCCCTGAGCTCGCGAGCTGGTTGAGCACCCGCCTGCGCGGCCAACGTGTTCATGCTTTGGTTGTGGATGTTGTTGATATTGGCAATGACCTGTCCCCTGGATGCCACCTGTTGTTCCTGTCCAGCACTATCACGATTGAACGTCAGCGCGGGTTGATTGCCGAAACGCAGCAGCGCCCGATCCTTGTCATTGGTGAAGGTGCCGACATTCTTGCAGAAGGCGCCGCGGTTCACCTTTTTCTGGCCGAAGGAACCGTGCATTTTGAAGTAAACCTGAACACGCTTGCCCAACATAATCTGCAGCTCAGTTCCAAATTGTTGCGCCATGCCGATCAGGTCTTTGGCAAGAACTCGGCCGACGAAGGGGGCTTGCAATGATGCAGTGGCAGCAAGTCAGCCTGCGTGGCGCCCTGCTCCGTCTGCTCGGGCTGACCACGGTCGTCACCGTTGCCCTGGTTGCATTGACCATTCTTGGCTATGAAGCCAGAACGCACCAGGATCGATTGCAGCAGGACGTTTCGGCGCAGCTGAATGTGGTGTCACTGAACCTGCAGGCGGCGCTTGATTTCAGCGACCGTGAATCGGCACTGGAAACCTTGCGCACGTTGGCCCTTGATCAGCGCTTCCGCGCTGCCGCGGTGACTGGTCGTGATGGCGAGATGTTTGCCCGATTTGTTGTGCCGGAAGCGGGCGAATTCCGCTTCCCGGCGCTGTCGCATCAAGGTCCGGCGGAGTCCGTGCAAGGTTCCCAGATGCAATTGCGTCGGGCAGTCACTTTCGAACAGGAAGTGCTTGGCTACATACACGCCTTTTATCGACTGCCGCCTTTAACCGATCGGTTGCCACAATACGTCATCGTGCTGGCAATTGTGGTGATCGCACTCGGCATCATGGCGGCGCTGCTTTTCATCGCCGTTGAGCAGTTGATCGCCAACCCTGCCCGGGTGCTGGCGGCGCGAGCACGGACGATGGCGGCAGGCGAAGGCGCCGATTTGCCGTTGCCTGCCAATGAAATTCAACAGCTGCAGGTCGATTTTGAACGAATGCTGTCGGCGATCGTTCGCCGCGAAGGCGCCCTGCGCGAACAGCAGGCGCGTATGCAGCTCGCTCTGGCCGCTGCTCAGCAAGGTGTCTGGGAGCTGGATCCGGCAACCGGTGCAATGATTTGGGACAATGCGGTGTATCGGATGACTGGCTTGGCGGCAGACAACTTTTTGCCGAGCTGGAACAGTTTTCTGCAGTTGCTCGGGCCGGATGATGCTGTCAGCCTGACCAGTACCTTGGCGGCCATCCTGCAGAATCAGCGCACGGAAATTACAACCTTCTGTTGGCAGCATGTCGAGCGCGGTGAACGCCATCTGCAACTGGTTGGCAAGCTGTTTGTTTCGGAATCGCCGCCAAGCCGGGTGGTTCGTGGTGTTGTTCGTGATGTCACCGAGCCGATTCTGGCTGAGCGTGCGCTACGGGAGAGTGAGCGGCAATTTCGGTTGTTGGTGGAGCAGTCGCCTGTTGCCATGTCGGTTATCGATGTCGAAAACAGCATTTTGTTGTTGAACGAAGCCTTCCATCAACTGTTCGGTTACGGCCGCGATGTGCTGCTGTCGGTCAACGATTGGTGGGGGCTTGCCTATCCGGATCCGGATTATCGCGCCACCGTCATGCGCGACTGGCAGCAGCGGCTGGTGCAAGCCGATGCAACCAACGAACAGTTTGAGCCCATGGAAGTTCGGGTACGTTGTGCTGACGGCAGTGACCGTATCGTTGAGTTCAATGTGCAACGGATTGGCGAGCGGCGTCTGGTGATCGCACTGGATCTGACTGCGCGCAAACGCGCCGAGTGGGAAATCCGGCAACTCAACGAGGAACTGGAGCAGCGGGTCCGCAGCCGTACCGAGGAGCTGGAAATTGCCAACCGTGAACTGGAAGGCTTCAGTTACTCGGTGTCACACGATCTGCGCGCGCCGCTGCGCGCCATCAGCGGCTTCGGCGCCGCCCTGGTCAACGATTACCGCGACAAGCTCGACGAAGACGGTCAGCGCTATCTGGACCGGATGATGGCGGCCAGTCAGCGCATGGGCATGCTGATTGATGACCTGCTGCGCTTTTCCCGGCTGTCGCGTACCGAGATGATTCGCGAGCCGGTCGTGATGTCCGAATTGGTGGCGCAGATCTGGCAGGAATTGCAGGACAGCGCCGATGAGGACATCGGGCAGCCGGAAGTGGCGGCATTGCCGGATTGCATTGCCGACCGCAGCCTGCTGAAACAGGTCCTGTTCAACCTGCTATCGAATGCCGTCAAATTTACCCGTGGCGTCTCGCCACGACGTATCGAGGTGTTTGCCGAGCCGCACGGCGCGGAAACCGTGTATGTGGTCCGGGATAACGGTGTCGGCTTCAGCATGGCCTATGCTGACAAGCTGTTTGGCGTATTCCAACGGCTGCATCGCGCCGAGGAATTCGAAGGCACCGGTGTCGGCCTGGCGCTGTGCCGTCGCATCGTCGAGCGCCACGGCGGCCGGATCTGGGCCGAAAGTGCACCCGGCAAGGGCGCCACGTTCCGATTTACCCTGGCTGGAAAAGGGCTGCTCACGGAATGAGCGGCCGGCTAAAAGATTCATTCGTCTTGAATCTTTTAGCCGGCTACTTTAACCTGTTGTTGATCAGCATGTACACCAAAGGCAATTGGCCTCTGCCGGCCCCTTGATCTCCATCAAAGGTGAACTGGCACTAAACCTCGACAATTTGTAAGGACAATAAACGGTCGTGACGGCGCAACAGTGGCTGCTGTTTGCGTTGTTGACCATCTGATGTGGAGGCTCCATGGGGAATAACAGCATCCCGGCAGGCATCGCGTACGAAACCCGAGTCGTGCGCCAATTTGCCATTGCCACGATTGTGTGGGGAGTTGTCGGCATGCTGGTCGGTGTCATTATCGCCGCTCAGCTGATTTGGCCGGAACTCAATTTCAACGTGCCGTGGCTCTCTTACGGCCGGTTGCGACCACTGCACACCAATGCAGTGATTTTCGCGTTTGGCGGTTGCGCACTGTTCGCGACCTCGTACTGGGTCGTGCAGCGGACCAGTCACGTGCCGCTGGCGTTTCCGAAGTTGGCAGCCTTTACGTTTTGGGGCTGGCAGCTGGTGATTGTGCTGGCCGCCATCAGTTTGCCGCTGGGTTACACCTCGGCCAAGGAATACGCCGAGCTGGAATGGCCGATCGACATCCTGATTGCGGTGGTCTGGGTCGCCTATGCAATCGTCTTTTTTGAGACGATTCGCCGGCGCAACACCTCGCACATTTACGTGGCGAACTGGTTTTTCGGTGCCTTCATTCTGACCGTTGCCATCCTGCACATCGTCAACAGTGCGGCGGTGCCGGTTTCACTGACCAAATCGTATTCCGCCTATCCGGGCGCGGTCGATGCGATGGTGCAATGGTGGTATGGCCATAATGCGGTCGGTTTCTTCCTGACCGCCGGCTTCCTCGGCATGATGTATTACTTCGTGCCGAAACAGGCGGGCCGCCCGGTGTACTCGTACCGCCTGTCAGTCGTGCACTTCTGGGCGCTGATCGCGGTTTACATGTGGGCCGGTCCGCACCACCTGCACTACTCTGCCCTGCCCGACTGGGCGCAATCGCTTGGCATGATTTTCTCGCTGATTCTGCTCGCACCGAGCTGGGGCGGCGCCATCAACGGCGTGATGACCCTGTCGGGTGCCTGGGACAAGCTGCGCACCGATCCCGTCATCCGCTTCATGATCGTGTCGCTGTCCTTCTACATGATGTCGACGTTTGAAGGCCCGATGATGTCGATCAAGACCGTCAACGCGCTGTCGCACAACACCGAATGGACTGTTGGCCACGTCCACTCTGGCGCGCTCGGCTGGGTGGCGTTCATTTCGATTGGTTGCCTGTACGCACTGATTCCGCCGTTGTTTGGCAAAGACAAGATATACAGCACCAAGCTGATCAGCTGGCACTTCTGGGTCGCCACCATCGGCGTCGTGCTCTACATCGCCTCGATGTGGATCGCCGGCGTCATGGAAGGTCTGATGTGGCGCGCGGTCAATGCTGACGGCACCCTGACCTACACCTTCGTTGAAGCCCTGAAGGCCAAATACCCGTATTACATCGTGCGCTTGATCGGCGGCCTGATGTTCCTGTCCGGCATGTTGATCATGGTTTACAACGTGGTCAAAACCCTGACTTCGCCGTCAACCACTGCTGCCAAGCAACCTGCGCTGCAAGCCGCTTGAGGAGCCCACGCGATGAATCACGAAAAAGTTGAAAAGAACGTCGGCCTGATGGCGATCCTGATCATCATCGTGGTCAGTTTCGGTGGCCTGGCCGAGATCGTTCCGCTGTATTTCGTCAAAGACACGACCGAGCCGGTTGCCGGTCTGCAGCCGTGGAATGCGTTGCAGGTGGAAGGCCGCGATGTCTACATCCGCGAGGGTTGCCACGTCTGCCACACCCAAATGATCCGGCCGTTCCGCGCCGAAACCGAGCGCTACGGCCACTACTCGCTGGCCGGCGAGCATGTCTGGGAGCACCCGTTCCTGTGGGGCTCGAAGCGCACGGGGCCGGATCTGGCACGTGTCGGCGGCCGCTATTCCGATGAATGGCACCGCGTGCACCTGACCAATCCGCGTATCGTGGTGCCGGAGTCGAACATGCCGGCATTCCCGTGGCTGAACAGCAACGTGCTGACCGGTGAAGACACCGCCGCCAAGCTGAAAGCACTGCGCCTGCTCGGCGTGCCGTATACCGACGAGCAAATCGCCAATGCCAAGGCCGACGTCGCCGGCAAAACCGAAATGGATGCCGTCGTCGCCTACTTGCAAGGCCTCGGTACCACCATCAAGGCCAAGAGGTAATTGACCATGGACATGAACTGGTTTCGTGGCGCCATGACCGTTATCTGGCTGGTGATCTTCCTCGGCGTATTGTGGTGGGCGTATAGCCCGCGCCGGAAAGCACGTTTTGATGAGGCCGCACGTTTGGTGTTCGATGACGAGCCACGTGAAGGCAACAGCAGCGATTCTCGGGAGCGGTAATCATGAGTCTGACCGTCAGTCTCTACATCATGGCGCTGGTGGCGCTGAACATTGCCGGTTGCTGGTGGTTGCTGGTGAAAACCAAAAACCTGAAAGCCGATGAAGACGCCAGTGGCAAAGTCAATCACAGTTACGATGGCATTGAGGAATACAACAAGCCGCTGCCGCGCTGGTGGCTGTATCTGTTCTACATCACCATCGTCTTCTCGATTGGCTATCTGGTGTTGTATCCGGGTTTTGGTCACTTGCCTGGCGTGCTCGGCTGGACCCAAGCCGGCCAGCATGCGGAAGAAGTGAAAGTGGCGGAAGCACAAGTGGCGCCGTTGTATGCCGGCTTCGTTGCCAAATCGGTCGCGGAACTGGGTAAGGACCCGGCAGCGCTCGCCGTTGGCTCGCGTTTGTTCGGCAACAACTGTGCGACCTGTCATGGTGCCGACGCCAAAGGCGCGCCGGGCTTTCCTAACCTGACCGATGCCGATTGGATCTACGGTGGTGAACCGGAGACCATCAAGCAGACGCTCACCTATGGTCGTCAGGGCATCATGCCGGCCTTCGGCAGCACGCTGGAAGAATCGGCGCAGCTTGCCGTCCGTCACTATGTGCTGTCACTGAGTGGTCGTGAGCACGACGCCCAGCTCGCCGCCCAAGGCAAGAGCAGTTTCGATACCGTTTGCGCCGCCTGTCACGGCCTGGATGGCAAAGGCAACAAGATGCTCGGTGCGGTCAATCTGACTGACGATGTCTGGCTGTACGGCGGCACCCATGCTGCGATTGCCGACACCATCAAGAACGGTCGCAACGGCGTGATGCCGGCACACGGTGACTTGCTCGGCGAAGCACGCATACACGTGCTGACGGCTTACCTGCTGTCGCTGTCTGCCGACAAGAAGTGATGGGAGTGCAGTAAATGCGGGGTGACATCCCAGTACAGGAGCTTTACGTCAAAGCGCCGAAAATTTATGCCAAGAAAGTCAGCGGCGTGTTTGCCAAACTGCGCACCGCGGCGATGTGGCTGTTACTGGGATGGTATTACCTTGCGCCCTGGCTCACGTGGGACGGCCGCCAGGCCATCCTGTTCGATTTGCCGGGGCGCAAATTTCACCTGTTCGGCCTGACCCTGTGGCCGCAGGACTTCATTTTTCTGGCCTGGTTGCTGATTCTGGCCGCGCTTGCCTTGTTCTTCTTTACCGCGCTGGCCGGCCGGCTGTGGTGCGGCTATGCCTGTCCGCAAACAGTCTGGACCAAAGCCTTCATGTGGATGGAGCGGATCACCGAAGGCGATCGCAACGCCCGCATGCGGCTCGACAAGCAACCGCTGTCCTGGGAGAAAGTCCGCAAGAAAACCGCCAAGCACACGCTCTGGATCGTGTTTGCGCTGTTCACCGGTTACACCTTCGTCGGTTTCTTCGTGCCCATCCGTGAACTGTCGACCGACATGCTCAACGGCACGCTCGGCGGCTGGGGCTGGTTCTGGGTGCTGTTCTACAGCTTTGCCACCTACGGCAACGCCGGCAAGCTGCGTGAGCAAGTCTGCATCTACATGTGCCCGTATGCCCGCTTCCAGGGCGCGATGTTCGACAAAGACACCCTGATCATTGCCTACGATGAAAAGCGCGGCGAACCGCGTGGCGCTCGCAAGAAGGACGCCGAGCGCGGTCAGGACGGCCTTGGTGACTGCATCGACTGCAAGCAGTGCGTGAACGTCTGCCCGACCGGTATCGACATTCGTGACGGGTTGCAGATCGCCTGCATTGCCTGCGCCGCCTGCATCGACGCCTGCGATGAAGTGATGGTCAAGATGAACTACCCGAAAGGGCTGGTTCGCTACACCACCGAGCATCGCGACACCGGCAAAGCGACGCATGTGCTGCGGCCGCGTGTCGTCATCTACGCTGTGTTGCTGTTCACCCTGATGGCGCTGTTCGTCTACGCCCTGTCGGTGCGCACACCGCTTCGGGTCGATGTGCTGCGCGATCGCGGCCGGCTCTACACCGCGACGTCAATCGGCACCATCGAGAACGTCTACACGCTCAAAGTCATGAACATGGATCAGGTCGCGCATCGCTACCGCCTGCAGGCATCGGCCGATGCACCCGTGATCGTCAAGGGCAATCTGGAATTTGATGTACCGGCCGGTGAGATCCTCAATATCCCGGTCCGTTTGGAAATCGACCCGTACGAACTCAAGGAAACCACCAGCACGGTGCGCTTCCGCATCGAATCCATCGATCAACCGACGCTGGTGATCGAGGAATCGTCCAGTTTCATCAAGCCTGCCAATGTTGGAGCACGCTAATGTCGGAACCGTCCCGCGCAACCGATGAGGCCAGCACTTCTTCCGCCAGCGTGAACTGGTGGAAGCTGCCATGGCTGCTGTTGTGGTTGCTGCCGGCCGCCTCCGTGGTTGCCGGGCTCAGCACGGTCTTTATCGCCGTCAAACACGGCGACAGCATGGTCAAGGACGATTACTACCGTGAAGGGCTGGCGTACAACGTACAGCAACAGGCCGATCAGAATGCTGCCGGTTTTCGTATGCATGCCATGCTGTTGCCGTTGGAGCAGAAGCTGATGGTCGTTCTGAGCGCCGAAGACCTGCCGGTGTTGCCGGAAACGCTGGAGCTCGCACTCTCCCACCCCACTGACAACAAGGCCGATCAGCGCATTGTGCTGCGCCGGCAGCAGGGCCAGCAGTACATCGGTGACATCAACCTGAGCCGGCACGCAAACTGGCATGTGCAGTTGCAGCCGGGTGATGCCAGCTGGCGCTTGCGCGGCCGTTGGCAGTCGCCAACCGCAGCCAAGCTGAGTCCGGAAGTCCTGTAATCGACTGCGATGTTGTAGCGACCGCAAGCCGTTCGCTCGCCGAGGATGTTCGTTGTGAATTGCTTCCACTGCGCTGAAGCCTGCCCCACTGATACGCCGTTTCGTGCGACGCTGGACGGAGTCAGCCGCGAATTCTGTTGTGCCGGTTGTCAGGCCGTTGCCGAGACCATTTATCAAAGTGGCCTCGGCAGTTATTACAGCTACCGTCAGGCACCGGCCAAACGGCAGGAAGTCGGCGTGCCCGCCGAACTGCTGGCGGCGCTGGAACAAAGCGCGCGCGCTTCGGCCTGTCTGGAAGAACAAGGCGAAGAAAGCCGCGTCGCTTTGTTTGTCGAAGGCTTGAACTGCCCGGCCTGCAGCTGGTTGCTGGAGCGGCATTTACGGCAGCAACCCGGGGTTCGCGATGTGCAGATCCAGTTGTCGGCACGCCGCTTGTTGCTGCGCTGGGATCATCTGCAGCAACCGTTGCGGCAACTGCTGGCTGAGCTGCAGCGAGTTGGTTACCAAGCAACCCCGTTTGCGCCGGATCAGGTGGAACAACAACTGGAACAGGAAGGTCGAGATCTGTTGAAGCGTCTGGCGGTCGCCGGCTTTGGCATGATGCAGGCGATGATGTACGCCGTCGGCTTGTACCTTGGCGTCATCGGCGATCTCGACAAGACCCACGAACTGTGGCTGCGCTGGAGTTCCTTGCTCGTTTCATTGCCGGTGCTGCTTTACAGTTGCCAGCCGTTTACCCGCAATGCCATCACGGCACTGCGGCTGCACAGCCTCAACATGGACGTGCCGGTGGCAGCGGCGATGTGGCTGGCGTTCCTGGCGAGTTGTTGGAACACCATTCAGCAAGATGGCCAGGTGTATTTTGAGTCGATCAGCATGTTTGCCTTCTTGCTCCTGCTCGGTCGTTATCTGGAATTGAAGGCGCGGCAGCGGGCAACGCGCGCCGCCGGTTTGCAACAACGACTGCTACCGCAAACCGCGCGGGTCTGGCGCAACGAGCAATGGCAACGGGTCGCGCTGAGCGATGTGGCCGTTGGTGAGCGCATGCTGGTGCAGGCCGGCGAAACGGTACCGGCCGACGGCGCGGTGATTTCCGGTTCGGCGGGCGCCGACGAGAGCCTGCTCACCGGCGAAGCGGCCTTGGTCAACAAGCAAGTTCACGACGCGGTGCTGGCCGGCAGCAGCATCAGCGGTGGTGCCCTGGAGCTCACGGTAACCCGCAGCGGCACCGACACTTACATCGCGCAGCTGACCCGACTGCAGGACGAAGCATTGGCGCAGCGGCCGGCGCTGCAGTTGCTGGCCGACAATGTCGCGCGCTGGTTTGTTGCCGCAGTCTTGTTGCTGTCGGTACTGGTCTATGCCGGTTGGTGGCAGATCGATGCGAGCCGCGCCTTTGATATCACGCTCGCCGTTCTGGTGGTGACCTGTCCGTGCGCGCTGTCGCTGGCCTTGCCAACGGCTTGGGCTGCTGCCACGCACCAGTTGCTGCGCGAAGGCGTACTCTTGCGCCGGGCCGCCGTGTTGGAAAAACTCGCGACGCTGACCGATGTCGTGTTCGACAAAACCGGCACGCTGACCACTGGCGCACTGCAAATCACGGCGGTGCGCGTGCGCGCCGATCAGGATCGGCATTCCGTACTGGCGCTGGCAGCCGCGCTCGAGCAGCACTCTTCGCATCCCATTGCGCGGGCGTTTCATCCACATGCCAGCAACCAATGTCTTGCCAGCCATGTCATGGAAACCGCCGGGCTCGGCGTCAGTGGCAGTATTGCCGGTCGCCAATACTGGCTTGGCCAAAAAAGCTGGCTGCCGCTCGCGGCGCAGGCCGCGGTACAGGACGGTGAAATTGCCCTTGCCGACAGTGATGGCTGGTTGGCGTCATTCCAATTGCAGGACGAACTGCGCAGCGATGCGGCCGCGTTGTGCCGGGAATTGCGCGCGAGCGGTCTGCGCCTGCACTTGCTGAGCGGCGATCATCACGCCGCAGTCGAGCGCTGCGCGCAGGCGCTCGGCATCGATGCCGTGCACGCGCGGCAATCACCGGCGCAGAAACGCGATTACGTGCAAGCTTTGCAACGGCAAGGCTGCAAGCTGCTGATGCTCGGAGATGGCATCAACGACGCGCCGGTGCTCGCCGCTGCCGATGTCTCGATGGCGATTGGCAGCGGCGCTGATTTCGCGCGCCGCGCTGCCGATGCCGTGTTGCTGCAAAGCCAGCTGTGCGTGATCGCCCGCGCGTTGCAGGTCGCCAAGCAAACCCGGCGCATCGTGCGCGAGAATCTGGCCTGGGCATTGATTTACAATCTGGTCGCGCTGCCGGCCGCCATTGCCGGCGTGCTGACACCGTGGCAGGCAGCGATAGGCATGTCGCTGTCGTCGCTGCTGGTAACCGTCAATTCCCTGCGCTTGTTGCGCGCCACGCCGGCAGCGGCAGAACCGGTGCGCACCGGCCCTTTGCTTGAGTCTGCTGCATGAGCGCCATTTATCTGCTGATCCCGCTTGCCATGCTGGTGCTGGCGCTGTCGATTTGGCTGTTTTTCTGGGCGGTCAAGCGCGGTCAGTTTGATGATCTCGACAGCCCCGGTCACAGCATCCTGATGGACGATGAACCGTCGACGCGCCCGGCAGTGCATCGACCGCCAACCGATTCGGACAAGCCGACGCCATGACCGACACCAGTTGGCTGCTGGCCGCCGCTTTGTCCGGCCTGTTCAGTGCCGGTCATTGCCTGCCGATGTGTGGCGGTTTCGTCACCTTGTTGGCGCAAAGCGTGGCATCGCAGCCGTTCTGGCAGCGGGCGGTGCTGGTGCTGGGCTTCAGCGTCGGCCGGGTTGCCACTTATACCCTGCTTGGCCTCGGCCTCGGTGCGATTGTTCAAGCCGCGGTGCTGGGCAGCGGCTGGCAATGGCTGGCGGTGATCCTGCGTTTGCTGTCTGGTCTGTTACTGATTCTGATGGGGCTCTATGTGGCCCGGTTCTGGTTCGGGCTGACCCGGCTGGAACGGCTCGGCGCCCGCTTGTGGCCAAAATTGCAACCGGCGCTGCAGACACTGCGCAGCATCCGCCATCCCGGCCAAGCCTTGGCCGCTGGTGCCATCTGGGGTTTGCTGCCATGCGGCCTGGTCTACAGCGCACTCGCGACCGCCGCGACCCGGGCCGACGCCAATGAAGCGGCACTGTTCATGACGGCATTTGGGCTTGGCACCTTGCCGGCACTCACCGCCGCCGGGCTGCTGAGTAGTGGCCGCAGCAAACCGCTGCCACCGGCATTGCGCGTCGGTGCCGGGCTCGCCTTGATCGGCCTCGGACTCTGGATTGCGGCGATGAGCTTGCAGGGCCTACCCGGCAACGCTGATCCACATCAACACCATCACCACGTCCACGCACCGGCCGCTTGATCACGGTCAATCCCTAGTTGCCCGCTTGGTCATAGACTGGCCACATTCATTCTGAAGACATCAATTGCCCGATTCGATCAGGGGCAGTGGTCGCGATGCATCGTGCTATCGGACCGAAAACCGACGCTGGCCACAGGAGCCACTTCATGACGATGATCCTGAATTTTCCGATTCAGCAGGCGCCAACCGCCATCAACCGCGATCTGATCGCGCGTTACAACCTCAGTGGCCCGCGCTACACCTCCTATCCGACGGCCTTGCAGTTCCGAAACGACTTCACCGTACAGGATTATCAAAAAGCCTTGGCGAGCCTGAATCCGGACACGCCACTGTCGTTGTACCTGCACATGCCGTTCTGCGCCACGCTCTGTTACTACTGTGCCTGCAACAAGATCGTCACCAAGGATCGCACCAAGAGCGGCACCTACGTCGAATACCTGAAGCGCGAAATTGCCATGCATGCGAAAAACCTTGGGCGCACGCCGCAGGTCAAGCAGATGCACTGGGGCGGTGGTACCCCGACCTTCTTGAGCCATCCGGAGATGGCCGCGGTGGTCAAGACCTTGCACCAGCACTTTGATTTTGCTCCACGCGATGAAGGCGAATACGCCATCGAAATCGATCCGCGTTCGATTCAGTCCGATACGCTGGCTTTCCTCGGCGAACTCGGATTCAACCGGGTCAGTCTCGGCGTCCAGGATTTTGATGAGCGCGTCCAGCGCGCGGTCAACCGCATTCAATCCTACGAGCAGACCGAACAAGCGGTGTTGCAGTCGCGGGCGCATGGCTTCCGTTCGCTCAACATCGATTTGATCTACGGATTGCCGTTCCAGACTGAAGAAAGCTTCCGACACACGCTGGAGAAAGTGCTGACGCTGCAACCGGATCGGCTGTCGATTTTCAACTACGCGCACTTGCCGACCCACTTCAAACCGCAGCAGGCCATTCCGACCTATGCATTGCCGAGCCCGGAAGAAAAACTGCGCATCATGGAATACACCGTCGGTTTCCTGACCCGATCCGGCTATGCCCACATCGGCATGGATCATTTCGCCAAGCCGGATGATGAACTGGCCGTCGCCCAGCGCAATGGTCAGCTACAGCGCAACTTCCAGGGCTACAGCACCCATGCCGAATGCGAGCTGCTGAGCCTTGGCGTGTCGTCCATCAGCCAGATCGGCGACTACTACTTCCAGAACGTCAAGGATCTGGAGCAGTACTACGGCATGCTCGACGAGCACAAGCTGCCGCTGTGGCGTGGCGTCAAGCTGGATCAGGATGACCGTATCCGTCGCGCGGTCATCATGCAGCTGATCTGTCATTTCCACCTGGAGTTCGCCAAGCTGGAAAAGCAGTTCGGCATTGTCTTCCGCGACTATTTCAAGCGTGAGCTGGAACGATTGCAGGAGTTCGTCGATGATGGTCTGCTGCTGATCCATGATGAAGGCATGGAGGTGACACCACTGGGTCGGCTGCTGATCCGCAATATTTGCACGACGTTCGATCGCTACCTGTCAGATATGGCGGAAGGTCGTTATTCCCGCTTGATATGATGAGTACTGTCGATGATTCCCTACAGCTCGCGGTTGCCCCGGCACCGCGAGTGACCTATTCTAGCTGCCACTGCCCACAAGGAGCACGGTCCCATGCGCGCCATTGACGTCGCGAGCCCGGTACTGCCGAAAATTTCCTGCCAGCAATGCAGTATCAGCCAGCTCTGCCTGCCGGTAAGTCTGGCCGAAGCCGAAATCGAGCACCTGGACAGCATCATCAAGCGCAACCGACCGTTGCACCGTGGCGAGCACCTGTTCCGCGCCGGCGAGAACTTTCAATCGCTGTTTGCGATCCGTGCCGGCAGCCTGAAAACCTACACCGTGTCACCCGATGGTGAAGAGCAGATCACCGGCTTCCATCTGGCTGGCGAAGTGATCGGTCTCGATGCCGTCTACCGGCAATCGCATCCCAGCTTTGCCATGGCAATGGAAACCACGATGGTCTGCGAGTTGCCGTTCGAGCAACTGGAAGAACTTTCCGGCAGCATTCCGGGCCTGCGCCAGCAGTTGCTGAAAGTGATGAGCCGGGAAATTCTGGAAGATCAGGAACTGCTGTTGCTGCTCAACAAAAAGAATGCCGAAGAGCGGCTCGCCGCCTTCCTGATCAACCTGTCGACCCGTTATGCCCGCCGCGGCCGCTCGGCGCAGCGCTTCCTGTTGCCAATGACCCGTGGCGACATCGGCAATTATCTTGGCCTCACCATCGAAACGGTCAGCCGGTTGTTCACCCGCTATCAGAAAGCCGAATTGATAGTTGCCAATGGCAAGGAAGTTGAGATTCTTGACATGAAAACGCTGAGCGAGATGGCCGGCACCAACTGCGCCCATACCGGCTGAGCCGTTCTCAGTCAGCAAAAACCGGGCATTGAGCCCGGTTTTTTGTCTTCTTCCTGTCCGATCACAAACCCGTTTCAGGGTTCTGTTCAGGGTTCTGCCAGTGCCTGACGCACTGCCTGCACGACTTCATCCAACCCGCCAACACCTACCCGTTGATGCGTCAGCCGGCCCTGCTCGTCGAGCACGCTGATGGTATTGGAGTGGGCAATCTCCTCGCCTTCCTGCCGGTATTTGACATTGAACAGCAGCGCGAGCTCGCGGGTGTCGTCAGCACTGCCACGCAGGAATTGCCAACGGTTCGGATCGAGTTTGTGCGTGTTCAGGAATTTTGCCATTGTCTCCGGCGTGTCACGGTCAGGGTCCAGCGTCACCAGTGTGAACCGAACCTGTTGCCGCTCTTCGGCGGACAACTTCTGCTCGACCCGCTGCAGATCGGCGACAATCACCGGACACATGCTGAGGCAATGGCTGTAAACGAAAGCCAGCACTTGTGGCTTGCCGGCCAGTGTCGGCAACATGACATGCTCACTCTGACTGTTGGTCCAATGGGTTTCGCTTTGGTAGAGCGAATCGGGCGGCAAGTCAGCCGCAACCGCTTCGAGCTGCATCATGCTTCCTGCACCAGCCAGGACCAGTGCCAGCTGCCAGTTTTTCAACCGGATTCGGGGCAAAGATAAACGCTTCATCTGGCATCCTCATCGTCATAGGCACAGCGAAAACCGAGATTGACCACGGTGTAATGGCCCTGCAGTGATGAACGCAAGGCATAGCGCATGAAGGCGGCGTACTGACTCGGGTCAGCGCTGCCCGCTGCGGCCGAACCGCAGAAGAACTGGTTATCAATGGCGCTGTCGCCGCGCGACTCACCGGTGGTCAGTGAGCTGCTGAAATCCTGGGTCCATTCCCAGATCAGGCCGTGCATGTCCTGCACGCCGTAACGGTTGGGTTCGCGCTGGCCAACCGGTGGCGCAATCGCCGGCGTGGTCGCCGAGTACCACGACAGAATGCGCTTTTCATCCTGCTGCGGATCGAGGCTGCCCGTGGCCGCGACGTACTCCCATTCCGCCGTGGTCGGCAAGCGGCCACCGCGTGCCTGGCAGAATGCCTTGGCCGCAAACCACGAAACATGCGTCACCGGTGCCTGCGCTTCCTCCGGGCGTGGTGCGTAATGGTCCGCGCCATCGGATTGCCAGGCTTGCAGATAGCGGGAATCGGCAAACAGCGGTGCGATGCGGCCACGTTGCCAACGCGGCTGCTTGGCGACAAATGCGGCAAATTCGGCATTGGTTACCGGCAGGCGATCCAGCCAGAATGGTTTGATCACCGTTGGCGCCTGTTCGGCTGTTGCAAACAGCGGCCGGTATTCGCCGGCCGGAATGTTCATGCGCTCGGCGGCAGTGATGACCATACTGACCGCGAACAACACGGCGCTGATCGCCAGCCTGCTGCTGTTGACACTCACGCCCATGCTCTTACTCCAGCGCTGCGGGCAAGGCTGACAACACGTGCAGCGCTTGCCGGTTGCGGATCAACCGCGTCGGGTTGCGATACCGGTCGATGACGACTGCAAACTGTCAGCAACCGGATCGCAGAACAACGCTCGCTATCCTTTGCTGACTCAGTGAATGTCCTCTGCCGCTTTGGTGCTGGCACGGACTTTCTTGACATCGTCAACCGTGACGCTGCCGCCCTTGTTGCCCCAGCTGTTCAGGATGTAATTGACCACGTTGGCAGTCGATTCATCATCCAGCTTGACCGCCGGCATGGCGCCAACATAGGTCTTGCCGTTGACCTTGATTTCACCCTGCCGACCATTCAGCACGATGCCAATGGCGCGCATTTTGTCTTCCAGCAAGAAGTCCGCTTTTGCCAGCGGCGGGAACGCTGCCGGAATGCCTTCGCCGTTCGGCTGGTGGCAGGCCGCGCAGTTCTGGTCATACACGCGCTGACCGGCGGCAACCTGTTCTTCCAGCGTTTTCGCGGCGACTTTCTTCGGCGCGTCGCCATTCAGCGATTGCACCGCGCCACCTTCCGGCAGGTAAACGGTGTCGGACTGCTTGCCGGAATAGATGGTCTTGTTCTCTGGGCCGCTGACTTTCAGCATGCCGAGCGCACCCTTGTTGAAGGCGCGGAAGATCGAGTGATCGACCATGATGAAAGTACCCGGCACATCCAGTTTGAAATCGACAATCGCAGTGCCGCCGGCCGGCACCAGTTCGGTTTCGACGTTGCGGTTGACGGCGGTGCCACCTTCGATGAAGACGCGATCAAAGATCTCGCCAATCACATGGAAGCTCGACACCAGGTTCGGGCCGCCGTTGCCGACATACAGACGCACCGTTTCACCCACTTCAGCGGTGATGGCGTTATCGCCGGTCAGCGCGCCGACCGAACCGTTGAACACGACATAGTCCGGCTGTTCCTTGATCGCTTTTTCCATGTCGAACGGCTGCAGGCCGGGCTCGCCATAGGCGCCCTTGGTGTAGAAGTCGCCCTGCATCACATAGAACTCTTTGTCGACTTTCGGCAGACCTTCTTTCGGCTCAACCAGGATGAGGCCATACATGCCGTTGGCGATATGCATGCCGACCGGCGCCGTTGCGCAGTGATAGACATACAGGCCCGGATTCAGTGCTTTGAAGCTGAACTGCGAGCTGTGGCCGGGTGCCGTGAATGACGCCGCGGCGCCGCCGCCCGGGCCGGTCACTGCATGCAGGTCGATGTTGTGCGGCATTTTGCTGCTGGGGTGGTTATGCAGGTGGAACTCCACCTCATCGCCTTCCTTGATGCGGATGAAGCTGCCCGGCACGTTGCCGCCAAAGGTCCAGAAGGTGTAATCGACGCCGTCCGCCATGCGTTTGACGACTTCCTTGGTTTCGAGGTGCACCACCACTTTGGCGTTGTGTTTGCGGGTGATGGGGGCTGGTACGTGCGGAGCTTCCGCCAATACCGCTTTTTCGACCGGCAGGCCGGCGTTGGCAAGTGCGGACCAGAGCAGTGGCAAAGCCAGCACAGCCGAGAAGGTGGCGCGACGCATGACATTCTCCTTGGGGTTAACGAGAGTTTTCGTTATGGAGAGTGTCCGCCTCAGCGGTTCAGTCAGGCTTGATCGCGGTCAAAAAGATGCATCTATTGTGAATCTATTGGAAGGGACAGCCTGCCAGGGCACTTCGGTTACCGCCCGGCCATGATCCGGGCCACGTCCAGCATGCGGTTGGCAAAGCCCCACTCGTTGTCACACCACAGCAGCGTCTTGACCAGCCGCTTGTGACTGACCCGGGTCAGCGAGCCGTCGACGATGCAGGAATGCGGATCATGATTGAAGTCGATCGACACCAGCGGTTCCTCGGTATAGGCCAGAAGGTCACGCAGACCGTCGTGCGCGATCGCGCGCAGCGCGGCGTTGATTTCACCGGCGGTGACATCGCGGCGCATGGTCAGGCTGACATCCATCGCGGTGACGTTGGTCGTCGGCACCCGCACCGCGATCGCTTCAAAACAGTTGGTGAACTTCGGCAGGATGCGTTCGATGCCGCGCGCCAATTTGGTATCGACCGGAATGATCGACTGGCTGGCGGCGCGGGCGCGGCGGAAATCCGGATGGTAGGCATCGATCACATTCTGATCGTGCATGGACGCGTGAATGGTGGTGATGGCACCGCCCTCGATGCCGAACACCTTGTCCAGACTGTCGATCACCGGCACGACACAGTTGGTGGTACAGGAACCGGCAGAGACAACCCGGTGCGCGGCCGTCAGAGCCGTGTGATTGACGCCGTAAATCACGGTCAGATCGAGATCATTGCCACCGGGCTGACTGAGCAATACCTTCTTGGCGCCGGCGTTCAGGTGCCGGCTCAGCTCCTCGTGATTGTGCAGCGTGCCGGTGCATTCCAGCACCACATCGACATCGAGTTCGCGCCACGGCAGCTGCGCCGCATCCGCCTGACGCAGCAAGCGGATTTTGTCGCCCGCTACGGTCAACCATTCGCCATCGCGCGATACCGGCACACCGAAACGGCCATGGCTGCTGTCATAGCGCAGCAGATGTTCGACGGCGGCGGCATCGGCCAACTCGTTGATCGCGACAACCTGGATGTCACGGCGATGTGCGTGTTCGTAGAGTGAACGCAGAATGCTGCGGCCGATGCGACCGAAGCCATTGATGGCAACGCGAATGGTCATGCGGAAAGAGGTCCTGGCCGGGCGGGAGCGGAACTACGATAGCGCGAGGAAAGCGCCCATCGCGCACTGCTGTCATCGTACCGAAAATCGGCGCGCAGCGTCGAATGCCACTTTTGCCGGCCGCCGCCGGGCCATTCAGACCTCGAGCACATCCAGCTGCAGCAGTTGCCGAAGCGGCTCGCGCTGGTGGCTCAGGAAGTCGGCCAATGTGTAGCCGTCAAGCACCTTCAGAAATGCTTGAAGCGCTTCGTACAACGCCCGCTTCAAATCACAGGCCGGCGTGATCACGCATTGGTTGCCGGGACCGAAGCACTCGACGATGGCCAGATCCGGCTCGATCTTGCGCACCACATCGCCAATCCGGATCTGCTCGGCAGGCCTCGCCAGCCGGATACCGCCGCCCTTGCCGCGCACCCCTTCGACAAAGCCTTCCTGGACCAGCTGGTTGACCACCTTCATCAAGTGGCTGCGCGAGATGACGTAGCGCTCGGCAATCTCGCCGATGGTCGACCGCTTCTCGGCTTCCAGGCCGAGGTAGATCAGCACCCGCAGGGCGTAATCGGTGTACTGGGTAATCCGCATCAGGTCTCACTCCCGCGGCCGGTTTGATATGGCGCAAACGTCCTGCCAATAAAGATACATCTGTATTGCATCTTTTTAAAGATTCATTTAGCATGAATGTTAACTTCCAGCCAGAACCCCAACCGGTCGGAAGCCCAGTAGCCCGAATGGACAGGTCCGGCCAGCCAAGCCCGACTGGACCGGCCCGGAACACAGGCCCAAACGTTTCAAAACAGCCTCGGGAGATCCCGTATGCACAACATCACACGACTCGGGTTGTACTTCACCCTGATGTTCGTCGTCAGTTTCGGCGTCCTGATTTACTTGGGCGGCGAAATCTACCGCGAAGCCCCACCCGTGCCGGAAAAGGTGGTCAGCACCACCGGCGAAACGCTGTACACCCGCGCCGACCTCGACCTCGGTCGTCAGGTCTGGCAGACCATCGGCGGCCAGCAGACCGGTTCGGTCTGGGGTCATGGCGGCTATGTCGCGCCGGACTGGTCGGCCGATTGGCTGCACCGTGAAGCCACCGCCCTGCTCGACATCTGGGCCAAGGCCGAATTCGGCAGCGAGTTCAATGCGCTCGGCGCCGGTGCGCAAGGGGCGTTGAAAGCGCGACTGGTCGAGGCCATGCGCACCAACACCTATGATCCGGCGACCCAAACCATCACGGTAGCCTCGGATCGGGCGGAAGCGATCAAGCAGGTCGCGGCGCATTACCTCTCGGTGTTCAGCGACGACAAAGCCACTGAATCGCTGCGCGAGCAATACGCCATCCGCAACAACCCGGTACCGAATGCTGAATACCGGCAGGCCATGACCGGCTTTTTCTTCTGGGCCTCGTGGGCCGCCAGCACCAATCGCCCCGGTGCTGACATTACATATACCTCCAACTGGCCGCACGAGCCCTTGATCAACAACAAGCCAACTTCAGGTGCGGTGCTGTGGTCGATTGCCAGCGTGATTCTGCTGATTGCCGGTATTGGTCTGCTGGTCTGGTACCACAGCAAAACCAAGCAGGAAGAACATCTGGAAGCGCCGAAAGCCGATCCGCTCGGTGGCCTGAAGCCGACCGAATCGATGCGTGCCACCGGCAAATACTTCATCACCGTTGCCGCGCTGTTCGTCGCCCAGATCATTCTCGGCGGCATCACCGCGCACTACGCGGTCGAAGGCCACGAGTTCTATGGCATTCCACTCGCTGACATCATTCCCTACTCGCTGGTCCGCACCTGGCATACCCAGCTCGGCATTTTCTGGATCGCCACCGCCTGGCTCGCCACCGGTTTGTATCTGGCGCCAGCGCTGTCCGGCAAAGAACCGAAATACCAGAAGCTCGGCGTCAACGCCTTGTTCGGCGCGCTGCTGATTGTCGTGGTCGGTTCGTTTGTCGGTGAATGGTTCGGTGTGATGCAGAAACTGCATCCGGACATGAACTTCTGGTTCGGTCACCAAGGCTATGAGTTTGTCGACCTCGGCCGCTTCTGGCAGATCCTGCTGTTCATCGGTCTGATGTTCTGGCTGTTCCTGGTCGGTCGCGCGCTATGGCCGGCATTGACAGACAAATCAGCAGCCGGCAATGAACAACGCCCGCTGATTGGTCTGGTGTTCCTGTCCACGGTTGCGATCGGTCTGTTCTACGGCGCCGGCCTGACCTGGGGCAAGCACACGCACCTTGCGATGATCGAATATTTCCGCTGGTGGGTCGTGCACCTGTGGGTCGAAGGCTTCTTTGAAGTGTTCGCCACCGCTGCCATCTCGCTCATCTTTGTTCGCCTCGGTCTGGTGCGCGCCAAGAGCGCCAGCAGCGCGGTGCTGTTTGCTACCACGGTATTCCTGTTCGGTGGCATTCTCGGCACGCTGCACCACTTGTACTTCACCGGTGCGCCGACTTCGATCATTGCCGTCGGCGCGATGTTCAGCGCGCTGGAAGTGGTGCCACTGGCGCTGGTCGGTTTCGAAGCCTATGAAACCTATCGCCACACCAAGGCGGCGCCGTGGGTTGCCAAGTATCGCTGGCCGATCCTGTTCTTCGTCGCGGTTGCGTTCTGGAACCTGGTGGGTGCCGGTCTGCTCGGCTTCTTCATCAATCCACCGATTTCGCTGTACTACGTGCAAGGCCTGAACTCGACCGCTGCCCATGGTCACGCGGCATTGTTCGGTGTCTACGGCATGCTCGGTATCGGTCTGATGCTGTTCTGCCTGCGCGGCCTGGCTGCCAACATCGAATGGAACGAGAAGATGCTGAAAGGCACGTTCTGGCTGCTGAACTTCGGTCTGGTCGGCATGGTGTTCATGACCCTGGTGCCGGCCGGTATTTACCAAGCCGTTGCCAGCATCGATGTCGGTTACTGGTATGCCCGCTCGCCGGAAATCATTCACAGCACCGTGATGGAAACGCTGGTCTGGCTGCGGGTCCCGGGCGACATCGTGTTCTCGCTCGGCGCCTTCGTGCTGGCCCTGTTCGTGTTCGGTCTGGCCTGGAAAGCGCGTGCACGCCGCGTCGCAGCGGGTCAACCGGCGGCAGCCATCGAGTAAGCCACGTTCGTTGACGCCATATCGCTCATCGACATACGGTGAGTGAAAGGCAGAAAGAAGAAAAGGCCGCCATGTGCGGCCTTTTCTTTTTCGCGCAGATCAAACAATCGCCTCAGTTGTCATCCACATCAATTGATCCGGCGCAATGTGGGGCGCCGCCAGTCGCTGCAGACTGCAGAAAATCACGCGGAGGCCGGTCGTCATGCAGAGCTTGCAGAGGTGGTTGCACCGTGATCATCAATCCCTGTTGCAACTGCTGCAGTGGCTGGCCGAGTGCGATCCGGTGCATCAAGAGTCCGCCTGCCTGTCGGTGCTGCGCCGTATGCACCGGCACACCGATGCCCATCTCTGTATCGAGGATGAGCTGCTGTTTCCCCTCATCGAGCGCGAGCAGAAGTGTCACGACGTCGTCATGTTGCGTGCGGCGCATGGCCGTATCCGTCATGCTATTGGCAAGCTGAATGGCGCCATGATCAATCGTGACTGGCCGCGGTTCCGGGTCGAAGCCCGGCAGCTGTACGAAGAGTTCCAGACGCTGCAATCGTTCGAGCAACAGCGACTATCGGATCTGATCGAGCTTTCCCTGTCGCATCAGGATCAGGAGGCACTCTGGCAATCGGTGCTGGCCATTCGGCAACGGGTCGGCCTGCCGCTACCGAAAGAGCCCGACAGCGTTACCGCACCGGTGATGCAGACGGTGTCCCCCGGTCTTTGAGTTTTTGCCAAGTTTGATCCCGGGTCTTGCGTCCGCCATGCCGCAAAAAATCAAATCGGGATCATGACGGCGAATGTCGCTCCGGCGGCATTCGCCGTTTTCTTTTGTAGCGTTCAAACGGACACCAACCCGTTCACGATAGTTGACTAGCGCACTCGGCGAATGCCTGTCCAGTTGACCTCGATCAACCAGCGCTAGTAATGGCGGCGTAAGCTCTCCCCAACATTTAGTGGTTCACGCCGACCAACAACCACAACAGGGAGTGCCCGAGATGATTCCGCACCACGAACTGCCACGGCTGATCCGCAAGCGCGATGGTCGCCTTTCCGACTTCAACGCTGTGCTGATCCGCAACGCGCTCGCCAAAGCCGGTCGTGCCACCGGCGAGTACGACGAAACCCAGGCCCACGAGCTGACCAATGATGCCTTGAAGGTCATCGCGCACCGCTACAAAGCCGGCGATATTCCGACCGTCGAACAAGTGCAGGACATTGTCGAGCAGGTGCTGATCGGCAATGACTTTCTGGCCACCGCGCGCGCCTATATTGTTTACCGCGAACAGCGCGCGCGTCTGCGTGCTGACCGCAATACCGTCGTCCAGGTCGAGAAATCGATCAACGAATACCTGACCCGCAACGACTGGCGCGTCAACGCCAATGCCAATCAGGGTTATTCGCTCGGCGGTTTGATTCTGAACACCTCCGGCAAGGTCATTGCCAATTACTGGCTCAACCATGTCTATCCGCCGGAGATCGGCATCGCGCACCGGGAAGCCGATATTCACGTTCACGATCTCGATATGCTGTCCGGCTATTGCGCCGGCTGGTCGCTGCGCACGCTGCTGCAGGAAGGCCTGAACGGCGTGCCGGGCAAAGTCGAAGCGGCACCGCCGAAGCACATGTCGAGCGCGGTCGGCCAGATCGTCAATTTCCTCGGCACCTTGCAGAATGAATGGGCCGGCGCGCAGGCGTTCTCGTCGTTCGACACCTACATGGCGCCGTTCGTCCGCAAGGACAATATGAGTTATGAAGCGATCAAGCAGTGCATTCAGGAGCTCATCTACAACCTGAACGTACCGTCGCGCTGGGGCACGCAAACGCCGTTCACCAATCTGACCTTCGATTGGGTCTGTCCGGAAGACTTGCGCGATCAAATCCCGCTGATCGCCGGTGAGGAAATGCCATTCACCTATGGCGATCTGAAGCCAGAAATGGATCTGATCAATCAGGCCTACATCGAGATCATGACCAAGGGCGATGCCAAAGGCCGGGTCTTCACCTTTCCGATCCCGACCTACAACATCACCGAAGATTTCGATTGGGATTCCGAGAATGCGACCCGTCTGTTTGAGATGACCGCCAAGTACGGTCTGCCCTACTTCCAGAACTTCATCAACTCGGACATGAAGCCGAACCAGATCCGGTCGATGTGCTGCCGCTTGCAGCTCGATCTGCGGGAATTGCTCAAGCGCGGCAACGGTCTGTTCGGCTCGGCCGAACAAACCGGCTCAGTCGGCGTGGTCACCGTCAATTGCGCGCGATTGGGTTATCTCTACAAAGGCAACGAAGCCGGCCTGCTGGCCCGGCTTGATGAACTGATGGATCTGGCCAGCGAATCGCTGGAGATAAAACGCAAAGTCATCCAGCAGTTCATCGACATGGGCCTGTATCCGTACACCAAGCGCTACCTTGGCACGCTGCGCAATCACTTCTCGACCATCGGCGTCAACGGTATCAATGAGATGATCCGCAACTTCAGTGGAGATGACTATGACATCACCGACGACCGCGGCCATCAACTGGCGCTGCGCCTGCTCGACCACGTTCGCGCCCGGATGACCGAGTATCAGGAGCGCACCGGCAATCTGTATAACCTCGAAGCGACGCCGGCCGAAGGCACGACCTATCGCTTTGCCAAGGAAGATCAGAAGCGCTTTCCGGACATTCTGCAGGCGGGTTCGCCGCAGCAGCCCTACTACACCAACTCGTCGCAACTGCCGGTCGGTTTCACCAACGACGCATTTGAGGCGCTGGTGCGGCAGGATGCACTGCAATGCAAATACACCGGCGGCACCGTACTGCACCTGTACATGAGCGAGAAGATCTCGTCGGCCGATGCTTGCAAGAAGCTGGTGCGACGCTCGCTGGAAAACTTCCGGCTGCCATACATCACCATCACCCCGACTTTCTCGATCTGCCCGGTGCACGGTTATCTGGCCGGTGAACACGAATTCTGCCCGAAATGCGACGAAGCATTGCTGCAGAAAAAGCGCAACGAAGCGGCCTGCCTCGCCTGAGCGGCAGGCCTCGTTGACCCCGCTTCAGCGGGATGAAGTTGGCAAAGGCGTCTGTACCTCAGTTGAGTCTTTACCCAGGTTAAAACAAGGAGCGCACAATGACCGTCAATGAACTGAAACCGGAAGAAAGAACCCGCTGTGAAGTCTGGACCCGGGTCATGGGCTATCACCGCCCGGTTGCCGAGTTCAACCTCGGCAAGAAAAGCGAACATCGCGAACGCAAGCATTTCGTCGAGAAATGCTGCGGTCACTACAACTGATCACCATCGTATCAGCCCCTCTCCCCTCGAGGGAGAGGGGTTGGGGTGAGGGGGAAAGTCGAAATGACAACGCACTCCGCGCCTGCCTTCGAATCAAGACCATGACCGACATCGCCTTGCGCATCGGTGGCTACACGCCACTGACCACCATCGATTACCCCGGTGAACTAGCCGCGGTGATCTTCTGCCAAGGCTGTCCGTGGCGTTGCGCCTATTGCCAGAACGACCATCTGCTCGACGCGCGTGCGGAAACGCATTTTCGCTGGGACGAGATTCGTCGCCATCTCGAGCAACGCCGTGGTCTGCTCGATGCCGTGGTGCTGAGTGGCGGTGAACCGACTGCGCAGTCGGCCAGCCTCAATGCTGCTGCGGATCTGAAAGCCATGGGCTTCAAGATCGGCCTGCATACCGGCGGTGCCTATCCGGATCGATTGAAACACTTGTTGCCGCTGTGCGATTGGGTCGGCTTCGATTTGAAGGAACTGCCCGAGCACTACGATCTGCTGACCGTCACGCCCGGTTCCGGCAGCCGCGCCTGGCAGAGTCTGGAGCTG
Organism: Permianibacter sp.; assembly: GCA_046297695.1. GTDB lineage: Bacteria > Pseudomonadota > Gammaproteobacteria > Enterobacterales > Permianibacteraceae > Permianibacter. The sequence continues at coordinate 59,989 of JBKBHF010000005.1, read as the reverse complement.
ATGCTGCAACACGATGTCGCCTATGAAGTGCGGACCACGGTGCACTGGCATCTGCTGTCACGGGCGCGGCTGCTCAGCCTTGCCACCCAACTGCGCCAAACCGGCGTGAGCCACTGGGCGGTGCAGATCTGCCATACGCGACAAGGCCTCGCGAATCGATTGCCGCAGAACAACTGGACCGTTGCGGACCGCGACTTTATTCAGCAGGACATCGCGCCGTTGTTCCCGAAATTCTGTTTGCGTGAATAGCGTCTCTAGCGATTCACACCAAGGATGAATCGAAGTACTGCGGGGACAGTTGCAGCGTGTCCTGAATCGGCGTCTGCGCACCTTTCATCCTGGCCAATCCGTTCGGCAGCGCTCGCAAGCCGGCCAATCAGCATGTGCAACGTCGCATCGGCATCCTGTGGCAGATGACAGTTCGCCACCATGTAGGCAATGCCGTCCTGTATCGTCTTTGACAAGGTTGCTGCCTGCGTCACGCCAAGACCTTGCGCTTTTTGCAGCGCTTCGGTGCTGTATGTGCATTGCCGAATCCGCATCATCGCTTCGCGCAGTGGCACATCGGTTTCCCAACGTTGGCCGGCATTGAGTTTGAGTGGCGGTTCGGGCGCGCGGTCATGATGATGGTGTTCCGTCACTTCAGCAGCAAGGCTGGTGAGCGAAACCGAACTGGCCAAGGCGCCCATGCAAAGGCTGAGTGCAAGGGGGGCAATCCCGTACTACCCTTTCGATTCATATGTCTTTCCTCCTGACCTGTCGTGTAGTCATGCGCATAATGGTGATTGCCTTAAGGTTGCCTTTAACTTTGGTTGGGAATGGCCTGCTGAGACTTGACCCGAGTCAACATCGGTACGTGATTTCCACCAGACAATGAAGTTCCCATTGCCGACGTGGCCGCACCAGCGGATGCCGCAATGACTCACAGTCCTGATGAAGCCAATTTCGGCACTGAATACTTCCGCCAGCTGCCTACGCTGGGCGAAGCCATGGTTGCCGTACTGAAGCATTTTGGTGCCGAGCGCCTTTACGGCGTCGGCGGCGATTTTGCCGCCAACCTGATCGCCGCTTTCGACCCGGCCTTGCAGGTGTTGCCGGCCAGCAATGAAATGCATGCCAGCTTTTGTGCCTGTGGTGATGCCGAGATCAGCGGCATCGGTTTTTGCCTGACCACTTACACGGTCGGCAGTCTGCCTTGCGTCAGCGCCGCGGCACTGGCGAAAACCGAAAGCCTGCCAGTGGTGTTCTTGTCCGGCGCACCCGGCGAAGCCGAAGTGCACCGCAATGCCATCCACCACACAGTGCATCCGAGCGGTGCCTGGCGCGCCGATTATGACGCGGCGCTGCGGGCGTTTGCCGGCTTGGGCATACGCGCCGAGCGTTTGCAGGGCGCGCGCCATCCGGGCCAGCCAAATATTGCGGCTTATCATTTTTATGAACTCGTCCGTCATGCCTGGATGAAGCGCGAGCCGGTGTTCATCGAGATCCCTCGAGATCTGGTATTCGCCAAGACCCAGGCACTGGACTTGCCGTCATCCTGCACGGCGGAACCGGCCAGCCCGATGATGCTTGCCGGCGCCGAGTTGATTGCCGCCACCATTGCCAGCAAATTGCAGCAAGCCAAGGCGCCGCTCATTTATATCGGCGAACAAGTGAAGCTGAACCTGCCGCTGCGCAACGCCTTGCAAGCCTTTTGTCAGCGCCATCGGATTCCGTACGCAACGAGCTGGTTTGCCAAAGGCTTGTTCGATGATTTCGATCCGCTTTGCCTCGGCGGCTACAACGGCGCATTTACGGCCAGCACACGGCGCCACTACATCGACACCCTAGCGGATTATGTGCTCGATTTCGGCACCAGTGTTTTCAACCAGGATACCGGGCACGCGTTCCAGACCGGCACGCATCGCATTGCCCAGATCCCGAACCGCACCACGGTCAAGAGCACGTTACCGCAGGAACAGGATTTGCTGGTGCTGCTGGAAAAACTCGCCGCGGTGTTGCCGGCAAGCTATCGAGCAAGACCGCCCGCACCCACAGCCAATCCACAGCTGCCTGCACCGGACGCACCGCTTGCCTTTCACAATCTCGCCGAGGTGCTGAATGCACTGCAAGCGCAAGACAACGAACACACTTATGTCTATGTCCCTGAGGTTGGTAATTCCTTTTTCGCCAGTTGCGGTTTGCAAACCCGCGCCAGTCAGCTGGGCCGCAGCTGGCTCGCCAATCCATGGTATGCAGCGATGGGCACCAGCCTGCCGTATGCGCGCGTGGCGGCTGAGCATATAAAAGCACATCAGGACAAGACCGGACGCTCAAGCGACCGGGTGATTTTGCTGACCGGAGACGGCGGCTTTCACTTTCAGCTCAATGAACTCATTCATGTCCAGAAAGAAAAGCTGCCGCTGCTGATTTTGTATATGCGCAACAATATCTTTGATCTCGGAAAATCCGGCGATGGCCCGATCTACCACTGCTCAGACAGCGAGTTCGATGTCGGCGCCGTCATTCGCGCTTACGGTGGTCAAGCCTATCGCTGCGAAACCGTCGCCGCATTCCAAACCCAGTTTCGCGCTGCCATCGAGCGCCACAGCGGGCTGACCTTGCTGGAAGTGCCCTGCCCGGCTGATGCGGCGTTTCAAAGCCCGGAAATCCGGATGTTGAATCTGTTTATCAAGGCCCGCAACGGCGATGCCGACGCCAATCGGCAATGGCAGATGCTGTGCAACAGCTGACACGAATAAGGAGAACGGCATGGAACTGGTCTGCCCGGCCGGCAATCTGCCATCGCTGAAAGCGGCTGTCGAGAACGGCGCCGATGCGGTCTATGTCGGTTTCAAGGACGATACCAATGCCCGTCATTTCGCCGGCCTGAATTTCACCGACGCCGATCTGCAGCAGGCCATCGCGTTGATTCGCCGGCTCGGCCGCAAACTGTTTATCGCCATCAACACTTATGCACAGGCCGGTGGCTGGTCGCGCTGGCAGCGTGCAGTGGATCAGGCGGCAGCACTGGGCGCCGATGCGCTCATCGCAGCCGACATTGCTGTGCTCGATTACGCCGCCCAGCGTCACCCCAACCTGCCACTACATCTGTCGGTACAGGCCTCGGCAACCAGTCAGGCGAGTCTGTCGTTCTATCACCGGCATTTCGGCATTGCCCGTGCCGTGTTGCCACGCGTGCTGTCGTTGGCGCAAGTGCGCGCGGTGGCAGCGGCATCGCCTTGCGCAATCGAAGTGTTCGGTTTTGGTTCGCTGTGCATCATGGCCGAAGGCCGCTGCCAGTTGTCGTCCTATGTTACCGGCGAAGCACCGAATACTTGTGGCGCCTGTTCACCGGCAAAGTTCGTCCGCTGGGACGAACAAAGCAACGGCGTACTCGAATCACGACTCAATGGCAGTCTGATCGATCGGTTTGCTCCCGGTGAACGCGCCGGCTATCCAACGCTGTGCAAAGGCCGCTTTGTGGTCAACGGCAAGCGCTATCACGCGCTGGAAGAACCGGTCAGTCTGAACACGCTCGATTTGTTGCCGGAGCTGAGCCGCATCGGCATCAAGGCAATCAAGATCGAAGGCCGCCAGCGCAGCCCGGCCTACGTGGCACAAGTGGCGCGGATCTGGCGTCAGGCCATTGATGCCGCCGCAACGGCCAGCGAGTTCACGCCGGCAGCCGAGTGGCAACAGACGCTGGCCGAGCTGTCCGAAGGCGCCCAGACGACATTTGGCGCCTATCACCGCGCCTGGCAGTAAAACTACCGGCTACCACGATAACGACGACAACAGCGCCCATCAGACTGGACTTACAACCGCATGACCATTCCAACCCCGTTGCAACTGACCATCGGCCCGGTTCTCTATTACTGGGACAAATCCCGACTGTTGAGCTTCTATGAACAACTGGCGAGCCTGCCGGTGCAGACGGTTTATCTTGGTGAAGTGGTTTGCAGCAAACGCCGCAGCCTGCGCTGGCAAGAATGGCTGGAATTGGCGCGGCAGTTGGCAAGCACTGGCAAGCAGGTGGTGCTGTCGACATTGACGCTGATTGAAGCGCAGTCAGAACTCGCGAGTGTCGAGCGTGCCTGCAACAACGGCGAGTTTCTGGTTGAAGCCAATGACATGGCAGCGGTGCAGTTCTGCAGCGAACGCGGTTTGCCGTTCGTCACCGGCCCGCACATCAATCTCTACAATGGCCGGGCCTTGCGTTTTTTGCAGCAACATGGTCTGCAGCGCTGGGTTCTGCCGCTGGAGCTGTCGCGCGAGCAGTTGCAGCTGCTGCAACAGGAAGCGCTGGCCTTGTCCGATAAACCGTTACCGGAGCTGGAAGTGTTCGGCTACGGCCTGATGCCGCTTGCCCATTCAGCACGCTGTTTCACGGCCCGGCACCATGATCTGCCGAAGGATCGCTGTGAGTTTCGCTGTATCCAAGACAGTGATGGCATGCCGGTTTACAGTCAGGATGGCGATCGCCTGTTCACCATCAACGGTATCCAGACCCAATCCGGCCGCTGCCTCGATCTGCGTCATGCTTGGCAGGACATGCAGCAGCGCGGCGTCCACGCGTTCCGGTTCAGTCCTCACTCACAGGCATTTCTTGAGAAAGTGCAAACACTCGCCGATGCCATACAGAGCGGCAACGCCTTTGAGAAAGGCCGTGGCGCCGACACCGATTGCGACGGCTATTGGTATGGCGCCCCCGGCATGATCCGGGTGCTGCCCGTCAGTTAGTCTGCGTCGGCATACAGGCAATCACGCGCGCACCAGCAGCCAACGCAGCGCGGCCGGCATCTGCTCCGGCTCCAGCGTATCGAGAAAATTCTTAACTGCCAGCGCGAGCTCGGTATCGCCCTGCATGACCAGCTTGCGCTGAAAGAACAGCGTGTCAGGATCGCGCTCCTGGCGCAGCAAAATCAGGAAGGACTGCAGATCGCCACGGATGCTGGCGTCAATGGCGCCGCGCTGACAGCTGGCTTGCAAACGATGGCCACGGCGGGTGATCCGGATTGGATACGGCCAGTCAGTGCAATCAATGGCGAGCCAGCGATTATCGAGCTCGGTGAGTGCACCACCGCGCACGCGTTCCTGCAGCATGTCATTCAGCACGCGTGTCACCAACCGTTCCAGCAAGGACGGCGGCATCCAGCGCCCGACCGCAGGCAGTTGTTGCAGGCCACGCCTTGCCAGTGCATCGATCGCAGGCAGCTGATCCAGATTTGTCAATATGGTATTCATTGCTTGCACTCGAGTCCTGTCCCCTGATCGATGGCCGGTGTCGCCTGCGCAGCAGCTGACGCTGTCGCCGCCGTGAGTTTCGACTCTTGCAGTACCGCCAGGCAGTCCTGCAGACGTGACTTGGCAATCAGCAGCTCTTCGGCCTGGTAATGCCGGTGCAAGCGCTTCTTTGCGCCCCATTTGCTGAGCACGACATGTTGGTTCGCGGCAATGCCGTGCCGTTCAAGGCTTCGCTTGGCGCAAACCCGGGAACAGCCATCGATCACCAGGGTCGGACGGCCGGATTTGGCGGTCTTGACCAGCGCCGGCACATCGCCGCCGACACCGGCGATGCACGACATCTCGGCGAGCTGCTCGCGATCCAGCGCCAGCGCCAGATCATTGGCCAGCTGCGCCGAACTCGAACAACCCGAACAGCTGTAGACCAGCGGCAGCTCCGCGGGCGCCGATGGCTGCGCGGTGGCCATGACCGCCTGTTGCGTCGCCATGGCCTGATGCGCAATCTGCTGAAACAGCCGAACGATGAAATCGCGGTCCAGCCCCAGCGCTGCCGCCCGCTCACCGCGTGCCGCCAGCATTGGCAGCAGACGGTCGTAAGCCGGCACGGCCTGCGGACCGCTTTTGTGCGCTGCGATCTGCAGCACCAGCTGTTGGCGCTGGGCCAGCAATTGCAATATGCGGCTGTCCAGCTGGTCGATCTGTTGACGCAGGTCCGCGAGGCTGTCGGCATTGTCGGCGAGCGGGTTCATGTCGCCATGCTAGTGTGGCGATTCGGCCTGGCTCTTGATCCGGGTCAGCTCGCGCTGCAGTACCCGCCCTGTCGAAGCTCTGCTAGATTGGCCTCTTCAATCACCGGGAGTCGCCCGCGCAGGAAGCCCTCCATGACGGATCAAAAACCCGCCCGCCAATCGACCCGACTGGAAGCGTTTACCGATGCCGCGTTTGCCTTTTCGCTGACGCTGCTGGTGATCGCTGGCGATAACGTGCCGACCAGCTTTGAAGAGTTCATACTGGCCTTGAAGTCGATCCCCGCGTTCATTGCCAGCGCCGCTTTGTTGCTGATGTTCTGGTATAGCCATATGCGCTGGAGCCAGCGCTACTGCCTCTGTGACACGCCCACCATCCTGTTGACGTCCGCGTTGGTGTGCACCGTGCTGGTGTTTGTTTACCCGCTGCGCATCGTTTTTGGCAGCCTGTTCCACTGGATCAGTGGCGGCTTTTTCCAGCTGCCGATGTCCGGCATCGGTTTGCAGGCCATCAACAGCCTGTTTGTCATTTATGCAGTCGGTTTCATTGCCATGTGCAGCTGGCTGGCGCTGCTTTATCAACACGCACTGCGCAAGGCGGCAGCGCTGCAGCTCGATGCCGTGGAGCAGCTGGAAGCCCGGCTGGAACGCAACAGTTTTCTTCTGCTGACGCTGCCGGCATGGCTATCCCTGTTGTATTTACTGATTGTGCCAGCACAATACGGGCCCTTCAGCGGCTTTCTTTACAGCCTGCTTGGTATCCTGATGCCATGGTATGGCATCAAGGCCAACCGCCTGCTGGCAAACACAGGACAAGGATAATCGGCATGAAACCTCTGATCGCCCTGATGGCACTGCTGCTCGGTGGCTGTGCCAGCCTGTCGGAAACCGAATGCCGCAGTGGTGATTGGTACGGCGTCGGCCTGCAGGATGGCCAGAATGGCGCACCGCTGTCACGGCTCAGCAGTCACCGCGAAGCCTGCGCTGAGTTCGGGATCAGCATCGATGGCGATCGCTATCGTGCCGGCCGTGACGAAGGCCTGCTCAGCTACTGCACGCCGGAAAATGGCCTCAATATTGGCCGCAGTGGTGCGACCTATCACAACGTCTGTCCGGCCAATCTGGCGGGAGAATTCCTGCGCCAGTACCGCTACGGTTACGCGATTTGGGAAATCGAGCAGGAGTTGGAGCGTATTGATCGGCGCATTGCCGAAATCGACAGCGAACTGGCCAAGCAAGACCTGAGCGACGAAGCACGGCGCAAACTGCGGCGCGAACGTGACGATCTGGAAGATGAACACGACGATCGCGAGCGCGAATTGCGCATTCTGGAAATGGTGGATTTGCTAAGAAGCTGAGCAGCGGGGTTGCAGCAGACCCGCGGCAGGCAGCGGATTCAAGACGAGTACTGCAGCGTTATCACAAGAGTGGTGCCCGGGACCGGAATCGAACCGGTACGGCCCTTTTACGGTGCCGACGGATTTTAAGTCCGTTGCGTCTACCTATTTCGCCACCCGGGCATGCGGCGCAGTGTAATCAGGCGACAACGGTACAGCAATCATACCGGCATCGACTACACTGCAGAACGACCGTGATTTGCGGCAACAGCATGTGATGCCCTGACAGCGTGTCGTCCGGAAATGCATGATTCAAACAATCTTGTTCCAGAAACAAGCTTTGTCCCAGAAACAAGCTTTGTCCCAGAAACAAGCTTTGTCCCAGAAACAACAAAGCCCCGCGAACGGGGCTTTGTTTTTACTGGAGCGGGAAACGAGACTCGAACTCGCGACCCCGACCTTGGCAAGGTCGTGCTCTACCAACTGAGCTATTCCCGCAAAACGTTTTGTCTACTACTGCCTGTTGTTTTCAACAGGCTACGCCGGAGGCGCTTACCAATTTGGAGGCGGAGGTCGGAATCGAACCGGCGTCCACGGATTTGCAGTCCGCTGCATGACCACTCTGCCACCCCGCCGTGGCGCACGATGTTCTCACATCGCGCTACATCAAAGCACTGCTTTTGTTTCCATTCGGCATGCTGCCGCGCTGAAACAAAAAACCCCGGCTGGACTTGATGCCTGTCTCGGCGCCGAGGTTTTAAGCTTTTACTGCAAAATCTGGAGCGGGAAACGAGACTCGAACTCGCGACCCCGACCTTGGCAAGGTCGTGCTCTACCAACTGAGCTATTCCCGCAATGCGGGGCGCATTTTACTGGTTGCCGGACCCCTGTCAAGCCAAGATGAAAGGATTTTTTCAACTTGGTCAAAGCATAAACAGCTTTATTTTCCAGCATTTGCGCGCAGCGTCGGCCACGCGGCGCGCAGGTAGATCACCATCGACCAGAGCGTGAACACCACCGCGACATCCAGCAAGACATGGCCCAGCCGGACCCAGGGATTGTCCCAACCTGGCGGGTTGGCCAGCAGTACCACAATGGCCAACATCTGGCACGCTGTCTTGATTTTGCCAATGACCGATACCTTGACGGCGGCCCGATTACCCAGCTCGGCCATCCACTCACGCAGCGCCGAAATGGTGATTTCGCGGGAGATGATCACAAACGCCGGCACTGCCAGCCACGGGCTGGCGTGGCGCTCGACCAGCAGTACCAGCGCAACCGCCACCATCAGCTTGTCTGCGACCGGATCCAGAAAGGCGCCGAGCGGCGAGGTCTGGCCGAGCCGACGGGCAACGAAACCGTCCAGCCAGTCGGTGAAACCCGCCAGCGCAAAAATGGCGGCGCTGGCCAGATAATGCCATTGCCAGGGCAAGTAGAAGCAGACCACGAAGGCCGGGATCAGGGCGATTCGGATCAACGTCAGGATATTGGGGATGGTCATACAGATCCGGTTGGCCGTCTAACGCGGCTTGGTCAAACGCGGCTTGAGGATGGCGCGCAGTATGCCAGTTCGGGCCGGCAAAAGCTTGTGACGCCGCACGCTCCCCACGCCGGCACCGACGCTGGCATCACTTATCCCGGATGCAGTGCGGTGTGGATGCGTTCGGCGAGGGTCCGGCTGATACCCGGTACAGCCGCGATGTCATCGACGCTGGCCTTCATCAACTCCTGCAGACCGCCGAACCGGCGCAGCAATTCACGGCGACGTTGTGGGCCAACGCCATCGATGCCTTCCAGCGGCGAGCGACTGCGCTTTTTCTCGCGCCGCGCCCGGTGGCCGGTGATGGCAAACCGATGAGCCTCGTCACGGATGTGCTGGATGAAGTGCAGCAGGCTGGCATCCGGCGGCAGTTGCAACGGTGCTGCCCGCCCCGACAAATGCAACTCTTCCTGACCGGCGCGCCGATCCGGCCCCTTGCTGATGCCAACCGCAAGCACGTTGTCGATTTGCAGCTCTTCGAGAATTTTCTCGGCCTGCGCCAGCTGACCCGGGCCACCGTCGATGAACAAGACGTCGGGCAACTGGCCCTCGCCGCGTTTCAGCCGCGCGTAGCGGCGCGAAAGGGCCTGATACATCGCCGCGTAATCGTCGCCGCCCGTGATGCCCTCGATGTTGAAGCGGCGGTAATCGCTTTTGCGCGGACCATTCAGATCAAACACCACACAGGAAGCCACCGTCTGCTCGCCCATGGTATGGCTGATATCAAAGCACTCGAAGCGCTGTGGCACCACATCGAGGCCGAACAGATCCCGCATCTGCTCGCCGCGCTTCTGCCCTTCCGCTTGTTGGGCAAAGCGGCTGGCGATGCTGTTCTGGGCGTTTTTGACCGCCATCTGCAGCCACGCGGCACGATCACCGCGTACCGAGTTGGCGATGCGCAATTTGCGACCTGCGCGTTGCTCCAGCAAAGCGGTCAGCGATTCACCGTCAAACTCGCTGGCGTTATGGATGATCTCGCGCGGAATGTCGCGTTCAGCCAGATAAAACTGATTCAGGAAGGCGTCGATCAAATCATCGACATCGGCACCGGCCGGCAGCTCCGGCATCACGCAATGGCTGCCACTGACGCGGCCATCACGGACATAGAGCACATACACGCAGGCCAGGCCCTTCTCAATCACGCCGGCAACCACATCGACATCGCCGCTGTCGGCCGACACCCGCTGCCGGTCCAGCACGCGTCGCAACTGGGCGATTTGATCGCGCAGCTGAGCCGCTTTCTCGAACTGCAGATCGGCCGCCGCCTGCTCCATCTGCTTGGCGAGTTCGGCAATCACGTCCTGATTGCGCCCCTCATAGAACATCGCTGTCAGCCGGACATCGCGATCGTATTCTTCCGGCGTGACATAACCGACACAGGGTGCGGTACAACGGCCAATCTGATACTGCAGGCAAGGCCGTGTCCGGTTGGCGAAATAGCTGTTTTCGCACTGGCGCACCCGAAACAGCTTCTGCAGCAGCAACAGGCTTTGCCGGACCGCGCCCGCACTCGGAAACGGACCAAAATAACGGCCTTTTTCCTTGCGCGGACCACGGTGAATGGCCAGCCGCGGATAGGTCTCGCCCGACAGAAATACATAGGGATAGGACTTGTCGTCACGCAGCAGGATGTTGAACCGTGGCTGGAACTCCTGAATCAGGTTGTATTCCAGCACCAGCGCTTCGCTTTCCGAATGGGTCAGCGTGACATGGATATCGGCAATCTGATTGACCAAAACTTCGGTCTTGATGCTGTCATGCTCGCGCCGAAAATAGCTGCTGACCCGCTTCTTGAGATTCTTGGCCTTGCCGACGTACAGTACCTCGCCGTTAATCGCCAACATCCGATACACACCAGGCTCGGTGCTGAGCAACTTGAGCGTCTCCGACAGGCGCTCCGGCTCATGGATCAGCAAGCTTTTGCCTGTTGAGGGAGAAGGTGAAACGGCGTCGGTCATGTCAGTTTCAGTCAGGTTTGGTCTTTATCCGACCCATCATAGAAGGCTCAAAACAGAACCAGCGCTATCAAAGCGCTGGTTTTGTCGATACCGGGATTGCCGGGGCACTCAGCTGGTTTGCGTCTGCACTACACCATGGCGTATTGCCAAATGGGTCAGCTCGACATCGCTGGTGACTTTCAGTTTCTCAAACAGGCGATAACGATAGCTGTTGACCGTTTTCGGCGACAGACAGAGTTTGTCGGCGATGTCCTGCACCTTGCAGCCCTGAGTGACCATCAACATCACCTGGGTCTCCCGCTCGGACAAAGTTTCAAACGGGCTGTCGCTGTCGTCCGTGACCTGACGCAGCGCCATCTGCTGCGCGACATCCGCCGCGATATAACGGCGACCACCAGCCACCTGACGAATGGCTCGCACCATCTCCTGCACATCGGCCCCCTTGGTCAGGTAACCATGCGCACCGGCCTGCAAAAACTTGGAAGGAAACGGCTCATCGCCATGCACGGTCAGCGCAATGATTTTGGCTTCCGGCACTTGCCGCAGGATGCGCTTGGTCGCCTCCAGGCCGCCGATGCCCGGCATATTGGCATCCATCAGCACCACTTGCGGCTTCAGCTCGCGCGCCAGCTTGATCGCGTCTTCGCCGGATGCGGCTTCGCCGATCACCTTGATATCGCCTGCGTCTTCCAACAGGCGCTTGACCCCCGTCCGCACCAAATCGTGATCGTCTGCCAACAGCACTTTGATCACAGCTTGTCTCCCCTGGCCGATTGGATAATCGAAGCAAAAACCAGTCGGCGTTTGGGTCTTGTTCGTGCGGAGGACCGGCCGACCGGTTCGGCTACGTTACTGCGACGCGGCAAAGGTGACAAGCACAAGTCTGCTGTCAGTTTTCTTTGCACCTAACAGCGGTTTTCTCAGGCAACTGGCAACCGAACGGTCGGCTTGCCCAGATTCTGCACAGACGGTTTCGCGGATGGCGAGTGATTCGAGAATGAGTCTCGACAACGATTATGAGGACGAGCGATGGGGTTAGGAGGAAGGACGTGGCGGAGAGAGTGGGATTCGAACCCACGAACGACTTACGCCGTTGCCGGTTTTCAAGACCGGTGCATTCAACCGCTCTGCCATCTCTCCGGAGCGCGGGGCGGCAAGGATACCGGAAGGTTTTCAGCCGATGAAGTCTTCAAACAGAAAAAACGCGGCCCGAAGGCCGCGTCAAGGTGACTGGAGATACAGATTCCTGCCGATCAGAGCAGATTTTCACCATTGAGACTCATGCGCGCTTCCCGCCAGCCTCCCATCCAATGCTCGCGGACATCATGCGTGGCGTAAGGACAGGCTTCTTTCGACTTGCCCTCAAGCCCCGCCTGATAGCCCCGGGTATGGGCACGGCTCATGCGATCACGCTTTTGTCTCTTCATGATGCTCACCTCACTGTTCAGCCAGAAAACGGAAGCGACGCCCGGGCAAAGCCGCCCGCAAGCAGCCGTTTCCTGACCTAACCGTAGTACAGGCCCGACCCCGCCGCAACGACAAAAACGGCATAAGGAAAAGCTCATGCATCACCTGAAAACAACTTTAAAAAAGAATTGTAATTTATTGTTTTAATTGACTTTTAATTGAATATCAATAGACATGGCGATAGCGTTGACTCACCATGATTCAAGCACTTGCAGCACGGCCCCTTGCTGGTCGGAACAGGTCTGGTTACCTTTACGTTAACGTAAACCTCGGTTACCCTTTTCGCCTCTGCTGCAGGTTGGCCTCCATGAATCAGACGTTCTCCATTACCGATTTGGCTCGCGAGTTCGATGTCACGCCCCGTTCGCTGCGTCACTACGAGGATGAAGGTCTGCTGTCACCGCAACGTGCCGGTCAGCAACGCATCTACAGCAATCGGGATCGGGTCCGCGTCGCGCTGATCTTGCGCGGCAAGAGTGTTGGATTCTCGCTGGCCGAGATCCGCGAAATCATCGATCTCTACGACTTGCCGCAAGGCGAAGAGCTGCAGGCGCAGGTGTTGCGCGCCAAGCTTGCCCGTCGCCGCGCCCAGCTGCAGCAACAGAAAGCGGACATCGACCACATGCTGGCCGAACTGGACGCCATCGAGAACCGTATCACCACTGACAACCCACGCAGCTGACCACGCATCAGCTGCCGGACTTCACGCCAGGAGCATTTGCAAGCCATGTACCCCACTCTCAATTTTGCCCTCGGTGACACCGCCGACATGATTCGGGATTCGGTTCGCGCGTTTGCCGAAAAGGAAATCGCACCGATCGCAGCGGAAGTCGATCACACCAACGCCTTCCCGATGCCGCTGTGGCGCAAGCTCGGCGAGCTCGGTGTGCTCGGCATCACTGTCGAAGAGAAATGGGGCGGCGCCGGCATGGGCTATCTGGAGCACGTGGTGGCGATGGAAGAAATCAGCCGCGCTTCGGCCTCGGTCGGCCTTGCCTACGGCGCGCACTCGAACCTGTGCGTCAACCAGATCCGCAAGAACGGCAATGACGCCCAGCGCGCCAAGTACCTGCCGAAACTGATCAGCGGCGAGCATGTCGGTGCGCTGGCGATGTCCGAGCCGGGCGCCGGTTCCGACGTGGTCAGCATGAAGCTGCGCGCCGAGAAAAAAGGCGACGTCTATGTGCTGAACGGCAACAAGATGTGGATCACCAACGGCCCGCACGCCGACACCCTGGTCGTCTACGCCAAGACCGATATCAACGCCGGCCCGAAGGGCATCACCGCCTTCATCATTGAAAAAGGCATGAAAGGTTTCAGCACGGCGCAGAAGCTCGACAAGCTCGGCATGCGCGGTTCGGACACCTGTGAACTGGTGTTTGTCGATTGCGAAGTGCCGGAAGAAAACATCCTTGGCAAGCTCAACGAAGGCGTCAAAGTGCTGATGAGCGGGCTCGATTACGAGCGCGTCGTGCTGTCAGCCGGCCCGCTCGGCATCATGCAGGCCTGCATGGATGTCGTCGTGCCTTATATTCACGAGCGCAAGCAGTTCGGCCAGGCCATCGGCGAGTTCCAGCTGATTCAGGGCAAGGTCGCTGACATGTACACCACGCTGAACGCCTGCCGCGCTTACGTTTACACCGTCGCCAAGGCCTGCGACCGTGGCGAGACCACCCGCAAGGATGCCGCTGGCGTCATTCTGTACGCGGCGGAAAAAGCCACCCAGATGGCACTCGATGCCATCCAGATCCTGGGTGGCAATGGCTACATCAACGAGTACTCGACCGGCCGCCTGCTGCGTGACGCCAAGCTGTACGAGATTGGCGCCGGCACCAGCGAAATCCGCCGCATGCTGATTGGTCGCGAGCTGTTCAAAGAGACGATGTAACCGTTCTCGGTAATAACCAGCGCGCTTGCTAGCGCAAAACGCACCAACGGTGAATCCGGCACAAGTCGGATTCTCCGTTCCGCCACAAATGGCGGACAATATCGAACCACAGTTTTCAGTCCGCCCGCCGCCAGTCCGGGCGTTTGAACCCAAAATGGAGCTTTCAGCATGTCGCACGATCCGGTTGTCATCGTTTCCGTTGCCCGTACCGCCATGGGCGGTTTTCAAGGCGCATTGAGCAGCCTGACTGCACCAGAGCTGGGTGCGGTATCGATCAAGGCAGCCGTTGAGCGCGCCGGCCTGAAACCGGAAGACGTGCAGGAAGTTTTCATGGGCTGCGTGCTGCATGCCGGCCTCGGTCAGGCCCCTGCCCGCCAAGCCGCGCTCGGTGCTGGCCTGCCGCAATCGGTGCCTTGCACCACCATTTCGAAAGTCTGCGGTTCCGGCATGAAAGCCCTGATGCTGGCGCATGACTTAATCGCCGCTGGCAGCAACGACGTGATGGTCGCCGGTGGTATGGAAAGCATGACCAATGCGCCTTATCTGCTGCCAAAAGCACGCGGCGGCATGCGCCTTGGTCACGGCCAGGTGCTCGATCACATGTTCTTCGACGGCCTTGAAGATGCCTACGACAAAGGCCGCCTGATGGGCACTTTCGCTGAAGAAACCGCCAAGGCTTACGGCTTCACCCGCCAGCAGCAAGACGAATACGCAATCACCTCGACCGTACGCGCTCAGAAAGCGATTGCCGATGGCGCGTTTGAATGGGAAATCACGCCGGTTGCGATTGCCAGCAAAGCCGGCGAAACGCTGGTGAAAGTGGACGAGCAACCGGGCAATGCCAAGATCGACAAGATCCCGACGTTGAAGCCGGCATTCGCCAAAGACGGCACCGTCACCGCGGCCAACTCATCGTCGATTTCCGACGGCTCCGCCGCGCTGGTGCTGATGCGTCAGAGCGAAGCGCAGAAGCGCGGCCTGAAGCCGCTGGCGAAAATCGTTGGTCATTCGGGTCACGCCCGTCAGCCGGCCCAGTTCACCACCGCACCGGTCGGTGCCATTCAGGCGCTGTTTGCCAAAACCGGCTGGAGCGACAGGGACGTGGATCTGTACGAAATCAACGAAGCCTTCGCCGTGGTCGCGATGGCAGCGATGAAAGATCTGGGCCTGTCGCATGACAAGGTCAACGTCAACGGCGGCGCCTGCGCGCTCGGTCATCCGATCGGTGCATCGGGTGCCCGCCTCGTTGTCACGCTGATCGGCGCACTGCGTCGGCAGAACAAGAAGCGTGGTGTTGCCAGCCTGTGCATTGGTGGCGGCGAAGCCACTGCGATGGCGATCGAGCTTATCTGATCCACTTCTACATCCGTTCGCCCTGAGCTCGTCGAAGGGTGAACGGACGCTCGGCGCTACCGACGAGCGCAAGAACCAATGCCCGCCCTTGCGGGCATGGCTGTTTTAAGTGCTGAGCGGAATCTGCGCAGCCAAGAACGTCGTCAGTCATCGCCGTGGCGATGACATTCAGTTATGAGATTGTCAGGAAGAGATTATGTTGCTGACCGAAGAACAACGCATGATCCGCGACATGGCGCGCGGTTTTGTTCAGGAACGCATCGTTCCGTTTGCCGCCCAGTGGGATCGTGACGCGCAATTCCCGCACGACGCCATCAAAGGCCTTGGCGAGCTCGGCTTCCTCGGCATGACGGTGCCGGAAGCATGGGGCGGCTCGAACATCGGTTACGTCGCCGCGGCACTGGTGCTGGAAGAAATTTCCGCTGGTGATGCCGCCACCGGCACCATCGTCAGCGTCACCAATTCGGTCGGCTGCATGCCGATCCTGAATTTCGGCAATGACGAACAGAAAGAAAAATTCCTCAAACCGATGGCTCGCGGCGATTACCTCGGTGCCTTCTGCCTGACCGAACCACACGCTGGATCCGATGCGGCCGATCTGAAAACCCGCGCGGTTCGCGACGGTGATTTTTACGTGTTGAATGGCAGCAAGCAGTTCATCACCTCCGGCAAGAATGCCGGCGTGGCGATTGTCTTCGCCGTCACCGATCCGGCCGCCGGGAAAAAAGGCATCAGCGCTTTCATCGTCCCGACCAATACGCCCGGTTATCAGGTCACGCGCGTCGAAGAGAAACTCGGCCAGCACGCCTCCGACACCTGTCAAATCGTGTTCGAGAACTGCCGCATTCCGGCCGCCAACCTGCTGGGCAAGGAAGGCGAAGGTTACAAGATCGCCCTGTCCAATCTCGAAGGCGGTCGCATCGGCATTGCCGCCCAATCGGTCGGCATCGCCCGCGCCGCGCTCGAAGCCGGACTCAAATACGCGCAGGAGCGCAAGGCTTTCGGCAAGGAATTGATGCAGCATCAGGCCGTTGCGTTCTCGCTGGCCGATATCGCCACCGAGATCGAAGCCGCCCGTTTGCTCTATATTCAGGCAGCCATGCTGCGTGAAGCCGGCCAGCCCTGCTTGAAAGAAGCCTCGATGGCCAAGCTGTTCGCCAGCCAGGTAGCGGAACGCGCCTGCTCGACAGCGATTCAGGTCCACGGCGGCTACGGTTACCTGGCCGATTTCCCGGTCGAGAAGTATTATCGCGATGCCCGCGTATGCCAGATCTACGAAGGCACCAGTGAAGTGCAGAAGCTGGTGATTGCCCGGGCGTTGGTGAGCTAAGCATTCATGTGGGATCGGGCTTGCCCGCGATTATCAATAGCCGAAATCGCGGGCAAACCCGATCCCACAAAGAACCAACAAACTGGATTCCCGCCTTCGCGGGAACGACGAATAAATAAGAAAGGCGAAATCTAGATGCCAGTCATTCAATCCCAAACCAATCCGCGTAGCGCGGAGTTCAAGGCCAATGCCGAAGCGATGCAGGCGCTGGTTGATGATCTGCGCGCGAAAATGAAAATCATCGCCGACGGCGGTGGCACGAAGGCCAATGAAAAACACACCGCTCGCGGCAAGCTGCTGCCGCGTGATCGCGTGCGTCAGTTGCTTGATATCGGTTCGCCGTTCCTTGAGTTGTCGCAGTTCGCCGCTTGGGACATGTACGGCACGTCTGTTCCTGCCGCTGGCATCATCTGCGGTATCGGTCGTGTCGCCGGCCGCGAGTGCATGATCGTCTGCAACGATGCCACGGTCAAAGGCGGTACCTATTTTCCGCTGACCGTCAAAAAACATCTGCGCGCGCAGGAAGTGGCGCGTGAAAACCGCTTGCCCTGCATTTATCTGGTTGATTCAGGCGGCGCCAACCTGCCGCAACAAGATGAAGTGTTCCCGGACAAAGAACATTTCGGCCGTATTTTCTTCAATCAGGCGACCATGTCGGCGGATGGCATTCCGCAAATCGCCGTCGTCATGGGCTCCTGCACGGCAGGCGGTGCGTATGTGCCGGCGATGGCCGATGAATCGATCATCGTCCGCAATCAGGGCACCATTTTCCTCGGCGGTCCGCCGCTGGTGAAAGCTGCAACCGGCGAAGTGGTCAGCGCCGAAGAGCTCGGTGGCGCCGACACCCACTGCCGTGTCTCGGGCGTAACCGATCATTACGCCCAGAACGATCAACACGCCCTGCAGCTGGCACGGCAAATCGTTGCCAATCTGAATTCGGTCAAACAGATCCCGCTGGCTGTCAAAGAGCCGCGCGCGCCGCTGTATGCACCGGAAGAGATCTACGGCGTCATTCCGACCGACAGCAAGAAGCCGTTTGATATCCGCGAAGTCATCGCCCGTATCGTCGACGGCTCCGAGCTGGACGAATTCAAACCATTGTACGGCACCACGCTGGTCTGTGGTTTCGCCCACATCTTTGGTTATCCGGTCGGCATCGTCGCCAACAACGGCATTCTGTTCTCGGAGTCGGCCCTGAAAGGCGCACACTTCATTGAGCTGTGTGCACAGCGCGGCATTCCGCTGGTGTTCCTGCAGAACATCACCGGCTTCATGGTGGGTAAAAAATACGAGCAAAGCGGCATTGCCAAGAACGGCGCCAAGATGGTGACGGCGGTTGCCTGCGCCAAGGTGCCGAAGTTCACCGTGATCATCGGCGGCTCGTTTGGCGCCGGCAACTACGGCATGTGTGGCCGTGCTTACAGTCCACGTTTCCTATGGATGTGGCCGAATGCCCGCATCTCGGTGATGGGTGGTGAACAAGCCGCGAACGTGCTGGCGCAGGTCAAACTCGACAACTTCGAGAAAGAAGGCAAAGTCTGGCCGGTGGAAGAGCAGGAAGCGTTCAAGGCGCCGATTCGCGAGCAATATGAAACCCAGGGTCACCCCTACTACGCCAGCGCACGGCTGTGGGATGACGGCATCATCGATCCGGCCGATACCCGCATGGTGCTCGGTCTCGGTTTGTCCGCCGCCCTGAATGCCCCGATCGAGCCGACCAAGTTCGGCGTCTTCCGAATGTAAGTTGTTGGATGCACTCAGCAAAAAGAACATCTGGCGAAGCACAGCGTGGAGAAAACAATGATGGAAACCACCACCATTCTGGTCAGCAGGGACGAGCGCGGCGTCGGCACGGTTACGCTGAACCGGCCGGACTTGCACAACGCCTTTGATGATGTGCTGATCCGGGAGATGACCGAGTCGCTGCAGGCGTTCGGTCGTGACGACAGCGTCCGCGTCGTCGTGCTGCGCTCAACCGGCAAGAGTTTTTCTGCCGGCGCCGACCTGAACTGGATGAAGCGCATGGCCACCTATTCCTGGCAGCAAAACTACCAGGACTCACTGGGCCTTGCCACGCTGATGCAATCGCTCGGCCAGATGAAAAAACCGACCGTTGGTGTCGTGCAGGGCGCAGCGTTTGGCGGCGGGGTCGGTCTAGTTGCCTGCTGCGACATCGCACTCGCTGCCAACACCGCCAGCTTCTGTCTGTCGGAAGTCAAACTCGGTCTGATCCCGTCGGTCATTTCGCCTTACGTCATTGCCGCGATTGGTGCGCGGGCCGCCAAGCGTTACTTCGTGACAGCCGAACGCTTTGATGCCAACACTGCACTGCGTCTTGGTCTGGTGCATGACCTGTACGCACCGGAGCAACTTGATGCCGAAGCTGACAAGCTGATCACCACGCTGCTGGCAAACGGTCCGAAGGCCGTGCAGGAAGCCAAAAAGTTGATTGCCCGTGTTGCCCATCAGCCGATCGACGAAGATCTGGTGCGCTTCACGGCACAGAAAATTGCCGACATCCGTGCCTCGGCCGAGGGCCGCGAAGGCGTCACCGCTTTCCTGGAAAAAAGGGCGCCGAATTGGGATGTGAAAGAAAGCACCGAACTGGATACCTAACACACTGATTCAGGGGCTCGTCATACCGGCGAACGCCGGTATCCATTTTGATTGCGAAGATGGACGCCGGCTTTCGCCGGAGTGACGTAGAAAAGCATCATTGAACGCATACCATTCTTCATTTGGACAAAATTACAAAATGTTCGAAAAAATCCTGATTGCCAACCGCGGTGAAATTGCCTGCCGCGTGATCCGCACGGCGCACCGGCTCGGCATACGCTGCGTCGCGGTGTACTCCGATGCCGATGCCAATGCCATGCACGTCGCGATGGCCGATGAGGCCTATCACATCGGTGCTGCACCGGCGCGCGAGAGCTATCTGCTCGCGGACAAGATCATTGAAGTGGCCAAGAAGAGCGGCGCCCAGGCGATACACCCGGGTTACGGCTTCCTGTCCGAGAACGCTGACTTCGCCGAGAAATGCGCGCAAGCCGGTATCGAATTCATCGGCCCGCCAGCCTCGGCGATTCGCGCGATGGGTTCCAAAGCCGGTGCCAAGGAAATCATGGGACCGGCCGGCGTGCCGCTGGTCAAGAGTTATCACGGCGCCGATCAATCACTCGTCGTATTGCAGAAAGCCGCTGATGACATCGGTTACCCGGTGCTGATCAAGGCGACCGCCGGTGGCGGTGGAAAGGGCATGCGGATGGTGTTCAATGCCGCAGAGTTTGCCGAGAACCTGGCATCGTGTCAGCGCGAAGCCAAGGCGTCGTTCGGCGACGAGCGCGTGCTGGTCGAAAAGTACCTGACCAAACCGCGCCACGTCGAAATCCAGGTGTTTGCCGACAAGCATGGCAACGCCGTGTACCTGTTCGAGCGTGACTGCTCGGTGCAGCGCCGCCACCAGAAAGTAATCGAGGAGGCACCGGCGCCGCTGATGAAGCCGGAAATCCGCAAAGCGATGGGCGAAGCCGCCGTGCGTGCGGCCAAGGCCGTCGGCTATGTCGGCGCCGGTACCTGCGAATTTCTGTACGATGAAGACGGCTCGTTCTATTTCATGGAAATGAACACCCGTCTGCAGGTCGAGCACCCGGTTACTGAAATGATCACCGGTCAGGATCTGGTCGAGTGGCAACTGCGCGTTGCCAACGGCGAAATGCTGCCGAAAGCGCAGGACGAACTGCGCATCAATGGCCACGCGTTTGAAGCGCGCATCTACGCCGAAGATCCGGACAATGACTTCCTGCCGTCAATCGGCAAACTGGTGCATCTGCGTCAGCCGGAGCCGAATGCCAACGTCCGCATCGACACTGGCGTGCGCGAAGGCGACAGCGTCAGCATGTATTACGATCCGATGATCGCCAAGCTGATCGTTTGGGACGAAAGCCGCGAGCGCGCCCTCGCCCGCCTGCGCGGCGCGCTGGCCGAATATGAAATTGTCGGTCTGACCCACAATGTCAAGTTCCTGCACGCACTGGCCTCGCACCCGGAATTCATTGCCGGCAATGTCGATACCGGTTTCATCAAGCGCCACAACGACGTGTTGTTCCCGGCTGTGCCGGCCCTGACCAATGAAGAGCTGGCGATCGCGGCGCTGCATATCGTTGCCGAGCAACTGCGTCGTGCCGAACAGCTGGCACGTTGCCACGCCGACCGCTATTCGCCGTGGAATCAAGTCACCGGCTGGCGCCTCAATGAAGACAACCACCACGCTCTGCATTTCCTTGAAAGCGAGCACGGCCCGGAGCATAAGGTGGTTATCCAGTTCCGCAACGACGGCTTTGCGGTTGCAATCAATGGCGAAAGCCTGAATGCCTCGGTTACCGCCCTGCCCGACCACCTGCTGGCGGTAAATATCGGCGGCAAAAAACAACAGGTGCGCGTCGTGCAACAACAGACGCAGCAAGGCCAGCAACTGACGCTGATCGGTCACGGCTGGACCCGCAAACTCTGGCTGAAAGCTGTCGATGCCAATGCCGACACCGCTGGCGGCGTGCCGGCACTAACCGCACCGATGCCGGGCACCATCATTGCCGTCAACATCAAGAAAGGCGACAAAGTCAGCGCCGGTCAAGCCCTGCTGGTGCTGGAAGCGATGAAGATGGAACACACCATTCGCGCACCAGCCGATGGCGAGATCGCCGATGTGCTGTATGCGCAGGGTGATTTGGTCGTGGATGGTGCAGAACTGGTTCGGTTTGCACGCAAGGATTAACATATTTGTGGGGGTGGCTTTAGCCGCGATTCTTTCTCAAACGAATATCGCGGCAAACGCCGCTCCCACATGACGGGATAATCAAATGGCATTGCCCAAGTTCGTCAAAATCGTCGATGTCGGTCCGCGTGATGGTCTGCAGAACGAAAAGATCATTGTGCCGACTGACGTCAAGGTTGAGCTGATTCACCGGCTTGCCGATGCCGGCCTGTCAGTGGTCGAGGCCACCAGCTTTGTCTCGCCGAAGTGGGTGCCACAGATGGCCGACGCGGCTGAGGTGATGGCACGCATCCAGCGCAAACCGGGCGTGTCGTATCCGGTGCTGACACCGAACCTGAAAGGCTTTGAAGCCGCACTCGCTGCCGGCGCGCAGGAAGTGGCAGTGTTTGGCGCTGCCTCGGAAAGCTTTTCGCAGAAAAACATCAATTGCTCGATAGCTGAAAGTCTGGAACGCTTCGAGCCGGTCATGGCCGCCGCGAAAGCCGCAAATATCAAAGTGCGCGGTTATGTCTCTTGCGTGCTGGGCTGCCCGTACGAAGGCGAGATCAAACCGGAAGCCGTCGCTTGGGTTGCCGACAAGCTGTTCCAGATGGGCTGCTACGAAATCTCGCTTGGCGACACCATTGGTGCCGGCACGCCGGTCAAGGCCAAACGCATGGTCGAAGCGGTCGCCAAACAGGTGCCGATCGACAAACTTGCCGCCCACTTCCATGACACCTATGCGCAAGCGGTCGGCAACCTCTATGCGGTGCTGGAAATGGGTATCGCGACAGTCGACAGTTCAGCTGCAGGCTTGGGCGGCTGCCCTTATGCTGCCGGCGCCAGCGGCAATGTCGCCACCGAAGACGTGGTGTACCTGCTGAACGGTCTCGGCATTGAACACGGCATCGATCTCGACAAGCTGATTGATGCCGGCGCTTTCATCAGCGCGGCGCTGGGACGGGAACCAAGTTCAAAAGTGGCGTTGGCGACGTTGAAGAAACGGGCGAAGGCGGCGGCGAATTGACATGATCCTCCTCCTTGTAAAGGAGGGGAGTAAAAAGAACACACCGACTTTCGCACTACTGCCTAACGGCAACACAGCAATTACAATGGCGCGCTGCCCTGCCCGCTGCGGGCACAGCGCAAGACGTTCAGTTGAGAGGAAGGCAATGGCTGGCTTCGACAAGGTAGTACATTCCTACGATGAGGCGCTCGCCGGATTCAAGGACGGCATGACCGTGATGGTCGGCGGTTTTGGTCTGTGCGGTATTCCGGAAGGTCTCATCAAGAAAGTTTATGAGATGGGTACCAAGGGCCTGACGGTAATCTCGAACAACGCCGGCGTCGATGGCTTCGGTCTCGGCCTGTGGCTGGAAAAGCGCCAGATCAAAACCATGATCGCCTCCTACGTTGGCGAAAATGCACTGTTCGAACAGCTGCTGCTGTCCGGCGAGATGGAAGTGATTCTGACCCCGCAAGGCACGCTGGCGGAAAAGTGCCGCGCCGGTGGTGCCGGCATCCCGGCTTTCTACACTGCAACCGGTTACGGCACCAAAGTCGACGAGGGCAAACCGACCGCCAATTTCGATGGCCGCGATTACGTGCTCGAGCGCTCGCTGACTTCGGACTTCTCGCTGGTCAAAGCCTGGAAAGCCGATCGTTTCGGCAACCTGGTGTTCCGCAAGACTGCGATGAACTTCAATCCGATGATGGCGACCGCTGGCCGCATCACCGTTGCCGAAGTCGAAGAGATCGTCGAGCCGGGCGAACTGGACCCGCAATACATCCACACGCCGGGCATCTACGTGCACCGCGTGATAAAGGGCACCCATTTCGAAAAGCGCATCGAACAGCGCACTGTCCGCAAGGCTTGAGGAGAACGACATGGCTCTGAATCGTGATCAAATTGCCATGCGCGTCGCCAAGGAGCTGCGCGATGGTTACTACGTCAACCTCGGTATCGGCATTCCGACGCTGGTCGCCAACTACGTACCGAAAGGCATGCAGGTGATGCTGCAATCGGAAAATGGCCTGCTCGGCATGGGCCCGTTCCCGACTGAGGCTGAGATCGACGCCGACCTCATCAACGCCGGCAAACAAACCGTGACGACCGTTACCGGTGCCGCGTTCTTCTCGTCGGCCGAAAGCTTCGCGATGATCCGCGGTGGCCACGTTGACCTGACCGTGCTGGGCGCATTCGAAGTGGACGTCAACGGCAACATCGCTTCGTGGATGGTGCCGGGCAAGCTGGTGAAGGGGATGGGCGGCGCGATGGATCTGGTTGCCGGCGCCCGGAACATCGTCGTCACGATGACGCACGCCGACAAGTCCGGTGCCTCGAAGCTCTTGAAGCAATGCTCGCTGCCGCTAACTGGCGTCAAGTGCATCAAAAAGGTCGTGACGGATCTGGCCGTCATCGAAATCCGCGATGGCAAGTTCCATCTGATCGAACGCGCACCGGGTGTCTCGGTCGAAGAAATCAAAGCCAAGACCGAAGGTGAGCTGGTGATCCCGGCGCATGTTCCGGAAATGACATTTGATTGAATGTTGCCACCACAAAACAAAAGGGCCGCCAGGCCCTTTTGTTTTGATTGGAAAAATGATCGCCAATCACCGCCGTAAAGCCGCCACCATCGCTGCCACGATCACAATCTGATTGCCTTTTCGCGTGGCATAATCCGCACCGGTATAGCCCCACCAGTCCCAGCAGCCTTTCGGGTTCAGTGGCAGTATGGTGGATTTGGTCTGCGGATAAAGTATGACGAGTTTGTTGCTGTCCGCCCATTCGTTGTAGCCAGCGTCGCGCACAAAGCGTTCACCGATGGCCTCGGCGTTTTGCTGGCAGCCATGAAAAGCAATATGCAGCCTGCACGACTCACCTGCCGCACATGCTGCCGGCAGATACAGATAGCCGGTATCGGCCAGCGTGTTGTCGCCATTCGGCGCGTAAACGTCTTGATCAAAACGGAGCACAACGCCGGAGGTCTTGCTGACAGCGGGTTGCAACGGACCGAGCAGAAAATTCAGCAACGCGCCGGCCGCATCGTACTGGCAGGCACTGATGAACGGCGATTCGGACAGTGCACAGCTACTGCCCTTCGTGCGTGTCGGCATGCTGTGGGCAGCTTCAATATCGGTCACATACTGGGTCTGCCCTGCCGGTACGATGGCCTGATAGAACGTCGCCAATTGGTCGGTAACCATGCGCGAAACCGTGACGTCCTTTTTGCCGTGAAACAACCACACTCGCGCACGAGCCCAGCTGTCAACCGGTGCCAGCGCACCGGCTACGGCCCGTTGCTTTGCCTTGCTCAGCAGTGTCATCACATCCAGCGCTGGATCGGTTTTTCCAACGCAGCGCGCCAGCGCGGTGGCCAGGTTATTCTCGGCGCAATCATATGGACCGCCGGCAAGAATACCGACGCCATGCACCTGTTCGGCATGCGCCAGATGAAACTGGTTCGCCATATAGCCACCGGATGACAATCCCGACACTGTGATGTCGCTGGCAAGATTCAGCTTGGGCAATGGCGCTTCGGCCTGCGCCACGCCGGACGCCAGCACAGCGGCCAGTGCAAGCACAAACAGTTGAACACGCATCGAATACTCCTCATCCATTCCAGCGGAAATGAAAAAGGCCGCCGGCATGCCGGCGGCCAACCCTGCTACAGCCTAACAGTGCGTCGGCACAGCCGGTGCGCATCCAGGGGAGACTCGGATCAGAAGCTGTACATCGCGGACAGCGTCCAGGTTTTGGGGTCACCATAGAATCCGGTAATGGTGTTATCAAATACCGCACCTGGGAAATTGTAGCCGCCGGTCCGGTATTCCTCATCGCCAAGATTGCGGCCATGCAAAGCGAACCGCCAGTTACTGTTGTCGACGTACAGCACGGCTGAGGCGTTGTACAGAGAATAAGCTTCCTGATCAACCGCGGTTGGTGTTTCGAAAATGTAAGTGTCGTCGCGATAGCTGTAATCGGCCATCAGCAACAGTTGACCCATACCGATATCCAACTCATAGCTGAGGCCAACCGTGTATTGCTGCTCCGGCGCATTGATGAAGGGCGCGGTATCGGAAATATCGGTCTGCTCACCATCCGAAGTAATCGCATAGATGAACTCGTTGTACTCGGCATCGAGATAGCCATAGACCAGATTCAGCGTCAGACTGTCAGTCAGCTTGGCCGCGAGCTCCATCTCGAAACCGCGGGCATCGGCGTCGGCAGCATTGAGCACCCGCTGTACCGGGGTGACGCCGACGGTGGCGCCAACGGTAACCTGCTTGTCCTTGTACTGCTGATCGAACACGGCAAAGTAACCGGTCAGCCGATTGTCAAACCAGGAACCTTTCAAACCCAGCTCCAACGTATCGACCGTTTCCGGATCAAACGGCGCGCCGGCGTTGGGATCGATCAGAATATTGCCGCGCATGTTGAAGCCACCGCTCTTGAAGCCGTGGGCATACGAGGCATAAACCATCATGTCGCGATCGAACTTGTACTCTACGCCGAGGCGCGGCGAGAACTCATCGAAGGTTTCGTCACCGCTGAAGCCCCCGTCGAACAGGACCGGCCCGGTGTCATCAAGACCAACGAAGCGGCGCAGACGGACATCGGCATCTTTCTTGTCCTCATCCATGCGACCACCCAGCGTGACGGACCACGCGTCTGTCAGCCGATAGCTCGCCTGGGCATAAATCGACTGACTCTTGGTATCGACGCAGCCCGAAGTTTCCTGACTGATGCCAGCCAGACCCAACACATTCAGGAAGGCACCGCAGGCTTCGCCATCGAAGAAATAAAGTCCGGTCACTGCGCTCAGATCGTCGCCGTCGTAGGTGAACTGGAATTCCTGTGAGCGTTGCTCATCTTCATAAACGGCCAGCACATCAAAGCTTGGCCGATTCAACTGGTCGAAGTCGATGTCGCTGACCGTGTCACCCTTGCGGCTGGCAGTCACCGACTTGAACTGCCAGGCGTCGCTGAGTTTCCAATTGACGGTCAGTGCCTGACCAGAGGTGCTGACTTCATTGTTGTCCGGGTCCAGATTCTGGCGGCTGTCATAGCGATCATCAAGTGGCTGATAATCATTGAGACCACTGATAGCCAAGCGCTGACCGCCACGAGAATTCGAATCATCCTGAATGTCGTCGGCGACCAATTTCACCGACAGGTTTTCGCTCGGCTTCCAGGTCAGGTTGACCCGCGCTGCCGTGATGTCCTTGTCCGACATGTCGTCACCGGCATACGGCGAATCGCCTTTCACTTTGCCGAAACCGTCGCGGGTCAGTCGCGCCGCCGACACACCGAGATAAAGCGTGTCATCGACCAATGGCGTCGAAATGCCCGCCTTGAGGTCACGCTGATGGTACGCACCCACCGCAGCTTCGACATAACCGCGGGTGTAATCCGGCAGCTCGCGGGTAATGTATTTGATCGCGCCGCCGATGGTGTTCTTGCCATACAGCGTACCCTGCGGACCACGCAATACTTCAACGCGCTGGATGTCGAGAATATCGAGTACGCCGCCTTGCGGGCGTGCCATGTAGACATCATCGATATAAACTGCGACGCCCGGCTCGTAACCCCAGAGC
Source organism: Permianibacter sp. (assembly GCA_046297695.1). Taxonomy (GTDB): domain Bacteria; phylum Pseudomonadota; class Gammaproteobacteria; order Enterobacterales; family Permianibacteraceae; genus Permianibacter. Next base: position 32,796 of record JBKBHF010000005.1, on the reverse strand, counting down.
GGGTCGTTCTGACCGATGCCGCGCAGATAGGCCGTGATGGTCGAGTTGGTGGCACGGCTGGCGTTGACCGTCAGGTTCGGCACAGTGCGCTCGATATCGACAATCGTTTGGGCGCCCATGTCAGCCAGCTTTTGTTCCGACAAGGCCGTGACGGCAACCGGCACATCCTGGATGCGTTCACTGACCCGGCGCGCCGTCACTTCCATCACCTCTGCACCGGCATCGCGCTTTGCCTCGTCCGGTTGCGCATCCTGCTCCGCCGATGCCGGCAGCACACAGAACGAGGACAGAATCGCCAGCGTCAAAGCTGAAAGGCGGGTCGGATTTTGTTTTTGCTGCATGGCAACACTCCGTTCTTCACTTGTTGCGTCGTTATGATGGTGCTGCGGTGGGCCGCGGCTCGGGTTTGCTTTCATTCTTCTCGAAATCGACGCCAACCTGTGGACGACAGGTCTGCATCGGTTGTCGCAGACCTTACACGCTACGGTCAAGACTCTCATCTGTACGATGGTAGGATGGTCAGCCCCGCCAGCGCCGCCAATACTCGCCGACCAAATGACGGCGGAAATTGCACGCGATGAGTCTGATTGGGGTATTGCTGGGATTGGGTCTGTTGATCTGGCTGACCTTGCGCAACTGGAATCTGTTGCTGGCCGCGCCGCTGTGTGCGCTGGTTGTCGCCGCGACCAGCCAGCTGCCGCTGTTTCCCCAGCTGGCCGACGGCAATGCCAACTGGCTTGGCAGTTACATGCAGGGCTTTTCCGGCTTTGTCGCCAACTGGTTTTTCATGTTCCTGCTCGGCGCCTTGTTCGGCAAGATGATGGAAGACAGTGGCGCCGCCGACAGCGTTGCTGCCGCATTGGTCACCCGGTTTGGCATGAAGCGCGCAGCGCTCGCCGTCATTCTCGCCTGCACGGTGTTGACATACGGTGGCGTCAGTTTGTTTGTCGTTGCTTTCTCGGTCTACCCAATGGCGCTCAGCCTGTTCAAACAGGCCGATCTACCGCGCCGTTTCATTCCGGCGACGCTCGGTTTCGGTTCCGTCACCTTCACGATGACCTCGGCCGGCTCACCCGAGATCCAGAACTGGATTCCGATTCCGTATCTGAACACCACACCCTATGCCGGTTGGGAAGTCAGCCTCGTTTGCGCGCTGTTCATGGCGCTATTTGGCTACTGGTGGCTCACCCGGATGATCGCCGCTGATGTCGCGCGCGGCGAACGCTTTGTCGCTCGCGACGATGACCCGATGCCGCTGAATCCGAGCACGTTGCCGAAGCCCCTGTTCGGCATCATTCCGCTGCTGGTCGTTTTGGTGATCTCGTTTTGGCTGCACGACAGTCTGAAGGAATCCGCGCTTGTGCTCGCACTTGGCGGCGGTGTGCTCACCACGGCGCTGCTGAACTGGAAATACCTGCGCCAGCCTGGGCAAGCGCTATCCGATGGCGCCATTGGTGCGCTGATCGCCATCGCCAATACGGCGGCGGTAGTTGGCTTTGGCGCCGTCGCCAAACAGACCGATGGCTTTCAGGACGCCGTCGCGGCGCTGACTTCACTGCCCGGCTCACCGCTGATCAGCGCTGCGATCGCGGTTACCCTCATCGCCGGACTGACCGGTTCGGCATCCGGCGGTCAGGCCATTGCACTGCCCTTGCTGGCGCCGCATTACATGGCACAAGGCGTCGATCCGGAGGCCTTGCATCGGGTCGTGGCGCTGTCATCGGGCGCACTCGACTCCCTGCCGCACAACGGTTACGTCGTCACCACCATCCGCGCCATCTGCAAGGAAACCCATGCCCGCGCCTATGCGTCGGTCGCCGCGATGACGGTCGTCGTGCCTTTGCTGGGTACCGTACTGGCGATCCTGCTGTTCATGCTTTAGCCTGCAGCGCAGGATGTGAGCGCGCATGCAGGTTGAAATGATCGGACACGGGGTGATGGCACTGCTGGCCTTGGCCTGGGTGGCGGCGTTGTTTGCCGTTGCCGTCGCCGGTGATCGGCTCGCCAACAGCAGCGATGGCCGCCAGCGCTGGCTGCACTGGCACCCGTGGGTCTACATGCTGGCACTCGGCGTGTATTGCACCACCTGGACGTTTTACGGTTCAGTCGGTCAGATGGCCTCGACCGGTTGGTGGTTTCCGCCGACCTATCTCGGCGCGATTTTCCTGTTCGTGTTTGGCTGGCGGGTCATCCATAAACTGATCCGGCTGGCGAAAGAACAAAACCTGTCTTCGCTCGCCGATCTGCTCGCAGCGCGCTATGGCCGCTCGCATGCCATTGCCGCAGTCGTTACGCTCATCGCCTTGATCGGCATCATTCCGTATATCGCACTGCAGTTGAAAGCCGTTGCCTTCAGTTACGACCTGCTGACCCGCACCGGCAGCCGTGACAACATCGACTGGTGGCAAGACACCGCGCTGTATGTGACGCTGGTGATGGCAGCATTCACCGCGTTCTTTGGTGCTCGTCACACGGCCGCCAGCGAACAGCAACCGGGACTGCTGCTGGCGATCGCGTTTGAGTCCGTGCTGAAATTGCTGGCGCTGGCCGCCGTCGGTTTGCTCGCCTGGCAACATGCCGACATGGGCGACTGGTTCACCCGGCAAGTGCCCGCACGCGCCGACAACAGCATGCTCGCCTACCTCGTGCAGGCCTTGCTCGGTGGCTTTGCCATGCTCTGTTTGCCGCGTCAGTTTCACGTTACCGTGGTGGAGCACAGCACCTCACGTGATCTGCCCACAGCGCGGCGCTGGTATCCGCTCTATCTGATCCTGCTCGGCATCTTTCTGCTACCGCTGACCTTGGCCGGCGAGGCCATGCTGCGCGGCACTGTCGCGCCTGATACTTACGTGCTCAACCTGCCGATGGCACTGAACCAACCGGGGTTTGCGCTGCTCGCGTTCATTGGCGGGCTGGCGGCCGCGACCAGCATGGTCATCGTGGCCAGCGTCGCCCTGTCGACGATGGTGTCACACACGATTTTCGTACCGCTGTTGCTGAAATGGTCCGGTCCGCGCGAACCCTGGCAGTTCAACCGCGCCCTGCTCTGGCTGCGCCGTGCGCTCATCATCGGCGTGCTGCTGTTTGCGTTTGCCTATTACCGGCTGGTCGTCACCCAACAGGAACTGGCTGCGATCGGTCTGGTGTCGTTCGTTGCCGTTGCCCAGTTCATGCCGGCACTGCTCGGTGCCATGTATTGGCGCACCGGCAATCGTCACGGCGCGCTCGCCGGTTTGATCGGCGGCTGGCTGGTCTGGTGGTGGACGCTGGTGGTGCCGGAGCTCATCACGGCCGGTTGGCTGAATGCCGACTGGTTGCATCACGGACCCGCCGGCATCGCCTGGCTACGACCGACGGCGCTGCTCGGTGTCAGCCACTGGGATGTGCTGACCCACGGCGCGTTATTCAGTCTGCTGCTCAACGCCCTGCTCTATGTCGGCGTTTCGCTTGCATCACGTCAGGATGTGCTGGAACGGCTGCAAGCCAAACGTTTTGTCGATGCCATTGGCCGTCACGAAGACACGGCCGGCTGGCCGGAACTGACGCCGGTGGCCGTCGCCGATCTCGCCCGCATTGTCGGCCGCTTTCTCGGCGAAAGCGCCGCGCTCGGGCGCTTCCTGCAGGAGGCACATGAGCGCGGTTTGGACACGCTCGCCGTGCGCGCTGATCAACGCTGGCTCGGTTTTGCCCAACGCGAACTGACCGGTGTGATCGGTGCGTCATCGGCACGGGTGGTGCTGACCGCGGCACTGCGCGGCCGCGACATGCCGCTGGAAGATGTGGTTCAGCTGGTCGATGAAGCATCCGCGGTGCTGCAATTCAATCAGGGCTTGCTGTCGGCCACGCTCGACACCCTGAACCAGGGCGTCATCGTGGTTGATCGTGATCTGCGCGTCGTGGCCTGGAATCCGCGCTACGTCGAGCTGTTCAATCTGCCCGGCGATTTCCTTTACGTTGGCCGCCCTATCGCCGACGTGCTGTCACGCAATGCCGAACGCGAACAACGTCAGGAAGGGATTGCGCTGTTTGTCGAGCGTCGGCTCGCCCATTTGCGCATGGGCAAACCACACCACACCGAGCGTCGCCTGCATGATGGCCGCGTACTGGAAATCCACGGGCTGCCGATGCCCGGTGGTGGTTATGTCACCAGCTACAGCGACATCACCGAACACAAGCAAATTGCCGAAGCGCTGAGGCAAAGCAACGATCAACTCGAACAACGGGTGCAGCAGCGGACCCATGAGCTGGCACAAACCAATGCCGCGCTCGCCATCGCCAAGCAGAAAGCCGAGCAGGCCGACGCCGACAAAACCCGCTTTCTGGCGGCCGCGAGCCATGATCTGGTGCAACCGCTGAACGCCGCGCTGCTGTTTGCCGGCGCACTCGGCGAAAAACTGACCGACAGCGAACAGCAGGCCTTGCTGAGTCAACTGAATCAATCGCTGCACAGCACCGAGGAGTTGCTGAAAACCCTGCTCGATCTATCCAAACTCGACGCCGGCGTGTTGCAGCCGCAGTATCAGGCCATCGCGCTTGATCGCATTCTGCAACCGTTAGCCACTGAATTTGCCGTACCGGCACGGCAGCAGGGACTGGAACTGCATATCCTCCCTACTCACACCTGGGTGCACACCGATCCGCGCATGCTGCGCCGTATCCTGCAAAACCTGATCAGCAATGCCATTCGCTACACCCCGCATGGCCGCATCGTGGTCGGCGTCCGCCGGCACGGTCCGCAGCTGCGACTGGAAGTGCACGACACCGGTATTGGCATTGCTGCAGAGCACCGCGAGAAAATCTTTGAAGAGTTCCAACGCCTGCACGATCCGGCGTTGACCACGACCGCCGGCCACGGTCTCGGTCTGGCGATTTCGCAGCGCCTCGCCAAAGCATTGCAATCCGTGATCGAAGTCCGCTCGGAGCCCGGTCGCGGCAGTTGCTTCCGGTTGCTGGTCGAACGGGCCGAAGCCCGAAACAGCGCGCCGGAAGAGCGGCGAACGCCGCGCAATGATCTCCCCTTCGTCGGCCTGCGGGTGTGCTGCCTCGATAACGAACCGGCGATGCTGAGCGCACTCGCGAGCCTGCTGACCAGCTGGGGTTGTGAGGTGTCAACGGCGAAAGACCGCGCTGAGTTTCTGCAGCAGCAAGCGGCCGCACCGGATATCGTGCTCGCCGATTATCAGCTCGATCACGATGACGATGGCGTCTCGGTCTGGCTGCAACTGCCGGTGCCGCGACCACCGCTGATCGTTCTGACCGCCAGCCGCGATCCCGAGGTTCATGCCCGTGTGCAACAACTCGGTGGCACTTATCTCGCCAAACCGGTCAAGCCGCTCGCCTTGCGCGGCTTGTTGCAAAAGCTGCGCAGTGAGCAGCTCGCTACCGAACCGACCTGATGCGGCACGCTTCACGCTGGTCCGAGTGCCGGGCAGGCATGCTCATCAATAAATCAACGCGAGAATTGCACGATGCTCAGGCCTGCAATCGCCCACCCTGCTGCAGCGAACGCAGCAGCACGCCGGCCTGGGTACGGTTGATCAAACCCAGTTTGCGCAAGATGGCCGAGACATGTTGCTTGATGGTGGTTTCCTGTATGTCGAGCTCCGCAGCAATCTGTTTGTTCAGCTTGCCGTCGGCGACCATGCACAGCACCCGGTATTGCTGCGGCGACAACGAGGCGATGCGTTCGGCAAGCTCCGCTCCGACCGGCTGACTGCCACTTTCGCAAGCCGCCTGCGGCAGCCAGGTGTGACCGGCAAGCGCGGTACGAATGGCCTCGACAATCGACGACAGCGTTTCCGATTTGGGGATGTAGGCAACTGCGCCAAGCGCAATGGCCTGACGCATGACCACCGCATCTTCCTGGCCGGACACAATGGCAACTCCCACGGACGGAAACTGGTGTCGCAGCCGCATCAAACCGGTGAAGCCCTGGCTGTCCGGCAATCCGAGATCAAGCAACACCAGATCCACATCCGGTTCGGCTTGCAGGCGACTGCTTGCCTGTGTCAGTGATTCGGCCTCTTCAATGACCGCGTCGCTGGCTACTGCCGTCAACGCCTGACGCAGCGCCGCCCGAAACAGCGGATGATCATCGGCAATCAAAAATCGAAACGACATGGTGCCACTCGCTTGCGGACGGAAGACAGGCTCATTGCGGAATATACAACACGCCGTCTTGCCAGCGTATTGCCTCGCTGGGCGTCGGCTGCGGCGACCAGATCGGCACGTGCCGTTCCGACAACGCCTCGGTGGCACCGGCATTGACGGCGCGCGGCGTGGTGCGAACCACCTGCGATGCTGGTAACGCCGCGCCGGATTTCAGGTGTGCCCACATTGCATCCATCGCAGACAGAAAATAGCGATGAATGGGTACGAACAAACGGTCATAACCCGGCAAGGCGTTGAATGCATCAAAGTGATGGGCGTGCAGGATCTCCAGATAGCGCGCCCGGGTTTCACCCTGTTGCTGCAACAAGGCAAAGTACGGTCGACTGCTGTGCTGCACCGCGATCAAGGCATCGTCACGGCCATGCACGATGATGACCGGCCGGCCACCGAGCTGACCGCTGCCGGTTTGCTGCGTCAGTGATTCTTGCACTGGTGGACTGTCGTGAATGGTTTGCCGCAAACACCACTGCTGCGCCGGTGTCAGACCAGCCATTTTCATTTCACCGGTACCGAGCCAATCTTGTGGCGGCAAGCCGCTGCCGTCGGTGTATTGCCGCGACAAGGCGACGGCATCCAGGACACCTTGCGTCGGCACGGCGCGGATGCCACACAATGCTGGCTGGGGTGAACCGGCGGCGGCATTGGCATAGGTTGCCAGCAAGCTTTGGTACATGCCGAGCGACAAGGTAACGGGCGCCAGCGCAAAGACCGAATCCGGCAGGCCGAGCGCGCGAATGCGTTGCGCCGCCTCATAAGCCAGCGCGTTATCATCGACTGCGATCAGCAAGCCTTGCTGACGCAGCCACGCACAATGGTTTCTGGCTTGCAGCTGTGCCGCGGGCGGCAACAACGGATTGCCGGCGACTGCACATGGCAGCAACAAACCCACTTCCGGAAATTGCCGCAACGCCGCAATACCCGCGTGCTGTGACGCCGCGTTGCCCACCTGCACCGCTTGCAATGTCTGCGGTGTGATATTCGGTTCACCAGCAACCACGGCATCGATCAGATTTTCCGCATCTGCTTCGGCTGCACGCAGCGCCGCGGCGCCGCCATTGGAAACCCCGGCCGCGATCACCGTCAGTGCCGGCTTGCGATAGCGATGCGTTGCCGGCTGCTGCGCCTGCAGCATCTCGATGGCCCAACGCAGCGCCGCCAAACTCATCCGGCCCCAATCGGCTTCCGCACCAGCGCCATCATGCAAATGGCGGAACGCCGCTTCCGCTGGGTCATTTGACTGCAATGTGCCGGCTTGCGGTCGCCACATGGCGTCGGCGAGCGGCACGACCTGACCGCGGGCGTTGAGCCCGAGCGTCGCACTGGCAACACCGGCACCAACACCTTTGTCGTGCAACAGCAGCGCGCACCCCCGCGGCAATGCCCACTCACCGACGATCGGCAAGGCACCGTAAGCATTGCGTGAACCGCTGGCAGGCGCCATCACCAGACAGGGATGGTCGCGATCAAACTGCTGCGGAATTTGCAACACGGCAGCGAACCGCTGCGCGCGCCACGGAATCATCGCGACAATCTCGGTGCCGGCAATGCCATTGGCCAACGCCGTGCCATACAGGCGACCAAAACCGCCACCCTCGCTGCGATCAATGAGTCCGCGATAGTGCATGTAGATCGCACGACGACGCACGGCCTCGGCATCATCCGGTTGCGCGTCGGGCGGCGTCGCCGACTGAATGCCGGCGAAACCGAGGCCGGCGCTGAGCAGATCATTGCTGCGGCCGTCGTAGTGCTGGATTGAAACAACGGTGGCAGCAACGCTTGCCTCGGTCATGCCGGACTCCTTCGTGCCGGAGGATTTCGGAGCCGTGCCGGCGCAAGCGCCGAGCAGCACAGCAAGAGACATCACAATACCTGTCCGAAGCATAGTTGGCATGGCGGGTTCGCGTCATAAAAGAATCAAGCCGCTTGATAATACGGCAGCGCGACGCGGCCAATAGCACTTTGGTGGGACGGACAAGACCGGCGCGCACCGCTATGGTGGCAGCCACTCCCGAGCAGCGAACGAACCGACACCATGGCATTGCGCGTTTTGATTACCGGCGCCGGCAGCGGCATCGGCGAAGGCATCGTCCGCGAGCTGGCACAGGCCGGCCATACCGTCATCGCCACGGATCTGAACCTGGCGGCAGTGGAAAAACTGGCGATGGATTTCCCGGCCGGGCGCGTGTTCGCCTACCCCTTGGATGTCACCAAGGACAGCGACATCCAGCGCTTGATGCAAGCCGAGCCACACATCGATGTCCTGATCAACAACGCCGGCATCCAGCATGTCGCGCGGCTGGAACAGTTCCCGATGGACAAGTGGGCGCAGCTCATCGACATCATGCTGACCGGCGCCACCCGGATGACCCAGGCGGTACTGCCCGGCATGCGCGAGCGCGGCTTTGGCCGCATCATCAATATCGGCTCCATTCACTCGCTGGTGGCGTCGCCGTTCAAATCGGCGTACGTCGCCGCCAAGCACGGCCTGCTCGGCTTCTCGAAAGTGATTGCGCTGGAAACGGCCGACACCGACATCACCATCAACACGGTCTGCCCCACCTACGTCAAAACCCCGCTGGTCGACAAGCAGATCGCCGCCACCGCTGCCGAATACCAGATGAGCGCAGAACAGGTGGTCAGCGAAATCATGCTCAAACCGATGCCGAAAGGCGTGTTCATCAGCCTTGAGGAACTCGCCGGCATCTGCGCCTTCCTGATGAGCCCGGTGGCGCGCAACATCACCGGCCAGACCATCACCGTCGATGGTGGCTGGACGGCACGCTGAACCGTTCCGCGCCCCGGCCTTCACCCGTTCGGGCGGTGAAAATTCGACCATCCGAACGGCTTCGTCCGGTGCCATCGCCGGGCCATAGCCCCGCTGACGGAACGCATCCGTCACTGCTCCTACCAGTTATGTAGCGCTGGTGGCAGGGAATGCAACAAAGTGTGTCGATCAAGGCGCCGCCAGGCTAGGTCCGGTAAACTCCCAGCGCTTTTTTCCGGCCGATGGCCGCACACGCTTCAGGGGACGTTTTGTGAACAAGAAACTGATCAAACTTTCGGTTCTGGCGCTTGCCGTCAGTGCCGGTGCCGCCTTCGCCAGTGAAGGCATGTGGATGCCAAAACAGCTGCCGCAGATCGCTGACGATCTGAAAGCCACCGGCCTCGAACTCGACCCGGCCACGCTGACCCAGCTGACCGAATTTCCGATGGGCGCCATCATCAGCCTTGGTGGTTGCACCGCTTCGTTCGTTTCGCCGCAAGGTCTGGTTGTCACCAACCACCACTGCGCCTACGGCAGCATCCAGTACAACTCGACCGCCGAGAAGAATCTGATCAAGGACGGCTTCCTGGCCAAGTCGCTGAACGAAGAACTGCCGGCCGCGCCTGGCAGCCGCGTGTATGTCACCGTTGACGTACAGGAAGTCAGCGACAAGATCATCGACAGCAAAACCGCCAAGCTGGCCGGCAAGAAGCGTGTCGATGCGATGGAAGCCAACGAAAAAGCGCTGGTCGCCGAATGCGAAAAAGACAGCGGCCATCGCTGCAATGTCTACAGCTTCTACGGCGGTCTGGAGTTCTATCTGATCAAGCAGATGGAAATTCGTGACGTCCGTCTGGTGCACGCTCCGGCCGAAGGCATCGGCAAGTTTGGTGGCGACACCGACAACTGGATGTGGCCGCGCCACACCGGTGACTACAGCTTCTACCGCGCCTACGTCGGCAAAGACGGCAAGCCGGCCGATTTCAGCGCCGACAACGTGCCGTACGTGCCGAAACATTACCTGCGTCTGGCCAGCGAAGGCGTCAAGGAAGGCGATTTCGTGATGGTCACCGGCTACCCGGGCCGCACCAACCGCCACCGACTGCCGTCGGAAGTGGAATTCACCTTCGGCTGGAACTACCCGGCCTTCGTCAAAGCCTCGGGCGAAGTGCTCGACATCATTGCGAAAGAAACCAAAGACCGCAAAGATGCCGAAATCAAGTACGCCTCGACCGTCGCCGGCGTCAACAATTACTACAAAAACCGTCAGGGCATGCTCGACAGCTACAAGGGCAGCGATTTTCTGGCGCGCAAACAGCAGCAGATGAAAGATCTGAAAGCCTGGATCAATGCTGACAAGTCGCGCAAGAAGCAGTTCGGCAATGATGTTGCTACCGCTGAAAAACTGATCGCCGAGCGCGACGCCATCACCCAGCGTGAATTCCTGATGAGCTACGCCACGCCGCGTTTCCTCGGTACCGCGCGCACCCTGTACAAGCTGGCCAATGAAAAGGCCAAGCCGGACATGGAACGCAAATCGGGTTATCAGGAACGCGACTGGCCGCGCATCAAGCAAGGCCTCGATGCCATCGACAAGCGTTACGACGAGCAAGTCGACAAGGCGCTGTCCCTGCACTTCCTGCAGCAGTATCTGGCGATGCCGGCCAAAGAGCAGAACGCCGCCTTCGTTTCGGCGCTTGGTCTGAAAGCCGGTATGGATGCCGCCGCCATCAAGGCGCAGCTCGACAAGCTCTACGCCGGCAGCAAACTTAGCGACAAAGCCGAGCGTCTGGCTTGGCTGGAGCGTGATGTTGCTGCGTTCAAAGCCAGCGATGACAGCTTCATCAAGGCCGCGATCGCGCTGTACGCCGATGACGAAGCACGCGAAACCCGTGACAAGGAACTCGGTGGCAAGATCCAGCAAGCCTATGCCAACTACATGAAGGCTCTGATCGCCTTCAAGAACAGCAAAGGCGAGGCCGTGTATCCGGATGCCAACAGCACGCTGCGCGTGACCTACGGCAAAGTCGCCGGCCGCACCGCTGGCAATGCCGACGGCACCGCCTGGACGGCCTTCACCACGCTGCGCGGCATCACCGCCAAACACACCGGCGAGGGCGAGTTCGATGCGACCCAGAAGCAGATCGACGCGATCAAGGCCAAACTGTTCGACAAGTACTACGAGCCAAGCCTCGACTCCGTACCGGTCAACTTCCTGGCCACGCTCGACATCACTGGCGGCAACTCGGGTTCACCAGTGCTGAACAGCCGCGCTGAACTGGTCGGCCTCGCCTTTGACGGCACGCTCGATTCGGTGATTTCGGATTGGGATTTCAACACCGCCACCACTCGCACCATCGCCGTCGATCTGCGCTACATGCTGTGGGTCATGAAAGTGGTCGACAAGGCCGACAACCTGCTGAAGGAAATGGCGGTACAGTAAGCCGCTGCTGATATGGCGAGCATGATTGCGCCATGCAAGCAAACAAACGGGGCCGAAAGGCCCCGTTTGTTTTTCCCCTCCCCCTGTCAAGGGGAAGTTGGAGGAGGTATGCTTTTCGCGTCGTGCATTACCGTAAGTCACGGTTTGAAAACGACAACTACGCTTGAGAAATCACTGCGACGGAATACCGACCATGCAAACGCCCCGCCCAATCAAAATCTGGGACATCGGCATACGCCTGTTTCACTGGTCGCTGGTACTGCTGATCCCTGCGATCTGGCTGCTGGTCGAAGAAAGTGAAGCGATCAGTGAATGGGCCAGCGCGCGCGGCTGGTATCTCGACCCGATTGTCTGGCACGCACGGCTTGGCTATATCGTGCTCGGTCTGCTGGTCTTTCGTTTGCTTTGGGGCGTGCTCGGCAGTGACACCGCGCGCTTCCGCCAGTTTGTCCGCTCCCCCAGGACGGTACTCGCGTATCTGCGCAAACTGCTGGCAGCCAGCAGCGCCGATGCCCCGAGCATCGGCCACAATCCGGCCGGCGGCTGGATGGTCGTGGTGCTGCTCGCGCTGTTGCTGGCGCAGACGCTGTCCGGGCTGTTCAACTACGACGACATCAACTTCGAAGCGCCGTTTTATTCGCTGGTGAGCGAAGACATCAGCGACGCGCTGAATGACTGGCATGAACTGAACTTTGATCTGTTGCTGGTGGCGATTGCCTTGCACATAGCCGCGATCATTTTCTACGCGCTGGTCAAGAAAGAACGGCTGGTGCCACCGATGCTCACCGGCACCCGCATCGTGGCAACCGACGCCGCACCGATGATGGTCGGTGGTTGGCGACTGCTGATCTGTCTGCTGCTCGGCGCGGCAACCAGCTGGGGGTTGTGGCAGCACTGACAGGAAAGCACGCTGGCATCAACGCGATGTTAGTTTACGGCGACAACAGCTCACAGCGCTGATAGGGATAACGAATCGCTTTTTCCTTGTTCTGCCCCGCGCCCTGTTCATCAGGGCCGTAGATGGTGGCCGTCAAGTTATCGCCTTCACGGCGATACTCGATCCGGGTTGGAAAATCGTGTTGCGGGTTTTCAAACCGAATCCAGTTATCGCCGCCACCGGTCCGGGCAAACGCGGTTGCCGGCTTGCCCTGCGGTTGGGCCAGAAATGACCATGCGCCATCCTGCAGCGCGATACGGATAAACTCGAAATCCGTGGTCACCTCGGCTCGCACCGACCGGGTAACGGCAAACCATATATCCCCTCTCGCCGGCAACCAGGTTTCCTCAATCACGGTGTCACCGCGTTGCAGGCACCAGCGGCCAACCAGCCAGTCGAGCGCCGGCTTTGCAGTCGGTGTCGTGACCACTGAGGCCGTCGACCACGCATCGGGTTTCTGTTCGGTCGCTTGCGCCAAGGCAACGCCTACACAGGCAAGCCATAACCATCGGTGGTTGAGCTTCATCGGTCGCCCCATAGCCATTACGGTTGGAATCGTTATAGCAGCTTCCGGCGACATTGCCTGCCTGCACGACGGCGCCGCAGGCGTTACCATGCACACGCTGACCGAATAGGAGCTCATCATGTCGGACAATTCGCCAACACCGTCACCTGTCGCCGTGCATGCGCTGGCCGTGCCGCCGCGCGCCAAACCGTCGATCTACCCGGAGCCGTTTGCCTCACGCATGGCTGGCCGGGAAAAGCGCATCCTCGGCGACCGCTTTGGCCTGAGCAACTTCGGCGTCAACCTGACCCGCATTGCCCCAGGCGGTAGCTCAGCACTACGACACGCCCATTCCAAGCAAGATGAATTCATTTACATCATAGCCGGCCGCCCGACTCTGCTGACCGATGCCGGCAAAACGCAACTGGAGCCGGGCATGTGTGCCGGCTTCAAGGCCGGCACCGGCAACGGCCATTGCCTGGTCAATGAAGGCAGCGAAGACGTGTTGTATCTCGAAGTGGGTGATCGCAGCGCGGGCGATACCGTGTTTTATCCGGATGACGATCTGAAAGCCGAATTCATCAACGGCGCCTGGGTGTTCTCCCGCAAAGACGGCACGCCTTACTGACACCGCATTGCGACGGCTTGCCACAGCTCTTCCGCCGTTATGCGGCTGACGCGCCATACCGCGCCAGCTGCATTTCCTGCAAGCGGCTCAACGTGCGGCGAAACGGTCGCAGCTGGCGATTTATTTTGAAGGCCGGTTAGACGCCGCGTTACGTATCTAGCCGATCAGGCTGACACAGAATTCTGAACGGTCTCTAATCGACATTAACAAGTACTATATCCGCACCAGCCCAGCCAGTCTTTTTGAGGTGCTTGCGGGCATCACTTGTTACTTCGTTACAAACTGAGCACATTGACTTACTGACATACATCAATATAGCAGGGGCGTTAACTTGCTGCCGCTGAACGCCGGCAAGCTTGAGTTCTCCGCTTAGTGAAAATGAACTATCAGCTGCAATAGCTGTCGTTGGCTCTGGTAGCTGGAATGAGTCTTTAATTCGACCAATATGCACAAAGATCAACCGCCCACCCCCATCAAATCCCTTTATTGTAGGTAGCGTAAAGCCACCAGATTTTTCGTCAAAAGGAAGCAGATTATTATCCATCAGACGTTCTATCGTGATAGTTCCTTGGAGTTCCGCTGAGTGGCCCAATGTCGAAATGAGGAGTAGCGAAATTGCCATCATGGCCTTATCCATAATTTAATTTCCCTTAGACTTTTCTTGCGCATCAAAGGCTTCAAAGGCTTCAAAGACCTGGTTGACACTGGGCTGGTAAAGCTTTGGATCATCAGACTGTATTCTTAACTTGAAAGGAGCATCTGTTCCGCCCATTGTCAGGCTGTCCAGCACGACATGTCGTTCCGATTGTTCACCAACGATCCGATTATTTGCTTTCATTTCTTCCATTAATTGATACAGCTTCAACGCAGCCCGGTCACTGCTGTACATCCTCCCCGAAATTTGACAAGCATCGTTTCTACATGTCACATCTTCCAAGGCAAGTACGGTGCTAAAAATTGGCTTAGTCGATAATTCATACAGCCCTTCGTCGAGATCCCTTCGCCAGGTAGGCTCGTCCACATTCTTCAATAAATTGCTCACATCCAAATGAGGGCTTTCGCCTTTATCTTGATCTTGTAAGTCTACAATGCCCGTCTCGGGTCGGCTTGCGGGGCTGTTAGTAATGTTGGGCTTGGGTTGGATGGGGTTTGCTCCATGTCTTTCGATATTCTTGGATACAGGCCAAGTTAGAATTGCTATCGGAATGCCAACGCAAATTAAAAAAACAACAGTATTCTTCTTTTTCATGACTTTTCTCTAATTCCCGGCGCATGGGACGCCGGGGCGATTGCATTATTGCTGAGCTTGACGGTGTGGAATAATGACGCAGCCATCAGCGTTGCAGGCTGTGCAAGCTCTTGAGTCACATCGAAACGTGCCACAAGCGGGCTTGCATGAAACTCCACCGTTTCCATCTCCTTTGGGAGAGTCAGCGAATACGTTGACCATGCCGCTGAACAATGTAAATAGCCCCAAAAGCACCATTTTCTTCATTTAAGCTTCTTATAATGGGCGAAAATTTCGATAGCTTTCCAGTTGCACTGAGGTTTCAAGTGCTGGATTATTCTGGAGAATAGATGAAGATAAGCTGTGATTCGGTTCACAGGTCTAATACAGGTTGATGCGGAACTTGTAGGGCAATGGTATCGGTGGACTCCTCCCACCTAAACGGCATTGAGCGCCAGACTGTGCTCGCAATAACGCAGTCACTTAGTTCCTGCTGGTCATGGCGTTTTTTTCGTCTGTATTTTGACTTCAAAAAGCAAAAGTCTTCAATCGACATACAAGAATGCCGGCAACAGCCGGCATTCTTGTGCAGCGCAATACAACGTCTTACCGCAAATGCGGCAACACCACCCGAATCGCATTCAACACCGACGCACCAAAGATCCGGCTGCGCTCCCCGCTCCAGCCCACATCCGGGTCCGGCAGGTTGGCGTTGTCCTTGAACGGCATTTCGATGGTGTAGGACAGGCACTTGAACTGCTCGCCGACCCAGCTGGTGGCCATGCTGAGGTTGGCTTTGCCCGGTTCGTCGCGGTCGTAGCCTTTTTCGACCTGGAAGTCCGGGCTGACGGCGAGCCAGGCGGCTTTGAACATTTCTTCCAGTTTGTGGTGGCGGTCGTCATAGGACGGAATGCCTTCGCAACCGGCGACGAAGTTGTATGGCAGGTTTTCATCGCCGTGCGCGTCGAGGCACATGTCGACGCCGATCTCCATCATCTTCTGGCGAACGAGAAAAACCTCCGGGCTGCGCTCCATGGTCGGCGCGAGCCATTCGCGGTTCAGGTTGGCGCCGGCGGCGTTGGTGCGCAGGTTGCCGCGCACGGAGCCGTCCGGGTTCATGTTCGGCACGACGTAGAAAATGGCGTGGTCGAGCAGCGTGCGGGCGACCGGCTCATCCGGATCGAGCAAGCGCTCGAGGAAACCTTCAACGAACCATTCGGCCATGGTTTCGCCCGGGTGTTGGCGGGCGATGAGCCAGATTTTTTTCTTCTGCTCGCGCGGCAGTTGCGATTCGGCGTTGGTGATTTCGAGCAGCGTCATGTCGCGGCCGTCGAGCGTCTGGCCAAGGGTGTGGACATCGACATGTTCGAATTCGTTGGCGAAGCCGATGAGTTCGAGGTGGCGTTCCCACGAATACGGTTCGAAGTAGGCGAACCAGACGGTGTCGGCTTCCGGCTGGAATTCGACGACCATTTCCTTGCCGTCGCAAGTCGTTGGCACGCGAAACCAGTCAACGCGGTTGTAACTGGCGACGACGTCATAGTTTTCCCAACCCGGCGGGTAGGCGGTGTCGGCAATGTTGGTGAAGCGCAGCTTCAGATCTTTGCCTTTGCCGCCGCTCAGCTGGAAGTGGAACCACTGGGCGAATTCCGAGGCGTTGTCGCGGCGGATGTTGAGCTGGATGTCTTGCGGGTTGCTGAGGCTGACGACGTCGATGGCGCCGCTGTCGAACAGGCAGTTGATGGACAGTGCAGTCACGGAAGGCTCCACGGTGGAGGGTGAGCGGATGGGCCAAAGCCGGCCCGGCGAAAGGCCGGCATTGTCGCATATTCGATTGCCGGGTTTGTAATGCGGGCGGTCGGGGAATAATTGCCGATCGGACCAGTGTCGGCTGGGCTTGCGCGATTGCCGGCGGTGCTGCGGACGGGAAGTTCACCCTCACCCTGGCCCTCTCCCGTCAAGGGAGAGGGAACTCAAGCGCATACGTGTCTGGGCGCAGCCGGACTGACAGCGCCCATCAGATAGCTCACGCCTCCACCGGCTTGAACCGCGGCACGCGCCGGCCTTCGACGTCGACCATTTCCTCGAACACCGACTGATAGCGGATCCACAGCGAGCCGTTTGGCGCCCGGTACACCGTCATCGGCTGTTCGTCGGCTTCGAACGTGGCGTGGCAGATGAGCTGATAGTACGGGCCCTTGTAGTGCTGGTAGCGTACCGGCGGATCGACCGCGAGGCCCTTGGCGACGGCGAGCAGTTTGCGGGCGTCATCGAGCGAGAGCGTGACGGTATCGCGGTCGGCGGTGGCGACAGCCTGTTCGAGGCGTTCGAGGGTGGTCATCGGCAGTGGCATCCGGGCAAAAAAAGCGTGGCGGCACCTTAGCGAGCGGATGCGGTGACGGCAAGCCGACGTTGAGAAGCGCCTGTGCTAAGCGCGATGGCAGGAAAGTCGGTTTGGCTGCTAAAGCGGGCCGAACCGTCGCTGCTGCTTACAATCGGCGCATTCTCTGCGGCGGAGTGCGGACATGAAACGCCTGTATTTTCTGGTGCCGGATCTGGACACCACGACCGGTATCGTCAATGAGCTGCGCGAGCTCGGCGTTGGCGAAGCCAATATTGCCATCGTCGGCAAGGACCATCACGCGCTGGAAGCAGCGCATCTGCACGAGGCTGGCGCCTTCGCCAGCAGTGACTTTACCCACGCGATCGCCCGCGGCGTCGCGCTCGGTGGCAGCACCGGTCTGCTGGCCGGCATCGCGGCGGTGACGTTTCCGCCGATGGGTCTGGTCCTTGGCGGCGGCGCCGTGCTTGGCATGGGTGTACTGGGCGCCGGCTTCGGTGCCTGGGCCAGTTCGCTGATTGGCATTTCCGTGCCGGAACGCGGCATTCAGCGCTATCAGGCCGCCATCGACAACGGCCATTTGCTGCTCTTGATCGATGTGCCGCGCTGGCAGGCGGAATCGGTTTGCGCGGTGATCCGCAGCCATCACCCGGAGGTGGAAATCAGCGCCTACGACCGCAAACTCAAGACCGACACGCCACTCGCCGAGCTCGAAGAAAGCACCGATCTGCGCGACCATCGCGGACCGCTGATGTTTCCGTAATACGTCGACAAGCGGCCGTTCGCACCCGGCTGCCGGGCGGTAGTAGAATGCGCGCCCTGCCCCGCATTCCCTGCCCTGCTCCGCCATGCGCATTCTGCTCGCCCCGATGGAGGGCCTGCTCGACCACCTGCTCCGCGACGTGCTGACCCGCGTCGGCGGTGTCGATTTGTGCATCGCCGAATTCATCCGCGTGACCGACACACTGCTGCCGCCGAAAAGTTTTTATCGCATCGTGCCGGAATTGCAACGCGAGAGCCGCACCGTCTCCGGCATTCCGGTGCGAGTGCAATTGCTCGGCTCCGATCCGATCTGCATCGCCGACAACGCCGCGCGTGCTGCCGAGCTTGGTGCCTGCGGTATCGATCTCAATTTTGGCTGCCCGGCCAAAACCGTGAACCGCCATCGTGGCGGTGCCGTGCTGTTGAAAGAACCGGAGCTGCTGCTCGCCATCGTCGAAGCCGTGCGGGCTACGGTGCCGCGCAATATTCCGGTCACGGCGAAAATGCGGCTCGGCTACGAGTCACCGGAAAACGCCGTGATCTGTGCGCAGGCATTGGCAAACGGCGGAGCCGAAGAACTGACCGTGCATGCCCGCACCAAGATGGATGGTTACCGGCCACCGGCCTACTGGGACAAGATCGCTGCCATTCGCGAAGCACTGTCGATTCCGGTGATCGCCAACGGCGAGATCTGGACGGTGGAAGATTTTCACCGCGCCCGCGCCGAAAGCGGCTGCATCGACGTGATGCTCGGTCGCGGCATGGTCGCCAATCCGGCGCTGGCGCTGATGATCCGCGGCAGTACGGCCGATGTCGCCAGCTGGGCTTCGCTGCAGCCACTGCTGCATTATTTCTGGCAGCAATTGCAGCTCCATATCGAACAGCGTCACCAGACCGGCCGATTGAAGCAATGGCTGCACTATCTGCGCCGCATTTATCCGGAAGCGGAAACGCTGTTCCAGCGCATCCGCACCAACAACGATCCGAAAGCCGTCGCGACTATCCTGTTTGAAACCCGCGCCGCCGCCTGAGGAACCAGCCGATGTGGGACCGCGTGCTCGCCGATGGCATTTTCCTGATCCACCTCGGCTTCATCGTTTTCGTCGTGCTTGGCGGCGCCCTGCTGCCACGCTGGCCACGCCTGATCTGGCTGCACCTGCCGGCTGCGCTCTGGGGTATCGGCATTGAGATCAGCGGCAAGGTCTGCCCGCTGACACCGTGGGAAAACCATTTCCGCCGCCTTGCCGGCGAAGCCGGTTATCCCGGTGGATTTGTTGAGCACTACTTATTGCCGATTGTCTATCCGAGTGGCCTGACAACAACCGTGCAATACGTGCTCGCTGGTGTGGTGTTGGTGGTGAATATGATCTTCTATGCGCGCTGGTGGATCAGGCGTGAACAGAAAAATCGCTCGCTAAGCTAGCAGGATCGAGTTGCGCTGAGGGAGCTGCGCGGCAATTACCCCCTCCCGACCTCCCCCTTCACAGGGGGAGGAGCTGAATGTTCCCTCCCCTGTCAAGGGGAGGGCTAGGGTGGGGTAATTGCCGCCCCGCGCCTTCAGCACAACCCCAAGCAACTACTCCACCCAAACCAAACTCAGAACAGCAATCCATAGCGGCTCGATCAATCCAGAAAAACTAAGGCCTCACCATCTGCTCCGGCCGCACATGCTGATCAAACTGTTCTGCCGTCAGCAAGCCCAGCTTCACCGCTGCTTGCTTCAAGGTAATGCCGTCTGCATGTGCGGTCTTGGCAATTCTGGCGGCGTTGTCGTATCCCACCACCGGATTCAATGCGGTGACTAACATCAACGAGTTGTTCAGATGCCGCTTTATCGCAGCGCGATCCGGTTCGATGCCAACCGCGCAATGGTCGTTGAAACTGTTCAGCGCATCGGCGAGCAGCCGCGCGGATTCGAGCACGTTGTGCACGATCACTGGCTTGAACACATTCAGCTCCAGATGGCCCTGACTACCGGCAAAGCCAACGGCCGCGTCATTGCCCATGACCTGCACCGCCACCATCGTCAGCGCTTCGCTTTGGGTCGGATTGACCTTGCCCGGCATGATCGAGCTGCCGGGTTCGTTTTCCGGAATATGGATCTCCCCCAAGCCGCTGCGCGGCCCGCTTGCCAGCAAGCGAATGTCGTTGGCGATCTTGAACGCGGCTTGCGCCAGCACGCGCAGCGCGCCGCTGGCCGCGACCATCGCATCGTGACCGGCGAGCGCAGCGAATTTGTTCGGCGCGGTGCGGAACGGCTGTCCGGTCAAGCGGGCGATATGCCCGGCAACGCGGTTGGCGTATTCCGGATGGGTATTCAAGCCGGTGCCAACGGCGCTGCCACCGAGCGCCAGTTCACAAAGCCCTTCCAGACTGTGCTGAATCTGTTTTTCAGCAAACTGCAGCTGCGCGACATAACCGGATAGCTCCTGCCCGAGTGTCAGCGGCGTCGCGTCCATCAGATGGGTACGGCCAATCTTGACGACATCGGCAAAAGCGTCCGCCTTGGCCGCAAGCGTTGCCTTGAACCGCGCTAGCGCCGGCAGCACCTGCTCATTGAGCGCCAGCACCGTTGCCACATGCATGACGGTCGGGAAGCAATCGTTCGATGATTGCGACATGTTGACGTGATCATTGGGATGCACCGGTTGCTTGCTGCCGATCACACCACCGGCAAGTTCGATGGCACGATTGGCAATCACCTCATTGGCATTCATGTTGCTCTGCGTGCCACTGCCGGTTTGCCACACCACCAGCGGAAACTGCGCGTCCCAACGGCCGGCGATCACTTCATCACAGGCACGGACAATCCAGTCCGCCCGCTGCGCATCGAGCTTGCCGAGATCGCCGTTGGTCAGCGCTGCGGCTTTTTTTACCAAGCCAAACGCCTGAATGACACCGCGCGAAAAGCGATGGCCACCGATCTTGAAGTTCGCCAGCGAGCGCTGGGTCTGCGCGCCCCAGTAACAATCCGCCGGCACAGCGATCTGGCCGTGGCTGTCGGATTCCATGCGATGCGTGTTCATGACGGGCTCCAGCGCGTTCTGCTTCAGCGTAGAAAGAAAAGAGTGATAGCGGAAGTCTTCCAACTTCCGTCCTGCAGCATAGTCAAAAAGACAAAAGGCCGCTGATGCGGCCTTTTGTACAACATTCAGTCAACGACCTGATAACTCAGGCGCTGATAACTCAGGCGCCGACACCGCAGAGTTCCAGCAAGCGCGCACCGGCATCCGGCAGCACACCGAACAACACCGCGAAGAAATGCAGCACGCTGCCAGCCAGCACAAACACATGCCAGATGGCGTGGTGATAAGGCAGTTTGCGCCAAAGGTAGAACACGACACCGCCGGTGTAGGCGATGCCTCCTGCCACCATCAACCACAACCCAGTTGAAGTTATGTTTTGCACCAGGGTGTCAAAGGCCGGTACCACCGACCAGCCCATCAGCAAGTACACCGCGACCGAGACGTAGCCCGATTTGCGGCCAAGCCAGAGCCGGCAAATGATGCCGATGATCGCCAGTGACCAGACGAAGGCGAACAAGCCCCAGCCCCATGCGCCCTGCAGCGTGACCAGACAGAACGGCGTGTAAGTGCCGGCAATCAGAATGAAAATGAATGAGTGATCAAGCGCACGCAGCACCTCTTTCGCGCGCGGCGCCGGAATGCTGTGATAGAGCGTGGACGAGGTGTAGAGCAGCACCAGCGAGGCACCGAACACACTGACGCCGACCACATGACGGGCATCGCCATAGGCGGCGGCAAAACCGGTCAGCACGGCAAGCCCGATGATAGACAACAAAATGCCGAGGCCGTGGGTGATGGCATTGGCCAGCTCTTCGCCAAAGCTGTAGCGCGAGGCCGTAACGGCGGTCATATAAATTCCCGAAATAAGTACTGGAAAGAAAACAGCCGGCGGAGCCGGCTGCGTAAAGCATCAATCGAAATCGAACAAATCACTCAGGAAACCTTCCCGCTTGCGCTTGTGACCGTAACGATAGTCTTTGTCGTAGTGGCCGTGTTGACGCGGATCATGATGCCTGTAATCGCGCTCATAATACGACCGATCATCGCCGCGGTAAGGCGGCGGACTTTGTACCGGTGGTTGTTGCATCGGTGGTGGCGTGTATTGCGGTTGCGGTGCTGATACGGCCGGTGTCGGGATCTGCGCTCCGGCGCTGCGCTCGATGATCTTGTCGAGCTCACCGCGATCCAGCCATACGCCACGGCACTGCGGGCAATAATCGATTTCAATACCTTGCCGATCCGCCATCACCAGATTGACCGTCTTGCAAACGGGACACTGCATCTCGACACTCCCTGGGTCAGCCAGCGCAATGCAGGCAAAACGGGATGCTCTGCCCTGCGCTCAATTATTCGGGGTTACCCCAATGTTCAGAATCACTCGTAGCTACCGTCGTCACGGCGCTGCAATTCGATGACCTCAGCGCTCGTTTGGTTCCCGGTGGTGGCCGTGGCCGATGAGCCACGGCTGTCGGCGCCATAGGGCGGCGGCGTGCCGGTGCGGCGGAAGCGCATCGAGGGCCGCTTGCCAAACAGGCGCATCAACAGGAACAGCAGCAGCAAACCGCCGGCAACAGCCAGGGCAAACACAAAGCCCCAGACCAGCATGACAATTCCTACGAAGGCCAGACCGACATAGATTGCCAATACCAGCAAACGACCGGCCAACAACCGCAATTGACTAAGCATTTCCGCTCGCCATGGTCTCTCGACCTTGGCGCTCACAAAGGTAAAGTCTGAGATTGGGGTCGGATCGCATGGCTTTCAATGCCCTTGCCTGTTTCAACCGCCGATTTTCTCCAAGCCGCGCAAATACGGCCGCAGTATCGCCGGCACCGTGACGCTGCCATCGGCATTCTGGTAGTTCTCCAGTACCGCAACCAAGGTGCGACCAACCGCCAAACCCGACCCGTTCAAGGTATGCACGAGTTCCGGCTTGCCTGTATCCGGGTTGCGCCAGCGCGCCTGCATGCGACGGGCCTGGAAATCCTCGAAGTTGGAGCAGGACGAGATCTCGCGATAAGCGTTCTGACCCGGCAACCAGACTTCCAGATCGTAAGTCTTGGCTGAACCAAAACCGATATCGCCGGCGCACAGCGCCATCACCCGGTATGGCAAGCCGAGCAACTGCAGAATGCGTTCGGCATTACGGGTCAACGCTTCCAGCGCCTCATACGATTCGCTCGGCTTGACGATCTGGACAATTTCGACCTTCTCGAACTGGTGCTGACGGATCAGGCCGCGGGTGTCGCGACCATATGAACCGGCTTCCGAGCGGAAGCATGGCGTGTGCGCGCAGAATTTCAGCGGCAGTTGTTCCGCCGCAAGAATCTCGTCACGCACAAAATTGGTGACCGGCACTTCCGCGGTCGGAATCAGATAGAGCTGGGCGTTGTCCTGGGTCGAACCGGAGACCGCGAACAGATCTTCCTTGAATTTCGGCAGCTGGCCGGTGCCACGCAGCGAATCGCCGTTGACCATGTACGGCACATAGACTTCGGTATAACCATGCTCTTCGCTGTGGATGTCGAGCATGAACTGGATCAGCGCCCGGTGCAGTTTGGCGATTTGGCCTTTCATGACGATGAAACGCGACGCCGTCAGCTTGGTGGCCAGCGCAAAATCCAGCCCGCCGTCAATCTCGCCAAGGCTGACGTGATCCTTCACCGGAAAATCAAACTGGCGCGGCTCACCCCAACGACGCACTTCGACGTTCTGATCGGAGTCGCTGCCATCCGGCACCGACTCGTGCAGCAGGTTCGGAATGCTGGCGTGGATGGCATCCATCTCGGCCTGCACTTTTTCGAAATCCGCTTTCGCCAGTTCCAGCTCGTCACCGACCTTGGCCACTTCTGCCATCAGCGGCGCCACGTCCTCACCCTTGGCCTTGGCCTGACCGATCGCCTTGGAGCGGGTGTTCCGCAGGTTCTGCAGATCCTGCATCTTGGTTTGCAGGGCCTTGCGCTGCTCTTCGAGCCCGCTGATCTTGGCAACATCCAGCGCATAACCACGACGGGCCAGATTGGCGGCAGCGGTTTGAATATCACCGCGCAGGTATTTCGGATCGATCATGTTCTTCAACCATCTTCAGGGATGCGCCTTGCGCATCGTGTTATTCGAATACGTTGTGTGCTTCATGGATTGGTACGCGTCGCGCACCGACCCTACCAACCAAACAGAGAAAAATTGGCGCGTTCAACCCTGGGGGCGACATGCGCACCGAAGCGCTTCACGCCAACACGTCTCGAACCAGCCAGAAACCAAGTGCCACCGCCACCAATGAACCCAGCACATTGGCGCCAACATTCAACAAGGCTTTGCCAGCGGCTCCGCTCTGCAGCAAGGCCAACGTCTCGACCGAAAACGCCGAGAACGTGGTCAACGCACCGAGGAAACCGACCATCCAAAACAACCGGGTCGCTTCACTGATGGCGCCGCGCATCAGCCAGGCCAGCAAGGCGCCGGCCAGAAAACAGCCAATCAGATTGACGGCCAAGGTCGCCCACGGGAAACGATGCCCGAGCCAGTGCTGCGCTGCCACATTGGTCAGGTAGCGTAACAAAGCGCCCAGTACCGCACCAGCGGCAACGGCCAGCAACGACAGTGGGGCGAGCGCAGCAGCCATCAGGATTTGCTCCCCTTGCGGGCCTGCTCATTCAGTGCACGCAATTTGAGCAGCTTGTCCCGGATCTGGCCTTCGAGACCACGTGGGGTCGGCTCGTAGTAGAACACCGGTTGCTTGCCGTCCGGGAAATAGACTTCACCGGCCGCAAAGGCATCCGGCTCGTCATGGGCGTAGCGATAACGCTTGCCGTAACCGAGCTCCTTCATCAGCTTGGTCGGGGCATTGCGCAGATGGATGGGTACATCGAGCGTGGTGTCATTGCCGACATCCTCGCGCGCCGTGTTGTACGCCGTGTAAACGGCATTGCTCTTGGCGGCGCAGGCGAGGTAGACCACGGCCTGGGCAATGGCCAACTCGCCTTCCGGGCTACCGAGCCGCTCCTGCACGTCCCAGGCATTGAGCGCCAGTTGCAGGCCGCGCGGATCGGCGTTGCCGATGTCTTCAATCGCCATCCGGACGACACGCCGCGCGATATAAAGCGGATCACAACCGCCATCGAGCATGCGGCAATACCAGTACAGCGACGCATCCGGATCCGAGCCACGCACCGACTTGTGCAGCGCCGAGATCTGGTCATAGAACTGTTCACCGCCCTTGTCGAACCGGCGCAACTTGTTGCCAAGCAGTTCGCGCAGGTTTTCTTCGGTGATGGTTTTCCGGCCATCGACTTCATCGGCCAGATCCACGAGCACATCCAGCAGATTCAGCAGTTTGCGGGCATCGCCATCGGCGACTTCGACCAGACGTTCACGATAGACCTGCGGAAACTCGACCGGAATTTCACCCAGACCACGTTCGACATCGGTCAGCGCCCGCTCCAGCACCTGCAAGAGTTCATCCTGGGTCAGCGATTTGAGCACATAGACCCGTGCCCGCGACAGCAGCGCCGAGTTGAGCTCGAATGACGGATTCTCGGTGGTGGCGCCGATGAAAATCAGCGTGCCGCTTTCGACAAACGGCAGGAAAGCATCCTGCTGTGACTTGTTGAAGCGGTGCACTTCATCGACAAACATCAGCGTGCGCCGGCCCATCGCAAGGCGTTGCTCGGCGCGTGCCACCGCTTCGCGTATATCTTTGACACCAGAGAGAACGGCTGAAAGGTTCTCGAAATCCGCCTTTGCGGTGGTCGCAATCATCTGCGCCAGGGTGGTTTTGCCAGTGCCAGGTGGTCCCCAGAAAATCATCGAATGGACATTGCCCTGCTCCAGCACCCGACGCAGCGGCTTGCCCGGCCCGAGCAGATGCGACTGACCTACGTATTCATCGATGGTGCGTGGCCGCATGCGCGCAGCCAGCGGGGCGTATTGCATTCCGTTGTCCATTAAACCTGCTTGAGAGGTTTCTTCAGGTTTTCGTGGGAGCGGCCAAGGCCGCTCCTACACCACTTACGGCTGTTTTTTCCGGTTGTCGATCACATCGACTTCCTTGCCCGGCTTGAACTCAAACGCCGAGGCCGGAATGGTCTGGTTCATCTTGACCGACGAAAACACCACCAGCGTCTGATTTCCGAGCGTATCGGCCAGCAGCAATTGCTTCAGTGCCTTGTTTTCGAACACCAGCTGAATCTCTTCAAAGTTGCCGGTGCTTTCTTTCGGCAACAGCTTGAACATGCCGACGCCGGTTTCTTCAATGCTGAAACTGTCGATCAACTGCTGTGGTGTGCTGGACAGCAACAGCGCTGGCGTGGAACCAAGGCCCTGCTCCAAATCCTGTACGGTGGCGCTGTCGATATCCGGCTCGTACGCCCACATCTCTTTACCCGTGCTGACCAGAATCTGCCGGTACGGCGACTCGGTTTCCCAGCGGAATTTGTTGGGCCGCTGCAACTGGAAAATGCCGCGCGATTTTTCGCCCTTGGCATTGCGGCTACCTTGCACGGTCTGCTCATACTTGGCTGAGAAATTGTTGAGACCAGTAATAAGGCCTGACAGTTTGTCAGCAGCCGTTTCCGCGAATGCCAGCGACGAGCTGAACAAAGCGATTGCAGCCAGGCTAATGCGTTTCATCATGACTCCATTAAAAACAAACGGCGGCTCTGCCATGCCTGAGCCGCCTGATAATCAATACCGCCATGCCGTGTTGGCTCAAACCGGTGGCGGCGCCAGCACTTCGCGGTTGCCGTTCGAAGCCATTGAGCTGACCACGCCAGCGTTTTCCATTTCTTCAACCAAGCGAGCGGCGCGGTTGTAGCCAATCTTGAACTTGCGCTGCACCAGCGATACCGACACCCGGCGCTGCTCGGTGATGAAGCGCACCGCTTCGTCGTAAAGCGGGTCCGATTCGCTGCCTTCGCTGCTGCCGCCGCTGTCACCGACGCCATCAAGACCGGTCAGCGATTCACTGTCGGCACCGCCCTTGGTGATGCTGTCGAGATAGTTCGGCTCGCCACGGCGACGCCAGTCCTGCACCACGCGGTGCACTTCCTCATCGGCAACGTACGCTCCATGGACCCGTACCGGCACAGAAGTTCCCGGCGGCAGGTAGAGCATGTCACCCTGCCCCAGCAATTGTTCGGCACCCTGCTGATCCAGAATGGTCCGCGAGTCGATCCGCGATGACACCTGGAACGCAATCCGGGTCGGCACGTTGGCTTTGATGAGACCCGTGATCACGTCAACTGACGGCCGCTGCGTCGCCAGAATCAGGTGGATACCAGCGGCACGCGCTTTCTGGGCGATACGGGCGATGAGCTCTTCGACTTTCTTGCCGACGATCATCATCATGTCGGCCAGCTCGTCGATGACGACGACAATCGCCGGCAACGTTTCCAACGGTGGCGCTTCGGCGTTCAGGTTCAGTTCCGGTTTCCAGAGCGGATCCAGAATCGGTTCACCGGCTTTGGCGGCGTCCTCGACCTTGCGATTGAAGCCGGCCAGATTGCGCACGCCCATTGCCGCCATCAGCTTATAGCGCCGATCCATCTCAACCACGCACCAGCGCAGCGCGTTGGCGGCGTCTTTCATGTCCGTGACGACCGGCGTCAGCAAATGCGGGATGTCGGCATAGACCGACAGTTCCAGCATTTTCGGGTCGATCATGATCAGCCGCAGCTCGCTCGGCTTGCTCTTGTAGAGCATGCTGAGCAGCATCGCGTTCAGGCCGACCGACTTACCGGAACCGGTGGTACCGGCCACCAGCAAATGCGGCATCTTGGCCAGATCCACCACCACCGGTTTGCCGGAAATATCCTTACCTAGCACCATCGACAGCGGCGATTTCGAGTCGTCGAATTCACGCGAGGCAATGACTTCGCGCAGGCGCACCGTTTCGCGGGTTTCGTTTGGCACTTCAAGGCCAACGGTCGATTTGCCTGGAATCACTTCGACCACGCGAACCGAGACCACCGACATCGCTCGCGCCAGATCTTTCGCCAGATTGGTGACCCGTGACACCTTGACGCCAGCAGCCAAATCCAGCTCGAACCGGGTGATCACCGGGCCGGGATGCACCGCAACGACCTGGGCATCGACACCGAAATCGCGCAGCTTGATTTCGACCAGCCGCGACATCGCTTCGAGCGCACTCTGCGATACTTGCCGCGTGGTCGCTGGCGGCTCTTCGAGCAGACTGACCGACGGCACATCGCCGGTAACCGGCTCATCGAACAGCTGTTGCTGCTTGGCTTTCTGCTGCTGCTTCTCGACTCGCGGCGCGACTTCCACCTTGGCGACCGCCGGTTCAATCTTGACCGGCACCACGCGCTCTTTCTGACGCTCTTTCTCCCGCCGCAGCGCTTCCTCGCGCACTTCGCGGGCGATTTGCGCCGCGCGCTGCTCTTCGTAATTCAGATCGACGAAATCCGGATCGGCCACGCGCCGTTCGGTAACCGGCAACGGTTGCCGCGAAGCGCGCGCCTTGTGCCACAGCATCGCGATAAGGGTTAGGGTTTTCCGGCCGACCACTTCCAGCAACCGGAACCACGACAAGCCAGTGAAGAGCGTCACGCCAACGACAAACAGGGTGAACAACACCAGCGTTGATCCGGCACTGCTGAGTGCCTCGGCAAAACCGGCATCGACGGCGCGGCCGAGCACACCGCCGGAGAGATAACTGGGCTGCTCGGCAGGATCGCTGAAATGCCGGGCCGACAAACCGGCGGCACCGAGCAACAGCAAGAGGATGCCGGCCAGCTTGGTCCACCAGAAGGCTTTCGGCAGCGGTTCTTCCCGGGCCTTGAAGGCCACGAAGGTGATGAAGCCAAGCGCCAGCGGCAACAACCACGCCGAGTAGCCAATCAGGAACTGACTGACGTCGGCGAACCAGGCGCCGACCGGACCAATCCAGTTATGGATGCTGGCTTCGCTGCTGTAGTAGCTCCAGGCGCCGTCATTACGGTGATAGCTGGCAAGTGCCAGCAGCAGCAAGATGGCGATGAGGCCCAAACTCAGGATGGCCGCTTCGCGCAGCCGGGCTTTGACCGCCGGCGGCAGATTCGCAGACAAGCTTCTTGCAACGCCCTTGCTGGCATCGCTCGGCTTTTTGACTTTTTTCGGTGTTGCCTGCGCCATAAGAAACTGTCTCAACTGTTTGCGCTATTGTACTGAATTATCTTGAAAATTACTCAATCGGCCACGGCCAGACTCATGGTCTCCTTGACCTCTTCCATCACCGCGTAGCTGCGTGAACCCGATACTCCGGGCAGGGTCAGCAGGGTCTCGCCCAGCAATTGCCGGTAGGCCACCATGTCGGCGACCCGGGCCTTGATCAGGTAATCGAAATCGCCGGAAACGAGGTGGCATTCCATGACCTGCGGCAGCTCGACCACCGCTTTCTTGAAAGCCTCGAACACGTCCGCCGAGGTCCGCACCAGCCGGATTTCGACAAAGACCAGCAAGCCCGCGGCCAACTTGGTCGGATTCAGGCGGGCATGGTAACCGCTGATATAGCCCTCTTCCTCCAGCTTTTTCACGCGCTCGAGACAAGGCGTTGGCGACAGGCCGACCCGCTTGGCGAGCTCGACGTTGGCCAGCCGGCCGTCGCGCTGGAGCTCGCGCAGGATCTTGCGGTCGATTCTATCTAGTTGATAAATCTGGATTTTTCGTGCACGCACAGGATTTTATGCTACCTAATGGCAAAGACTTGGTGAAAACTCCGGCTTGTGAGAAATATTAGGGAAAAAATCTGCCATTTGCTAACTAAAATAGCGAAAAATTTTGCGCCTGCGTTTTCTGACAGCAGCTTTGCTGCGCCAGACGCCGCCGCTTCCGGTTCTTTCGAGGAGAAACCCCATGTTGATCGGTGTACCAAAGGAAATTAAGAACCACGAATATCGCGTCGGCATGGTGCCGGCCTCGGTGCGCGAGCTGGTGCTGCAAGGCCACAGCGTCATCGTCGAGCACAACGCCGGCATCGGCATCGGCTTCACCGACGCCGACTATGAAGCCGCTGGCGCGAAAGTAATGGCAACTGCCGACGAGGTTTTTGCCAAGGCCGAGATGATCGTCAAGGTCAAGGAACCGCAAGCGGTTGAGCGCGCCCGTCTGCGTGAAGGCCAAATCCTGTTCACCTACCTGCACCTCGCACCGGATCTGCCGCAAACCGAAGATCTGATCAAATCGAAAGCCACCTGCATCGCCTACGAAACCGTGACCTCGGCCACCGGCGGTCTGCCGCTGCTGGCACCGATGTCGGAAGTGGCCGGTCGCATGTCGATTCAAGCCGGCGCGACTGCGCTGCAAAAAGCCAATGGCGGCCGCGGCATTCTGCTCGGCGGCGTCCCAGGCGTTGAGCATGGCAAGGTCGTCATTCTCGGCGGCGGTGTCGTTGGCGCGAACGCTGCGCTGATGGCGGTTGGTATCGGCGCGCAAGTGATCGTGCTGGATCGCAACGTCGATGTGCTGCGTCGTCTTGTTGCCCAGTTCGGCACGCGCATCGAAACCGTGTTCTCGAGCGCCGACGCGGTTGAGCGTCATGTGCTGGATGCGGATCTGGTGATCGGCGGCGTGCTGATCCCGGGCGCGGCGGCACCGAAGCTCGTCACCGCTGACATGGTCAAGCGCATGAAGCCAGGCTCGGCGGTTGTTGACGTCGCCATCGACCAGGGCGGTTGCTTCGAAACCTCGCACGCGACGACCCACGCCGAGCCGACCTACATCGTCGACGACGTCGTCCACTACTGCGTTGCCAACATGCCGGGCGCCGTGCCGCGTACCTCGACCTTTGCCCTCAACAACGCCACGCTGCCGTTCATCATCGAACTGGCCAACAAAGGCGCCAAGAAAGCACTGGCCGACAATGTGCACCTGCGCAACGGCCTGAACGTACATGCCGGTAACGTGACCTACAAACCGGTCGCCGAAGGCTTCGACATGGAATATGTGCCGGCGGAAAAAGCGCTCGGTCTGTAACGCTCCAGCAAGCTGGCTCGTTATCAACAAAAGCCCGGCAGCCGCCGGGTTTTTGCTTGACGGGTCCGCTGCGCCGTGCGGCACGAGCCGCTGCCGTCGCTACCCACCCCGGTCCGGCTCGAGCCGCGACCGGCTTACGGAGGAGCACCTGCCACAGGCCCACCTGCGGACCGGAAACGAGCGACTCGCCAGGTTCTGTCCCCGTTGTAGGCAGGACGTCAAGACTGGCGAAAGAATAAGCATTGCCAGCAAACGCCTGTTCGTAATTGACCGGCTCCATCGCAGGGATTGATTCGGCCCGGCACGAGCGGACTTGAATTCGCGTAGAATGCCGCCAACTTTGCCGTCCTGACGCGGCGCTGTTCTGGCCGTCACGCCTAAGGAAAACCATGATGCAACGCAAGCACAACCGTCTCTTGATTCTGGGCTCGGGTCCTGCGGGCTATTCCGCTGCCGTCTACGCCGCGCGCGCCAACCTGAAACCGGTGATCATCACTGGTATGCAGCAAGGTGGCCAGCTGATGACCACCACCGATGTCGACAACTGGCCCGGTGACAACAACGGCGTGCAGGGACCGGAACTGATGGCGCGCATGCAGGCACACGCGGAGCGCTTTGGCACCGAGATCATTTTCGATCACATCCACACCGTCAAACTGACCGAGCGGCCGTTCGTGCTGATCGGTGACAGCGCCGAATACACCTGCGATGCGCTGATCATCGCCACCGGCGCCTCGGCGCAATACCTCGGTTTACCGTCGGAAGAAGCCTTCATGGGCAAGGGCGTGTCGGGCTGCGCGACCTGCGACGGCTTCTTCTACAAGAACCAGGTGGTCTGCGTGGTTGGCGGCGGCAACACCGCCGTTGAAGAAGCGCTGTACCTGTCGAACATTGCCTCGCATGTGCACGTCATTCACCGCCGCGACAAGTTCAAATCGGAAAAGATCCTGCAGGATCATATTTTCGAGAAAGCGAAAGCCGGCAAAGTCACCATCCACTGGAACCACACGCTGGATGAAGTGCTCGGCGATCAATCCGGTGTCACCGGCGTGCGCATCAAGAGCACCCAGGACGGCAGCACCAAGCAACTAGATCTGGCCGGCTGCTTCATCGCCATCGGTCACAAACCGAACACCGACATCTTCGCTGGCCAGCTGGAAATGAAAGACGGCTACATCGTCGTCAAGAGCGGCACTCAAGGCAATGCTACCGCGACCAGCGTGCCGGGCGTATTTGCCGCAGGCGATGTCGCTGATCATATTTACCGTCAGGCCATCACCTCGGCCGGCACCGGCTGCATGGCGGCGCTGGATGCCGAGAAGTATCTGGATGCGCTGGCCAAGTGATGACAGCCAAAAACAAAGGCCCGCACGGGCCTTTGTTTTTGGCGCAATCAGCACGCGCATGACCAACATGCACATATCCACGCGTTCGCCCTGTCCGGGATCAGCGCTTTGGCGAGCGGAATCATGAAGCTGCCGATTCTGCGACCCGGTGTCGCGTTGCCGGCAGCCGAACGCGCCTTGCGCGATCCGAACGGCCTGCTCGCCATTGGCGGCGATCTGTCCGTTGAACGGCTGACCGAAGCCTATCGCAACGGCATTTTTCCATGGTTTTCCGAAGGCGATCCGATTCTCTGGTGGTCGCCGGACCCACGTGCGGTGTTCCTGCTGGATCAGATGACGCTGCCCGCTTCGCTGCGTAAGTTTGTCCGAAAATGTCGCTGGCAGTTGTCCGTTGACATGGCCTTTACCAATGTCATTCAGGGCTGCGCCGACAGCCCTCGTCCGGGCCAGGATGGCACCTGGATCACCGCCGGGATGATCGCGGCGTATGTTCGTCTGCATCAGCATGGCGTAGCGCACAGTGTCGAAGTGTGGGCCGACGATATGCTCATCGGGGGCATTTACGGCATTGCCATCGGCCGCTTGTTTTTCGGCGAGTCAATGTTCAGCCGACGCAGCAATGCCTCCAAGGTGGCGCTGTTCGCATTGGCACGCCACCTGCGTCAGCATGACTACC